>JBJEWD010000019.1:0-63349 GCA_051884875.1 Kiritimatiellia bacterium
TCACGGTGACGCCGGGCGACGGCACCGCCGCGCGCGCGTTCCTGCGCATCCGGCGATAAGGCCGGATGCCGTCGCGACCGTCGCAGGTCGCTAGATCAGGCAACTGCAACGGCGGACGGGGTTCGCCGCATGGCAGTTTTCGAGGGTTGCCTTTGGCCAGCCCCAAAGCGTTGCACCCGCCGGTTGTCGGATCTTCCGCCGATTGCCAAAGCAAATGGGCATGGTCGATGGACGGTCGGCAAACTCGGTTTTTCATGTGTTTTGACGGTATTGGATTTGCGTTGAATTCGCGGCGAGGTTTGTGGACGTCTATAAGGTTAAATAATTGTAGATAAACAATAAAAAATCAATAATTTCCCCCCCCCCCCCCTTGTTTTTGCAAAATTCTGTGCTATAATACGCGCTCAATGTTCGTTTGAGCGGGAAGTGCCAATGTTGCATTTTTCCAGAAAAACGGATGAATTACGAATAGTTAAGAGGGTAAAACGTAGATGGCGCGAAAAAATGGAGGAGAAATTGCCGAAGGGCAGGCGGGACGTCCAGCGAGGCTCCTGCTGCGGGGCTTGTTGCTGGCGACAGGGTTGTCGCTTGCTGGTTCCGGTCGGGCGGTTACGGTGGGCGAGGATGCCTTGGTGATGACGGTGTCGAGTGCCGGACCCGACTGTTATGCCGACAATGTGCCGGCGGTCGATGGCGAATATTACGCTTTGGTGGCGATGGCTTCGGATGTGCCGTTCGCCGGTTTTGCTGCGGATGGGACGCCGGTGGATGGCGAGAACTCGCGCGTGCTTTTCAAATTGCCGTTGGCACGCGGCGGGTGCTGTCCGAAAACGGATGTGGCGATAGACAAATCGGCATTGCGCACGGGCGAGCGGTTGATGCTGGCGTTGCTGGACACGCGGGCGACGGCGCGTTCCGGAGCGGCGTTCCGGGTGGACGGCTGGTCGGCGGTCGCCGCGCCGCAGACGACACCGGCATCCGGCTTTGGTGCGCTGTCGGGCGCCAGTTCGGCTGCGATGGTCCGTTCCGCCGTGCCGGCGGACGCGCCGTCGCCGCGGATTGCGGCGATTCGCCGCGAGGGGTCGGAAGTGGTGCTGACCGTGGCCGATACGCTGAACGTGCTCGACTACAACGTCGCGGCGGGGGCGGTACCGGGACGGATGGACGTCCCCCGGGCGGCGCGGTCGGCGGTGGCCGGCGATGCGCAGCGGACGATCGAGCTGCGCGTGGGCGTGGACGAGGGCGCGGACTGCGGCTTCTTCCGGGTCGTGCGTGACGGAGGTGCGCAATGAAGTTCCGGGTGACGATACTCTGTGCGCTGTTTGCCGCCGTCGTGATGGCGGCGGAGGTGGAGACGCTGAACGGCCCCAACCTGCTGGGGCTCGTGCGGATAACCAGTGCCGCCGAATATCTGCCGCTGGCGGTCGTGTGGGGCGCCGTCGGGTATGGCGATGCGGTGCCGGCGGCCGACGCCCTGGTGCTGACGTCCTCTTTGGAGCCGGGCGACGCGCTCTACGTCTACGACCGCGTCAACGCGCAATACCGGGTATTCGATCTGGTGCGCAATGCCGACGGCGACGCGTGGCAGGCGCGCTGCGTGGTGCACGTGGGCGACGGCCAGGCCGAGGAGACGACGGGCGCGGCGGCGGATGCCACGCCGCTCGCCATCGGCTACGGGGCCTGGCTGCACCGTCCGGGCGCGGCGACGCGGAGCAACCAGACGGTGCTGGTCGTCGGTCAGGTGCAGCAGGCCGGGGTGACGGTCGAGCTGGCGGCGGCGCCGGACGGCAAGGAGTTCGGGCAGACGCTTTTCGGCATGCCGGTGCCGGCGGCCGGCGACTTCCGGCTCAACGGCGGGGCGATCGACTGGGCGGCGGTCGGTGCGGCGGACGGCGACGAGATCCGCGTGCCGCAGGCGGACGGAACGCAGGAGACGATCCGCTTCGACGGCGCGAAGTGGACGCGCCGGTACTACGTGATCGTCAATGGAATCAAACGGCTGAAGACGGACGGCGATCCGACGATTGCCGCCGGTACGGCGGCGTGGTACGCCCGCAAGTCCGGCCATGGCGCGATGTCCGTCACCTGGGAGGCGCTATGAGAGCGGCGGGTTGGTTGGCGGCGCTGGCGGTTCTGGCGCTGGCGTGTACGGCTCGCGCCGGGATTCTCTATTGGATGATCGACGGCGTTGCCGACGAGAGTTTTACGACCGCCTATCTCGCGACGCTGGAACAAGCCGGCGGCAATGCCGACAACGTGGTGGCGCGGCTGTATTCGATTGGCGCGGACACCGGCGAACGGATCGACTACGTCCCGGCCATCGGCCTTGAAAGCGAAGACGATCTCGGTACGTTATTCTACGGTTGGGCCAATTCGACTGAAATTTCGGACGATCCCGCCAAAATCTACGCGGTGGAATTGGGCATCGTGGCGGAGGACGGTTCGATTACCGCGTATTATACTTCGGACCGACAGACCTATGGGAATCTGGTGGCGATGGGGGCCGTGCAGACCAGCGAAGTCGGCGTGTACGATCATGCCTGGAATCTGGCGATGGTCGGTTGGGCGGCTCCCGAGCCTAGCGGAGCGATGCTGGTGCTGCTCGGTGCGGCAGCCTTGTTACTGAGGAGGAAGCGCAATGGATAGTCGGTTTTTTGTTTGTATCCTGTCGGCTCTGGCGGTCGTCCAGGCCGCGTTCGCCGCCGATACCTGCACGGTGCGGGTGACGACGTCCCATTCCCGAGGCGACGGTCTGCGTCTGTTGGCCGATGCCGAGACGCCAAACCTCTACGTGGCGACGGCGCCGACGAACGAGAGTTTCACCGCGACGGTGCTTGCCGACAAGTGCTACACGCTCTACAAGGAGAGCCAGCCGGGCGAGGCGGAGTCGGTCGTCCCTGAGGGCGTGTCGCTGGACACCATCTCCGGGAGCCTTGCGATTCCGGCGGCGGTGCTGGCGGCAAACGCCGAGAAGGGAATCGACATTACCGTCGTCGCCAAGCCGATCGTCTACACGATCCGCTACCATGCGCACGGCGACGGCGAGCCGGAGCTCGCCTCCGGCGCTTCGCTGCTGGTCCCCAATGACGACGATCGGTCCTGGGTTCAGTCGGTGGACACGGCCGACGGCGAGGGCAAGGTCGTGCTGGCCGACGGTGGCACGCTCCATGCCGAGGGGTGGGTGTTTCTGGGCTGGTCGCGGATCCAGGGGCAGACGCACCCGGACTTCGAGCCGGGCGCGAGCGTTGATCACCTGGTCATCAAGCATCTGGCGCAGGCCCGGCTCTATGCGGTCTGGCGGACGGATCCCGAAGAAGGCAAGGTCTCCTATCCGGTCGTGCTGCAGAACGGCGGCTTCGAGTCGCCGCTCATCGCGACGAACTACTACTGGCATCTGGCCGGCGCGGTCATCACCGAGAGCGAGATCCAGGACCCCAACACCGTCGGCTGGAGCACGACCGCCGCCGACAATCTGATTGAAATCGGCCGGCTGACCGGCGGTGCGGCGGCACAATACAACATGACGGCCGTTCGCGAAGGGCAGCAGTTTGCGGAATTGAACGCCAATACCGCCGGCCTGCTGTACCAGCGCATCGCGACCCTGCCGCACACGACGCTTTACTGGGGCTTCTCCCACCGTGCGCGCGGCAGCAACGGCATCACCGGCGAAACGATGTCGATGTGGATCGGCTCGTCGGACCAGATCGAGCAGGCGCGGGCGATCTACGACAAGTTCGCGAACACGAAGGAGGACGATGAAAACCATTTGTCGCCCGAAGAGGCGATGGCCCAGATCGACGAGCTGGCGGAAAGACTTCAGTTCACCAACGTCGTCCATACCGCTACGGTGAATACGGCGGACAAGGGCGCGTGGGAGGACATTCACGGCGTCTTCGTCGTGCCTTCCGAGCGTCCGGTGACGGAGTATGCGTTCGCGTCGTGGGTGACGGGCAACAACGGCGCCGCCTCGTCGTACGGCAATCTGCTCGACCGCGTCTATCTTTCGGACTCGATTCCCGTCGAGCGCCACGACTTGTCGATTACGGCCGGCCCCGGCGCCATGGTCTACGTCAACGACTCCGCCGAGCTGACGACGGTCGAGGACAACGGGTCGTTCCTCTCCTCATACGACAACGGCACGCTCATCCTTCTGACGCTGGCGATGCGTCCCGCCTACCATTTCAGCGGCATCATGACCAACGGGGTTTTCGTTGCGCGTCAGAACTGCGACACCGTGTTTCTCGACCTGATGCGGAACGGCTTGCGCGAAGACCTCAGCATCGACTTCGTCACCTCGACCGATGCGCAGGTCGTGTTCCGTCCGAACGGCGGCACATACGTCGGCGAAGACGGCGCCGAAATCACCTCGATGCAGCTTTCCTACAAACATCCTTCGTATACCGTGCTGGCCCCGACCCGTTCCGGCTACACCTTCCTTGGCTGGCGCGATTTGTCCGGCGATCTGCACGCGACGGGCAGTACGGTGACGTTCGAAATCGACGAGCAGGACGGTTCGGCATATCTGGTCGTCTATGACCCGGACGGCGAGACGGAACGCCATCGCGTGTCCGCCGGTAGCGGGCTGACGCTTTATGCGCAGTGGGAGATCGACGAGAACGCCGACACCGGGCGGCAGAAATTCGACGTGACGCTGATTGCGACCGACATCACCGGCGACGGCGCCATCCTGAAGCCGGTCGAAGGCACGTCCGGCACCTATCAGGGCAAGGCGCTCGAGAACGACGATTTCATCACCACGATCTTTGCCGCCGAAGGCTTCCGCCTGCCCTCGACGATCGAGGTCAGGAACGAAGCGGGCGAACTCCTCGAAGGCTGGACCTACAACGCCATGACCGGCGTGATCGTCGTCCCCGGCGACCAGGTCGTCGGCAACCTGGTCATCCGGGCCAGCGGCGAGCGCATCCGCTATACCATCGTCTATTCGTCCGGCGGCACCGGCGCCATCGAAGGCGATGGCGTCGAGGAAGTGTCCGGCAAGAGCAACGTCTGGCAGCAGCAGGTGGTCGCCACCGGCGATACCGTGACGCTGGCGGGCCAGGGGACGCTCGTGGCGGAAGGATGGACCTTCCTCGGCTGGTCGCGCGACGCGACGGCAACGGAAGCCGAGTTCGCGGCCGGATCGTCCGTTCCCCATCTGACGCGGATGGATCTGTCGATCGTGACGCTCTACGGCATCTGGGATGGATCCGGCACCCCTTCCTTCCCGGTGTCGCTCCACAACGGCAGCTTCGAGTTTCCGCGGAATACGGAACAGTCGAATCCGAAGTTCTATGCCAACTACGCCGGGGGGACGGAGGGCTTGAACTGGTATACGACCGCGAGCGACAACAAGATCGAAATCGCGTCGGTGGGAACGGATGCCTTCCAGGGCAGCTGCATCTCCAGCTACCATACGGCGCTGGCGCGCGACGGCGTCCAGTTCGCCGAACTCAACGCCAATTACATCGGCGCGCTGTATCAGGACGTCTCGATCGTGCCGGGCGTCAAGCTCTATTGGGGCTTCTCGCACAAGGCGCGCGAAGCCGGCGATGCGCTGGCGTTCCTGATCGGTTCGCCGGACGAGTTCGAGCAGGCGCTGGCGATCTACACGGCGAAAGTCGCTTCCAAGCCGACGGGCTGGCAGCAGGCCGTGCTGGATGAAATCGCCGCCGCGGGGCTGACGTCCATTCAGGTCACCTACCACGAGGCGCCGTATGACGCGAGCGATCTCTACGGCTGGACGGATCTGACCGGCACCTACACCGTCCCGGCCGGGCAGAACGTCACCAAGTTCGCCTTCCTGTCGCTCTCCAAGCACAACGACGCGAGCAAAGGCAACCTGATCGACCAGGTCTATTTCACCACGAGCGAGCCGATTCAGACGGCTTCGCTGACGGTGATTTCGACGACGGGCGGATTGGCGCAGATCAACGACGGCGGCGCGGAGCTGGTGACCGCCACGCTCGACTCCCCCTATGCCCGGATCGTCGGCATCGGTTCGCGCGTGGTCATCTCGCCCGTCGCCGACGAGGGGTGGAACTTCCTCGGTCTCTACACCGGGACCACGTTCCATCCGTTCGGCGCGTGCGACAATCTGCTGGCTTTTGAAATGCCGGCGGAAGACCGGCACGTGACGCTTCTCTTTGCCAAGGAGCGCACGATCACCTTCAATCTCGAAGGCGGATCCTACACCGACGACTCCTACCGCCTGTCGACTTCGGCTCCGGAATACACGCTGGGGACGCCGACGCGTTCGGGCTACGTTTTCAAGGGTTGGCGCGAATTGACCACCGGCAATGTCTACGCGGCCGGCGAGACGGTCGAGTACGAGGTCGAGGCCCAGTACGACGACACGACCGTGCGTTCCTATCTCGCCATCGGCTCGGGCGATACGCGCGTCCGCGTCGGCTCGGAAGACGGGCTGGTGCTCACCGCCGTCTGGGAACTGGAAGCCGCGGCGGTGGACAAGAAGCTCGTCACTTTCGTCGATCGCGATTACACCGCCACGACCGATCCGCAGCCGTACAAGAAACTTCTGCACCTCCTTTTGGGCGCGGGGGAATCGAGAATCCTCAGGAACCAGTCGGGGCTGAAGGAGATTTACGAGGATACGACAACGGTTCGTCCGCAAGGGCACGAACCGACGGGTTGGATGTATGAGCCGGTCGACGGCTCGCAGACCGTCGAATTCGACTATATCGAAAAGATCGAACACAAGAACGACGGCGATTCGGCCTATTTCAGCGTTCAGGCCGTGACCAATGGCGTTCTTGACACATTCCGTTTCGATGGGGTTCAAACGATGCGTTTCGTGGCGCGGTGGGATCGTTTCTACGACGTGGTACGTCTGGAAGACGACGGGGTGACGACCAACCGCACGGTGTGGGTGCCCAAGAGCTGGCTGGACGCGAAGGGCTATACGGCGATTGGTGAAGACAACTACAAGACCGAGATCGAGACATCCGGCGCGAACGGCGTGCCGCTGTGGCAGAGCTACGTGTTCGGGCTTGACCCGACCAACGCGGTGTCGGTGGCGCTGAACCGTCCGTTCCACCGCCTCGCCGGCGACCAGGTGGCGCTCGCGCTCGACGGGGTGAAGGTCGTCAAGTACCTGAACGACATCTACGAGGCGCAGAACGGTTCGACGCTCTACTCGTCGTGGTCGGGGCGCGACTACCGCACCTACACGGTGCGCTTTGCGCTGATGGGCACGGACGACCGCGTCAACGGGCCGTGGACGCAGGTCGGTGAGGAGCAGGAGACGAGCGAATTCAGGCTCGATTCCGCCGAACTCGTCTACCGCTACTACCGCATCGAGGGCCGGGTCGGACCCGTCTCTTCCGCACTATTGCCTTTTGCCGACAGTTTGTGATATAATTCTACACATATCCCTGGTTTAAGGGCAATTTAAAGGAGAATCCTAAAAATGGCTAAAACTGTCAGCTATAAGGAACTTGGGTTGGTCAACACCCGGAAGATGTTCGCCAAGGCGGTGAAGGGTGGTTACGCCATCCCCGCGTTCAATTTCAATACGATGGAGCAGATGCAGGCCATCGTCCAGGCCGCGGTGGAAACGAATTCGCCCGTAATCATGCAGGTTTCCAAGGGTGCGCGCAAATACGCCAACCCGACCATCCTGCGCTACATGGCCCAGGGCGCGGTCGCCTATGCCAAGGAACTCGGCTGCAAGAAGCCCCAGATCGTGCTGCATCTCGACCACGGCGACACGTTCGAGACGTGCAAGAGCTGCATCGACACGGGCTTTTCGTCGGTGATGATCGACGGCTCCCACCTGCCTTTCGCCGAGAACATCAAGCTGACGAAGAAGGTCGTGGCCTACGCGCACAAGCGCGACGTGACCGTCGAGGCCGAGCTGGGCGTTCTCGCCGGCGTCGAGGACGAGGTTTCCGCGGCCGAGTCGCACTACACCAAGCCCGAGGAAGTGATCGAATTCGCCACCAAGACCGGCTGCGACTCGCTGGCCATTTCGATCGGCACTTCGCACGGCGCCTACAAGTTCACCCCCGCGCAGTGCACCCGCGACCCGAAGACGGGCAAGCTCGTTCCGCCGCCTCTGGCGTTCGACATCCTCAAGGCCATCGAGAAGAAGCTCCCCGGCTTCCCGATCGTGCTGCACGGTTCCTCGAGCGTTCCGCAGGATCACGTCGATACGATCAACAAGTTCGGCGGCAAGCTCCCCGACGCCGTGGGCATTCCCGAGGAGCAGCTGCGCAAGGCCGCCAAGAGCGCGGTCTGCAAGATCAACATCGATTCCGATTCGCGTCTGGCGATGACGGCGGCCATCCGCAGGCATTTCGCGGAGAAACCCGGCGATTTCGATCCGCGCCAGTACCTCTCGCCCGCGCGCGAAGCGATGAAGGCGATGTACATCCACAAGATCGTGAAGGTGCTCGGCTCCAACGACAAGCTCTGAGCTTGGCAGGCGGAGGGCACGTGATTCTCTCACGTGCCCTCCGTGTTTTGTCCCCAAGGTGTCTTTTTTTTTCAGGTTTCAGGTTATCCGACGAGGATCAGGTCATGGCAAAAGAAGTGAAGTCCGCATATGCCCAGGCAGGGGTCAACATTGATGTCAAGATGAATGCCGTCGGCTCCATCAAGCAGATGGTGGCCGCCACGAAGACGGCGGCGGTCATCGGCAACATCGGCGCATTCGGCGGGCTTCACAAGGTGCCGACCGGCAAGGACGAGATCCTCGTCGCCTCCGCGGACGGCGTGGGCACGAAGCTCAAGGTCGCCGCGATGATGAACAAGCACGACACGGTGGGACAGGATATCGTCAACCACTGCGTCAACGACATCCTCGTGCAGGGTGCGAAGCCCCTTTTCTTCATGGACTACGTCGGCACGGCGAAGGTCGATCCCGTGCAGTTCAAGGCCGTCGTCTCCGGACTCTGCAAGGCCTGCAAGGAGAACAAGATGGCGCTCCTCGGCGGCGAGACCGCCGAAATGCCCGGTCTCTATCCGGCCGGTGAATACGATCTCGTCGGCACCATCGTCGGCCACGTCAAGAAGTCCGAACTCATCACCGGCAAGTCGATCCGTGCGGGCGACGTCATCCTCGGCTTTCCCTCCGGCGGTCTGCAGACGAACGGCTTTTCGCTCGCGCGCCGCGTCATCTTCGACATGTGCCAGTATTCCTGGCAGGACAAGCTTCCGGGGACGAACCAGACCTTCGGCGACGCGCTCCTCGCGGTCCACAAGAGCTTCCTCAGGCCCGTTGCCAAGCTGATGGAACGCAAGATCAAGATCACCGGCATGGCGCACATCACGGGCGGCGGTTTCCCGGACAACATTCCGCGCGTCCTGCCCAAGGCGGTCAATGCCGAGATTGACCGCGCGTCGTGGGAGGTGCCGACGATCTTCAAGTTCATCCAGAACCAGGGCAAGGTCGATCGCGACGAGATGTACCGCGTCTTCAACATGGGCATCGGGTTCGTGGTCATCCTTCCGAAGGCGCAGCTGGAGAAGGCGACGAACATTCTCAAGGCCCAGCACCAGCCCTACAGCGTGATTGGCGTAATCCGCAAGGGGACGGGCGTCGTCACCTACAAGAACTGATTCCCCATCGTATCCGCGTTAAGGAGGAGCCGACATGGTCGCAGGACGGCGATTTGACCTTGAGGCGGCGCGCGCCGAGGCGCGGGCGGCGAAGAAGGCCGCCCGCATCAAGGCGATCGTCTCCAACGCCGTATTGGGTCTTGTGCTTCTGGGGCTTGCGGGCAGCGGCTGGTACGGCTGGAATCGCTGGCAGGACTACCAGGCCGTGAAGGCCGCCGAGGCGGAACGCGCCCGTCAGGCCGAGGAGAAGGCCGAGGCGGAACGCGCCCGGCGGGAGAGCGAACGCCGGGCCGCCGAACGGGCGAAGCTTGAAGCCGCGCGCAAAGCCGAGGCCGACCGCCGTGCGGCGGTCGAGGCGCAACGGGTGGCCGAAGCCAAGGCCCGCGAAGAGGCGGCGGCGCGCGAACGCGAGGCGCGCGCGGAGGCCGAGCGCCTCGCGAAGGAGAACGAGGAGTGGCAGCGCGCCAACAAGCGGCACGTCGACAAGGCGGTGGGGGCGCTCAAGTTCTCGACTTTCGACCGCGTCTGCAACGAAGCGGGGACGGATCCCTGCATTGACCTCGAAGTGGATGAACGTCGTTGGGCGGAGATGGCCCAGTGCGTGCTCGGCAATCGTCCGATTGAGCTTCTCGACATGGTTCGTGACGACACGATCACCAATGATTTCTCCGAGGTGCACTACCCCGACCGTGCGACGCTGAAGCAGCTTCTGGCGAATCTTGACAAGGAGCGTTTCACGATGATCGTGCGGCTGAAGACGGAGGCGCTGAACGGGCGTCGTCTCGTGCTTGTGGCGGCCGATCCGCAGGAAGGGCTGGTGTTGCCGCAGGGCGCCCGTACGCTCAAGGACAACACCGGTCGCACGACGGGCTGGACCGCGCCCTTCGCCTTTGGCGATGCGTATCCGCTCTTCATCATGAGCCCCGCGACGCTCGAGCGCTGCAACCGCGAGTGGCGGTCGCTCAAGTCGCGGATCCGCAAGGAGGCGGCGAAGCTTGACAATGCCGACGAATACGTGGCCAATCGCCTGGATAAGGAACTCAAGGACTTCGTTCGCTCGGTTCGCATCGAACTGCAGACGCCCCCGCAGGAGACGAAACCCAAGGCGGTGGAAACGCGCCCGGAGCCCAAGATCAAATCGGGTCTCAGGGGAAGCAATTCCGAGATGCGCCGAATGATGGGGCCGAAGTCGCGCCGCTGATCCTCTGCGCGTTGGACGGTGCTGCGTTGCCGAATTCACTGAAGGGCGAATTGAGATGGAAGGCGGAAAGCGTGCAAGCTGGTCGGGGCAGATGGCGTTTGTGCTGGCTTCGGCGGCCTCGGCGATTGGTCTTGGGAACCTCTGGCGCTTCCCCTATCTGGCGGCGCAGTACGGCGGCGGCATCTTCCTCGTCGTCTATCTCCTCCTGGTGGTGACGCTGGGCTTCACGCTGATGCTGACCGAGATCGCGCTCGGCCGCAAGACGCAGCAAAGCCAGCTTACCGCCTACGCGCGGCTGCGGCGCGGGTGGGGGTTCGTGGGGTGTTTCGCCACGGTTGTCCCGATTCTGATCGTCCCGTACTACTGCGTCATCGGCGGCTGGGTGATGAAGTATTTCACCGCCTACGCGCAGATGGCCTTCACGGGGGCCGAGCTGATGGGCGCGGAGGCGGCGGACGCCGATGTGTTCTTCAGCGGCTTCATCGGGGCGAACTTCGCGCCGTTTGGCTATGGGCTCGTCTTCATCTTCGCCTGCGCGGCGGTCATCGTCCTCGGCGTGAAGAACGGCATCGAGAAGTCCAATCTCGTGCTGATGCCGATTCTCTTCGGCCTGGCCATCGCCATTTCAGTCTACGTCGTCTGCCTGCCGGGAAGCCGCGAGGGCGTTCGCTACTATCTCGTGCCCAACATGGGCTGTCTCCGCGACGCCGACGGCAACTTCTCCCTCATGACCCTTGGCAAGACGATCCTCGGCGCGATGGGGCAGATGTTCTATTCGCTGTCGCTCGCCATGGGCATCATGGTGACGTACGGCTCGTACATGAAGAAGTCGGATCCGATCGAGAAATCCGTTCGGCGCATCGAACTCTTCGACACGTTCATCGCCCTCGTCGCGGGGCTGATGATCATTCCCGTCGTCTATATGTTCGCCGTAAAGACGGGAACGCCCGTGCGCGAGGCCATGAACGCGGGTCCGAGGCTCATGTTCGTCACGCTCCCCAAGGTGTTCGCGATGCTGGGTCCGGCGGGCAACTGGCTGGGGCTGGCGTTTTTTGCGCTTGTCATCTTCGCCGCTGCGACGTCGGCGATCTCCCTCTACGAGGCGTGCGTTGCCGCATTCTGCGACATTCTCAAGCTCGCGCGCAACTCCGCGACGCTCTTCGTGGGGGCGCTCATCTGCTTCCTGTCGGTCTTCTCCGCGCTCGGTTTCGGCGTGTGGGGCGACATCAGGCCGTTCGGGATGGACTTTCTCTCCTTCTTCGACTTCACTACAAGCTGCGTCCTGATGCCGGTCTCCGCCGTACTGACCTGTATCTTCGTCGGCTGGGTGCTGAAGCCCGCCGGCATTATCGAGGAATGCGAGGCGGAGGGCCATGTCTTCAAGGCGAAGGGTTTCTATGCCTTTCTTGTGAAATACGTGGCCCCCGCCTTCGTGCTGGCCATTCTCGTCTCCGAGATCTGCCGTCGCCTCGGCATCGGCGACTGGTCGATCTGATCCCTTCCCGTTGACATTCATTCATGAAAAACGGGGTAGACGCCGGGCGCATTGACAGGTTTCCGCCGGATTTCATATAATGCGCGGACAACTTTACCATCACCTGTTCTTGACGAAGGAGCCGAGAAAATGAAGAGGCTTTTGTTTGCCGCAGTTGTGGTTGCCGGCGTTGGCCTTTATGCTGAAGAGGGCGCTTCTGCCGTGCCGACGGTCGGGGCGTGCGCCGCCGAGGGCGCCGAAACCGAGTCGGATTCGGGCTTTTGGGCCGAGGCGGGGGTGGATTTCATGAGTGACTACATGTGGCGCGGCGTCATCCTCAACGACAACTGGTGCTGGCAGCCCAGCGTCTCGATCGGTTACGATACCGAGGTCTTCGGCGGCATCTACTTCAACTACTGGGCTTCGCTCGATTTAACCCATCGGCGCAACAATTGCGGTGGCGGCGGCAACAGCCGCCGGTGCATGGGCATTCAGGAGCAGGATTTCTATATCGGCTACACGAAGGATTTCGGCGATTTCGAATTCGAGATCGGCTGGTATTTCTACGACTATCCGTACAACGGCCCCGATCATCGTGCGGGTGCGCTCAGCCACGATCTCTACCTCAGCGGCGCCTACCGGAATCCGTTCATTACGCCGCGCGCCGAGCTTTTCTGGTCGCCGACGACCCAGCACGACCACGATGCCGCGACGGCTTACCTCCTCTTGAGCATGGAACGCGACTTTGCGGTTACCGATACGCTCAAGATCACCCCCAGGGCTTCCGTGGGCATGGGCGATACGGCATTCGTCCAGAACAACACGGGCTATGTGCGCGACAACTCGGGCATGCACACCCAGATCACGGATCAGACGCTGACGCTGAAGGCGACCTATGCGCTTGCCGACTGGTGTTCGTTGGTCGCGAACATCAACTATACGTGGATTCCGTCGCGCACGCTACGCCATCAGCGCTACATGACCTGCGGCGATGACAACCACAACCAGCAGGTCTGGGGTGGCGTGAACGTAACGTTCAGTTTCTGATGCCCCACCGCGTCCGCGTCAGCACGCCGGTCGTTGCAGGACGCGGTTGCCTTTTCGCCGTCGATCGCAGGAAGCGGGGCGATGTCTCCGCATAGGCGACGATCCTCCCTGCCGCAGCCCGCATATACTACTGGGTATTGTGCAATTTGTCGCCAAGCGGTAGATTATGCGCCGGAAACTGTAATACAGGTGGAAGGGTGACAATCATGAAGAGACTTTGCTTTTTTGCCGCCGCGGCGTTGCTGTGGGTGCCGACGGTCCGCGCCGAAGTGCTGATGTACGAGGGCATACCGGTCGGCGATGGCGCGTATCCGAGCAAGGATGCCGATTTGAGGTCGACGACCGTGACCGATTCGCGGGTGTTCGGCTTCGGCTCGCAGACGTGGGGCGACATCGGCACGGCGGTCGTCTGTTCGCGTCCGAACAACGGGCTTTCCCTCCCGGCGGCGTTTTCGTCGCTTGCGGCGGCGGCCTATGTCGGCGAAGGATCAGTCGGCACTTCGGGTACGAGCGCCACTGGCGATGGGCGTGGCCAATGCAAGGTTTTGGCGACCGATCTATTGAAGCGCGATTCGGGCAAACTGTGCTTCCGGCTGCTGCTTCAAGCGCCTGCGACGACGCTTGAAAAGCTGCCTGCGAAGAGCGGCGGACTCGTTGCGCAGAACTATTTTGCCGCGGGCTGGCTCGATGCTTCCGGGTGGGCATACACGACGATGCACGACACGACCACGAAGCAGGAGCTCGCGTTTGCCGTCTACAAGGACGGCAGCAGCGTCAACCATCTCGCTTTGGTCCTGAAGGGCGTTTCGACCTCGCGCGTTCTCGTGGACCTCTTGGACGGCGAGCCGGTAGGCGGCGCGACATATCTCTGCTACGCCGAAGTCAATATCGGCGCGGGGACGGACGGCGCGGAAACGGTCCGGGCGATGGCGTGGAATGTCGCGGACGAGTGGGATTTGTCGATGTCGGCGATGCGCGACGCCGGCGAGGCGGAGTTGATCGGCGACAGCGTCCCCACGCGGCTCATGTTTGCGGGCAATCACGGACTTTCCTCGTATGCTGACGAATTTGCGGTCGGCACCGAGCGCACCGACGTTGTCGTCTACAATGCCGATTTGCCGACGATAAAGGGTTGCGCGATCGCCAAAACGGACGGTATCCAAACCGTAACGGTTTCGATTGAGGAGAATGCGGCGGTCGTCAAGATCGTCGCCACCGATGAAGACGGCCAGGAAACCGAATTGACGGGCGAAGGCGAAACGGCGGCCGGCGGTACGGCAACCATTTCGCTGGCGTCCCTTCCCGAGGGGCATACGTATCTGCTGAAAGCCGTGGCGAGCAACGATGCCGGCACGGTCGCACGCGACAGCGGCTCGGTCTACATCGGCAAGATTCTGCTCGAAAAAATACAGGATGCGAACGAAAAGGGCCTTGTCATAGCGCAAATCAGGATTTCGCGCGCTCTGGCCGCATCGGTGCCGCTGACCGTCTCGCCGGTGCTCGCGTCGGAGAACGGCGCGGAAGGCGTCAACTGGGTCAAACCTGCCGAAACCGTAACGATTCCCGCCGGAGAGGCGAGTGCCGTTTTCGAGGTGACGCCGCTCATTGACGTCGCCAAGCTGGAGGATGTCGTCGTCTCGGTGTCGCTGCAGGATCTTGATACCGTCAGCGACATGTCCGGCACGGCCGATTTCACCATTTTCAACGAGACGATGCCGACGACCTACAATATCTGGGTCTGTGGTACGACCGGCGATGGGCTTGCTTCCACCGCCGATAACTGGTCGCTTGGCGAAGTTCCCAATGCGCTCAACGAGGCATCTCGCGTCATTGTCCTCGATGGCGATTATTCCAACGTCGCCATGGTCTACGACGGCGGGGTGAACGATCTGGCCGACACGGTCGTTTCCTGGACGCAGAAAGCCAATTACACCAACGTAGTCGCGGTTGCGACCGTCTATCCCGAAATCGGCGGCTTCAATGCCTTGACCGTTGAGGGCGACATGTCGATCGCCGCCGGCAAACTTTCCCAGAAGAGCCATGGATCATCCAAGACGCAGCAGTATTGCCTGAAAGTGGTTGTCAACGGGAATCTGACCGTCGGCAGCGCGGCGTCGATCGATGTCAGCGGACTCGGGCTTTTCGAAAATTCGGCCGTCGATCCCAAGTTGGGTGCATACGGCGGAGACTGCGGCTCGGGCAGCACGACGAAATTCACGCGCTTCACCACGACCTATGAAAGAAACATCCCCTACGGCGATCTGGCCGCGCCGGTCTTGAATGGCCGCGGCATCGCCACGGGTTCCGACAATTCCAGCAAGATGTCGCATGGCGGCGGCGCGGCGATTCTCGAAGTCAAGGGAGATTTCGTCAACAACGGTTCGGTGCTGGCCGCCGGCGAGAAACAGTATTCGGCCTTCGGTTCCGGCGGCTCGATCTACATCCGCGCGAAAACGATTTCCGGCACGGGCCTCTACAACGTCTCGGTTCCCGGCGCGACGAAGACCGACGGCATCGGCGGGGCGAGTTCGGGCGGACGTATCGCGCTTTATGCCGAGGAAGGCCAGACGGATCTTGCCGCGCTCTGCCAAGCCTACGGCCTTCGCGAAGGCTGGGGCGGAATGGGCGGTGCCGGCACGGTCTTCGTCAGCAGTCCGTTCGGCGCCAAGCTGGTCGTCAAGAACAACCGAACGTTCAACAACTACCAGAGCTACATCAACTACGCGACCACGCCGATTCCGGCGGGATCCGACACGGGCGATTTCAATCGCGGCTTCCGCGACGTGACGCTCGTCGCCTCTACCAACGCCAACGTCCGCCTGACGCGCAACGTGCGTTTCAAGGCGCTCGATGTCGCCGCAGTCGAAACGTATGTCTACGGCAATTCCACCTACCATGTCGGTGCGCAGGTCGATCTGGCGGGCGCGCGGCTTTGCGTCGGGAAAGTGATCGTCGACGGCGTGGACCTGAAGCTCAAGCCCGGCGACTATACGCTGGCCGACGCCAAGGAGAACGGCTGGAACTGGCTGGTCGATTCCTCGCAGGAGAAACTGACCGTGACCATCGACGAATCCACGTCGATAACCGACAATTCGCCCGACTGCGAACTTGCCGGGCCCGGCGTTCTGCGCATCGAAAGCAAGGGTCTGGCGGTGATTCTCCGCTGACGGCTTTACGTCGGCGTAGCCGGCTTTACGCGCGCGGCGGCAGGATGCCGCGCGCGATGGCTTCATTGACCGCCGATACGCGGTCGGCCACTCCGAGTTTGGCGAAGATTGCGCTCATGCGCACCTTGATGGTTACGGGGGCGAGCTTGAACGCGGCGGCGATTTCGCTGTTGTTCATGCCTTGCGCGGCCATGGCCAGGGTGGTCGTTTCCTGCTCGTTGAGCGAAGGCTGGGCGGCGCGGCGGTCGTAGACCACGCGCACCGGTTCGGGGATGTAGAGCCCGCCGGCGGCGATCGTGCGGATCGCCTCAATCACGTCGTTGGCGGCCTCGGCCTTGAGCACGTAGCCCTTGGCGCCGAGTTTCAGCGCCCGGTAGATATCCTCGTCGGTGCCGCTCGTGGTGAGCATCGCCACTTTGGCCGCGGGATTGGCCTCGAGAATGTCGGCAAGCGCGTCGACCCCGTTCTTGCGGGGCATACGGATGTCGAGCAGGGTGACGTCGGGCTGCGTCTTGGCGACGAATTCCGCCGCGTGCTCGCCGTCGGTCGCCTCGCCGACGAATTCCAGGTCTTTGAAAAGGCGCAGCGAAAGCTTGATGCCGAGGCGCACGATGCTGTGATCGTCGATGATGGCGACGCGGATTTTCTTCATTTGGCAAGTCCCCTTAGAACGAGAAGGTTGCCGCCGGCGATTTGTTCGCGGCGGATGGTGAAGCGGCCGTGCTCGGCGCGCTCGCGCATGTTGTCCAGGCCGTAGTGTCCGCTTTCCGCTCCGGGCGAGCGTTCGGGATCGAAAGCCTTGCCGTTGTCGGCGAGGGTGGCTTCGTAGCCATGGCGTCCCAGCTGGCGCAGTTCGATGGCGAGTTCGCTCGCTCCGCCGTGGCGGATGGCGTTGGTGGCGCCTTCCTGGAACACCGCCAGCAGCGCGCGTTTGGTTTCGGACGCGAGCCGGTGGGGAAGGGCGGCGGTCTTGACGGCGATGCGGATGTCGGGGTTGGCCGCCTGCAGGCGCGCGGCGAAGATCCGCAGCAGTTCGCCGAGCGATTTCGACAGCAGTTCCTCGCTGTGCAGGTCGTTGATCGCGTTGCGGATTTCCCGCCGCGACAGGTCGATCATTTCGCCGGCGGCGGCGAGCGCCTCGTGCTGGGCATCGTCGAGCGGCGGGGCGGAGCGGCGGAAATTGTCAAGCACCATCTTGACGCCGGCGAGGTGCTGCGAGATGGTGTCGTGCAATTCCGCCGCGATGCGCCGGCGGTCGGCGGCGATGGCGCGTTTGCGCATCCGTTCGCTGCGGCGGCGCAGGAGGAGCAGCACGACGGCCGCAAGCGACGCGATCAGCAGCGCCGGGGCGAGGGCGAGGCCGCACCGCCTGAGCCGCCGCAGCCGGTAGGCGGCATCGGGAACGATGGTGATGTCGTCGGCATCGCGCAGGACGAGGTCGATTTCGGCGATGGAAAGGAACCGCAGCGAAACCGAACTGCGCGCGAGTCGGAGGTCGAGCACGCCCGTCAGTTCGACGAGAGGGGCGTCTTCGAGACGCTCGAGCAGCTCCGCCGTGGCGCCGGCCGGCAGGCGCACGCGGCAGTTCGGCCTGGATTCGGCCAGCTCGAAGCAAAGCCCGCCGTCGCCCGACGATCGCGCCAGCGAGGCGCGCCCCTTGACGGTCACCAGCCGGTGGTAGTAGTCTTGGGTCATCGGGATGGCGCCTTCTTCGATTTCCGTCAGATCGTCCAGATCGATGGCGAGCGGCGCGACCGGCGCAACGGGGCCGCTCGCGCGTGCGACCCGGGCGTGGTGGAGCGCGCCGCAATGGTCGCGTCGGCAGGGGAAGCCCGTCGCCTCGACCGCCGCGCCCGGCGACGGCAGATTCCCGGGGTCTTCGGGATAGATCGCGTAGGCGTGCTCGCCGGTCTGCAGGATGAAGCAGCCCTCGTCGGGCATCTTCAAGGTCACGGTGCCGGTGATGGCGAAAGGGCAAAAAGGGCTTTGCGGATTCTGCCAGCCGAGAATGCCCTCGTCGGTGAGCGTCTGCGGTCCGGGCGGCGCGCCGGGCAGAACCCGGACCAGCTCTTCGCCGCGCGTCTCGATTTCCGAATGCAGAAATTCGCGCCGTGAATTGAACGAGGCCATGCAAACGCCTTCGACTTCGATTTCCGAACCGATGTGCCGGGTGTAATCGGTGGCGGGGGGACGCGTCTCGTCGGTGGCGCCGGCGGAGACGCGGACGGCTACCTCGCCGTCGCGCGAGGCGACCGTCAGCAGCGTGAGGCGTCCGCCCCATTCCGTCACGCGCGGCGCGGCCGAGGTGAGGATGCCGCGGATGCGCACGCGGCGGTTGTTCATCGCCGCGCTGTTGACCTCTCCAATCGCGACGAGGCGCGCCGGGGGAAGCTCGATATGGCCGAGGCGGACGATTTTTGCGACGATGATCCCCGGTTCGAAGAGCATGGGGGAGAGGCGCCCGCTGATTTCCACGCGATCGCCGCGCTTGAGCGTCTGCGCACCGATGAGTTCGCCCGGGGGCTTTCCGGGCAGATTGCCGGATATGAACACCGCCTCGCCATCGGGGTCGTTTTCCGACACGACGATCGCCGCCGTCCTGAAATTGGCGAACGCGTGCGAAACGACGGCGGTCACCACTGTGGACTGTTCGATTTCCGTCGTCGGCGCCACCGTCGGGAAGGGAATCATCATCAACATTGCTACCATGCCGCGATTATACCATTTCAGCGGCGATCCGTCACAACTTTTAGCGTCCATTCTGCTCTGGAAAGCACCCTCTCCGGGTCCCGGGGCCACGTACCGGCGAATTGCCGGTGAAGTGACGCCGTGAAGACTTAAGCCGCCTTGGCCAGCGGTGAATGGCAAGCCAGACGGGTCAATTTGCCGAAGATGTTTTCGAGTGGTCCCGGCGGTAGTTCGCTTTTCCTTCCTTTCCCGTTCACCGTCCTTCCTCCCAGGAGGCGAAGTCCCCCTTGCGCGTCCGCTGGTGAGCGTGGTACACTATTCGCGGTGGGGTTGGCGCTGAAGAAATTGGCGCAGATAGGAAAATATCGCATGACGTGTCGTATGGTGAAGAAGTTGATGCTGTCTCTGCTCTGCGTGGCGGGGGCGGAGCTTTGTGCGCGTGAAATCGCGCTCGATCTGGCGGGCGAGAGCGTTTCCTCCAAGGTGGCGCGGCTGATGACGGCATCCGCCGACTCGGAGACGGTGCGCGAGCATCGTCTCGCGGCGGGCGCCGCACGGGTGACGGGGCTGGCAGTCGGCGATGTCATCGCCTTCAAGCTTTTTGAAGACGAGACCCTGAGGGTGACGCTCGTCGAGGAAACCGCCGCCTTGGCGGGACGGTCTTTTCTCGGTCGGATTGACAATGCCCTCAATGCCTTGGGGTGCGTCGTGCTGGAAACATCCGAGGGCATTGTGCTTGACGTGACCGATTTTGAGCGCAATCGCGTCTGGCAGGTCGTTTCGGACGCCAACGGCGTGAGCGTACGCGAGATCGAACCGAAGCAGGACGATAAGCTGTGCGGAAGCGATACGCTGCGTGTTCAGCCCGGACAGCGCCCTGTGAACGTGTCCGTGACGACGGAGAACGGAGTGGTGACGGTCGTGACGAACGAGGCGGCCGTTGCAGCCGCGGCGGTTACCGAGCCGGCGGACGGAAGTGTCGTGGCATCGTCCGCCGTAACGTCTGAGGTCGTTGCGCTGTCGGCGGAGCAGGCGGCAGTCGCGTCTGCCGTCGCGGCAGGCGAGACGACGGTGGACATTCTCGTCAACTACGACACCGACGCGGCAACTTGGGCCAAGGCCAACGGCGGCGGACTTGAAGCCTTCGCCGAAACCTGCGTGCAGAAGATGAATGCGGCTTTGGCCAATACGGGGTTGAACGCCTTTTTCCGGTTTCGGTTGGTCGGCGTTTACGAGGTCGGCGGTTCGGCGGACGGAAACCTGGAATATGCACTTTACTTTGCCAGTGGGTACTATACCGGCACGCTCAACGGCGTGAGTTGGGCGGGCGTCGCGGAAGAACGCGAGCGCTTGGGCGCGGATATCGTCTGCACGCTCTGCGACAGCGGCTTGGCCTATGGCTGGGTCGGCTTGGGCTATTCGCTCTACCCCAGCAGCTATGCGCCAAGTTACGGATTCAACGCCTGCCAGATCCGCTCCGTGGCGATCAGCCACACCATGACGCACGAAGTCGGCCATAACATGGGGGCCGGCCACAGCGACAAGATGGCCGAGTCGAGCAACTGCGGGCCGCAATACCACGACTACTCCAGCGGCTACTACTTCTACGTCGGGTCGACCGGCTACTATACGATCATGGCCTACAACGCCGATGGCTACGGCAACTACTACACCTCCGTTCCGTATTTTTCCTCCCCCGACTATTTCTATCAGGGCGTTGCCGTCGGCACGGCCGACAAGAACGACAATACGCGTACGCTGCGCGAGACGTATCAGACGGTGGCGGCCAATTGCACCCCGCCGTATGTTTCGTCCGAAATCGGCGAAGGTCTCGAAGCCGAAGACTATGTCTGGATGACAAGTGGAAGGTATCCATGGACGCGGGTGACGGATTCGAGCTATGACGGCGTGGACTCGGCGCGCAGCTGCGCAATATCGAATAGCGGCGTAACTTCCTGGACGGAGACGAAAGTCGCCGGGCCGGCGACGCTCGCCTTCTGGCTCCGGCTGCGGACCCCGTACGGCTGCTTCAATGTGTTCACCAACGGCGTTGCCGCTTATACTCGCGGCGATTCGTCGAGCACCTCCTACGGAACCTCCTGGGAAGCGGTCTCGGTCGAAGTCCCCGCGGGAGAACACACGGTGCGCCTTGCCTATACGCACGGGAGATCCTACTTCACATCCGGCCACACCGGCGCCTGGGTCGACCGGCTTTCCTTCAGCGGCGGCTCGCCCGTCCGTGAGGAAACCACCACCACCGAGGTGCCCGTTCCCTACAGCTGGCTGGCCGACTACTATCCGGGTGATTCGACCTCCGATTACGAGACGCGCGCGGCGGAGCGCGGGGCGAACGGCTACTACGTCTGGCAGTCGTATGTGGCCGGACTCGACCCGACCGATCCCGACAGCCTGTTCAAGGCCCACATTGCCATTGAGGACGGCAAGCCGGTCGTGACGTGGGAGCCCGAACTTTCCGCAGAGGAGGCGGCCAAGCGAAGATACACCGTCTACGGGAAAACGAGTCTTGAAGCGGCATCGTGGTCCACGGTTCCGTCGGGCGACGAGGGCCTCTACCGCTTCTTCAAGGTCGCGGTCGAGATGAAGTAGACGTAGCCCCCGTCCCCCTCGTCCCTTCCGCGCACGCCGCATTTATGCTACAATACGGGTATCGGATTATCTATTCAACCGTTCAACGAAGGGGGTTACGAATATGGCACGTTTCTGTCTTCCGCGCGACATCTATCATGGCAAGGGCGCCCTTGAGACGCTCAAGACCCTGAAGGGCGAGCGCGCGGTTATCTGCGTCGGCGGCGGTTCCATGAAGCGCGGCGGTTTTCTGCAGCGCGCCGAAGGCTATCTTCGCGAAGCCGGCATGGAGGTGAAGCTCATCGAGGGCATCGAGTCCGATCCGTCGGTCGAGACGGTGATGAAGGGCGCGGCGGTGATGCAGGAGTTCCGTCCCGACTGGATCATCGCGATGGGCGGCGGTTCGCCGATCGATGCGGCGAAGGCGATGTGGATCAAGTACGAGCATCCCGAGTGCACCTTCCAGGATATGTGCAAGGTCTTCGGACTGCCGAAGCTGCGCGCCAAGGCGCGTTTCGTCGCCATCTCTTCGACCTCCGGCACGGCGACGGAAGTGACCGCGTTCTCGATCATCACCGACTACGCGCAGGGCATCAAGTTCCCGATTGCGGATTTCGAGATCACGCCCGATATCGCCATTGTCGATCCCGAGCTTACGCTCACGATGCCGCAGAAGCTCTGCGCGCATACGGGCATGGACGCGCTCACGCACGACCTGGAGGCCATCGTCGCGGTTGCGCACAGTCCGTATTCGGATGCGCTCGCGATCCACTCGATGAAGATGATCCGCGATTCGCTCGTCAAGAGCTACGGCGGCGATGCCGCCGCGCGCGCAACCATGCACGACGCGCAGTGCCTCGCGGGCATGAGCTTTTCGAACGCGCTGCTGGGCATCGTCCACTCGCTCGCCCACAAGACGGGCGCGGCGTTTGCGGGCGGCCACATCATCCATGGCGCGGCGAATGCGATGTATCTGCCGAAGGTGATCAGGTTCAATGCCGCCGTTCCGTTCGCCGCCGAGCGCTATGCGCTGTGCGCGGATGAACTCGGGCTTGCGGGTGCGGAGCGTTCGCAGGAGGCGAAGATTGCCGCGCTCATTGCGTGGGTTCGCAAGTTCAACGACGACCTGAACATCCCGCACTGTATCCGGGACTATGCCGCGAACGGTCTGCCTGGCGAGGGCATGGTCGCGGCGGACGAGTTTGAAGCCAAGGCCGCGCAGATCGCCGAGAATGCGATGGGCGACGCCTGTACCGGCTGCAACCCGCGGCAGATGGACGCGAGGCTCATGGAGAAGGTCCTGCGCTGCTGCTGGGACGACTCCGAGGTGGACTTCTAAGTTCGTCAGCCGAACTTCGCCTCGACGAGTGCTTCGCCTTCGTAACGCAGTTTGAGCGTGAAGAAGTCCGGGC
Source organism: Kiritimatiellia bacterium (assembly GCA_051884875.1). Classification (GTDB taxonomy): domain Bacteria; phylum Verrucomicrobiota; class Kiritimatiellia; order RFP12; family UBA1067; genus UBA1067. Next base: position 23,155 of record JBJEWD010000019.1, read on the forward strand.
GCTCGTCGAGCGCTTTCAGGAAGAGCCTGTCGCCTGCCCAGAGCTTCTTCGTGAGCAGTTTCTCCTTCGGCAGCCAGATGAGTTCGCCTTCATCGCAGTCGGTAAGCGTGCCCGTCCATTGCGTGCAGGTGAAGAGGTGCATGTATTCCGTGCCCCAGACGTTCGAGACGAAGGTGATGAGGCCCCGGAAGCGGAACGCGGTCATCGTGAGTCCCGTCTCCTCCCGCACCTCGCGCAGGGCGCATTCCTCGGGGCTCTCCCCGTCCTCGAACTTGCCGCCGACGCCAATCCACTTGTCGCCGTTTTCATCATGCGCCTTCTTGGTGCGGTGCAGGATGAGATATTTGCCGTCCTTTTCGAGATAGCACAAAGTCGTCAGTCTTCCATTGTAGCTCATGCGGATATTGTAGCATACGGAGGGGCCGTGCGGCGCATCGCGTAGATGAAGCGCCCGAAGGTGGCGTCCGGCGCCTCGCGAGGTCCAGATGCGCCGAGGGCATCTTTCTTATGATATGCTTCCTTATCTGCCCAGAGGATCGGCCTTTCGGTACCGTGCTGGGCCTTGGCGAGATTGCATTGTGCCCGATCGGCAGACCTTCTTGGAGACGGCGGCGCGAGGTATTGCAATTTCCCCGGTGCCACGTACCCGTGCCATGCCCGCAGAACTGCTGAATTTTGCTATAATACACGGGCTATGGCAGAAAAGATGAGTTTCGAGCCGCCGCGCGGCATGCGGGATTTCTATCCCGAGGACATGGTGTGGCGCAATCGGGTATTTGATGCGTTCCGCGCGGCCGGCGAGGCGGCGGGGTTTGATCCGTATGACGCGTGTGTCGTCGAGAGCTACGAACTGCTCGCGCGCAAGGCGGGCGAAGAGGTCGGCGAACAGATCTACCATTTCCACGACAAGTCCGAACGTCACCTCGCGCTCAGGGCCGAGATGACCCCGACCCTCGCACGCATGGTTGCGCAGCGTCAGAAAGAGCTTCCCTTCCCGCTGAAGTGGACGACGATCGCGCAGTGCTTTCGCTACGAGCGCATGACCAAGGGACGCAAGCGCGAGCACTATCAGTGGAACATGGACATCATCGGCGAGGAATCCGTCCTGGCGGAGGTCGAGGTGATCGGCGCCGCGTGCGACGCCCTTCGGCGCATGGGCCTTTCGTCGGCGGACTTCAAGGTCCACGTCTCCTCGCGCAAGTTCCTCGGCCAGTTGTTGGAGGAGAGCGGCATTGCGCCGGCGAAACACGCCCAGGTCTTCCTCGCGCTCGACAAGCGCGGCAAGATGCCCGATTCCGAGATTGCCGCGATGCTGCAGGACGGGGGGCTTGACGAAAACGAAGTCAAGGCGACGTTCGCGATTATGGAGACGAAGTCGTATGCGGCGTGTCCTGAGCTTGTGGAGCTTTTCGCGCTCGCCGAGACGGCGGGCTTTGCGGATTGCCTCACGTTCGACATCGCCGTCATCCGTGGTCTCAGCTACTACACGGGTGTCGTCTTCGAGTGCTTCGATACGGCGGGCGAGTTCCGCGCCATCTTCGGCGGCGGACGCTACGACAACCTCCTCACCACGATCGGCGGCGAGCCGACGAGTGCGGTGGGGCTCGGCTTCGGCGATGTCGTCGTGACCGAACTCCTGAAGGCGCGTCTCGGGGCGGATGCCGCGAAGGCGAAGCAGGGCGTGGCGGTCGGGTTCATGTTCCCCGAGCAGCGCGAGGCGGCGGTGAAGCTGGCGGCGAGACTGCGCGCGTCGGGTGCGCGCGTCGATCTGGCGCTCCGGGCGCAGAAACCGAAGAAGTTCTTCTCGCATGCAGATGCGGGCGGTGCCGCGCAGGCCGTGTTCCTCGGGCCTGACGACGTGGCCGCCGGCAAGGCGCGGCTCAAGGATATGGCCGCGCGTACGGAAACGGAAATATGTCTCTAGAGACCATCCTTTCCGAAATCGCGGGGCGCTACAAGCGTGTTCGCAGCGGACTCGACGTCGGTTTCGACGACGAGGACGTGACGAATGCGCTCAGGGAGCTGCGCGGCGGGATATGGATGTCGATCGGCGGGCGCAAGGCGTTTCCGTTCGAAGACGGTCAGTTTGAAGTCGTCGTGATGAACGGGATCCACGTGAATCGCGAGAGCGTCCGCGAGGCGAATCGCGTTCTGAAGCCCGAGGGCTGTCTCTTCTTCTCCGTCCCCGAGCGGACGCGCAAACAGGAGGGTTACACGTTGCCGGGGATCTACCGGATGATCCGCGAGGGCTTCGACATCCTCTCCGTCCGCCGTTCGCGCTGGTGGTTCTTCCGTCGGCGCGGGCGCACGCTCACGGTCTGTGCGCGGAAGAAGGCCTGGCACGAACACCGGGGGTTCCTCCGCGAAGGTTCGCTGCCGTTCACGCCTTTCAGGAAGCGGACATGAAGCGCACGCTCCTGGTTGCCATCGCCCTGCTGGGGGGCAGCGTCGCCTGCGCCGCGCCGTCTCCCGAGAAAAGCGCGGCGGCGCTCGTGCGCCTGTTGAATTCGCGGGCGGCGGGCAGTCCAAAGGACTACGCCGAGGCGGCGATGATCGTCGCGGAAGACGCGAAGGCGGGGCGTCCGCTCCAGCAGTTCGTCATCGCCCTGGTGGCGGAGGAGGCGGATGCGCCCCCGGCGGCGCGTCTCTCGGCGGCGCAGCGCAGGGAGTACCTCGATCAGTCGCGCGGACGGATCAAGGCGCTTGCCGAGAAACGGGATAATGCCATGGCCTGGTATCTCCTGTCGATGGAGAACAACGATCTGCGGATGCTCAAGCGGGCGGCGGACGGCGGCAACGTGCAGGCGCTGAACGCCCTCGGCACGATTACGCTTACGCAGGCGCTGAACCATCCCGGAATCGACGGCCCGGCGCGTGCGGGCGTCATTCGCAAGAGCTGCGACTATTTCCGGCGGGCGGCGGAGCAGAACGACGCGAACGGACTCTACAACCTTGGCATGTGCTATCTGCATGCCTATGGCGTCGCGCGCGACCGCGAACAGGCCTTCGCCTGTTTCCGCAAGGCGGCCGAGGTGAATCATCCCGAGGCCATCAACAATATCGGCGGCTTCTATCGTGACGGCATCGTCGTCGCGAAGGACCCCGCCCTCGCCACGCGCTGGTTCCGCAGGAGCGCGGAGCTGGGCAACGTCTACGGACAGCTCAACTATGCGCTGGCGCTGCAGCGCGGCGAGGGCGTGGAAAGGGATGCCGTCCAGGCCGTCAGGATCTTCAAAGCCGCCGCCGAGTCGGGGAACGTCGAGGCGATGAACGCCTACGGCATGTGCCTTTTCCAGGGCGATGGCGTCGAGCAGGACGTCCGTGCGGCCGTGGACTGGTACAAGCGCGCCGCCGCCGCGGGTTTCCCGGCGGCGATGGAGAACCTGGCGGTCTGCTGCGGACGCGGTCTCGGCGGGCTGGAGAAGAGCGAACGCGCCGCCGCCGTCTGGAAGGTACGCGCGCGCGCGGCACGCGGCGACGGCAATGCGCGAATCTGGCTGGAGAAGAACGGCGAATCGCTCCGTTAGGAAGGACGTGCGGACATGAAGATTCTGATGATAGGCGATGTCGTGGGATCCCCGGGGCGGAAGATGTTCATGCGCGAGGTGCCGCGGCTTCGTCGCGAACGGAACCTTGCCGCCGTCATCGTCAATGCGGAGAACGTGGCGGCGGGTTCGGGCATCACGGCGGCGATCGCGAAGGATCTCGTCGTCTCGGGCGCCGATGCGATCACGCTCGGCGACCATACCTGGGGGCAGAAGGAGTTCGCCGGACAGATCGACGCCTGCGATCGGCTCGTGCGTCCCGCGAACTACGCCGCCGAGTGTCCGGGCAAAGGCTGGCGGATCATCACCCTGCCGACGTTCTCCTTTTGCGTCGTGAACATCCAGGGTCGCGTCTTCATGAATCCCGTGGATTGCCCGTTCAAGGCCGTCGACCGCGCCTTGGCGGAGATGCCGAAGAACCTTCCCGTGTTCGTCGATTTCCACGCCGAGGCGACGAGTGAGAAGGTGACGATGGGCTATTATCTGGCGGGACGCGTCACCGCCGTCGTCGGCACGCATACGCACGTGCAGACTTCGGATGCGGTCGTCCTGCCGAACGGCACGGCGTACCTCACCGATCTAGGCATGACGGGACCTTGCGTTTCATCGATCGGGCGCGATCTCAAGCCGGTCACGCGGCGCTTCCTGACGGGGATGCCGTCCCGCTTCGACGTTGCCGAAGGCCCGTGCGTACTGGAAGGCGCCGTCATCGACTTCGATCCCGTGACGAAGAAGGCCGCCGCCATCGAGACCCTGCGCATCCGAGAGCAATGAGCGCACCGGGCATCATGCACCCAACACCATGCGCCCCGCGCCCGCCTTTGATCGCCATGCATCCTTATCTGCTCTGGGACTGGAACGGGACGCTCCTGGATGACACCCAGGCCTGCCTCGACGCGCTTAACGCCATGCTGCGGAAACGGGGCGTGCGCCCGATCACGCGGGCCTACTACCGCGCGCATTTCGCGTTTCCCGTCCGCCCGTTCTACGCCTCCATCGGCGTGAAGCTGGAGGAAGAGGACTGGGACCGCCTCGCGCAGGAGTACCACGATACCTACCACGCCCGGCCGCTGGGACTCAACGCCGAGGCGCGGCGCGCCCTTGAACTCGCCCGTACGCTGGGCTGCCGTCAGTCGATCATCTCCGCGCTCCGCCAGGATCTGCTCGAACGCGCCACCGCGCGCTTTGGTGTCGCGCCTTACATGGAGTACGTCTACGGTACGGACAATCTGGATGGCGGCAGCAAGATCTCCCGCGCCCGCGAACTCCTCGCCCGCATCCGTCCGTTCGACGGCCCGATCGTCCTCATCGGCGATGCCCTGCATGACAAGGAGGTGGCGGACGACCTGGGCATCCGCTGCGTACTCTTCAGCGGCGGGGGACACTCCCGCGAACGTCTGGCCGCCGTCGCCCCCACCGAAGATTCGCTCATCGCCTGCGTCCGCCGCGCCTGTGCCCGGTGACCGTTCCGCTTCACCGGGGCGGCGGATCCACGAAAAAAAAACACCTCCAGCCGTACGGGATTTGGTATAATTGCGGCATGAAGCGGGCGACTTTCATTCTTTCGATGGTTCTGCTCCTCGGGGGCTGTCTGAGTTCCGCGCCGAAGGCGCCGGTCAACTGGACGATCGAAGCCAGGGCGACGCAGCTGACGCCGGCGCCGCAGCCGAAGTGGGGGGCCGTGCGTCTGGCGCAGGTTGCCGTGCGCGCGCCGTACGACGGGCAGAAGCTGGCGGTGCTGCGCCCGAACGGGTCGATCGCGTTCGATTCCTTCAACACCTTCGCGGCGGCTCCTGCGGCTTTGCTGCGGGGTGCGGCGCACGATGTGGCGGAAGGTTCTGCGCTGTTCACGCGCGTTCTGCACGCGTCCTCCTCGGCGGCGGCGCCGTATGCGCTGGAGGTTGCGGTGACGCAGCTCGCGCTGGATTGCCGGCGGGAGAAGATGCGTGAGGCGCGCTGCGAGCTGACGGTTCTGCTGCTCCGGGGGCGCGAGGTCGTCGGCAGTGCGCGGGGCGCGGCGTCGCGGCCTATGGTCATGGGCGACTTCTCCGCCGCGTTTTCCATGGCCTTCACGTCGGCGTTGGCGGACGCGCTGAACGGACTCGGGCATTGATGAATTTCTTCGAGTCCATCGGGCGGCATGCGGCGGCGCGGACGGAATCCTTCCGCGAGAGCATGGCCTATCTCGGCGAGATCGTCGTCCAATCGCTCGTCTGCCTCGTCCGCCCGCGCGGCTTCCGCTTCGGCGATTTCGCCCTGACCTTTCAGCGGGCGGCCTACGAGGGGCTTCCGATAACGACGGGCATCGGCTTTCTGCTGGGGCTCATCCTCGCGTTCCAGTCCGCTGCGGCGCTGCAGATGTTCGGGGTGGAGATCTATGTGGCGGATCTTCTGGCGATCGGGCTTTTCCGCGAACTCGGTCCGCTGGTGACGGCGATCATCCTGGCGGGGCGGTCGGGCAGCGCCTTCGCGGCGGAGATCGGCACGATGAAGGTCGATGAGGAGCTGGACGCGCTGACGACGATGGGGCTGCCGCCTGTCCGCTTTCTCGTGCTGCCGCGCGTCGCCGCCGCCGTGCTGGCGATGCCGATTCTGACGATTTTCGCCGAGCTGGCGGGACTAATCGGCGGTGCGCTTGTCCTGCAGGTGATGAATGTGCCGACGACGGTCTTCTGGAGCCATGTCACGGGCATCACCTCGCTCTTCATGCTGGGCTTCGGCCTTGGCAAGTCGGCGCTGTTCGGTCTTCTGGTCGGGCTCATCGGCTGCGTGGCGGGCATGAAGACGAAGTCCACGGCGGATGGCGTGGGCGTGGCGGCGACGTCGGCGGTGGTGGGCGGCATCGTCGCCATTGCGGTTTCGGATGGCATTCTGGCGGTCCTCTGTTACGTATGGAACCTCTGATCGAACTGGCGCATGTGGATGCGGGGTATCCCGGGAAGGTGATTCTCAGGGACGTGAGCCTTGTCGTCCGGAAGGGCGAGGTGTTCGTTCTGCTGGGCGGATCAGGCTGCGGCAAGTCGACGATCATGAAGCACATGATCGGACTCAATCCCGTCCTGGCGGGCCGGTTGACGGTCGCGGGGCTTGAATGGACGGGCAAGACGCGCGCGGCGCTCTATCGGCGGATCGGCGTCATGTACCAGAGCGGGGCGCTTTTCGGCTCGATGACGTGCCTGGAGAACGTGATGCTGCCGCTGGAGTCGTTTACACGCCTCAACCGCCGCGCCCGTCGCGACAAGGCGATGGCGCTCCTGGCGGAGGTGGAGCTGGCCGATGCGGCGGAGAAGATGCCGGGCGAGATCTCGGGCGGCATGAAGAAACGCGTGGCGATTGCCCGCGCGATGGCGCTCGAACCCGAAGTCGTGTTCCTGGACGAACCTTCCGCAGGCCTCGACCCGATTACCTCGTCCGCGCTGGACGATCTCATTCTCAAACTCAAGCGCGAGAAGGCGATGACGTTCGTCGTCGTCACGCACGAGCTGCCGAGTATCTTCCGGATTGCGGACCGCTGCGCGATGTTCGATAAGGCGCGGCAGGGCATGATTGCGCTCGGCACGCCCCGGGAATTGCGCGAGGCGTCGGAGGATCCGTTCGTGAAGCGGTTTTTCAACAGAGGAGAGACAGATGGCTAACGACAACAAGGCGAATTATGCGAAGGTCGGTTTTGCGCTTTTCCTCGGCATTCTGGCGATCATCGGTTCGCTCGTCTACTTCGGCGGCCTCGGCGATCGTCAGAACGAGTTCCTGTGCGAAACCTACTATGACCGTCCCGTGAGCGGACTGAGCGTAGGCAGCGAGGTCAACCTCAGTGGAATCAAGGTCGGCGAAGTGCGCGATATTTCGTTCGTGGGCGCCGAGTATCCCCATCATGCCAGGGAGGACGCCCATATCATCGTCATCCGCATGGCCCTCAACCGCCATCTGTGCCGGCTGGGCGCGGACGAACCCGCATCGACCGTGCTCGCGCGCGTCGTCGAGAGGGGGCTGCGGGCGACGGTGAGCCCGAGCGGCATTACGGGGCTTTCCAAGCTCGAATTGAATTTTCCGCACAAGGGACAGGAGCCCTCGCCGGTCCGTCCCATCAGCTGGCAGCCCGACTTCGCGTGGATTCCGCCGGAGCCTTCGATGCTGGAGAGTTTCTCGGATTCCGTCACGGCGGTCATGAACCGGTTCAAGCGGATGGACTTCACGGTCGCCTGGAGCAACCTCGCGTCCATCGCCCAATCGGTCGCCGACCTTTCGAGCGGCGCGAGCGCCCTGCTGGAGGGCCAGCGGGCGCATGTGGACGAGATTCTCTCCAACCTCACGTCCGCCTCCCGGTCGATCAAGGAACTCGCCGAGGATCTCAAGTCCAACCCGTCGCTGCTCCTGCGTGCGGCCGATCCCCAGCCGCTCCCCGAAACCATGAAATAGCCATTCTGGAATTTTCCCCATTGACAAGGCGGCTGAAATATGAGATACTGCCGCACGTTTTCCTGACATGGGGATATAGCTCAGTTGGTAGAGCGTCTCAATGGCATTGAGAAGGTCAGGGGTTCGACTCCCCTTATCTCCACCATTCCCCCTCGGTATTTTTGGTCGGCGCGGATTTTCGGACGGAAAGATTCCGACCGCCCTTGTCTATTTTTGATATAATATCGTCCCAATGGACACAGTAGAACCACCTATCTTGGATCTTGGCGCGATAGACTTCACGCCCGACTGGGCGAAGAGGGGCGCTGGGGTGACTGTCGGCACGAACCGTCCCGCGCGGAGCTTGGACGAAAAGCGTCCGCCGGCGGAACGCAAGGGCTTTGGCAAAAAGCCGCCATTTGATCGCGACCGCAGGCCGCGTTTCGGCAAACCGCGCCTTGAGGAGCGTCCGAAACCGCTCGCGGCCGAGGTGAAGGTTCTGCCCGAGACGAAGGCGCTGGGTACGGTCATCCGCAAGCTTCAGCAGGATACGCATGCCTACAAGCTGAGGGATCTCGCGTTCTTCTTCCTCGACAATCCCTCGTCGGTGCTGCTGAAGATTGTCCCCAGGGATGAGACGAAGTTCCATCAGTGCAAGGCGTGCGGTTTCGCGTCGACGAAGCCGGAAGACGTCGTTGCGCATATCCTCGGCGCGCATCTTGGCGACTACTACGAGGCGAAGGAGATCGATTGCGAGCCGCCGAAGGGCAATTTCAACTGCGTGGCGAAGTGCGGTCTCTCCGGGGTTCTGCTGGGTCCGCCGAACGTCCATGAGTTCGGCGCAACGGTGAAGGAGATGCTTCGTACGCGTTATCCGGGCATGTCCGAGGCCGAGTATCGCGCGCGCATCGTGATGGTGCGCGAGCCGGAGGCGATCGAAGAGTGGCGCAGGGGCGCGGTCAAGAAGACGGTCTTCACGGCGAAGGGGGCGGGCGAAGACGCCGCGCAGCTGACGCGCGAGCAGGCCGAGAGCGAGTTTCGGCGGACGATTCTCTCCTCGCTCCTCGATCAGCCGAAGAATCTGATGATCACGGCGGATGTGGCGATGAAGAGCCCTATCCGTCCGCTCCAGTGGCTGGCGAAGGATGCGCTCGAGGCCGAGCGCCGCGCGCCGTACAACATGTGCTTCGCGCTGCGTGGCGCGTTCCATCACCGCAAGATGCATTTCTTCCGCGCCAACGATGCGCACGGTCCCGAGTTCGTGACGAACGTCGAGTACAAGGCGTTCGATGCGGCGCACGCGATTCCCGAACTGGCGAAGGTCGCCACTTTCGTAGCCGAGAATCCCTGCTGCACGAAGGCCGAGATCGCGTCGGATCCCGAGACCGGGAAGCATCTGGCGTGGCTTGTGTCGACCGGTCACGTCGTATCGTTCACGAATGGGGTCTACTCCTCCGTCGAGAAGTTCCCGAAGTACGGGCCGCAGTGGCAGAAGCGTGGAAAGCAAGAAGTGGAGAAGGCAGAGAAAGTCGAGGATGTGAAGGATGAAGCTCCCGCTCAGTTGGCTTAACGACTACGTCAAGGTCGATGACATCGATCCGAAGGAACTCGCCGAGAGGTTGACGCGCGCCGGTCTGCAGGTCGAGTCGATCGAGACGGTCGGCGGCGAGGCGCTCAGCGACCTCATCGTCGTCGCCGAGGTGCTGGAATGTGCGGCGCACCCGAACTCCGACCACCTGCACGTCTGCACGGTGACCGACGGCACGGCCGAATACCAGGTCGTCTGCGGGGCGCCGAACGTGCGTCGGGGCATCAAGACCGCGTTCGCGAAGATCGGCGCGCTGATTCCCGAAGGCGCGTTCAGGATCAAGAAGGGCAAGCTCCGCGGCGTCGAGTCGTTCGGCATGTGCTGTTCGGAGAAGGAACTGCACATCGGTTCGGGGGCGGACGGCATCATCGAGTATCCGGCCGAGACGCCGACGGGTGCGCGCGTGCGCGACATCGCACGGTTGCCCGGGCCCGAGGTGGTCTTCGATGTCGAGGTCACCTGGAATCGTCCCGATGCGCTTTCGATCGTGGGCCTCGCCCGCGAATACGCCGCCCTTCTCCACCGTGAGCTGAAGATGCCGGCGGTCGACTTCGCCGAATGTGACGTGGCGGTCGCGGATGAAGTCAAGGTCGTCGTCGAGAACGCGGTCAAGTGTCCGCGTTACGTCGCGCGCGTCGTCACGGAGATGACGCCGGATGCGCCGTCGCCCGAGTGGATGGCGAAGCGCCTCGAACTCTGCGGCGTCCGCAGCCTGGGGCTTGCCGTCGACGTCACGAACTACGTGATGCTCGAGCTCGGTCAGCCGTTGCACGCCTTTGACCATACGAAGCTTCGCGACCGCACGGTCGTCGTGCGCGACGCAAAGGAGGGCGAGAGGATTACGACCCTTGATGGCGTCGTGCGTGCGCTTGACCCCTCCATGCTCGTCATCTGCGATGCCGAGAAGCCGAATGCCGTTGCGGGCATCATGGGCGGCGAAGATTCCGGCATTGCGCCGGGTACTGCGACGGTGATGCTCGAGTCGGCGCTCTTCGAGACGACATCGACGAAGCGTACCGCGACGAAGCTCGGTCTCGCGAGCGAGGCCGCCTACCGCTATATCCGTGGCGTCGACAAGGATCTTGCCGATTTCGCGTCCCGCCGCGCGGCGCATCTGCTGCAGCGGTACGGCGGCGCGAAGATCGCCAGGGGGGCGATCGATGCGGATGCGCGCGAACAGCCGCTGAACGCGGACGTGACGCTGGATTTCGCGCGGGCGCGGCGGCTGATCGGCATGCCCATCGGTAACGACGAAATGGTCCGTCTGCTGTCCGGCCTCGGCCTCGTGCCGCGCAAGGCGGGACCCTATGCGGCGGACGTCCAGGTCGCCTTCGGCATTCCGAGCTGGCGCTACGACCTCAGCCTGGAGGCCGATCTCGTCGAGGAGATCGCCCGCCTCTACGGGCTGGATCGAATCCCGGACACGATGCCGTCCGCACCATCCGTCTCAAACCTCAGCGATGCGCCGTTTCAGGCGAAGCGCCGTGTCCGCGAGCTCTGTCTCGCGCTGGGCTTTTCCGAGGCGATGCACTACAGCTTCCTCTCCCGGAAGGAGCTGGATGATTTCGATACGCGGCATGCCGGCGATCGTCTGGTGATTCCCGATCCGGTTTCGGCCGAGTACGGCGTCATGCGCGACAGCCTGCTGCCGCAGATGATGGGATCGCTCGGGCGCAACGCCGCGCATCAGCTTGAGCGCGCGATGCTCTTTGAAATCGGCAAGGTGTTCTCCAACGCCGGCGGCACGCCGTCCGAGACGGAGCGCCTGAGCCTGGGCTTCGTCGGTCCCGTCGGCCGCGAGGCGCTCCGCGCCCGTGCGGCGGTGACGGAGGAGGAGGCTGTCCTGTGGATGAAGGGCTGCGTAGAAGAGCTGATCGCGCGGCTGCACGCGGGGCGTCTCGAATTCGTCGCCGAAGATCATCCCGCCTTTGCGAAGGGCGCGTCGCTGACGGTGAAGCTCAACGGCATGGCGATTGGCTGTCTGGGCGCGCTTTCGGCGAAGCTCCGCCACCCGTATCGCCTGACCACGCAGATGGCGCTGTGCGAACTCGAGCTCAAGAGGTTGCTGAAGAAGGTCGGCGAGGTCGGCAAGGTTTCGGCCGTGCCGCAGTTCCCGCTCGTGCGCCGCGATATCGCGCTTGTGGCGGCGGGTGTGACCAATGACGATATCGTCGAGGTCATCCGCAAAAATGGCGGCAGGGAATTGACCAAAGTCGCCATCTTTGATATATTCAAATCCAGGGAACTCAAGGACGGGCGTCGTTCGCTCGCGTATGCGCTCGAATTCCGTTCGCCCGAGAGGACGCTGACCGACGAAGAGGTCGGTCGCGCTTTCCAGCGTATCGTTGAAGCCCTCAAGGCGACCGCTGGCATCGAGGTGAGGGAAAGCTGATTTTAGGACGTGGGTCCTGTGTTGCACGCGGATTAAGCAGACGTTTCTTCGACCGACATCTTCGGACGGGGCGTCAGCCCTGAATTTGGATCGGCGGGTTCCGGGGAGTCTGTGCTACGGCAATGTGGGATCTTTTTGAGAGGGATGAGGATATGCTGAAGCGATTGACGGTACTTGTTGCCGCGATGATGACGGCGGGGGCGCTTGCGGCGGCTCCGTCCGCGTCGGCCGTGACGATCAGGAACAACTTTCCGCGGCCGCCGCAGGCCGCCGTGAAGGCGCTCAACCGGACGGTCGGGAAACCCTTCAAGGCCGGTTACGTCTTCATCGATGGCAAGTACGTCCCGCCGCCGTATACGGTTGAGCGCTACGGTACGGTCGTGCGCATCAACGGTTTCCAGGTGACGTCGGAGATCGTGCCGTGGGAAGAGTTCATCAAGACCCAGGCGGGCGTCACGGTAACGAAAACCGAGAAGACCGAGACGGAAGGCGGCCTGTCGGACGATCTCTTCGATGATGCGCCGGCGGCGGAGCCGACGGTTGAGGAGGAAGAGGAGGAAGAGGAGGAGGATTCGGCGAGTTCGCTCGACGATCTCTTCGAGGACGATCCGCAGCCGAAGAAGGCGACCAGAAAGACGGCCAAGAAGACGACCAAGAAGAAATCCTATCGTCCGAAGCCGAAGAAGCCGACGACGGTCGTAAGCTATTCCTTCGAAGGTACCTTTACGCCCAATGCGCGTACGAAGGAAATGCTTGCGAAGATCAATGCGCAGCGTACGTGGATCGATTCCCAGCTCCGTTCGGGCGCGAACTTCTTCTTCAGCGCCCGCTATTCCAATGTCTCGGGCGATGTCGGCACGTCCAAGCGCATCATGGAGAGGCTGCCGGACATCATGAAGAACAGCTCCAGCCGCGAATCGTTCGGGGCGGCGTGCCGTCAGGCGGGACTTGCATATCTGCCGCCCGCGCTCTTGGACGATCTTCACCGGAATCGATTCGACTACATCCAGTTGCTTGAGCGCCGCAAGGCCGATCGGGCGGAGACGCAATGGCAGAGCCTGTTTATGGAATAGCCGTTCTCATACCGGTCTACAATCCCGACCGGAAGCTGCTGGCGCTCCTTCCTAAGCTGCGGGTGCGCTTTACGCGCATCGTTCTCGTGGATGACGGCTCTACGGAAGGGCGAGAGATCTTTCCGCAGGCGGCGCCTTTGGTGGAGAAGATTCTCGTCCATGAGAAGAATCGGGGCAAAGGCGCTGCGCTCAAGACGGGCTTTGCCTATCTGGATGACGGGCGGACGGATGTCATCACGGCGGATGCGGACGGGCAGCATACGCCCGAGGACATCGGTAGGATCGCGGATGCGTTGGGGACGCATCGCCACGGGCTCGTCCTTGGCGTTCGGTCGTTCTGCGGCAAGGTGCCGTTCCGTAGCCGTTTCGGCAATTGGTGGACGTGTTGGATCTTTTTCCTGATGACGGGCGGGCTCTTCATCCGGGACACCCAGACGGGACTGCGCGGCATCCCCGCGGGTCTGTTGCCGCGTATCCGGACCATCCCCGGCAGCCGCTACGAGTACGAGATGGCGATGCTGGCGGATGCGAAGCACCACGAAGCGCGTCCGAAGCAGGTTCCGATTGCGACGGTCTACATCGAGGGGAACGCGACGAGCCATTTCAATCCGTTGCTGGATACGATTCGCGTCTACCGTCGGCTTCTTCAGTTCTGTCTTTCGTCCGTATTGTCCTTTCTCATCGACAACGGCCTTTTCGCGTACATCGTCTGGTTCCTTTCCGCCCGGGATACGCCGCGTCACGACAACATCCTCATCGCCCTGGCCGTTGCGCGTACGGTATCTTCGCATTTCAATTATTTCTACAACCGCTTCATCGTCTTTCGCCGTCTCCGGGTGGCGAATGCACGGCATCGCAGCTATTACGGATATTTCGGTCTTGTGCTGCTGGTCGGGCTTTTGAGCTATGCGCTGACGGAAGGCTGTTCGGCGCTGCTGGACGTCAAAGGGGTCGCCATCACGATTGTCAAGGTGGTCGTGGACGTCGCCCTGTTTTTCATCAGCTATTGGGTACAGAAGAAATTCGTCTTCCGCCAGTCGGAATCACGCGGCGGCTAGAAACGGTCGAGGGATAAGGCGGATGTTCGTGGTTCACAGGCATAGACTGCCCCGATGGATGTCGGTTGATCGGCCCCACTAGACGGCTCCGCTTCTTTTTAGTATAATACGCTAAAATTTTCCAAAAAAGAGGTTATGTAAGATTATGGCGAAGAAGGCATCGGCGGTTCCGGAGAATCTGATCAAGTGGTTTATCCTGTTCGTACTGTGCGCACTGTCCGTGTGGCTGGTGAATCCGATTGCGGACGTCCGCAACGACAAGGGTGTCGTCACGCGGGAGGGCAAGGTCCGTCTGGGCCTTGACCTCAAGGGCGGCACGGCGTTCGAGCTGGGCATCGACAACGAGGAGATGCTTAGGGATATCTACGAGCGCGATCCGCAGTCCTACACGCTGCCGGGCGGCGGGAAGGACCACGAGAAGCTGAACGCGGCGCTTGAGGACAAGCTCAGGGACTGCGACGAGCGCATCGCGGCCATCGTCCGCGCCCGCGTCGATGCCATGGGCACCAATGAACCGCTCATCCAGAAGCAGAACCGCGAAGAGACGGTCGACGGGGTGAAGCGCACGGTGCACGGCCTTCTGGTCCAGCTTCCGGGCGTCGACGAGAAGGCGCGTACGGCGGCCCGCGAGCGCCTTTCCGACATGGTCAAACTCGAGTTCCGGCTGACTCATCCCTCCGATCAGGAGCTCTGTTCCGAGCTCATCTCCGGCAAACTGGCCCCCGAGGGCTACGAGATCGTCGGCGGCGTCTATCGTCGCGCCAAGAACTTCGCCGAGGTCTCCGCGAAGCCCGGCTACGCCGCCCGGCTCAAGCAGTTCCAGGTGCCGGATCCGCGCTGGCAGTTCATGCTTGAGGCGAACCGGCCGAAAGGCAAGGTCGTCAGCGCCGACGCCATCACCTACGCGCCGCATTTCGTTTCCGCGAAGCCGGGTGACGTGACGGGAGACGATCTCGTGCGGGCGCGGGCCAAGGCGCGCGATGGCCTCGGCGGCGACTACGTGGTCGAATTCGAGTTCAGCCAGGAAGGCGGCGACAAGTTCCTCGAGCTCACGAGCGAAAACCGCGGTCGCTGCCTCGCGATCATCCTCGACGGCACGCTGATCTCGGCGCCGCGCATCAATGCGGCGATCTCGACTTCGGGCATCATCGAGGGCGACTTCTCCTGGGAGACGGCCAGTCGGCTCGCCGTCGATCTCAATGCGGGCGCGCTGCCGGCGCCGCTGAAGGTTCTTTCCGAAACGAGCGTCGCGCCGACAATCGGCGAAAAGGCGATCGGTTCGGGCATCTACGCGGCGGTATTCGGTTTCCTGCTCGTCGCGGCGTTCATGATCGTCTACTACTGGTACGCGGGTCTTGTGGCGAACGTCGCGCTCATCCTCGATGTCGTCCTCCTGCCCGTGTCGCTCGTCCTCGTCTCGAACTTCCTCGGCGTCTTCGGCGGTTCGGCGGCGTCGGCGCAGGCGGCCAACGGCTTCAATACGACGCTGCCCGTGCTGACGATGCCGGGTATCGCGGGTCTCGTCCTCACCCTCGGCATGGCGGTCGATGCGAACGTGCTCGTCTTCGAGCGCATCCGTGAGGAGTTCAAGCGCGGCCAGGACGCCGGCACGGCGGTGGCGAACGGCTATGGCCGCGCGTTCACGGCGATTCTCGACTCGAACCTGACGACGATCATCATCGGCATCATCCTCTTCATGGTCGGCACGGGTCCCGTGCGCGGCTTCGCGATCATGCTGACGGGCGGTGTCATCGTCTCGATGTTCACGGCCGTCGTCGTCACGCGCATGGTCTTCGAACGTACGATCAAGCCCGAAAGCGCCAAGCCCTTCAGGATGATGCAGTTCTTCAAGGCGCCGAAGTTCGACTTCATGAAGTACGGCAACAAGACGCTGGTCGGTTCGGCGCTCGTCATCCTCGTCACTCTGGCGCTCTTCTGCTTCCGCTACGCCGCCAACAAGAGCGAGGTTCTCGCGGTCGACCTTTGCGGCGGTACGGCGATCGAATACGACGTGTCGGTGGCGGCGGGGGTCAAGATGCCGACCGAGGACGAAATCCTCAAGGCGTTCGTCCCGTTCGATCCGGCGATGGTCGTGCAGTACCGTGCGCCGCTCGCGGGCGGCTCCTCGACGAACCTGACGCTGCTCATCAAGACGTCCGAGACCTCCGGCACGGTCGCCGACGTCGCCAGGAAGTCCGCCTTCCAGGAGGAAGTCAAGCGGCTTGGCCTCGAGGATGAACTCGGGCTCGACGCGCAGGGCGCGGCGAAGTGCACCGACGTGACCAAGTACGTCACCTCGCTCCTTGCGAAGGAATTCCCGTCCGTCACGCTTTCCAACGCGAGCCCGACCGAGGTCGGTTCCGTCGTGGGCGACGATCTGAAGAAGTCGGGTGTTCGGGCCGTCCTCTTCTCGCTGGCGGCGATTCTGATCTACGTCGGCTTCCGCTTCAAGTTCGGCTTCGGTCTCGGCGGCGTCGTCGCGCTCATGCACGATGCGCTCATCTCCTTCGGCATCTTCACGCTCTGCGGCCGTCAGGTTTCGCTCATCGTGATTACGGCGCTGCTGACGATCATCGGCTACTCGATCAACGATACGGTCGTCGTGTTCGACCGCATCCGCGAGCAGCTCAAGCATGACAGGCGCGCGTCCTTCTACGACATCTGCAACCAGTCGATCAACGCCTGTCTCGGCCGCACGATCATCACGTCGCTGACGACGTTCTTCGCCGTCCTCGCGCTGTTCCTCTTCGCGGACGGTTCGATCTACGATTTCGCGCTGACGATGCTCATCGGCGTCGTGGCCGGCACCTATTCGTCGGTCTTCATCGCCACGCCCGTCATGGTGTGGTGGTATCGCGGCAAACGCCCCGATTTCGCGGATGAAGAGGCGAAGAGCGAAGAGCAGGCCTGAACAGGGGGTTAACGCAGAAGGAATCAACCCGCAGGGGTTGATTCCTTCGCTTTTTCCGCAGCGGAGGATTTCAAGGAAAGAGGATATATGGCGGACGAGAGCAAAGTGAAACTGCTGGAGGCGGAGGAGGTGCGTCAGCGCATTGACGGGCTGCGCACGAAGGTCGGCGAGATGGCCGCGTACATCAAGATCGACGAACGCCGCAAGGCGCTGGCGGATCTCGAAGCGCAGCAGACCTCGGCCGCGTTCTGGGACAGCCCGGGCAAGGCGCGCGATGTGATTGCCGCCGCGAATGCGGAGCGGGCGTACGTGGTGCCGTTCGATGCGTTGACGAAGACCGTCGAAGATGCGGCGGTGATGCTCGAGTTGGCGGAGATGGAGGAGGGCGAGAACCGGCAGGTCGCGCTGGCGGACGCGTTCGATGAATGCGCGAAGGCGGATGGATTCTTCGGCAAACTCCGTCTGCAGTCGCTGCTGGGCGGCAAGTTCGACCCGTGCAACGTGTTCGTGCGTCTGCATGCGGGGCAGGGCGGCACGGAGGCCTGCGACTGGGTGGCGATGCTCTACCGCATGTACATCCGCTACGCCGAATCGCAGGGCTGGAAGGTCGAGGAATACGACAGCCAGCCGGGCGAAGAGGCCGGCTTCAAAGACGTCTATTTCCGCGTCGAGGGTGCCTACGCCTTCGGCATGCTCAAGGCCGAGCGCGGAATCCACCGCCTGGTGCGCATTTCGCCTTTCGACGCGAACAAGCGCCGCCAGACCTCCTTCGCGTCGATGGAAGTCGTGGCGGAAATCAACGAGGACATCGAGGTCGAGATCAAGGACGAAGACCTGCGCGTCGATACCTACCGTTCGGGCGGCGCGGGCGGTCAGCACGTCAACAAGACCGACTCCGCCGTGCGCCTGACGCACCTTCCGACGGGCATCGTCGTCGCCTGTCAGAAGGAGCGTTCGCAGCACATGAACAAGGAGAAGGCGATGAATATGCTGCGCGCGCAGCTGTACGAGTACTACGAAGACCAGAAGCGCGCGGAGATGGATCGCTTCTACGGGGCCAAATCCGAAAACGGCTGGGGATCGCAGATCCGTTCCTACGTCTTCTGTCCGTACACGATGGTGAAGGATCTGCGGACGGAAACCGAAACGTCGGATGTCAATGGCGTGATGGACGGCAACATCCAGCCGTTTATCGAGTCCTGGCTGCAGATGAAGGCAACCGGAGGAAAATGAGGAATGGTATTCGAGAACGGAGAGAGCTGGCGGCCGCTGGCGCCCGACAGGCGGGGGCGGCACAAGACCTTCGCCTCGGCGATTGACGCGGCGTTCCAGGATTTGCTGACCGAGAAGAATCCGTTCTTCGACACGCTCGTCGACCGCTGGCCCTCGCTGTTCCCCGATCTTCCCGCGCGCCCGGGGCGCTATGAGGCGGGGAAGATCTTCCTGTACGTGCGGAATGCGCCGACGAACTTCGCCTTGCGCGCGAAGCTGCCGATGATCAGACGCACGTTGGCCCGGCAGCCGGGCGCACCGAAGAAGATCGATCTCCGGCTGGAGATCCACGCATGACGGCGGCCGCTTTCCTGATGCTCGCGGCGACCTTCACGCGCGCGATGGAGCGGGTCACGTCGATGGATCCGCATCAGGCGCAGTCCATCTACGATTCCTCGGCGGTGCAGCTCGTCTACGAGACGCCGCTGCAGATCGACTATGCGGCGCGTCCCTATTGCCTGCGACCGGGCATCTGCCATTTGCCCGAAGTCTCGGCGGACGGGCTGACCTACACCTTTCGCATGATTCCCGTCGAGCGGGGCGGCTCGGTGCTGAATGCCGAGGACATCGTGCGCAGTCTGTCGCGGTTGAAGGATCCCGAGCGGGCGGCGCCGGGCGGCTGGACGATGCGTGCGGTCGACTCGATTCGCGCGACCGGTCAAAGGACGGTCGAAATCCGGCTGTTGCGTCGTTCGCATGTCTTTCCCTGGATGATGGCGATGAGCTACGCCGGCATTTCCGATGCCGACGGCAATGGCACGGGCGCCTATCGGCTGACGAGCTGGCGCAAGAACCACGAGATGGTGTTCGACGCGCGGTTGGATTGGCCGGGCTGGCGTGGGAGGAAGGAACCGGCGTTCGATCGGGTGCGCTATCTCGTGGTCACCGATGCGGCGACGCAGTGGCTCATGTTCATGCGCGGCGAACTCGACTACATGCAGAAGATTTCGCGCGACAACTGGGACGCGGTAGTGGGCGCGGACGGGAAGATCCGTCCCGAACTGGCGGCGCAGGGCATTGCGCTCTATTCGAGCCCCGCGCTGGAGGTTTTTTATCTCGGTTTCAACATGAAAGACCCCGTCCTTGGCGCGAACCGCAAGTTGCGTCAGGCGTTGTCCTGCGCCTTTGACGGTCCCGCCTGGCGGCAGTTTCTCAACAACAGCGTCGATCTCGCGGACGGCCCCGTGCCGTTCGGGGTGGCGGGACGTCTCGAAGCGCCGTTTCCCTACGCCTATGATCCCGCCCGCGCGAAGAGGCTCCTCGCGGAGGCGGGGTATCCCGACGGCATCGACCCCGCGACGGGGCGGCGGCTGGCGCTCACGCTCTCGATCGGGCGACCCGATCAGACGAGCCGCGAGCAGGGCGAACTGGTCGCGAGTTTTTTCGAGCGCGTCGGTGTGCGGCTGGAATTGAACTTCAGCACCTGGAGCAGCTTCCTCGATGCCGTTAATCGCGGGTGCGTGCAGATCTACTTCATGGGCTGGGTGGGCGATTATCCCGACGCCGAGAACTTTCTGCAGATGTTCCATTCGCGGAATGTCAGCCCGGGCGCGAACCACTCGTTCTACGTCAATCCGGAATTCGACGCGGCGTACGATGCGGCGATGGAGGCGGAGGATGAAGCAACGCGCATGCCGCACTGGCGGCGTTGCCAGGAATTGATCCGTGAGGATTGTCCGTGGATTTTCACCCACTACCCGCGTACGAATTCGCTGCTGCGCGAGCGCGTGAAGGGATTTGTGCCCGGCGATTTCCCGTACGGACAGGAAAAGTGGCTGCGGGTGGCGGAAGAGGCAGGGAGAGGCAGATGAATACGCTGTTGATCGATCGTTCGACGGAGGTGCAGTCGGTGGCCTGGGCTACGGGAGAGACCGTGGTCGAGCGTTCTTTGGAAGGGATTGACTGCCGCTCGGGCGCATGGGCGTTGAAGGTGCGCGATTTCATCGCCGAGCAGGGCGGTGGCGCGGCGCCCGATCGCATCGTAGTCGGCACGGGCCCCGGCTCCTTCGCCGGCATCCGCGCGGCGCTGGCGTTCGCCCAGGGCTATGCCATCGGTTCGGGGTGTGCGGTGCTGGGGCTGCCCTCGCCCTGTGCGTGCGCACCAACCGAAGGGCCGTCAGCCGTCGTCGGCGATGCGCGTCGCGGACTGTTCTGGCTCGCGCTTTTCGACGGCACGCGCCTCGTCCGCCCGATCTTCCAGGTCGTGCAGGAAGAACTCGAAGCGTGCATACCGCAGAGTGCGCCCGTCGTTTCGCCCGACGATGTGCGTATCGGCGGCGTGCTGAAAGAACTTTTTGCCGCGCGCTACAAAGGCCTTTGCCGCCCGACGGCCGGTGCATTGGCGCGCTACGCCGTCCGTGAGCCGGCGATGCTGAAACCCGAGCCCCTGCCCCTCTACCTCAATCCCGCCGTCCGCTGAAGCCGGTTGGTCGTCTGCCACTTCCGGATTTGTCGAGGCGATTACACTCGTCGGCCCCCGACGGGACCTGCATCCGGCATCGGCAACCGACGCGCCCAGTCCAATGTGCGAATGGGGTGGCCGGATCTCCCCTATGCCGGCCCATGGCGTGACCGTTTGCCATGCGGGTGCAATTTGTGCTATACTTATAAGACACTTGACAAAGTGACGTTGGGTGAATTGTAGACTGGAGTGATAATGGCAAAGGAAACGAAAGCGTCGAAGAAGGCCGGCAAGGGTAAGACTAAGAAGCCGGTTGCGAAGTCGACGAAGAAATCCGCTAAGAAGACCGTGCGGCCGGAAATCCCCGAAGAGGAGGAGTTTGCGGCGGCAGAAGATTTCGTCGATGACGAACTTCTTCCGGAGGAGGAGCTTGCCAAGACCGAATGTCGCCGACGGCGGAAAGAAGGCGCCGAAGAGGATGACGACGTGCCGCCGGAGGAAGAGCCCGAGTTCGAGGACGAGACGCTGGACGCCGATAAGCTGGCGGCCGAAGTCGAGCGCAAGGAGAGCGCCGAGCATGCCGATGTCGAGGAGGATGAGAATATTCCCGCGGCGCCGCTCCCGAGTTTCGATGCCGATGACGACGCGGGCGCCGATATCGAGGCGGTGCTGCCGTCGATGGAGGGGATGTCGATTCTCCGCGAGACGGAGCTCAATGACGTCATCAACGAGGTGAAGCGCCGCAGCGAGGCGAACGGCGGCTACGTCACCTACGAAGAGCTCAACCAGATTCTGCCGCAGAATATCGTCGATCAGATTCAATCCGAACGCTACCTCAAGATTCTGGAGGCGCTGGGCGTTCAGATCCTCCGTGAGGACGACGTGAAGAAGTGGGTCGAGTCGAAGAACCAGAAATCGGCCGATCCGAAGGCGCGCGCCGCCGAAATGATCGAGGATCCGATTCGCATGTACCTCCATCAGATGGGCCAGGTGCAGCTCCTCTCGCGCGACGAGGAGGTGGACATCTGCCAGACGATCGAGGAGTCGGAGTCCAAGACCCGCGACATGTTCAACCGTTTCCTTTTCGCGCCGGCGATGTACGCGTCGTATCTCGACCGGCTCGAAGGGCAGGACGAGCGCTTCGACCGCATCGTCACCGACAAGTTCGACGAGAAGCGCGATAAGTACATGGAGCTCATCCCCGGTTTCCGCAAGGAGATCAAGGACGTCGAGAAACGGCTTGCCGACGCGAGCGCCAAGTACCTCGCGACGGTGGCGCGGAAGGATGTCTCGCCCGCGATGCTGCGCGGGGCGGAGAAGACGCTGGCGAACGCCCGCGCGGCGCTCAAGCAGTGCTTCTTCGACCTCAGCTTCAAGCAGAAGGTCCTTGAGACGCTCTGCGCCGACGCGAACGAGCGCATCTACCTGCCTTATCGCCAGCTGGTCGCCAGACATGCCGCGCTGCTGACGCAGAAAGCGTCGAAGAAGCGCGACCACGACCTGGAGGTGCTGCGCGAGAAGATGGCGAAGCTGGAAGCGCTCTTCGGTATGCCGCCGGGCGAGTTCATGACGACTTTCGACGAGCTGCGCAAAGTGCTCAAGGCGGGTCAGGCGGCCCGCACGAAGATGGTCGAGGCGAACCTGCGTCTCGTCATCTCGATCGTGAAGAAGTACATGAACCGCGGTCTTTCGTTCCTCGATCTCATTCAGGAGGGCAACACGGGCCTCATGAAGGCGGTCGAGAAGTTCGAGTACAAGCGCGGCTACAAGTTCTCGACCTATGCGACATGGTGGATTCGTCAGGCGGCGACGCGTGCGATTGCCGACCAGGCCCGCACGATCCGCATCCCCGTGCACATGATCGAGACGATCAACAAACTCATGCGCGTGCAGAAGAAGCTCATCCAGAAGCTTGGGCGCGAACCCAGCGAGGCGGAGCTTTCGGCTGAGATGAACATGCCCAACGAACAGGTTCGGGCGGTCAAGCGCATGGCCCAGCAACCCATTTCGCTGCAGTCCAAGGTCGGAGACAACGACGATGCGCACTACGGCGATTTCATCCCCGACCTGTCGAGCGAGAATCCGTTCGAGGTCACGGAAGGCCACCTGCTGAAGGAGCGCCTGCGTGAGATCCTCGAGACGCTGACCGATCGCGAACGCCAGGTCGTGGATTTCCGTTTCGGTCTGACGGATGGCTATTCACGAACCCTTGAAGAGGTGGGCCGGCTCTTCAACGTCACCCGCGAGCGCATCCGCCAGATCGAGGCGAAGGCGCTTCGCAAACTGCGTCATCCGAGCCGCATGAAATCGCTCGGAGACTATCGGAACAGCTGAGGCTCCAGAACAGCGACGAGCCGGACGTGCGTTTCGGTAGACCACCAGACAGAAAGAAAACAGAAAGAAGGAGAGAAGAGAAAATGCCCAGTGAAACGTGTCAGAATCCCCAGATGTGCTGCCTTGTTGCGGCGGCAATCGGTTTTGTCGTCGGTGTCGTCTTCACCTGCATCGTGTGCCGGCTCCGCGGGGGCTGCAAGGGCGGGAAGAAGGCGGCCTCGCGGAAGCAGCCGATGCGGAGGAACGACCGCCGGGACGACGTGAGGTTCGAGAGCCGTCACCCGGCTCCGGAGGATGGTTCGATCGAGATCTATGTCGGCAACCTCAGCTATGATCTCACCGAAGACGTGCTCCGCAAGGAATTCGAGGCCTACGGCACGGTCAATTCCGCGCGCATCATCACCAACCGCTACAACGGCAAGTCCAAGGGTTTTGGCTTTGTCCACATGCCCAACCGGCCCGAGGCGGATGCGGCGGTGAAGGCGCTCAACGACAAGGAGATCCTGGGCCGCAAGCTCAAGTGCAACGAAGCCAAGAACGTCGGGTAAAGGTGCTTGGCGTCTAGATTCGGGAATTAGGGGAGGAGGAAGGCGTGGCGAAGGTACTGGTGCCGTTGGTGGAGGGTTTCGAGGATATTGAGGCCGTCTCGATCATTGACGTGTTGCGTCGCGGCGGCGTGGATGTCGTTACGGCTGCCGTGGACGGTGCGCCGACGGTCTTGAGTTCCCACGGTCTTCGCCTTTCGGCCGACGCGGCGTTCAAGGATGCGGCCGAGGCCGAATACGAGGCCATCGTCCTGCCGGGCGGTCCGGGGACCGATCGGCTGAAGGTACCGGCCGTCATCGCGCGTCTGCGGCGCCAGAAAGAGGAAGGGCGGCTCATCTGCGCAATCTGCGCGGCGCCGACCGTCCTCGTCGAGGCGGGGGTGCTGGATAGGGATCAGCACGTCACGTGCTATCCGACCTGCATCCCCGATCTCGACCGTCCGAGCGCCAACGTGCCGGTGGTCGCCGACGGCAACGTCATTACGGGACAGGCTCCGGGCGCGGCGCTGCTTTTCGCGCTTGTCATCCTCCAGGCCCTGATGGGGGAGCCGATCGCCCGCAAAGTCGCACGCGGTCTGGTGACGGAGGTGCTTTAAGGGCTTTAAGGTAAGGTAAAAGGAAAACTGAAAAGTACGGAGGGAATGATTATGAAGAAGATTCTCATGGTTCTGGCCTTGGCGCCGATGATGGGGCTGGCGAAGACTTCGACCCCCAAAGGCTTCACGGACAACATGGACGACGCATTCGCGGCGGCCAAGGCGTCCGGCAGGTACGTCTACGCCTGCTTCTCGGGCAGCGACTGGTGCGGCTGGTGCAAGAAACTCGACAAGGAGGTCTTTGCGCACAAGGAATTCCTCGATGGCGTGACGAACGACTACGTCCTCGTCTTCATCGACAATCCGAGCAACCAGGATGTCCTGTCCGAGCACGCGAAGAAGAACAACCGTGCGCTCACGGAGAAGTACGAGATCCGCGGATTCCCGAGCGCCATCATCTTCTCCCCCGAGGGCGAGCAGTTGGCGCAGACCGGCTATCAGGCGGGCGGCCCCGCGCCGTACGTGAAGTATCTGATGGGCGTGCGCAAGGACGGACCCGACCTCAAGAAGCGCGCCGAGGCCGAGAAGGCGTTTCTGGGACCGTACAAGGATCGCGTGAAGGCGACGATGGATGCGTTGCGCAAGGAGTTCGATTCCGCGCTGAAAGTCCAGAAGAAGAAGGCCTGCGCGTCGATCGAGGCGATTATCAAGGACTTCGAATCCGCAAAGGTCCCCGAGGGACTCTCCGCGCGGCGTGACGAATATCTGGAAGAGCTCAACGACATGAAGAAGATGTTCTCGCGTGAAGACTAAGCTCTTCATCGCGGCGTTTCTTCCCTGGCTGGCCTTCGCCGAGACGGAGGTCAGCTTCCTTTTTTCGTACGATCCCAACCATCCCGAGGAACCTGCGACCCGGCGCATCCTCGACCTGGCAAAGGAGGAGCCGGAGCTCAAGCCGGTGAAGTGGGGCGGACTCGTCCTGCCCGGCGGCGGCGGCCGCGCCACCTTCATGCTCGCCCTTGCCGGCGGCACCGCCCCCGATATCTACAAGGCCTGGTTCCACATCCTCCGCCATGATGTCGAGCAGGGCTTCGTCTATCCGCTTGACGAGTGGATCTCCCCGCCGCCCCAACCGCGCGACCTCTGGGAGCGCGTCTGCTGCACGGGCGGACACGTCTGGGCGCTGCCGATGCCCGGCACGGCCTACTACGGCATCGTCTATAATAAGGATCTCGTGGCGGCGGCAGGACTTGATCCCGAGACGCCGCCGAAGACCTGGCGCGCTTTTCGCGACTGGTGCGTGAAGCTGACCGACCACGCCAAGGGGCAGTATGCCTTCGCCATCGAGAACCGCCCGTGGGGCTTCCTCCCCTGGGTTCAGTCCGCTGGCGGCGACGTAATCCGCGAAATACCCGGCTCCCGGTGCCCGGCGCCCGCCTATGAAGCATGCTTTGATTCCGCCGCCGCGCTGAAGGCGGCAGGATTTCTGCAGGAGCTGGTGAAGCTCGACGTGGTGCGCGGAATGCCGACCCTCACGGTCGCCGATGACATCGGGCGGCTCTTCGTGAGCGGTGAGATCGTGGCGGTGTTCGGTGGCGAGGATCTCGTACTCAGGCTTACGGAAGTTCTGGACTTTCCGGCGGAGCGCATCGGTCTCATGCCGTTTCCCGCAGCGGATGAGGGCGGCGTACGCGTCCTGCAGGCGCACCGCCATTTCTACGCGATGAGCGAGTCGGCGGGGCACCGTCCCAAGGCGGAGCGCGATCTTATCTGGAAGTGCCTGACGGCTTTGGCCTCGCCGGAGCTTGCGGACGCGGAGGTGCGGCGCAACGTCGCGGAAGGGCGCGCGCGCTGGTGCCGTCCCGAGGATCTCGTGCGCCTGGGCTTTACGAAGGAGCTGGCGTCGGTGCCGCAGGGCGTCAGGGAGATGTACGCCGACCTTGCGCAGGGCAAGATCAAGGCGGTGACGGAACCGTGGGTCGGCTTCTGGCAGGCGGCGAGCGATCTCATCCAACGGCGTTTCCTCGGACTGCTGCTGTCGGACGCGGGACGCGACTTCGATTATGCGGCCGCGCTCACGTCCATCACCGAAGACGCGAATCGCGGCCTCATGTTCGATTCCGATCGCACGCGCATCGACCGCGCCCGCCCCTACGCCCGCATGATTCTCGGCGCTTTCCTCTGCTGCGCCCTCGTGGCCGCGTTCCTCGTCTGCCGCGCTCGCCGGCCCGTCGAAGGCGCGGGGCGTCGGGGAGGGCACCCTGGCAAAAACCGACACCCCGGCACCTCGACATCCTTCGCGCCCTGGCTCTTCCTCGCGCCCGCACTCGTCTCCATTCTGCTCTGGAGCTACTACCCGCTGCTGCGCGGCGCATTCATGGCGTTCCAGAACTACCGCATCGTCGGCGCGGCGACGTTCGCGGGACTCGACAACTTCATCCGCGTGGCGACGGATCCCGGCTTCTGGGCGGCGTGGGGGCGCACCTTGCGGTACGTTCTGATTACACTTGCGCTCGGCTTCGTTTCGCCGATTCTGCTGGCGGTCATGCTCTGCGAGATTCCGCGCGGCAAGGTGTTCTTCCGCTTCCTCTACTTCCTGCCGCACCTGACGAGCGCGCTCGTCGTCACGCTCCTCTGGAAACTGATGTTCGATCCGACCGAAAACGGCATCCTCAACCAGATTCTCGCGACGTTTGGCGTCGCCCGCCACGCCTGGCTGCAGGATCCGTCGTGGGCGATGATCTGCTGCATTCTGCCGGGTGTCTGGGCGGGCGCGGGAATCAGTTCGCTCATCTACATCGCCGCGCTCGGATCGCTCCCCCAGGACTACTACGAGGCGGCGGCGATCGACGGGGCGGGGATTCTCGCGCGGTTTCGTCATGTGACGCTGCCGCAGCTGGCGCCGCTCATGGTCATCAACTTCGTGGGGGCGTTCATAGCGGCCTTTCAGGGCATGGGATCCATCTTTCTGCTGACCTTCGGCGGTCCGGGCGACGCGACGACCGTTGTCTCGCTCCAGATCTGGAAGGAGGCGTACAACAACCTCCGTTTCTCGACGGCGACGACAATGGCCTGGTTCCTCGGAGTCGCGCTCATCGGCTTCACCTACTTGCAGATCCGCTTCCTGCGCCGCGTCGAATTCCGTCAGGCGGCGACGAACTGAAACGGCGCCCCGTCTCCGCGGCCTTACGGCAGACGGATTTCGGTGAACTCGTGGCCGTTCCTGTCGGCACGGACGTGAATCCTGCCCCAGGGCGTGGGGACGTCGCCCTCGATCCAGTCGAGGCCGCCCAGGTTGGGCTTGACTTCGTAGGTGGCGAAACCGGGCGAGGTCGGGGTGACGCCGAGGTAGTACTTGCCGAGGAGGTAGGCCGGACTCGCGCCCCAGGCGTGGCAGAGGGACTTCCCGAAGCGGCGGCCATACATGGCGTAGTGCTGCGTTCCCTTCTCGGACGGGTTGTAGAGTTCCCAGAAACTCGTCGCCCCGAGTTTGAGCATCCCGCCCCAATAGGCTTTGATTTCCTTCAGAACCTCCTCGTGGCGGCCGATCGCGCAAAGCGATTCGAGTTCGTAGAAACGCATGTACGGCGTCTGGATCTTCATGACCTGATCGTTGAGCAGGACGTTCGCGACGACGCTTTCCCGCTGGGTTGCGTCGAAGTAGCCGTAGAAGAGGCCGAAGATGTTCGGGTAGCGCGTCAAGAGCGGATCGACCCGGCCGTCGTTGTAGATCATGTGCATCAGGCCGCCCCTTGCCGCATCCCAGTAGCGCGGCACGATCTCCGCACGCAGTTCTGCCGCGCGCGCCCGGTAGCCGGCGGCGTCCGCCGCCGCCCCCACCGCGTCCGCCACGCCGGCGGTCGCCTCCAGGGCGCGCACGAGGAGCATCTGCTCGAAACTCGTCACGCCGCCCCTGTTGGGCAGGGGCCGGGGCGCCCAGTCGATGAACACCCAGTCATCCTTCCGGTCTGCGGGACGCCCGTCTGGGTCGAGGCGGCCGATCGCGAACTCCATGAGCGACTTCATGCGCGGATAGATCTGCCGCGCGATGATTCCGTCGCCCGAATAGAGGCGGTATTTCTCGACCGCGTCGAACCAGTAGAAGGTGTAGTCCATGATGGTGTTCAGGTGGCAGAGGACGGGATCCTTGCCGCGCAAGGTCCAGAGCGTGTCGCGGCAGCCGTCGTAGTCGCCGAAGACGTAGTAGTTCATGAGGAAGCTCTGTACCGCATCGCCGCTCCACACCCAGTGGTCGCGCTTGACGCCCTCGATGAACACCTCACGGCAGGTGAGCTCCAGCGTATGGACGGCAACGTCCCAGATGCGGTTCAGTTCCTCGTCGCTGCAGCGGAAACTGCCGCGCACGGGGACGCCCTTCCACTCGTAGTCCATCGTCACGGATCCGACCGTCACGTCGCCCGCGACGGGGATCACGTGCACATACCTGAAGCCGTGCGCAATCGCGCGGCGGAACTCCGGCGTGGCGGACAGGTCGATCTGCTCCCAGCCGTCGAGTGCGCCGTGGTCGGTGTGGGCGAGGTCCTCGGCATACATCTCCTCTTCGCTCTCCGCATAGATGATCTTGACGGCACCCGACCCGCGTACGTCCTTAAGCCGCAGATAACCGTACGTTTCTTCGCCGAAGTCGGCGATGACGTGGTTGCCTTTGTAGGCCTTCGTCCAGACCGGCGGCTTTTCCCGGACGGGGAGGCGCGTCTGGCCCGGAGACGACGCCGGGTTCGCATAGCGTGCGCTCGTGTCGACGGGCAGATCGTACGCCCGGTCGAAGGACGTCGTCCACCCGGCCGTCCAGCTCGCATCGGAGACGAGGGTCGCCCCTTTGACCCAGACGGCGGGCGGGCGCGCATTGTTCTGCACCCAGATTTCAATCTGCTTCGCCGTCTTGGGCAAGAGGACCTTGCCGTCGATGATGGCGGTCTGGCGCACCTGCCTGCTCCGGTCGTCCGAATAGCAGAACGCCGCATGTCCGTCGCAGCGCACCTCCAGCCATTCATCCTGCGCGAGGTCGAGGCCGGATTTGCGGAAAAGCACGCGCGATTCGGGCGCATACAGCGGCCAGAACGTGGTCAGACGCGCACCCCACTGCAGCCGCTGGCTCTGGAGTTCGTTGCCCCACCAGATGCCGTAGTCGCCGGGATGCCAGATCCACTGTGCGGCCCTTCCCGTTCCCTCGGCGTGGATTCCGGCCGCCGCGAGGAGGGAGACGATTCCCGCGAGGGTATGCGAAACGATTCTATGCGTGGTTTTCATATCCCTAAATCATACCAAACTTTCTCCTCCGCGTCCTGCCTTTTTTGGCGGTGTCGCGCACCTCCTTGATTCTCCCGCCGCGCCGCATTGGCGCGGGAAGGAGCCATCGGCGTATCGAATATGTGGTATAATAGCCGGCGTATGCTGAAAAAGGCCAGGAAACGGATTGACAGGACCCGTCGACAGCTCTCCCGGAAGAGTTGGAAGTTCTTTATGGCCGGTGACGGCATGTCGGTCAGGATGAGCCGCTATTTCGGCGAGTCGATCCTCGTGGGAGTCGTGACGGGGTTCGTCGTCGTCGGGTTTCGCTACATGATCGCCCTTGGCAGAGAATGGATCACCGAGGGCATCGGGCATCATCAGGGGCTCTCGCGACTGGCCGAGGGCGTGGCGTTCTCGCGCATCGATCCCGCGACCGCGTTTGCCGATCCCTTCCGCTGGGTCATGCTGGTCTTGCCGGCGCTGGGCGCACTCCTCGGGTATCTCCTCATCCGGCGTTTCGACTCGCTGGAACACGCCCGGGGAACGGGAAGCGCGATTCTCGCCTATCACCGCCGGCATGGCTACGTGCCCCCGGTGGTCATCCCCGTGAAATCGACGGCCTCGGTGCTGACGGTCGCCTCGGGCGGTTCGGCGGGATACGAAGGGCCCGTTACGCTCCTGGGCGCCGCCTGCGGCAGCTGCGTCGCCTCCTGGTTCGGCCTCTCCGCGCGCGCGCGGCGGATCCTGATGACGGCCGGCCTGTCGGCGGGCATCGCGGCGCTCTTCCAGGCGCCGCTGGCGGGCGCGATCTTCGGCTTCGAGATCCTCTATTCGTCCAGCGACATCGAATACGAGTGCATTCTTCCGTGCTTCATCGCCTCGGCGGTAAGCTACACGATTTTCGCCTATTTCTTCGGCTGGGCGCCGCTCTTTACCATGCCGAGCGACTGCGTCTATCAGAACGGATGGCGTCTCTTCCCGTATTTCGGTCTTGCCATCGTCATCACTTTCGCCGCGCGTTTCTACATCAGCCTCTTCCGGGGGACCGAGCGCTTCTTCGACAACTGGAGGATTCCGGGACCTGTCAAGGTCGTCCTCGGCGGTCTGGTCACGGGCGTCATCGGCTTCTTCTTCCCCGACATCCTCGGCACGAGCTACGATGTCATCCAGGCTTGTTTCGCGGCGGGTCAGAGCGAACTCTACGAGAACGTGGGGCCCCTGTCCATCGCGGCGTTCCTCAGCTTCTTCGTGCTGAAGGCCGTAGCGACGGCCAGTACGATTGGTTCGGGCGGTTCGGGCGGCGTGTTCGCCCCCGCGCTCGTCTGCGGCGGCGCGGTGGGGGCGGCGGTAGGGCTCGTCTGCCGGGCGACCCTGCCCGCCGCGCTCGACATCCATCCGGCGGCCTTTGCGCTCGTCGGCATGGCGGGCTTTCTCGCGAGCGCGAACCGCATCCCGATCGCCGCCGTCGTCATGGTGGCGGAAATCAGCGGCAACCACGGGCTTCTGCTTCCCGCGATGTGGGTCTGCGGCATCAGCTTCTGGCTGAACAACGATTGGACGCTCTACCGCAGCCAGGTCCACAATCGCGAATCTTCCCCTGCCCATGCCTGAGGATGTTTTTTCGGTTGAAATTTGGCCGCCTATATGAGAAAATAATCCGCGAATGCTCGGGAATGGGCCTGCGGCATGGTGACTTAAGGAGTCAAAATGAATAAATCGAGTCTGGTTCTGGCGTCGGTGCTGCTCATCGGTTCGGCTTCCGCCAAGGAGGTCGTCTATGGTAGGGATCTCTACAGTCCGGAGACGCACCCGGTGACGCCCGTGGTGATCAGCCTCGCCGATCCTGTCCAGCTCCCCAGGTCCAACTACAACGTGACGGGTTTCCGCTGGGACATCTTCTACGGCAACAACTTCACCGTGACGGGCTTCGATTTCGGTCTCGTCGGCCACGTCGACGGTTCCTTCACGGGCCTTGCCCTGACGGCGGCCAGCTGGGTCGAGGGCGACGCCACGGGGGCGGAGCTCGGTTTGCTCGATAACGTCGTCCGCGGCAACGCGGTCGGTTTCCAGGGCGCAGGTCTCGTCAACTACAACCACGGCAGCCTCGCGGGCTTCCAGTTCGCGCTCGTCAACATCGACGGCACCTTCAACGGCGTGCAGTTCGGCGGCCTCAACTGGGACAAGGGCGTGTGCTATGGCCTCCAGCTGGGCTTCGCCAACGTCGCCGTCAGCGAATTCCACGGCTGGTCCGTCGGGCCGATGAACTACGCCGAGCGCATGGCGGGCCTCCAGTTCGGGCTCGTCAACGTCGTCGGCGAGATGGGGCGCGGTCTCCAGATCGGGCTTTTCAACGGTGCGCCCAAGTATTCCGGTATCCAGATCGGGCTATTGAACGTCATCGGTAACGCCGCCGTGCCGGTTCTGCCGGTCGTGAACGGTAATTTCTAAATCCAGGGAGTCGAGATAACAATGTCTAATTGCTGTGTTTTCGCGGGCCAGGGCGCGCAGGTGCCGGGCATGGGGAGGGATTTCGCCGAAGCCGATGCCGAATTGATGGCGCTTTTCGAGACGGCGAACGCGGTGCTTGGTTTCGATCTCAGGAAGATCTGCTTCGAAGGCCCCGCCGAGGAGTTGACCAAGTCCAACATCTGCCAGCCGGCGATCTTCGTGACGTCCTATGCGGCGTTCCGCGCCCTGCAGAAGAAGTGCGCGACGCCGTTTGCGTGCGCGGCGGGCCTGTCGCTGGGCGAGTGGGGCGCGCTGTGCGCGGCCGAGGTCCTCGATTTCGATTCGACGCTCACGGTTCTTGAGGCGCGCGGGCGCTTCATGCAGGAGGCCTGCGAGGCGACGCCGTCGGGCATGATCGCCATCGTGGGTGCGTCGGCCGACCAGCTCAAGGCCCTTTGCGAGAAGACGGGCTGCACGGTCGCCAACATCAATTCGGCGGCGCAGCAGGTCCTTTCCGGCTCGAAGGAGGCGATTGCCGCGGCCGTGACCGTCGCCCGGGAGCTGGGCATCAAGCGCGCGATTCCGCTGGCGACCGCCGGCGGCTTCCATTCGCCATTCATGGCGCCGGCGCGCGAAAAGCTCGCCCCCGTCCTCGATACGATCGCGTTCAAGGCCCCGAAGTTCCCCGTTCTTTCCAACGTGACGGGCCGCCCCCACGTCGCCGACCCCGCCGTCATCAAGGCGACGATGCTCGAACAGGTGACGGGGACGACGAACTGGGCGGCCGACGTTGAGGCGGCGAAGGCCCTCGGGTGCACGCGCTTCGTCGAATTCGGCCCGGGCAAGGTCCTGTCGGGGCTCATCAAGAAGATTGACGCGGCGCTCGTCACGGCGAATGTCGCCGACCTCGCGTCGCTGGAGGCGACGGCGGCGGCGCTAGGCTAGGGTACTACGATTGGCAAACCGATAAACGAGGGAAAGGAAAAGCATGGCAAATCTCAAGGGAAAGGTGGCGATTGTCACCGGCGCCGCGCGCGGCATCGGTGCGGCGATTGCAAAGAAGCTCGCCGAGGACGGCGCGGATGTCGCGATCTGCGACCTCAAGTCCGAGTGGTGCGCGGAGACGGTCCAGGCGCTGACGGCGCTGGGCGTGAAGGCGAGGGGCTATGGCGTCAACGTCGCGGTTTCGGCGGAGGTGGATGCCTGCGTCAAGGCGGTGCTTGCCGATTTCGGCCGTCTTGACATCATGGTCAACAACGCCGGCATCACGAAGGACGGCCTCCTCATGCGCATGAGCGACGAGGACTGGGATGCCGTCCTCAACGTCAATCTGAAGGGCACGTTTCTCTTTACGCGCGCGGTCAGCCGCCCGATGATGAAGAACAAGGCTGCGGACGGCACGCCGCTCGGCGGCGCGATCATCAACATCGCCTCCGTCGTCGGCATCATGGGCAATGCGGGACAGGCGAACTATACGGCGTCCAAAGGCGGCGTCATCGCGCTCACCAAGACGACCGCGAAGGAACTCGGTTCGCGCAACATCCGCTGCAATGCGGTCGCGCCGGGCTTCATCCAGTCGAAGATGACCGACGTCCTACCCGAGGACGTGCGCAAGGCCTATATGGAGACGATTCCGCTCAAGCGCTTCGGCACGGTCGAGGACATCGCCAAGGCGGTCGCGTGGCTCGCGGGCGATGACGCCGCCTACGTCACGGGGCAGATCATCTCGGTCAACGGCGGCATGATCGGCTGAAGCGGTTTGAGGCGCAGGGTTCTGCCGGGTGGCAGACCCCCTTGCGCGTCACGGAGAAAATAGTGTATAATACCCACATCCATTTAACAAAGGAGAAAAGAAAATGGCAGGTAAGCTTGAAGATCGCGTGAAAGACATCATCGTTGAGCAGCTCGGCGTCAATGCGGAGCAGGTTACGTCCGAGGCTTCGTTTATCGACGATCTCGGTGCGGATTCGCTCGACTCCGTTGAACTCATCATGGCGTTCGAGGAAGAGTTCGGTGCGGCGATTCCGGAAGAGGATGCCGAGAAGCTCACGACGGTCGGCAAGGTCGTCGAGTACCTCAAGTCCAAGGGCTATGGCGATGACGGCTCCGCGCCGGCGAAGTAATCGGTCGCTTGTGGTTAGGTTCGAAGCGAGCACGGGTTCGGCCCGTGCTCGTTTTCTTTTGGTATAATATCCCCCACGTATGAGTTCTCAGCTATCCAAAGTCCGCAATATCGGCATTGTCGCGCATATCGACGCCGGCAAGACCACCACGACCGAACGCATCCTTTTCTACACGGGGAAGATCCACAAGCATGGTGACGTGCATGACGGCAACACCACGACCGACTTCATGATTCAGGAACGCGAGCGCGGCATCACCATCCAGTCCGCCGCCATCTCCTGCGCATGGAACGGTACGGCGATCAACATCATCGATACGCCCGGCCACGTCGATTTCACGATGGAGGTCGAACGTTCGCTGCGCGTCCTCGATGGCGCCGTATGCGTCTTCTGCGCGGTGGGCGGCGTACAGCCCCAGTCCGAGACGGTCTGGCGTCAGGCCGACCGCTACAATGTGCCGCGCCTCGCATTCGTCAACAAGATGGATCGCATGGGCGCCGATTTCGGCCGCGTGGTGGAGGAGCTCCGCAGCAAACTCAAGGCCAATGCCTGTCCGATCAATCTGCCCATCGGCAGGGAGGACGATTTCTCGGGTGTCATCGACCTTCTGCAGATGAAGGCGATCGTCTACGATGAGGCCACCGAGGGCAAGCAGTTCACCGTGGGCGAGATTCCCGCCGGGCTGAAGGACGGCGCCGAACTTGCCCGCGCGGAGCTTTGCGAGAAGGTGGCCGATCTCGACGAAGGCGCCATGGAGGCGTTCCTGGAGAAGGGCGATCTGACCACCGAGGAACTCCTCCCCGCGCTCCGTCGTCTCGTCATCGCGGGGCGGTTCGTGCCCGTTCTCTGCGGCACCTCGCTTCGGGACAAGGGCGTGCAGCCGCTTCTCGACGCGATCGTCGCGTTCCTGCCCTCGCCGGAGGACCGTCCGCCCGTGGCGGCGACCGATCTCAAGAGCGGCGAGCCGGTGACGCGCCAGCAGAACGACGCGGAGCTCCTGACCGCGCTCGTCTTCAAGATCGCGACCGATCCCTACGTCGGCAAGCTCTTCTTCGTCCGCGTCTACGGCGGCGTGCTGAAGAAGGGCGCGAACGCCTACAATCCGCGCACCAGGAAGCGCGAGCGCATCATGAAGATCGTGCGCCTCTTTGCGGACGACCAGATCGAAGTCGACGAGCTCCATGCCGGCGACATCGGTGCCATCGTGGGCCTCAAGGAGTGTACGACGGGCGATACGCTCTGCTCCGAGATGAAGCCGTGCCACCTTGAGCGCATCGTCGCGCCCCAGCCCGTCATGTTCCTCGCCATCGAACCCAAGAGTTCGGCGGATAAGGACAAGCTCGTCGAATCCATGAAGGCGCTTGCCGCCGAGGACCCGACCTGCCAGTACCGGGAGAACGAGGAGACGGGGCAGACGATTCTCGCCGGCATGGGTGAACTCCATCTCGAGATTCTCGTCGATCGCCTGAAACGCGAGTTCAAGTGTTCGGCGAACGTGGGGAAGCCCATGGTCAGCTACGTCGAGACGATCACCGCGCCGAGCCTCAGGGAGTTCACCTTCGACCGCGAACTCGGCGGCAAACGCCACGCGGTCACGCTCAAGCTGGAGCTCAGGCCGCTTGAGCGCGGCCGGGGGGTCGAGGTCGCGCTCGGCCGCGACTTCCGCAACACGGTTCCCGATCGGCATCTCTGCGAATGCGTCGAGCAGGGACTCAGGGATGGCATTGCGACGGGCGTTCTCGCCCGCTTCCAGATGACGGATCTCCGTGCCGAATGCCTGTCGGCGACGCTCGTCGATCCCGAGGTGTCCGACGAGGTCGCCTTCCGTTCGGCGGCCATGATGGGCTTCCGTGAAGCGGCCGAGGCCGCCGCGCCCGAGTTCCTCGAACCGATCATGAAGCTGGAGATCACCACGCCGCCGGAGTCCGTCGGCGAAATTCTCGGCGACCTCAACGCCCGTCGCGGCACGGTGCTCGATATGGATATGCGCGGCGACCTCCAGATCGTTCATGCGCATGTGCCGATGGCGCAGATGTTCGGTTATGCGACGGCTATCCGTTCGCTCACCAAGGGCCGCGCCTCCTATTCGATGGAACCCGATCAGTTCGAACTCGCGCCCAAGAACGTGCGCGAGGCGATCCTGAACGCATGAACATCACACGCAGGAATTTTTTCATCGGCGGCGCCGCGTTCGGCGCCCTGGCGGGCTGCCGCGGTTTCTTCGCGGCGGGGGAGCCGTCGTCGTCGGCACGGCTCACCCTTGGCGTCATCTCCGACATCCACATCGATTGCGGGGCGGGCGATTTCAAGAAGTTCGGCGATACGGCGCTCTTCGAGAGGACGCTCCGCTGGTTCGATGCGCAGGGCGCGGATGGCGTGGTGCTCGCGGGCGACATGGCCGATAACGGTATGGTCAACCAGCTGCAGTGCGTGGCCGAGGCCTGGTTCCGCGTATTCCCGAACGGACGTTCCGCGCGGGACGGTCGCCGGGTCGAGCAGCTCTTCATCTACGGCAACCACGACTTCGAGGGACAGAACTACGACAAGTTCGGCATCCGTTATGTCGAGCCCGATTCCTTCAAGGCGGCGCAGATCGTCCGCAATCCGAAGCGCGTCTGGCAGGATCTTTTCCATGAGGATTACGCGCCCATCTGGCGCAAGACGGTCAAAGGCTATTCGTTCATCGGCGCCCATTGGAAGAGCTGGAACGGCGACCCCGCGATCGAACCGTATTTTGCCGAAAACGGCAAGTCGCTCGATCCCAGCCTTCCCTTTTTCTTCATCCAGCATCCCCATCCGCAGGGCACCGTCTATGCCGGGCGCTGCTGGGGCGCCGACAAGGGGTATGCCACGCGCGCCCTGTCGCCGTTCCCCAACGCCGTCGCCTTTACGGGCCACAGTCACGGCTCGCTGACGGACGAGTTGTCGATTTGGCAGGGTGCCTTCACCTCAATCGGCACGTCCTCGCTCCGCTACGGCGGCGAAGCCAACAAGTGGGAACAGCGCCAGGGTATGCTGGTGCGGGTCCATGCCGACCGGCTGGTCATCACGCGCCGTGATTTTGAACACGATCTTTCGCTTGGAGCGGATTGGGTGGTGCCGCTGCCGACGGCGGAAAAGCGTCCGTTCGAGACCGCGGTGCGCCGCCGCGCATCCGTTCCGCCGCGTTTTTCCGCCGCTGACAGGCTGGTCGTCGAGCAGGTCGAGAAGGGGTGGCTCGTGACGATTCCTTGTGCCAACGCGGGCGCCACGCGCGCCTTCCAGTATGAGATTCAGACGGGATTGACGCGGAAAGACGGCACGCCGGGTGTCTTCACGATCTTCGATGCGAAATACAATATGCCGCGAAGCATGGCCGGCGCACCGACGCAATATCTCGTCAAGTCCGCCGATTTCCCTGCCGATGCCGCGCCGAAATTCGCCGTCGCTCCGCTGGACTGCTTCGGTAATCACGGCAATCTCCTGAAGGCCTAGACCGCGCCGGACAGCCAGCCCATGGGTGGCCGCCGGTGTAGTTGGCAAAAGTGGATACGTGGGGTAGAATACACCCCATGAACAAAAGGCCTTTCCCTGGCGGGTCGTTCTTTACCGACGCTATGCCGGGAGATCAGTCAACAGTCTGTCAAAATCTGACTAGACAAGACCCCGTACGACTCCACTTGTCTCCGAACTGTACGGCTCCCGCTACCGCTCCGCCGAATACCTGGGGCTTCGCGTCCGGCATTCGCCTCCGACGGTCGGTGATAGGGATGAGGGAGGAGGGATGTAGGGAGGAGGGATGAGGGAGGAGGGGTAGATTTGCGCTCCTTTGTTCCGGAATATGCGCAACCCCGACCCCCGAGCATGCGCAACCTTTGGGGTAGGCCCTGCGCACCATTTACCCCAAACCCTGCGCAGCCTTTTGCCCAAACCCTGCGCACCTTTTGCCCAAACCCTGCGCACCGATTAGGGAACGGCTTACGCCCGACGGAGGCGGTTCGTGGTTTACTTGCCGCCTGTTGATTCAACTCCGATTCGTACGGCTCTCGCTACCGCTCCGCCGAATACTTAGGGCTTCGCGTCCGGCATTCACCTTCGACGGTCGGTGATGCGGAAGTTTCAGGCTGCGGCACCGCCGCAAGAAAGGGAGGGATGGCTCTTTGAACTAATCACGAAGGTAAGCGGTTGACCAGTGCGAAGCTGCGGAGCGTTAGCGAGAGCACGAATCCTCGGTGTTAATTATACCCACTGCCCCGCACACCCTCAAGAGCAAATGGCTGTCCATCGCGAAGCAGCGGAGCGGGACAGCCGAGCGGAGCGAGACAGCCGCAGGCCGCGGGAGCACGAACCATCTAAATCGGGGGCCCCGCACGACCCCGGTTTTCCAGTGACCATCGGCTCACGAAATAGGGCGGAAGGTCGGCGGCGGCGGGCTAAAGCCGATAGTTGATGATTCTTACAGCTTTTACGCGATATTCATTCAGTTTGGGAAAGGTTCACGGATGTTTTCCCCAAAGTGCACGGGTGTTTATCTCAAACATTACTGATGTTTGCCCCAAAGATCAGTGATGTCTGCTCCAAGGTGCAATGATTCATTCATCCTCCCTGGCTGAAGGCGGCAGAACCCGCCCCTTTCCCCTGGTCCGGGAACGGCAGAAACAGCTCAAGACCGCGTGAGGCTTCGCGAGGACTCGGTAGCCATTTTCAAAACAGGGGATAATCCAGGGCGAGAGTTCGCCTATGCAGGCGGCGGGTAAAATGGTATAATCCAGGGAATTTCCCACCGATTCTGCCTGATTGGCGGCAAATGGCCGCCGACGGCGATAGGCAAGAAGAAAAGAAGAAAAGCAACAGGCGTATGGATATGAAACGCATAGTGATAGCGGCAGTTTGTATTTTCGGCGGCCTGGCGGCCTTGGCCGATGAGACGACCATCGGCTATTACACCTGGTCGTATACCGTCAGCGACGGAAAGGCGAAGATAACCGGCGTTTCGCCTAATACTGGCGATATTGAAATTCCATCTGTGGTGGGCGACGCTTCGTATCCGGTGACGAGCATCGGGAATTATGCGTTCTGGTACTGCACCTCGCTGACGAGCGTGACGATCCCGGAGGGCGTGACGAGCATCGGGGATTATGCGTTCGAGGGCTGCAGTGCGCTGACCGGCGTCTATATCAGCGATCTGGCCAAATGGTGCGCGATTTCCTTCGCCGGCCCAGCTGCAAACCCATTGTTTTATGCGCACAAGCTATATGTAAACGGTTCGCTGGTCGAGGATCTGATTATCCCGCAGGGCGTGACGAGCATCAATGTCTTAGCGTTTTTCAACTACACCTCGCTTAAGAGCGTGACGATTCCCGCGAGCGTCGAGAGCATTGGGAATTATGCGTTCTCCGGCTGCACCTCGCTGACGAGCGTGACGATTCCCGCGAGCGTCGAGAGCATCGGGAATAATGCGTTTTACGGCTGCAACGAGCTGACCGGCGTTTATATCGGCGATTTGGCCCAATGGTGCGCGATTGATTTTGCCGACAACTATGCAAACCCGTTGCTTTGTGCGCAGAAGCTGTATGTAAAAGGCTCGTTGGTCGAGGATTTGATAATCCCAGAGGGCGTGACGAGCATCGGGAATTATGCGTTCTCCGGCTGCAGTGCGCTGACGAGCGTGACGATCCCGGACAGCGTCGAGAGCATCGGGGCGGGCGCGTTCCAATACTGCAGCGGCTTGACGAGCGTGACGATCCCGGACAGCGTGACGAGCATCGGGGATTATACGTTCTACAAATGCACCTCGCTGACGAGCGTGGCGATCCCCTCCAGCGTGACGAGCATCGGGAATTTTGCGTTCCATCTCTGCAGCGGCTTGACGAACGTGACGATACCCGCGAGTGTCGAGAGCATTGGGGATTATGCGTTTGCCCGCTGCAGCGCTTTGACCGCGTTCGAGGTCGATGAGGACAATTCTAAGTATTCTTCGGCCAATGGGCTTCTTTTGTCCAAGGACGGACAAACGCTTATTCAAGGCATCAATGGCGAGGTGACGATCCCGGATAGCGTCGAGAGCATCGGGAATAATGCGTTCTACGGCTGCACCTCGCTGACGAGCGTGATAATCCCCGAGGGCGTAAAGAGCATCGGTGATTGGGCGTTCTGTAGCTGCACCTCGCTTGAAAGCGTGACGATCCCGCAGGGCGTGACGAGCATCGGGAATGATGCGTTCTACAACTGTGCCTCGCTTAAGAGCGTGACGATACCCGCGAGCGTCGAGAGTATCGGGGCTGATGCGTTCTCCGGCTGCACCTCGCTGACGAGCGTGACGATCCCGGATAGCGTGACGAG
>JBJEWD010000020.1:0-171530 GCA_051884875.1 Kiritimatiellia bacterium
GGCATGACATCAGCCATAACACCGTTGACCCTGCATAAAAATCTCGTTGCACCCTTGGCAAGGTGGCAGAGACTGGGATGCGCGCGTGTTCCCGTGTATGTATGCCTTCCCGCGCGCAATACGCCGAAGAAAGCGCAGTTTTCGGAGGGAAACCCGAGAACGGATCCCGAGCCGCGAAGCCCGAACTGCGCGAAGCGGGCGCAAGCAAACGGGTTTGGCGGCAAACCGCTCGAATTGTCCGCGCCGGCCGGTTTTGCCCTTGGCCCATCGGCATAGCCCCTATTCCCGTTGCGCCTTGCGCGCCTGCTCGAAGCCCTGCACTTCCCCTTGCTTCCACGGCCAAAAGACCGGGCGATACCATTTCCCCTGGCTCTCGAGGTGCCGGAAGCCAAGTCCGAAGCCGGCGCCGATGAATGGAGCCGGGGTATAGATCTCGTCGGCTTTGGCATCCAGCATGTAGACCGGTTTCCCGGCAACCGGATTCCAGACGAATTCCCCGTCCTTGACGGAAAGGATGCTCGCGGAAAGGACGGGATTCGATTCTTTGTTGATGACGATAAAGCCGCAGCCTTTGCCGTCCTTGCGCGGAATCGCACACAGGCCGACCAGCTGCACGCTGTCGCCATCGCCAATCTTCCGGAATCCGCCGTCTTCCGTCGCCTCGTAGAAATAATAACAATAGCCTCCGGAGCCTACAACCAGAAATTCCTCGACGACCAGGTCGTCTTTGCCGTCCCCTGTGAAATCGCATTTTACGACCTGGACCAGGTTGCTGTCCGCCACTACATAACTGTAATTGAACGACTCGTCTTCTCCATCGCGATAAATCAAGATGTAGCCCTCCTTTCCGATATGCTGATCCGCCTTGATCGGCTCCGGCAGATCGCCAATCTTCATCCATTTCCCGACGATGCCCGCCTTGCCGTATTCGGAGGCAAGCTCGGGGCGCTCCATCCCGCCATCGTATTCAAGCCACTGCCAACTGTCGGAATAGGGCCGTGCGGCGTATCCCATCTGCTCCGCAAACGCCGCCGCCCGGGCAACGAGTCCACTCCAATCCTCAAAATCGTATTGATGTTCTCGTCCTATAAACTCAAGCATACCCTCCGCGCGCAACTTGTCATCGGGTGACAGGATACCTTTGGTCAGAGTTTGCTTCAAATGCCTCTCGGCGATCTCCCAAAGGCCATATGTCGTAAGAATCGCCCCTCTACTAACAATGCAATTATCAACAAGGTTATTTCCCGCAACCAGCCGGCCCCCATCCCACGAAACCAGAACCATCCGCAAGCCGATAAATGACCGACTCGCACGTTTGGGAAGAATCCTGAAATCGACTGCGAGATCAAAGTCTGCTTTCTGTTGTGGCTCAAAAGTGCCTGAAGTGACGAGAACCCCCGCAAACTGGTTCATGGTGAAGAGAAATGTCCCGGCCGTACCGGTCAAATCAACCTTTCCGTCCATCACCTTGACTGCATGCGCCCACTCAAGCATCATCGGCATGGAAGCGAAGGTGTTTTTCGGCAGATTCGCCGAATGTTTTGACGTAAACTTCTCGCAGTACTGCAATGCATCCTCCCATTCTATGTCCGCAAGCGGCTGCTCCGCATTTCGCCCATCGCGCACTTTGCGTCCCATCAACAACGCGAATTCGCCTTCGGTCACGTTCTTTTCCGCAATCCAGAACTTCGGCATCGTCACCGACACCAGCTTGGTCTTGTCCGCTTCGTCTCCTGTCCGCATATAGTCAAGCGGCAACCGGCTCGTTCCCTCGACCGCGACAAACCGACATTCCCGCCCGTCTGCCTTTAGGACCAACGCGTCATTGGTCTGAGCAAAGCCAGCGGATCTGGCTTCGGCCAACGCATGGGTTGCATCGGCAGCCAACAATATCGACAGCATCGTTACGGCAATTGGTGTTTTCATGGATGTATCCTCTCCTACCCTTTACTCGTCGCCCGAAACGAAATCTTACAATATTTTTGCAACTTCTTCCACTTCGATTCCCGCGAGGGCTTTGTCAAGGGGATTCGCCCAAGGCGAAGGCGAGCGCCATATCCTTGTCGCATTCACACCTTGTTCCTATCCATATTCACGTTGATGCCATAGCATCGGATGCCTGTCAAATTTTGTCTTCTGGCTACCACTTATGCCTCGAGCTTGAAGTCCCATAGGCGTGACACAGTCTCCGGAGCAGAATATATGCGGCCTTTGGACGGGTATTCGTCTTGTGGAACGAGCAAGGGACGGCAACACCGATTGCCGCGCAGATGCGTAACGGCAACAACTCAAGGCACTACTCGTCGTTATATTGGAAGCCATAGAAATTTTATCGAACCAATTCTAACATAACACATGTTCTTTTTCCGCTTGGATATTCCTTGCGCGCCACAATACCTTCGTTTTCGGCCTTTTCAAGCCAATGCTTAACCTGAGACGGCACGAGATCCAACTTGTTGCCCAGACGTTTCTTTGTTTCCGCCTCCTTACTGGGTACGCCCAAAAGAAATCTAACCTCAATTTTGAAAAATGGCTACCGAGTCCTCGCGACACCTCGCGCGGTCTTGAGCCGATTCTACCGTTCCCGGGCCAAGGGCAGGGGGCGGTTTCTGCCGCCTTCAGCCAGGGAGGAGGAACGAATCATCGCACCTTGGGGCAGACATCAGTGATGTTTGGGGTAAACATCAGTGAACTTTGGGTCAAACACCAGTGAACCTTTACCTACCGAACGAATATCGCGCAGAATCGGCAAAAATCATCAACTATCGGCTTTAGCCCACCTCCGCCGACCTTCAGCCCTATTTCGTGAGCCGGTTGTCGTTGACGCTCTGGGAAATCAGACTTGTCCCCACGATTTAGAAACACCGATGGTTCGTGCTCTCGCTACCGCTCCGCAGCTTCGCACAGATCAACCGCTTACCTTCGTAGCCGACCCGCCTTTCCTTGCATTTTTCGCATCCTTTGCGTCCTTTGCGTTCTTTGCGGCTAAAACATACTTCTTGTGGCCAATCTGCCGCGCTCTGCCGTTCCCCGATCGGTGCGCAGGGTCTGGGGTAAAGGGTGCGCAGGATCCACCCCAAAGGTTGCGCATGTTCGGGGGTCGAGGTTGCGCATGCTCGGGTGTCCCCACCTGCTACACAAGGATCTGCGCCTCCTGCGAAAGGGCGCGGCCGAGAGCGTCAACCGCATCATAGGGAGAATCCGCACAGGGATGTCATTTACGCCTGGCCAAGGCGGCTTGAGAATTTACTGCGTCACTTCACCTGCAATTCGTCGGCGGCCGCAGGAGTTCGGCGGCGTCAAGACGATCCGCCGGCCAGGGATAGGCCTTGAGCGCAACCAGCGCCTCGCCCGCGAGGAACAGAGAACCGCAGATGAGAATGGTACGGCCGTCCGGATCGTCCGCGCGCGCAAGCGCCTCGGATAGCGCGGCGCAGGGTTCGGCGGGGATGCCGACGGCGGCGAGACGACCGGCGAGCTCTTCGGGATTGAGCGCGCGCGGATTCGCCGTCTTCACCGCGAACGCACGGGCGACGAAGGGCTTCAGGATGCGCAGCGTCTCGTTGACGTCCTTGTCACCGCAGAAGCCGCAGATGAGGGTCAGCCGCCGATCCGGCGCACCCGTCGGTCCGGCGGGACCGAAGCCCGCATCGCCGAGCGCGGCGGCGAGCGCACGGGCCGCCGGCGGATTGTGCGCCCCGTCGACCAGGTATTTGCCCACGCGATGGAAACGTCCCGGCCAGACGACGTGCGCCAATCCACGCCGGATATGCTCCCGGTCCAGTCCCGCCCGCGCGCCCAGCACCTTCAGCGCCGCGCACGCCGTGACGGCGTTCTCGCGGTTGAAGCCGCCCGCCAGGGAGAAGTCGGCAGGAATCTCTTCCGGCGAAACGAGATCGGGCGCATAGTGGAACGACGCGTGAAGCTCGGCCGCGCGCGCACGGACGATCCGCACCACCGATTCGACGTTGCGCCCCAGTACGACGGGGACCTCCGGCTTGACGATCCCCGCCTTTTCCTCCGCGATCGCCTCAACCGTATCACCGAGCCAATCGCAGTGATCGCGGCCGATCCGCGT
Source organism: Kiritimatiellia bacterium (assembly GCA_051884875.1). Lineage (GTDB taxonomy): Bacteria > Verrucomicrobiota > Kiritimatiellia > RFP12 > UBA1067 > UBA1067. Next base: position 4,079 of record JBJEWD010000020.1, read on the forward strand.
GATGACGGCGAGCGCGGGCGTGCAGACGTTCGTCGCGTCAAGGCGGCCGCCAAGACCCGTCTCGAGCACCGTGAAATCGGGATCAGCCGCGGCATAGGCCACAAAGCCCACCGCCGTCAGCGCTTCGAAAAAGGTGAGTTCGCGGAGGGCCGGCTCGTCCGAGCGGGCCAGCACCCCGGCGATCCGCGCGGACGCGGTTTCGAGCGCGGCATCGGAAAGCGGCGCACCGTCGAGGAAGAAACGTTCGTTGAGACGGATGAGATGCGGGGAGGTGTAGCGGCCGACCGTATGCCCGGCGGCGCGCAGACAGGCGTCGAGAATGGCGCAGACGGCGCCCTTCCCGTTCGTGCCCGCGACATGGAGAACGCTGCGAAGACGACGTTCGGGGTTCCCCAGCGCCGCGCACACGGCACGGATTGCGGCAAGCCCCGGCTTCATGCCGAAACGGCGGCGCACGGCAAGTTCTTCGAGAAAGGTCATTTCAGCCATACGGTCGACACGGCGCTGACGGCATAGCCGGCGAGAACAAGCCACATGAGACGGTCGCGCAGCAGGATCTTCTCCGGGCGGCCGACATCCCCCCGGCCATAGACGAGAAACAGGTATCGGATATGGCCGAGCGCCACGAAGGGAACCGTGAAGACCAGCCCGCGCGTACCGAAACGGGAAACCGTATCCGCCGCGAGCGTGTACCAGGCGTAGACCACGACCGTCCCCACCGCCGCTAGGGCGATGAGCGCATCCAGCACGACGGGATGGTAGCCTTTGAGCACGCTCCGCGAATCTTCGGCGACCCGCTTCTCGTGACGACGCTTGCAGAGCGCCAGAAAGAGCGACAGCGCAAACGCGCAGACAAGCAGCCATGGCGATATGCGTACGTCCGTCGCGGCGGCGCCCGCGACGGCCCGCAGCACGAAACCGGCGGCGATGACGACGACATCCACGTAGGGGATGCGCTTCAGGAAACCCGAATACCCGCACTGCATCAGTGCATAGATGAGCAATACCGCGAACCCCCAGGTGCGGTCGGGATGGCGAAAGACGAGAAAACACGGATAGAGCAACCCGAGGGCGAAGAGCGCCAGCGCCACGCGGACGGCATCGATCATCGGAATGAGGCCGGCGGCAATCGGACGGTGGCGCTTGACGGGATGCCGCCGATCAGCCGCGTAATCGGCGAGATCGTTCAGCAGGTAGAACGCGCTCGACAGAAGGCAGAAGCTGAGGGTCATCGCCGCAACCAGCAGGAAGGGCCGCCAACCGCAGGCGTGCGCGGCCTGCGAAGGATCCGCCACGGCGAAGAGCCAGCCGAGGAAGACGAGACCGTTCTTGGTCCACTGATCGACGCGAACGGCCCGTAGCCAGACGAGGAGCCGCGACCTCATTTCTTCAGCGTCCTCCAGCGGATGAGTCCCCAGAAAAGCGAATGATCCGTGTGGTCGGGCGTGGACGCATTCTCGTAGAGGGTCCAGAACTTGGCCCAATTGCGGTCGATCTGCGGCACCCACCGAATCGGCATCAGCGCCAGCGTACGACTGTAGGTGACCCCGTCCTTCATCTCGGATTCCCACAGCGGCCAGAGGCGGAAATGGTCACGTCCGGACGCCCAGAACGGAAAGACGCGCGTCTCGTCGTCGTACAGCTCCACCAGCTTCCTCCCGAAGCGGGTGACGGACGACAATCCGCCGCCATCGCCGTAGCGGCGCTCGACCGTCCGCTCGTAGACCGGCCACAGCGACAGGCGCGTGCGCGCGGCGGTCGACTCGTACTCGAAAAACGGCCACGGGCAGCGAATGCGCAGATTGGGGCCGGAATTGCCGCGGCGGGCCGACGCCGGCGACCAGACCCGGGCGAAATCGAAGAACGGCGGCAGTAGCAGATCGCGGCTTTCGCGCTCGCGGCGGACGCGTCCGCACAGCGGCCAGCACATCCACGAATACCCCGCGCCGGCGGTGTCGCGGTCGCTTTCGTATCCGGCCCAGGAGACGAGCGGCCAGAACACGTAGCGATGGACCGATTCGCGCTGGCGGTTCACGCCGTAGACGGGCCAGAAGCTCCACGAACCGTCGCTACGCCAGCTGAAGAACGGGAAAAGCACCGAATTGGTCTCGAGCCACTCTTCGCACCGCTGGCCGTCGCGCGCGGCTATCCGCGGCATCCGGTACTGGTGCCAGAGCGGCCAGAGGGCGAACTTGAGATCATACATCATTCCGATGTGCGGATGATAGCCGCCCAGCGGGAAGAGTCCGCCATAACGTCCCTTTTCCCCGTCCCGTCCACTGAACCAGATTGGCGCGAGCGAAAACTGGTAGCCGACGGAGTCGGCATGATCCTGCCAATTCATGAGCAGACAGAAACTCCACCAGTCACGGTGGCGGGTGAAGAGCGGCCAGCAGACGTCCATCACCTCGCCCTCGCGGGCGACGAACGGACGAAGCGCAAAATAATCGTCCGCAGGCTTCTGCTGGTAGAACGGCCCGATCTGAAAGGCCGTGGCAAGTAGAAGACTACTTAGCACTCTTCCTCAGTTCCTCAAACTCTTCCTTCTCGAAGTCGGAAAGTTCCCCGATTCGGGAAGAGACCCTGCGTAACGTACTCTTGCCGCGCGTCACGTCCCCGCGGGCGAGCTGGATGCGGGCGAGGGTGATGAGCATGCGCACATCCGTCTCCTTGCCGTTCTCGCCGCGGGAGAGTTCGCAGGCTTTGTTGACGCACGCCTCGGCGCGGTCGAGATCCGCGTTCCGGGCGAGGAGAATCGACGCGAGCGTCTCCCAGGCGACGTAGAGATCCGGTGCGCGCTTCGTCGCCATCTCGGCATAGCGCTGGGCCTCGGCGAGGCGCGCATCGGGATCGTCAGCCTTGTCCCTGGTGCGCCGGAGCACCTCGGCGAGATCGTTCATCGCGAGAACCACGGGACGCTGGGCGTCGGCGCTGCGGCGCAGGAAGGTCTCGGCCTCGGCGTACTGGCCCTTCTGCAGGGCGAGCGATCCCATCACGTAGTTGGCGAGGGGCGCCTTGCGGTTGCGACGCAGCACGTCGCGCGCCTGACGCTCGGCATCCACCGTGTCATTGAGCGCGATATCGAGACCGAGGATGATGTCTCCCGTCGCCTCGACGTCGGGACGGCCCTTCGCCGCCGCGACAAACGCATCGCGCGCGGCCCGGCGGTGTTCCTCGCCCTGGCGCATGAGAATGAAGGCGCGGACGGTCTGGACGTAGTAGTCGGAAGCGCCGCGCGCCTGCTTTTCCATCGTGCGCAGGATGTCGTTCTCAAGTTCGTTCGTCAGCTTCTTCTTCTCCGCCTCGTCCTTGCTGGCGTCGATCTGCTGGATGGTGACGGCGGCAAGCAGCGACCAGGCCTGGAGGTTGTCGCGATTGGCGTCGGTGACCTTGACGAGCAGCGCCTTCGCCTCCGCAAGTTCGTTCCGCATGAGGTGAAGGAGCGCGAGCTCCGTATTCGCCCGCGGATCGTCACCGGCGGCCTCCGTCGCGCGCTGCAGATACGCAATGGCCTGGGCGCTGTCACCGTCGAGCAACGCCAGACGCATGAGGCCGATGAGCGCGTCGTGGTTTTCGGCGTCCTTCTCCAGCACCTGCTCGTAGATTTCCCGCGACTTGCGCCCTTCGCTCTCGCTCGCATAGAGCGCGGCCATCATGTTCATGACGGCGGAGCGCTTTTCAACGGGAATGAAGTCAATGGCGCGCCGAACCTGGTCCAGCGCCTCGCCCGGACGACCGGAACGCGCCCAGGCGTAGCCCAGCTCGATGAAGACCCGCGGGCTACGAATGTAGCCGTAGACCTGGCCGAGGCGGTGCAGGATGTAGCGGCGGGTCTTGTCCGCCACGATGGCGTTGATCTTCCGCTCGAGTTCGGCGCTCTTGGCGACGGCCTTCGGCATCTTGGCGCCCGCCAGCTCCAACTCGTTGAAAAGCGCACAGACGTTATCGGCGTCGATCCCGTTCATGACGGCCTCGTACATGCCGAAGGCCTTCTCGGGATCCTGCGCATCATGGAACCAGACGCCGCGGTTGTTGGCCACCATGCCGATGTGACGACGCAGACCAAGGCGCAGACGCACGGTCGGATTACGCTCTTCTCCCAGTCTGTAGCTGCCCCAGACCTTGGCGGAATCGCGGCGGGACGGCACGGCGAGGATGGGATCGAAGGTTTCCCAGGCCGCCGTCCAGGATTCTCCGGAAGGGAACTTCGCCTCATCCGCACCGAAAAACAGGAACTCCGGCACGGGACGCAGGCTGACCGCGCCCTTCTTCGCGGAAAACCAGAGGTCGGGTGCACTGAAAATGGCAATCGACTTCGCCGCCGCCACCGGATCGGCCGCCAGCCAATCCTGGATGAACGGCAGGATGCCGAGCGAAAGCGACGTGCGCAGACTGGTGTTGACCGATTCGGAGCCGCCGACGTTCTCCGTCTTCACGAGCTCCGTCAGGTGCGCAAGATACGCCTTGTCGTTCTCCCGCTGGAGACAGACGAGATTGAGCTTCTTCCCGGGCGTGCGCGCGTGGGCCGCGAGGCGCAGATGATCGTCGAGCGTCCCCTCGGTCACGAACCAGGTACGTTCACCAAGATCGTCAAGAATCCGATTCGCGACCTTGTCCGCGAACGCGCCCGACGCACGGTCGAAAGCGGCGACGCCGAGCATGATGCTGATGCCGACCGCCACGACGAAAATGCCGCCGACGGCCATGCCGAGCGGACGGCCGATGCGCACGGCCGCCTTCGTCTTATCCGCAACGGACGCGCCGACCTGCGTCACGGCCTTGATCTGCAGCCACCAGTAGACGACCAGATAGCCGACCACAAACGCCACGAACGCACTCGCCGCCACGGGGGTCACGCCATACGGACGCATCACGGTAGACGGCGACAGCGCCGAAACGCCGAGAATCGCCGCCAGCGTCATCGCGATGTGGAACAGCCAGGTCGTCACGCCCGGCTTCCCGCCGAAGGCGCTGTCGCCGGAGAAGAGCGAGACGACGAACGGCAGCGTCGCCAGAATCGCCACCGCGAGCCAGGCGCCGTCGAACCAGGACTTCGCCGCCAACAGCGTCGTGCGGCCCCACGCGCCGAGATCGCCGATCGCACACGCCTCGAAGACGAAGAACGTGAGCATCGCCACCAGCAGAAAGACGGCAGCCGGACCGTACCCCTTCTGGCCGCGTGCCGCGGCGGACGTCCAGACCGCGGTGAAATACAGCGGGGCCAAGCCGAGGAAGAGGGGTGCGTCGACGGCGCCAAGGCCGACCATGACGGCGGACAGGACCGGCATCAGCCAGGCGACGCCCTTCGGAAGCCGCGCGTAGGGAATCAGCACGGCAAAGGCCAGAAGCGCCCAGGCCGCTTCGAAAATGCGCGGCTCGAGGTGGGTCGAGGCGAAGTGGACGGCCGGCGTGAACATGAAGACGAGCGCGGCGGCGGTGGCGCCGAGACGGCTGGACGAAACGGAATAGACGGCGGTGTTCTCGCCGCTGACGCGAACCCGCGTGTAGTTGAGGAAGAAATGATAGAGGGCGCAGACGGCCACGGCGCCGCAGACCACCGAGAAGGAGTTCCCGACGCCGAACGTCCGCGCGAACCACCCCATCAGCGGATAGTCGTTGTAGACCGAGACGTCCAGTCCGCGCCAAACGGCCATCAGATGGGCGCTTTCGCCCGGAAAGACGTAGTCCGCCCGCGTCATCCAATACACCAGAAACGCCAGACCGGCCAACGCCAGCGACACGCCCCAGTCGACGAGCGCCGTACACGATTTTTTCTCTGCTTCCATCATGTTTCCTGCTCCTTTCTACTTGACCGTCGCGAGCGCCTGGCGGAGATCGTCGATGATGTCGTCCGGATCCTCGAGGCCGACCGACAGTCGGATGAGATCCGGCGGAATGCCGGCCGCCCTGAGCTGCTCATCGGTCAGCTGGCGGTGCGTATGCGATGCCGGATGCAGAACGCACGTCCACGCGTCGGCGACGTGCGTAACGATGCCGACGAGCTTCAGCGCATCCATGAACCGGATGGAGGCCGCGCGCCCGCCCCGGATGCCGAACGTCATCACGCCGCACGGCGAATGGCCGTCGAACTGCTTCTTGACGAGCCGGCGGTACGGCGAATCGGGAAGACCCGCGAACTTGACCCATGCCACCTTCTTCTGCGCGGCGAGCCACTTCGCGATCTTGAGCGCGCTCGCCGCATGGCGGCGAATGCGCACGTGCAGCGACTCGAGCCCGAGGTTCAGCAGGAAGGCGTTGAACGGCGAAGGAATCGAACCGAAGTCGCGCATCAGCTGCGCCGTGCACTTGACGATGAACGCCTGTTTGCCGAACTGCTTCGTGTAGGAGAGGCCGTGGTAGCTCGGATCGGGCGCCACGAGGCCCGCAAAACGTTCGGGATACCTCTCCCAGTCGAAGTTGCCGCTGTCAACGATGCAGCCGCCGACCTGAGAGGAATGGCCGTCCATATACTTCGTCGTCGCGTGCGTCACGATGTCCGCCCCAAATCTGAACGGGCGGCACAGGATCGGCGTCGGGAAGGTGTTGTCGACGATCAGCGGCACCCCCTTCCCGTGCGCGACCTTCGCGAACTTCGCGATGTCGAGGACGACGCCCGACGGATTCGACACCGTCTCGCCAAAGACGCACTTCGTATTCGGACGAAACGCCTTTTCGATCTCCTTCGCCGGCGCATCGGGATCGACGAACGTCGTCTCGATGCCGAGCTTCCTGAGCGAAACCGCGAGAAGATTGAAGGTGCCGCCGTAGATCTGGGCGGACGCGACGACGTGATCGCCCGCCGTGCAGAGGTTCATGATGGCGAAGGACGAAGCCGCCTGGCCCGAACTCGTCAGAATCGCCGCGACACCGCCCTCGAGCGCCGCAATCTTCTTCGCGACCTCATCGTTCGTCGGATTCGCCAGACGCGTGTAGAAATAGCCCGAAGCCTTGAGGTCGAAGAGATCGGCCATGTGCTGGGTCGTATCGTATTTGAACGTGGTCGTCTGGTAAATCGGCACCTGACGCGGCTCGCCGCACTTCGGCTGCCAGCCGCCCTGAACGCAAATCGTATCGAGTTTCATTACGTCTACTTTACCGCCTTCCAATGATTTTCCCACATTATACCATAAATCACCCTTCTCGGGCTTAAAAGCGGCCAAGGGAAGTTCCGCCCCGTGTTCGCCACCTTCCGGTAGTTGTCCCAGGTGCCGTCGTAGTGCGGCAGGGTCGAACGGGAGCTGGGGTCTACGATGCCGCGCCCGTTGCCGGACGATGCCGTAGCGTTCGATCCCCTCGGCGATGCGCTGAAGTTGCGCGGGGCGCGGCCTGGGCCGCGCGGCGCGGGCCGTTTCCACCGCCGCGAACATTGCTGCGAGCGCAGGAGACACCACCAGTGGACGTTTCATGGTGCACCTTCCTACGTATGTGTTGACGTTAATACCCTTTTCCGCTGCCGCCGGTTGCACGGCCACTCGCGCAGACGCTGGAAGACGGCGTAGAGCGACGGCACGAAGACGAGTCCCACGAGGACGGACGCCAGCATGCCGCCGCACGTGCAGATGCCGATGGCGTTCATCGCGCCCGCCCCCGCACCCGAGACGAACACGAGCGGCAGTACGCCGATGATGAAGCTCCACGCCGTCATCAGCACCGCGCGGTACCGGAGCCGCGCGCCGTCGCAGGCCGCCTCCGCGATGGTGCGGCCCTCCTCGCGCTCCTGCTTGGAGAACTCGACCATCAGAATCGCGTTCTTCGCCGAAAGACCGATGAGCATCACGCCGCCGAGCTGGGCATACACCGAAAGCGGCGTGTGCGTGAGATAGAGCGCCAGCAGGGCGCCGCCAAGGGCGAACAGCACCGAAAGCATCACGGGGACGGGAATCATCCAGCTCTCGTACTGCGCCACGAGGAAGAGGTAGGCGAAGAGCATCGCCGCCGCCATGAGCCACCCGAGCTGGCCCTCGTTCTCCCTTTCCTGCAGCGCCACCGGCCCCCATTCGACGCCAAAGCCCTTCGCGAGAGGCGTCGCCTCGATGAGCCGCATCACCTCCGACGACGAGACGCCCTCGGCCGGCGTGACGTCGCACCAGGCGGAAAGCATCTTGTTGTAGCTCGTCGTCTCGCGCGAACCGCCGACGTACGCGATCGTCGCGACGGAGGCGAGCGGCACGGCATCGCCATTCGCGGTCGGGATGCGGATCGCCAGCACGTCCGCAATCGTGCTGCGATAGTCCGGATCGTTCTGCAGCTTCACCTCGTAGACGCCGCCCTTCAGGTTGAAGTCGTTGACGTAGTAGCTCGCAAGCTTGTGCTGGAGCGTGCGGAACACGGCCTTCGGCGACAGGCCGAGCATCTCCGCCTTCTGCCGGTCGAGCTTGAGTTCGAGCTGCGGCGTCGAGGTCGTGAAGCTGTGCACCGCCCGCGCGACGAGCGGACTCGCCGACAGCTTCGCCACCAGATCGTCGGCCGCCGCCAGGAGTTCGCCGGGCGTTGCGCCGTCGATGGCACAGACATTGAAGCCGATGCCGCTCGACCCGCCGAGACCCTTGATCGCGGCGGGCTGGGTGAAGACGAAGTCCGCGGCGTAGAGATCCTGCGTCAGCGCCTTGAGCGCGTTCATCACCTTGTCGATCTTCAGCTCCGGCGCGTGGCGCCGGTCCCAGTGGTCAAGACGGAAGAACATGCCCGCCAGATTCTCACCGTTGCCCCAGAGTCCGTTGCGCCCGCAGGTCGAGGAGATGGACATGATGCCCGGCACCTTCCGCGCACGCGCGTGCAGTTCGTCGACGATCTCAATCGACCGCTCCATCGACTGGCCTTCGGCAAGGCGGCAGTAGAGGCTGATGTAGCCGCGGTCCTCCTTCGGCAGGAAAGCGGTCGGCACACGGCCCGAAAGCCATGCGATCGCCCCGCCGACGCCCGCGAGGACGAGCAGCGCGATGAACCCGAAGCGAACGAAGAAGCGGACGAACGTCAGGTAGCCCCGGCGACTCAGGTCCAGCGTCCAGTTGAACGGCAGGAACACCCGTCTCGCCTTCCGGGCCGGCGGCTTCAGCAGATAGGCGCACAGGACGGGCGAAAGGACGAGCGCCACCGTCGTCGAAAGGACGAGCGCGGTGCACATCGTGACCGCGAACTGCACGTACATCATGCCGACCATGCCCGAATAGAACGCCAGCGGCAGATAGCAGGCGAGCGTCACCAGCGTCGTCGCAATGACCGCGCCGGTGATCTGCGACATCGACTTGAGCGCGGCCTCCCGGGGCGGCAGCCCCTCGCGAAGCATGATCGACTGCGTGTTCTCGACGACGACGATCGCATCGTCCACAAGCGAGCCGATGACGAGGATGAGTCCGAACATCGTCAGGACGTTCAGGGTGAAACCGAGCGGATAGAGGACGGCGAACGTCCCCAGCAGCGAGATCGGAATCGCGATTGCGGGGATGAAGGTCGCCCGCCAATCCTGCAGGAAGAGATACGTGATGAGGATGACGAGGGCGAGCGCGACGACGAGCGTCTTCAGCGTCTCCTTGAGGAAGACGAGGGTAAAGGCCGTCGTATCGTCTGCAAGCACGCCCTGCACGCCCTTCGGCATCCGCGCAAGCCAACGGTCGATCTCCTCCTTCACCCGCCGCGCGGTCTCGACCGAATTGGCCTCCGGCGCCTTGTAGACGCTCAGCGAGACGGAAGGCTGCTCGTTGAAGCGCGACCGCACCGTATAGCCCTTCGCCCCGAGTTCGACGCGCGCGACATCCTTCACGAGCACCTGGGCGCCCGTCGCCGGATTCGAGCGGAGGATGATGTTCTCGAACTCCTCCTTCGTCGCAAGACGTCCCTTCACGTTCAGCTTGAAGGTGAGATACCGATTGGCGTATTCGCCGCCAACCGTACCCGCCGCCGCCTGGACGTTCTGCGACTCGATGGCGTCCTTGATCTCGTCGATGGACATGCTGAGGCCCGCGAGCTTCACCGGATCGAGCCAGATGCGCATCGCGTAGGTGCGCCCGCCCGTCTCCACGAGTGCCACGCCGTCCATCCGCTGCACCGCATCCGCAATCTGCTTCTCCACGAAGTTCGACAGCTCCATCAGATCCATCTCGCTGCCGTCGGTCGTGAACATGTACATGACCAGCCGGTCCTCGGGGCTCTTGCGGACGTTGATGCCGCTCTGAACCACCTCCGTCGGCAGCTTCGGCTCGGCGCGCTTCACCGCATTCTGCACGTTGACGAGCGCGATGTTGCTCTTCGTGCCCGGGCGGAACACGCAGTAGCAGGTGTAGGAACCCTTGTCGTTGCAGATCGACTTGTAGTACCAGATGTCGTCGACCGCATTGACCTGATCCTCGACGATCGTACCGACGGACTTCGTGAGTACCTCTGCGCTCGCGCCGGTGTAGCTCGCCGAAACGGTGATCGTCACCGGCGTAATGTTCGGATACTCCGCCACCGCCATGCGCCCGAGGCAGATGACGCCGCAGAGCGCGATGATAATCGAGACGACCCAGGCCGTCCGCGGATGATCGATGAAGATCTTCGAGAACGTGCTCACGGCACCGCCTCGACCGTCATGCCGCGGCGGACCTTCTGCGCACCGTCGGCGACCACGCGCTCACCCGCCGAAAGGCCCTTTTCGATGAACAGCCAGTCGTCCACCACGCTGCCACGGGCGACCGACCGGCGCTCGACCGCACCGTTCGGTCCGACGACCCAGACGTACGGCCCCTGGACGTCCTGCAGAATCGCCGTCGGCGGAATGGCCGGCCGCGGCACGCCCTTCCTGACGGCGAACGAAACGGCCACGGTGCCGCCGGGCTTCAGCCGCCGCCCTTCGTTCGGATAGACGGCGAAGACCTGGATCGTATCCGTCATCTCGTCCGCCTCGTTGTCCACGTACTCGATGACGCCCGGTTCGGACAGCGTCTCGCCGTTCGCAAGCGTGATCGCGACCTCGGACTCCTCGCGGATACGCTGCGCCTGTGCGCCGAACATCCGCAGATAGTCGCCATTGGGTATCGAAAAGCGGATGCGGATCGGCGCGGGCTGCACGAGCGTCACCAGCGGCTCGGACCCCTTCACGACGTAGTTGCCCTCCGTCAGTGCCGTCGAGCCGAGTTTGCCCCCGATCGGCGCGACGATCGTGCAGTGTTCGAGATCGTCCTGCGCGGCGACGAGTTCGGCCTGCGCCGCCGCCAGCGCCGCGCGCGCCGAATCGCGCTGCGAAAGCGCATTGTCGACCGCATCGAGCGAGACGGCGTGCGTGCCCAGCAGCTTCTTGTGGCGCTCGTAGGAACTGTCGGCGTACTTCACGTTCGCCCGGCATTCGGCAAGTTTCGCCTCGGCGTTCTTGACGGCGGCCTCGTACTTCACGGGATCGAGCCGGTAGAGCAGCGCCCCCTTCGGCACGACCTCGCCGTTCTTGAACCCGACCTCGAGGATTTCCCCCGAGACCTGCGGCACGACGTTGACCCGGGCGATCGCGACGACGCGCCCCGGACACGTCCGCACCTCACGGAACGGACGCTCGACAACTTCGACCACCGGCAGCCGGATCGAATCCGCCCACGCCGCCACCAGCGGTGCCAGAGCCAGTATAGCAGTTAGTGCTCTCATGTTTTCGTACAATCTTACCATTTTCCGGGTCCCCGTGCAAGAGACGTCCCGCCACGGGAATGCGACATGATCAACGGATCAGGCATCTGGACAAGGTCATTGCAACGGCGGAGAAGTCCTGTCTTGAGACCGTCGAGAGGAATGGGCGGATGCGCGTCCTGCGCAAGCGGCTCGTCGCGGTCGGGGGTGTTGGCGACATCGCGGCAATCATAATTCGCGCAGGGCTCCCGGAGATCGGATGCCTCGCGGACGCCAGGCTCTTCCGTTTGGCGGGGATTGCGCCCGAGGAAAGGCGGAGCGGCACGAGGGAATGGACGCGGAAGATCTGGGACGGACGCAAGGACGTGCGCAACGCGCCCTACATGTCCACGCTGGCGTCGATCCGGTGGAACGCAATCCTCGGTGCCTACTACCGCAGGAAGCGAGACGGGGGACATCCGCACAACTGGACGATAATTCCGACCATACGCAGGATGCTCCCGCTGCTGAACCGGATCGCACGGGATCCGAACTTCATGCCGAATCCCGAACCCGAATCCACGAAGAGGAACACAAAGGCCAGTCGAAAGGAAAAGACCGCGTAACCAACTTTTCAGGTGTGGTTTCTCTTCCCTTTTCCCCCCGCACCCCTCATCTTCTTTGCCATCTTTTTCCTGCGCTGACACGCAAGGCGGGTAAATTCCGCCCCATGGACAAAGCCTCTAAATTTCGTTGAAATTTACAGTTGCTGACCCTTATTTGCTCCTGAGGAGGTGGACTGTCCGATCCATCATTTAATGGGCAAGGCTGCCCAGATTCGTCTTTCCCCGTCTCCGATTCAGCGGATTTAAGATGGTCGAGCATTTTGCATTAAAAGCGTAAGTTTCTCTTTTGCTTTTTTCATACCAAATGACACCATTCTGCATCATAAAATAAAATTCTCTTTATCATAGCGGTCGAAATCCCCCATTATGAATGAAAAGCGTAAAAGCCCGATTTCACTACAATCTGTGGCGTATGTTGTCATGGCCCTCTCTCCTCCTCGATTCATGGCATCCAGTCTATCATGGCCTTTAGTTTCGCCTTAAGTTCCTCAAGCCGCTCCCATTCGCCGTGGTCTTCCGCGTAGGCCATCAATCCCTCCAGTCTGTGGATTTCGTCTATCTGCTTGTCCCGCTGCGGTAACGCCATTGCCATTATCTCCTGAATGTTCGTCTGCTCATTGCACATACTTTCATGGCCGTGGCTCGCCGATGTCTTTTGTGTTGGGACAAAGATTGTGTTGCATATCCCATTCGAGGTTGCGGTCGTTGGGGGTCGGGTTGAGGTAGTAGAGGAATCTTACACCATCGATATCGCCCATGTCAAAATCTCCGTAAACCTTGCCGTAATAAGCGCTTTTAATATTGCCTCTATCATCATACATTGTTCGTATGCGAAACGCATAACACCGATTATTATCACAGTCGGTTTTTTCGCCATCACCACCGCCAAACCAACCAAACCACCGGGCAAGATTATTCACATAGCCTTCTAATGGCGCGGTACGCAATCTAATGCCAGAGGTTTCACTACCAGGAACTTCGACAAGGCCATTCCCTTCACCCGACATTGATATCGCCATTGTCATCTTATACATTTTACTCATGCTGACACCATCATAGCCCCGTCCTTCCTTCCATCCCAGTACGGTTTCATTGAACAAGAATTGAATGTCACATACCTCCCCATTTCCATACGGGGGGAGCCAATCACCTTTGATCATGTCGTATGCCAACAATGCATCCTTTACGACGGGGACATTGTTCGTTTCAGACAAAGCGCAATCCTTTTTGAATATTCTGTGGTAGGCAATGCTTTTCTCACGATATGCCCCTGCCGCCTTTTTGACATAAAGCGGAATTGGATTAATAACACGATCAAGGCGCACCGTGACCACAACATTGTCTGGAAGCCAGCGCCCCAACTTCAACATTGACCGTTCAGCGTACTCTACGGAGTACCACCCGGAATTGTAATATCCATTGTTTCCCCTAACGATACAACAGGACTCTCCGGCCTCAGAGTTGCCGCTCAAGTGACACAATCCGTCACTTCCTGTAACTCCGTCATCGTTGTTGTCTTTTGCCGCCTTTCCCCAGCCCTGCGAATAGTTAAGGAACCCTCCATGAACTCGCAATCCAGAAAGAGGGTTTCCTGTTTCCGAGTCAACCACCTTTACGACCAGATGGGCATTCCCGAAACCATGCGCGACGCAGGACAGTGCAATAGACAGAACACCGATCACTGTTTTTGTTTTCATTGGTTATCTCCGTTTACGAGTTTCTTGAATAACAAATGATTAAAAAGGAAGGCCACTTTCTTTATGTCGGAATGTAGCCATCGACCTTTGTTTCGTGGCCATTCTCCTGACTTACAAGTAGCATAATCAATATTGCCACTAACGTTGTTTCCAAGCGAATTAGCACCCGCTGCAAAACTCGTTGCAGGGATGCCGTCGGCAAGGATTCGTGCTCTGACTGGTGCCACCATCGCAGAAGTGACTGTGTTTGTGGTGAAGAGCCAATTCTCGTCGAACGGACGGAACACGGGATGCCTTTTAATGTCATCGTCCGTGAGTTTGGATATCGCCTTCCTGAACCGATCCGTCATGCGACGGTTGGGCCACGTGACATACCAGCTGTTGGTGGCATAATAGCGGTTGTAGCCCCACCCGCCTTCGCAATGCATCCACGATTCTGGCGCGGCGGCGGCATAGGCGGTTCCTTTGTTCAACTCCTGCATCGCCCAATACTTGTCTCGCCACCATCGTCCGACAAGCCATTCGTCCACACCGGCATTACCCAAAGTATCCTCGGTGGTAGAATAGCAGTTGATTGCATTGTTGATACCAAAGAATCTGTCCTGCCACGTCAACCTCGATCTGCCGTCTTCGCCCTCGAAGATGTTGTGCCAGTTAGCCGCATATACAGAATTGGTAACGCCTCGCCAATCATGGTCAATCATTGCCGCTGCGTATTCATTCTGATTGTAAGCCTCCATCGGCACGGCGGCGTTGAGCATGTAGTATTTTGAGTAGTCCGTCAGGTTGTGATCCTTGATGGCAGACGAGACGAGCATGTTGCCGAGAGAATGCGCGAGGATGATCTTCTGCCCTGTCAGCGAAGCACAGTCCTCCACAAATCGGGGCGCGGTGGCGAAGGCGTGTTCCACGTTGGCATAGTAGTTCGGAGCCTCGCCGCCATACTTCGGAACCCAGCCGGGAATCTCCGAATCGTTCCCGTACCAGTCCACAGCCGTGAACTTTGAGCGGGAGCCGGACTGCCACAGCCGCTTGAACATCTCCGCCGCCCATCCACGGGCGCTCTGCGCATTCACGTCGTATCCGTGTACGAATATGAAATGCCGCCCGTCGCACTCGTTGTCCGGATTGTTCCACGGCGACCCTGTCCTCGACGGGATACTGTTCGTGTCACCACAGACCCACCGCTCGTCAATCCACCGGAACATGTCCTCTACAGGGCTTGTCGATATCGGCAGCTTCAACTCGAACAGATGGTTGCTTTCGCCGGGAGTGTAAGGCTTGCGGTAACACCGGAGCGTTATGTATTTCGTTCCATAGTAGGAGTTATCCTCAAGAGCCCGTCCCTCAAACAGGAAGATGCCCTTGGCTCGACTCTCCAGCATCGCCGAAATAAGGGCGTTTGGCACCTTCGTCTCCTCTTCGGTCAATTGGACTGTTTCTGCATCTTCAAAAGATGACATGGTAAGGAACTGGCTGACATTGTTTGTGGTCAGCGATGTCCACACGACGTTGACGGCCCCCTCCGGCTGCGAGAGCGTCAGCGCGTAGTCGCTTGCGCTGCTACCCTCAAAAAAGGTCGTGAGCTGCTGGAGGGCGAAGCCCATGTCAATCCACACAGGCGTGAAGTCGAGAATGTCGCACTTGCCGTCAACATGGTCGTTGCCGTAGTCCGGCTCCTTGCCTATGCCTACCGCATACATCGTTTCTCCCCACAACGAGAGATCCTGAACCCCTGGAATGTCCTCATCGCCCTCGTTTATGTCGCCGTCGTCGTCATCGTCGTTGATCCAGTGGCGGAGCGGCTTGTTCCGATACACCCGCGAGAGATCGTAGTTCGTGAATCCGTCCTTGTGGTCGTAGTCGCCGACGATGCACCCGTCAAGGACAAGGATTTCCGCCTTCTTGCCGTCCGCCTCGAAGGTGTCGCCTGAGTTGCTGTTCTCGCCGAACAGCCGCTGCGGGTCGTTCGTGACTAAACCAACGCATGACGGAGGATGGCAAGTCAGGCTGTAGTCGTAGTCCGGACGCGGCGTCCAGTCATATTCCGGATCTGTTCCGGCATGGAACAACTGCACCTCGTATGTCCAGCCCCGCAGAAGCATCGCGGTCTTGGTCTCGCACTCGCCATACTCCGCATTCACCCACTCGAACGTCTTTGGCTCTTCGCCAGCTGGCGGCTTGTGGCCGTTCGGATTCTTCAGGGGTTTCACGACAAGCCGGTACTTCTCCGAATGGCTGTCGCTTGGATCTCCGAAATTGAAAGCGACCGGCACCCGGCTCGCGGGGCGACCTCCGTCAGTATCGTCATTGGGGTCGCTCGAATTCTCGACCTCCTGCCCGTCGGTGACGCCGTCGTTGTCCGTGTCATCGTCGTTCGGATCTGTTCCCCAATCCGCCTCCTGCTTGTTTGTGAGACCGTCGTTGTCTGCGTCATATGTCGAATCGTTCGTCTCGTCTGAATCGACATTCGTGTCGTCGTTGTTGACAAGCGGATTGAAACCGTATTTGTGTTCCCAGCCGTCGTGCATTCCGTCTCCATCCGTGTCGGGCTGGTTCGGATCGGTGCCGATCTGCCTCTCGAAGTCATCGGAAAGGCCGTCTCCGTCGGAGTCCACGATCTCGTTGAGAGGATCTGTCCCGGTTCCGGGTATGAACTGCATCACCTGATAGGTTGATAGCGACACATACTGATTGAATCCTACCGACTGGTTAACTCCGTTGACAGAATCCTGAACGCCGATGCTGGCGTTCATCCCGTTCACTTCGGGTGACGTGTCCTCGCCGTATGCGATCTCGGTCGCCTTGTACGTCCCGTTCGTGAACACAAGGACGGTCTGGAACGAGACGGTGTTTGTCCCGCCCGCCGCAAGGGCCGTGTACTGTATGGCATAGCTCACGTTGCCGCCGGTTCCGCGCTTGAACACGCTTATCGACGGCGAGACGCTGTTGGTGACGCTCTCAGTCCAATACGGGGCAATCGTCAAGGCCGCGTCGGAGACATACGACCCAGAAAGACTCACGGGAGCGGTCGTCACAAGGTCGTCCGGATAATGGTAGTCAGAACCGACAAGCATGAGGCCGTTCCATTGGCAGATGACATCGTACATCCATTCGTCGACGATTTTCAGGGATTCGTCAAACGAGAACCAGACGGCACTCCAATCCGGGTCGGTCTCGACGGTCACAGCCGTCCATCCGTTGGTCGATGCCGCCCATTCGTCTTCCTCTGCATAGCGTCTGCGCTGGCAACCCACCTCCTCTCCATCGTCAAGTCCGTCGCCATCCGTGTCCTTCGCCCTCGGGTTCGTACCGAGCGCATACTCCTCCGCATTCGTAAGGCCGTCTCCATCCGGGTCGCCGGACGCCCCGTATGTTCCGCCGTTGTTCTTCGGGTTGAGGTTGTACTTGACCTCCCATCCGTCTGGAAGCCCGTCATAGTCCGAATCCGGGTTTGTCCCAGATGTGCCACGCTGATATTCGTCCTTGTCATCGAGTCCGTCGCCGTCCGTGTCGGACAGGACGGGGGAAGTGCCGTAGTTGTGTTCCACATAATCGGAACGCCCGTCGCCATCCGTATCCGTGTTGCGGGGCGAAGTCCCGATCTGGAATTCCTGCAGGTTTGAAAGCCCGTCGTGGTCGGCGTCCGTAGAGGCGTCGTAGCGGTAGTTCGGATTGAGGCTGTACCTGACCTCCCATGCGTCGGGCATTCCGTCGTTGTCCGTGTCCGACTTGAACGGACTCGCCCCTGCGGCGATTTCCGCGCCATCCACCAACCCGTCGTTGTCCGTATCTGGATTGAGCGGATCGGTGCCGAGGGCAAACTCGTCGCCGTCGTTCAGGCCGTCGTCGTCTGTGTCTGAGTTCAAGGGATCTGTGCAGAGCCCGAACCGGAAACCGACGGAAAGACCGTTCGTTATCGAGGCAACCTCTTCGTATGACCACACAAGCGAGCGGCATCTGCCAGGATGCCTGTAGTCCGACGTGCGCCGGTCAAACACGCCGATTGTGGCACTCTCCCCTGTCATGTTCGTCACGACTGACTGGTAGTTGATACGGATTGGGAAGTTCGTATCGCTCGACAGGACGATCTGGCATGTCAAAGCGGCATTCGTGTCGGCGCTGCCATACAACCCCACATTGGAGTATCCGACGATGATGTTCTCCCCGTTTACGTCTGTTCCGACGCTGATTGACGAGGCAAGATGCGGACGCAACATGAGGTCGTCCCAATATGCGGCGATCAGGATGTCGTTTCTGTTCTTCGGAACTTCAGACGGCGACTTGTTGTGGTAATCGTGTTCCGTAACTACCGTGCCGTTTGTCGGGATGAGATGCACCTTCCCGTTGGTGTCGATTGAAATGCGGTCGCAGCCAATGCCGCAAACCTCCACGACAAACGGCAGATTCGTGGTTACAATCGAATCGTCGATGTTATCTTGAATCGCTGCAAAAACCGTGGCATTGCTCTCGGCGCAGACCGACACCCAGCAATTTGACGGCATAACTCGCATCACGTCCGCTTCAAGCCAGTCAGAAAGTCCGTCGCCGTCCGTGTCGGCAAGTGCCGGAGACGTGCCGATGACTGAGAATTCCTCAAGGTCGCCGAACCCGTCCCCGTCCGTGTCTTCAAGGAGTGGCGACGAACCGAGCCGCATCTCCACGCCGTCCGCAAGCCCGTCGCCGTCCGTATCCGAGACGAGGGGGTTTGATCCGTTGGCGATTTCCCAGCCATCAGGCGCACCATCTCCGTCTGTGTCTGGATTGGTTGGGCTTGTCCCATGCTGGGATTCAGCCGCATCGCCGAGTCCGTCATCGTCCGTGTCGGCTTTCGTCGGATCGGTAGTCCCGGCAATCTCCACGGCATCCGAGAGTCCATCACTGTCCGTGTCGGCAAGTGTCGGACTTGTGCCATGTTCATAGACCTCGCTCCAGTCTCCAATGCCGTCAGCGTCGCTGTCGCCCGAAAAGGGATTGGTGCCGAGTTCGATTTCCTCTCCATCGGACAGCCCGTCGCTGTCCGTGTCTGGATTCCACGGATCTGTCCCCGCCGTCAGCTCGTCAGGGTCGGCAAGCCCGTCGCCGTCAGTATCGGCTGCATCGGGGTCGGTGCCATAGACGAATATCTCGTCAATCGTGGCAAGGCCGTCGCCATCCTTGTCAGGATCGGTAGAATCTTCTATCGCAAGCGCATGGAACGAGAGAGACGTTATGTTTGTGGGTATGGCGTTCGTAACCCACTCAAGGCCGCCGAAGGAGGCCCCAGCAACGACGTTTGTAACTTCATCGACATCGAGCCGCGAGAGGTCGTATCGATAGGCGAATCTGCCCGACGGCCAGATTTCCATCTGGACGCTGACAGGCGTGTTTGTGAGCCGCTCGAAAAGCACGTTCTGCCATGTGAGCTGGAGTGTGTTGGAGGGCGTCACGAAGTGCCAGAACTGGCTGGGGATGACATCTTCCGGCGTGACGGCGTTCTCGTTGCCTGCCACGAGCGGCCAGTTGGCCAGAGGGACGATGCCGAGCGAGGCGACAAAAGGCCCGAACCAGATGTTGGTGACCATTCCGCCCTCGTCGTTCAGCACAAACGGATCGACCTTGCCGAAAGAGAACACCCGAAGCCGATCCACCTCGTTCGTGCCAAGCCGAAACGCCCAATCCTCGAACGCAAGGTATATCCAGTCCGTGGCTGCCCCGAAAGCCCGCCAGTCGGCGCACACGTTCGCTTCTGCCGGGGCGGAGAAGCTGAACGCCTCGTCCGTACCAATGCGCGTCAGGACGAAACCACGGCGGAAATCGTCGCCGTCGAGCGTCCTCGTGGTGTTCGTCGATGAGATGGGTGTGAAGTCCGACCATTGATCCGTGACGGGAGTGGGGTCGCCGACAATGCCGCCCTGCTGCGGCAGAAGACCTCCCATCAGACCTTGCTGTAGGCTGTTCGTGACCATACCGGGCAAGTTCATCGGCTGGAGTCCTCCGCCGGGACCAATCACCATCTGAATGTTGTTCGTGCCTCCGTCGCCGCCACCACCGCCATTTCCGCCGCCATCTCCCGGCTTTGTGCTGGCAATCACCCACATGGCGATGAAGAACGTGCCGAGAATGACTCGCCCGGCCTTCGACTGCTTCTTGACGAATTCTGCAAGATCGCGGACTGGCCGTATGTCATGCTCGTGCATGAGGGCGACAAGCCACGCAATGGTGCTGACGCAGGCCAGTGAAAGGAGAAAAGACGTCCATATTCTAGAAATCATCGCGTCACCTCAGCCTTATCGAGAATCCGTAGTTGGACGCCTTGTAGTCGAGCCAGTCAGATGGTGGTTCCAAACCACGGCGCGTAACGCGCATCAGATTCCATTCGCGTTTCCACAACCAAGCAGGCGGCATATCCGCGACAAGTCCGCCAAGCGCAGAGGCATTTGCACCGGACATTGTGATGCGGTGCACCTGCTGCGGAGACGTCCTGACGTCAATGTGGATTTCCACCGAGAGGCTCTGCGGCGAAGCAGTGCGCTCCGACTCGAACCTCTCCCATGTCTGGACGTTCTCGACGAAGTACGCTCCCCGCCGCCACCCGAATCGCGTCTCGACCTCTCCGGCGTCAAGAACGCCGTTCGTGTTCACGTCCGTCCCAAAGGCCAGCTCTAGATTGTTCGTGGGCGTCCCGTCGAAGCGGAACTTCAAGTCGGCATAGTTGATGTCTGCCTTGTTTATCGCCATGTTCGTAGAGACCTCCGTATCGGCGAACGGCGACATCGGCATCCTGTCTATTGTGAACTCGACCGCATGGAGCATGCCTGCGGAGAGGATGGCAAAGGAAATAAGATATGGTTTTGCCTTCATTTCAGCCTTTCAACCCGTCAAGAGCATCATCTGAAAGTTCGCATGGGATTTCGGATATCCTGTCCCAGCACTCTTCGCGCTTGCAATACTCCCTTACGTCGGTATGGGCCACGTTCGGATCGTAAAAGTCGTCAAAGACGAGCTTTGCGATGTTCAGGATGTCACCGTCGAAGCACGACGGCACTTCCTGCGCACCCCATATCGCCACGAGGTTGATGTCGAATCCCGACTCTTTTATCTCATGGATGAATTTCGAGAATGCGTACGCCACGATCTGCGCGAGATTGCCTTTCTTCTCCTGATACCATGCGGCATCCATCACAAGTCTCTTTATCTTCGCATACAGCAACGACAGCGCGACAACGCGCTTGAAGTAACCCTCGTCGCAGAAGCTCGAGTCCGCGTCCCACCGCTCTTCGATGCGCTCGTGGAACCGCCTTGCGTTGAGTTCGCCGCCCCACGCGACGTCGAAAGGCCGCAGCTCGAAGAGCTGCACGTTCCTCGCCAGTTCCTGCACAGTGATCTTCTGCTTCTTCGGGTATTTAGACATGTACTGCTTCTGTTCGGCCTTGGTCATCTGGAACATGGGCTGCTCGTACTGCTTCTTCGTGCGCTCGAAGAACCACTTGGTGGGCTTCACGGCGCCGGACGCCACCGGCGCGAAGATCCGCCTTGAGAGGGTCTCCAGCGTCACGTAGTATTCGTGGCTCGAGTTGAGGTCGGTGGTCGTGACCTTGGTCTGGCTGTTGGCGAACTTTGCGATATTGCGGATGAAGGTCTTGTCGTCGCCCTTGACTATCGTGAGCTTCATCTGCACGAATATGCCGTCCAGGCTCAGCTTCTCCTTCACGCTGACGAGGGCGAGCGATGCGGTGGTCTGCCCGCCGTTGATGATCTGAAGCCCAGTAAACGACTTCATGGCAAGGCCGTTCTCCGTCTGGACGAACTCGACCTCCTTCGCGGTGGTTGCGATGCCGTTGTTGTAGGCAAAGAACCGCTGGGGCTCGTTGCGGATGGTGTCGCGGATGCCCTTGTTGACGCTTCCCGTCATGTTCAGAAACGACCGCACGTTGGCCTTGAGGAGCTTGCCGCCGTATTCCTTGTAGATTTCGGCAAGAAACGTCGCGGGAACGATGGCAAGGTAGGTCTCGTAGGCGTCCGTGGCAATATCTGCGCGGACGCAGGGAATCGGCTGGCAGTTGAAGTCCGCCGTGGATATCGAGAAGACTTCCGGTCCCTGGATGTTGCCGTAAAGCCGCTCGATGTCGATTATTTCGAGCTTGACCTTCAGCTCGTTCCCCTCGACCGCGAAAGGCGGAAGGTTGAACTCCTTGATCCGATTGCTCAGCTGGTCGGTGGTCAGGATGAAGAGACGGAGCCTGTTCAATGCGCTGCGGTTGCGCTTCAGCTTGTTCGCGAGCTCGGCCTCCGGGCTTGACGCCTGCGGAGGGAAGAATCCGTTGCAGGCGTTGACGTAGAAGTTGACAAGCGCCTTTGCCTTGTCGAGAATGTCGTCCTTGCCGACAGTCCGCGTCTCTTCCTCGTTGAAATCGGCGAGAAAGAGAACGCCCTCGAACGTGGTGGGGTCGTATGCGCCGGCGTCGAGCCGCATTCGCTTGAACTTGCCCTGCCGCTGCCTGTCGACATAGCAGAAGTCTATGTCGGTCGGCATCCCCAGCTCTTCGCCGAACCGTCTCATGACCATGTTGATGAACGATTCGGTCGGATGCGACTCGCTCTGCTCGGCGATGTCCCTTACGTCCCGGATGAAGTCTTCCCGGAATGCCTCGATGTCAATGGCCATTTTTCACAACCTCCCGTCAAATCTGTAGCCGTCGATCCCGTTCAGCAGGAGGCAATACGCCACCTTGTCTATCGTGCGATGCCGTATGTCCTTCTCCTGGATTCGCGGGAAATCCCCGTCAACCCTGTAGAATGCCATGTCCGCGATGCGATACCGGCTGCCCTCCGTCTCCTGCATGACGTCGAAGCCGTAAGTCACGAGCTTCGACAGGAAGTCGGCGCGCACCGCGTCGTCCTCGATGGCGGCCATTATCCGCTTGAACACCCTGAACACGGTGCAGTTCGGGTCGTCGTACCCCTGCGACATGGTTTCGTACCGGACGACCGCAAGCGCGCCCGGAACATCCGACGAGAGCTGCGCAAGCGAACTTATCTTCACGGCGTTCGCACCGAGCGAAGCCGCCTTCACCTCGTACCATCTGTCGCCGTCCGAAAAGTCCTTGCTCGTCCCGTCCGTCCCGCTCCATGCGCGCACTGCACGGGCAGCGCCGATTTCCGGCATGAGAAACCGCTCCATGAAGTACAGTTCGCCGAGGAGTCCGACCACCTGCTCCTCGGACAGCGTTCCGCGCTCCTGCCTGAACATCTTGCGCCATGCCGTAAAACGGTTCTTCAGGCACATGACGGCGGAAGCGGAGTCCTTGGCGGACGACGATTCCAACGCACCGACGAGATCGTCGCAGAGCGTGAAATAGACCGCGCTCGCCGTCTGCTCAAGCAGATCGAAGAACATCCAGTACTCCTCCGCCTCCTGGACGCACGACACCCTGATGGCCTTCGTGGAGGCGATTTCCGGCGGCTTGGCGTCGGAAAGGAACGCAAGGCGCGGATTGCGCCGTGCGCTGAGGCCGTAGTAGATGCGAAGCGGGGCCTCGGCAGAAAGGAGGACAAGTCCCTCCGCCCTTGACGATGCGGCATCCCGCCTGAATGCGGCAAACAAGTTCTCGAAGTCTCTCATGGCTCTTCTCCGTTCTCTTCTTCGTCGTCAATTGCGTCCATCCTCTCAAACATCTCTCTCAGCTTCACCTCGTTGGCCTGGTATGCCGTGCGTTCCGAGCGTCCTCTCGATGGGAATCCGACTGCAAATCCGATGTAAGGGCATGCATTGACGCTTTCGTCGCCGTTCTTGAGCGATAGCGGATAGAACACAAGCAGCGGATTGCGCCCCTCCACATCCATATAGTCGGAATAGGTCAGGTCTTTCCGTTTCCGGGTTTTTATCTTCTCAAGCTGCTCCTCCGAAAGACCAGCCGAGAATATGCCCGGCTCGATCAACCGGTTGTTCCCCATGCCGACGCGGATGAAATCCTCTTCCCTGCGTATCTCGCACTTTCGGATCGCGGCCGGGAACTCCTCCCCGCACACATTCCACCTCATCTGTCCATCCGAACCGGTCGCGACGGTCACATCCCATCTGGGGAAGACCTTGCTGTCGGCCATGTAAGCCGACAGTGTGTCAGTGTCGAACTTGCGGTTCTCGAAATGTATGTCGAGCGAAGATATGAATCTGGCAATGTGCCTCTTGGGGACGTCCCGCACGACCATTCTGGATCCCATGCGGACAAGTCCCATGCCCCCGTCGGCAAGTTCCTTGAAGAAGGAGATGCATTTCCTCTCGTTCGCGGCATTCTTCTCCGGGTCTTTGTAGAGCTTCGACGTGTCGGCTACGGTTCCCCCGTATGACAGCCAGTATTCCACACGCTGCGAATGGCGCATCTTGTTCCGGCTCGTCACGAGGAGCGCAGTTTCGAGCGTGTCCGGGGAGCATTTGACCATAAGCCCGAAATCGCGCGGGGACTTGCCCATCGCCCGCATTTCGGCGAATTGTTCCTTGAGATCGTCGACTGCGGAAATCACCGCCCTGAAATTCGCCACGTTGATGCGCGAAATGTAGAGGAGGCACAGATCTTCGTAGCCGAACCTGTATCCGAACCAGCGCCCCATCTGGAGCAGGGAGTCGTATGTGGCCGTGTTCCTGCTGTAGTAGCTGACCATGAGTCCCTCAAGCGTCAGCCCGCGTGACAACAGGAATCCTCCGATGGCGATGACGCGTGCGCCGCTTGGACAGCTCTTGTACGAGAAGCGCGAATCCTGCCTTATCTTGTTGTTGAGAACGACAACCTTGAGAAGTCCAGATTCAATTCGGATGGACTGGCGCAGGGAATCGAATCCGAACTCGGCCCTCGCCTTGGCGAACACCGGCATGTCCGCATACAGATCGGCCATGCGCCTGAGCATCGGATGGCGAAGATACGCCTCAAGGTCTTTGTAGGACTCCTGCTCGATGATGTTCTGCACCTCTTCCACGAATGCGGACACCTTGCTTCTTATCTCCCACTGAAGGTCGTTGAAGCGGGAAATGTTCACGAGCATCGAGCGGTGTTTGCCCTCCTGCCCGCGAAGCGTCCTGACGGCGCAGCCGAGGATAAAGACGAGAATCGCCTCCTTCATGCTTTCGGGAACGCCAGAGAACCCGGCTCCGCTCTTGTGTATGGCGGGAAGGAAATGCTCTTCGGATTCGTCGAGCAGCCGAAGCCGCGAGCCTTCGTGCTCCGCATCGAAGAACCAGTGGGCGCCGCAATAGTTCGACGGCGTCTTGAGCTGGACGATGAAGTCTGACGGGAATAGCGATTTGAGGGCCTCGTCGTCTATAGGATTGATGAAGATGTTTGCGAACGGGGTTGCGGTGAATCCGACATATGTGGCGACATCGAAACTCGTGAAAAGCTCCCTGATCTTGCGGTTGATCTGGGTAGGGTCGTTGTCGTCGCGTTTTGAGTTGATCGACGCGTTGTCGGCCTCGTCGTCGATTATGAGGATGTTCTGGTTGCCTATCCTCTTCGACTTCAGCCAGTTGTGGACGTGTCCCAGCACGCCTTTGTTCTTCTTTACGACCAGTACCAGGGGTTTCGTGTACTCCGAGGGGGTCGCGTTGATGTTCTGCTTGATCCATTTGACGAAATCCTGCCGCGTGTTGGTCAGCGGAACGGCGTAATGCTCCGACTTGTCGAGACCGACTCCAACGTATTCAACTCCGCCGCCGATGCTGTCGCTCATCGCGCCGATGAAGCCAAGATCGACCCGGCCCTGCGTCTGCTCACGCAGGGAGTCCGTCATTCCGGCGAGAAGAACCACGATCTTGTATCCGAAGTCGCAGGCGAGGTTGATGAGGGCGAGGTAGTTCGCCGTCTTGCCGGACTGGACGTCACCCACGACGAGTCCGCGCTTGCTGTCCTTCTGCGCGAGGGGATTTGCC
The DNA here is from genome assembly GCA_051884875.1 of Kiritimatiellia bacterium. Taxonomy (GTDB): domain Bacteria; phylum Verrucomicrobiota; class Kiritimatiellia; order RFP12; family UBA1067; genus UBA1067. The sequence continues at coordinate 29,872 of JBJEWD010000020.1, forward strand.
GAGAGCGCCAGCACCCGTCGCGTATCGCTTTCCATCTGGGAAATCACAGGTTCGGAAAATCCCTGCGTTCTCAAATATCTTACATAGCGGCCAAAATAGCATGTCTCGGTCGAAGGCTCGGCGATGCGAAACCAATTGGACTGGCTGGCCGCATCGACAAGTATGTCCGGCTCTTGCGTCCTTATGCGAACGTTGTACTCGATCTCCGTCACGACGCGCTTCAACTCCTCCTGCGTATAGTCCGGCACCGAATCCTCAAGGCCCGCCCGAACCTCGGCGACAACCTCGGAGTGGGTAGGCTGCTTGCGCCTGAGATGTATGATGGCGATTTCCCTGGCGTCATCCAGAAAGTTCCTTCGTTCGTCATCCGTCATGTCGAGCCTCCTCAAGTATGGTCGCCTTGTGCGGTTTCAGGCATCTGTAGTTCTCGAAAGAGAGATACCGGTCAAGTATGTGCTGCCGGTCGGATTCGTCCTCGACAATCTTCAGTTTTCTGATGAGGTCCGCCATCTTTGCTCCGATGTTCGCCTCCAGAGCCTCGCCGTTTGATATGTTTACGTCGCCCGCCTGATCGATGTGTATCTGGTGCTTCGGCAGATAGTCCTGCAAGTCGCTGACAAACTGCTCGAAAAGGGTCAAGTCGCCTCCAGCGAGCGTGGCCCGCAACGCCTTGTACGTTGGGTTGTCGCGGTTTATCGTATATTCCACGGAATTGTCGCTCCTCAATTCCCGAATCCACACCTTGTGTTCGGCCATAGTCTCGCGCTCGCTGGGCTTGCTTACCGCGCCACGGCTTCTCGAAACGGAATCGCCGACGGCGATGCGTATGCTGTCCCGTATCTTGTCCGGGATCTTCGCGGACGACTTCTTCACGTCCAGCATCCAGATTTCATCGAGGGACGACGGAATGTCGACCTTGACCCTTGCGAGCTTGTTCAGCTCGCTTCTGACCTCGGTTCGGAACCAGCTGCCCCATGCGATGAGCCGCCTGTTTCGGTACAAATAGAGCCCCTGTTCGTCGTAGATGCTCTTCGGATTTCCCAGAAGCCTGCGTTCCTCAGCCGTGAGCGCGTTGGCGTAGGGGAGCGAATACGGCGTTATGCGTATCTTGTGGCCGTCAACCTCGACCGACACTCCGCGCCCCTCCTGCTGCATTCCGTAGGAATCCAGCAGGAACGGATCGCGCTTTTCGACGCGCTCCTCGTTGAAGCAAATGACGACATCGCCGTAGAACCGGTGAAACACATACTCCACATGGCATTTCGCCATCTTGACGATGCGGCGGAACGAAGTCTCGAAATTGGCCGTGTTAATCCTCAACCGGTCGAAATCCCGCCAGACCACAAGCGTTCCGTGTTCATATTGCATCAGCCGCCCGACCTCCGGCACGGTTTCCCATTCAGCTTCGTCGAGGATGGCGGTGCGCCACGTCCCCGACCGTTCCACGTCGTCCAAACAGAACGACATTGCATTGATGTCCGCCCCCTGCTTGGTGACTACGCAGAAGTGCCTGCACTGCGAGAAAGATGCCGACTTGAGGCCGAGGCCGAATCTGCCTAGTTCCATCGGAGCGTCGCTCTTTCCGGATCTGTCGGAACCGAGCAGCAGGGCGTTTCGCAGTTCGCTCTGCGTCATGCCGATCCCATCGTCAAGAAAAGCAAAATACGGCTCGCCTGACGGTTCCGAAAAGATGCGTATATTCTTTGCCATAGCCGATATGCTGTTGTCGACGATGTCGGCAACGGCAGTCTCAAAACTGTAGCCTATCGCCCTTATGGCTGCGAGAAGGACGGCAGGCTTCGGAGCCTGTTCACAGTACTTCATGTCTTGCAGCCTCCATCTTTAGCAGTGTCGTCCGGCAGATACCTTGAGCCTTGAAGCATCGCCCTGAAAACTTCGCGCAGGACGGGGACCACTATGGCGTTGCCGATGAGCTTGTTGTTCTGGCGATAGGAGAAGCCGAGCTTGGCTACCTTCTCGTAGTCGGCCTCGGTGAAGCCCATCAGCAGATATGCCTCGCGGATTGTGAGCCTCCGTATCCTGTCTTCGTACCAGAAGAGCGCAGCCGTCTGCGTCCTGTCCATGTTGCAGGTAATCGTGTGTATGAGTTCCTCATATGGCGGAACGCGCTTGTTGATCCGCCACATCTCCTGCCGCGATGGTGTATAGTTGAGGCTGGCCTCGTCCGCCTCCGCCTTTATTTGCGGTTCTGAATAGTCAAGCCTGAGGAAGTCGGCTATATTCCCATCCCAGTCGTGCTGACGGATTTTCCTTCCGATGTTCAACCTCTTCTTGAGGTGGCTTGCCATGAATAGGCGCACCCTGTCCTGGGGGACGCCGAATTTCGACGCATCAAGGACAACCGGCCTGTCGTTCCTGTACCCAAGGCCGCTCAACAGCGCCTTCCACTTCTTGAAATCGGCCTTGTACCTGTCGGCACGTATGGCTGGGACATTCTCCATGAGCAGATATTCCGGCAATCGGCCAAGTTTCTTCAGCGTCCGCAGTATGTTCCCGATGTGCCAAATCGTGCTCGACCGGGTTCCCGAGCCTTTCCCCATGCCGTTGCCGTTGCCGCCCGTTGACAGGTCTTGGCACGGGAAACTGTATATCAGCAAATCTATTTCCGGGAGATTCTCCGGCTTTATATCAGTGATGGAGCCGCAATTGCGCGTCCGCTTCTGGGCGACGTACAGCCGTCTTATCGTCTCTCGGCCAAGTCCCTCAAGGTTCTTGATTGCCTTTTGGGATTCTGCACTGAAAGTAAACTTCGTCAGATACTCGAGCTGACCTTCATAGTCTGGGACGTCAATCCTGGATGTCTGATCCGAATGCAGCGCGTCATAGGCGATTATGGCATTGACAAACCAGTCGCTCGTCCCGACGACCTCGAAATCAACCCCCAGCGATTTCAGAGCCGCATTCTGAGCACCGATGCCCGAAAACGCCTCGAACACCCGCAGCTTGACACTGCGTTCGCCGCAATGGTTCTTCAATATGTTCTTCCGGGCACCCATTCCGCATTCACTTTCCGTCCGGCTTGAAATCCACGATGTCGCGGACGTTGCATTTGAGGGCATTGCATATTTTGACGAGGATGGACGTATTCACGTCCTCTCCCTTGGACAGTTTCGCAAGGGTGGTCGTGGATATGCCGGCGGCAAGGCGCATCTGAGTGCGCGTCATGCCCCGGTCGATCAGCAGTTTCCAAAGCCGATTGTAGCAAAGTGCCATACGATGCCTCTTGTATGCATAGATATGGCGCGTATTATATCATATATTTGTCAGCGATGTCAAATATATTGTTGATTGATTTCGACATCGGATATTGGCTTATTTGCTTGAAACATCACTGTTATAAATGTTTTTTCGCAATTTCACAAATTCTCATCAAGACTGGGACGGCAATTTCTTTGCTGGTGTGGGCGGGATGGGGCTTTGCGAACGAGACTACGACCACATATTCGGGATTATCCACCGGGACAAACCCTGCGCACGAGGAGATGTAGTTCGTTGGCGAATAGACAGTTCGCTTGGTCTCAGGATCGAGTTCGCACATCTGGACCGTCGAGGGCATCGGGGAGTTGAGCATTCGCATGATGGCATCAGCGGACGAGGGCGAAACTACCTGGACAACGCTGTTTGTCGCCGCAGTCTTGACGAGAACGGGGCGCACGAGCGTTCCGTGGTTGGCGAGCGTCCCATAAGCCTGTGCAATCTGCAACCCCGTGGCGGCGAACCCGTAGCCCATGCCAACGCGCATCGCCGTGGTCTTATCCCAACGTTCGGGCTTCGAGGTTAAGATGCCAACCTCCTCGCCGGGAATCCCCGCCACACCTGTCTTCGAGCCAAAGCCGAAACGCCGAAGCGCGGCATGAAACTTCTCTGGGCCGATAAGACAGGATGTCTTGCCGACCGCGATGTTGGCGCGAGAGGATATTGACTCCGCAATCGACAGAGTGTTTGTCTCGTCGTCCTTTATCGTTACGCCGTTGTATTCCCAAACCCCGTTCTCCTGGTCGAGTTTCGCGTCCTCTGCCAGAACGCCCTCGTCGAGGGCAATAGCGTATGTGAGAGGCTTGACGAGTCCACCCGGCTCAAACAATACCTGTGCAGGACGGTTGACGGCCATTGAGGAGTTCCACTTGTCGAGATCCCTTCGCATGGACGGGTCGAATGTTGGCCACGACGCCATCGCAGCGATTTCACCCGACGGCACCTTCATCACGAGAGCAAATCCAGACTCTGCGCCGTTCGTCGCGCAGGCGGCGGCAAGGAAGCCCGACACAGCCTTTTGAGCGGCTGGGACGATGGTTGTCCGAATGTCTGCGCCGGGCGCGGACGTGGCCCGTTTTACGCGCTCGTGCAAGGCGAGTTTGGCATCATATGCGCCATTTGTCCCGGCAAGGGCCTTATTGAAGACCCATTCCAGTCCACCTGCGCCCTGCGGCGTGTCCGTGTGTGCGCCCATGTGCATGAAGCCGACTGTCGCCGTCGCCGCTTCGCCAAGCGGATAGACACGTTTCTGCACCGGCTCGCGGATAATCCCTGCACACCTTGTCAGCCACCGATGCCGCCTGTCGAAATACTTGGACGCCGGACTGCCGTCCTCAACTTCCGTGAGGAAGATGTAGCGATTCGGGGATTTGAAGATCGTGTCCGTGCTGGCGTTCTTGTCGTGAAGTTCCTTCAGAGACACCCCAAGCTCCTCCGCGACATCGCACACCATTCTGTAGGGCATGTTGCCATCCGTTCGGATATAGCCCTCCAGCAGGCGCTTGGCGGGAACGCCCAGCCCGTCGGCGATTTCCGTAAGGCTTTCCTTGTCGAACACTCGCACCGCGTCCGGAACGCATGGATCGAGATAGAACCTCCACTTGCGAACCGTGTACGCCAGCGGCGACCCGTCGGCGGCGAGAATCCGTCCGCGCTTCGCCGTGAGGCCGAACTCGCCGAACTCCATGTCAGACGGCCTTGGCTCGGCGAACTTCAAGTCGCCGCCCGGCGTCCAGAACCCGCGCTTCGGCGCAAAGGCTATCAGAAGAACAGCTACGCCAGCCACCACACTCCAAATCGCGCAAACACGCCACATGGGAACGGCATTCGCAGTTACCTCTCCGTTAGTCGGTAGCGCCCTCGACATCGCCGCAAGCACCCCAACACCAAACCAGGCCATCACTACAGCCGTTCCGCCGTAACTGGCCAATGCGGGCGACATCCCGGCAACCGGCAGGAACGCCAGCGAATGGAGAAAGCAGTAGGCCGCAGGCGCTATCAGCCAAAGGCCGAAAAGAAGCGTGAACCTGCGTTTCGCCGCATCGACCGCACCTTTCCAAAGCAAGGTCAAAGATGCGCCAACCACCGCAAACACCCCCACAAGGGATGCCGGAAACCACTTGCCGAACATCAGCGCGGAAACCGACATCATTCCGTCGCTTTCGGGACAAGGTAGAAAACCGAGGCTCCTGTCGGCATCGCCGAACCACTTTGACACGTCGAACGCCGCGAGAAGCTGACGCGCCATGTACACCCTGTCCGGCAGCCTGTCTCCCTGGCTAAGGAAAGCAATAATCCGTTCCTGCCGTCCACCGTTTTCCGCGACATGCCACCAACACCACAATACAGCCACCGCGACCGCCGCCAACTCCATCCACGGACGAAGCCATTTCTTGTCATGAAGCCACGCCAGGAACAGGGCAAACACTGGCATGAAGCATGTCATGACATTGATGTGCATCGGGCCGACAGGAAGCCATTTGTGCGCACCGTTGACAGGGCGCGAGAACTGCGCGACGGCAATCGCGACAAGCCATGCCGCCATCAACCAGGGAGCAGCCTTGAGAAGCCTCTTCCACCCCGCAAGCCATGCCGCTGCGAACACAGCAAGCCCCACTCCGTTCCACGCCAGTTGCCGCCAGAACAAGTCGTGCGCACCCGGTGGGTATATCCTCGACGGGCAATGCCAGCAGAACCAGCACCCCATCGCCGCCAAGGCCGCCGTTGTTGTGATGGCCAAGACGGCTACTTTTGCATTGCAACTATTCTTATCCATTGTCATTTCTCCATTTCCCTTTCACGCTGCTGAAAATCCAAGGCAGACCTTGTGCGTTCCCTTCTTGAGGGCGACCTCCTGCTCAAGTGCGGACAGGCGCTCCTCGTTACCGACCTCTTCGCCAAGGTAGAAGAACCGCTGGCTGACGGTCTTGAAGTCCCCCGGCGCAAGGTTTGGGATGGCGTCGAGACGCCTTGTGTCCTTCTCGGTTAGCGGCGTCTTGAACGCACGGTCGAAGAATATGTGCTTGCCGTCCGGTTCAAGATACCCGAATTCGAGTTTGTAGGTGAAGCGGCGCAGGACGGCGGCATCAAGATGATCCATGAAATTCGTCGCACCGACCATGACACCCTTGAACCGCTCCATGCAGTCCAGCAGCTCGTTGACCTGCGTGACCTCCCAGTTGGCAATCGCGCCGGAGCGATCCTGCATCAGTCCGTCGAGTTCGTCGAGAAAGAGAATCGCATTCTCCTCCTCCGCCTCCTCGAACGCGGCGCGGATTGCCTTCTCCGTCTTGCCGACCCAATGGTCGAGCAGGTCGCTCGCCATCTTCACCACGACCTTGCAGCCAAGCTGCTGTCCGAGGTAGTTCACGAACTCCGTCTTGCCCGTTCCGGGCGGTCCCCAGAGGAGAAGGTTCATGCGGGGGCGGTCAGGCAGCGATGCTTCCGCCTCTCCCTGCATCTTCCGGAAGTTCTTCACGGCTGCGACGACCTTGGCAAGCGGGATGTCGCCCTTGATCGAAATCCCGTCGAGCGTATAGTCGCGCACGGGGACGGGAATTTCAGCTGGCGTAGTCTCGTCATCGTGTCTATCGATCGGGGTATGTTTCTGCATGTCGGTCTGTTCAGGCGCAGACTGCTTTACATCGACCGCCGCAACAGACTTTGCGATTTCCGCATCTGGATTCGGATTCTCGCCATCCGGCTTTGCCGGTGTGTCGCCGCCGTCGATGTCGCCCTCCGCCTCCTTGATAGCCTCCTTCGGCGTCCGTGCGCCAAGCACGACTTTGATGAAGGCAGGGCCGTACCGGGTGATCATCGCGTGAGGGAGATAGAGAAGCCGCTGGGTCTTCTCCATCGGGTCCGCCTCAAGCTCCTCCGACGGCATGACATAGTGGTAGCGCAGTTCTCCGTCGTCAAAGTCCATGTCGAACGATCCGAACGCAAGCTTGTACCCAAGCCTGCAGACCAGCTCCGCCACCTTTTCGCGGACACTTTCCGGCGCGGCGACGGGGAAGGTATAGACGCATGTGACCTTATTGTCCTCGACGCTGACGTACACCTTTGCGCTTCCGACGGCGTTGCCGACGCCGACACCGCACGTGAAAAGCCCGTTCTCCTCGTCGAACTCATACCGCCAGTCGTCCTTCTTGAAGAACTTGGCGATTATCTTGGCGTTCTTCCTTACGCTCATCGTCAGTCCCCCTCGCAGTCCTTTATGGCGTCGGCGGGCGTCTTCAAGCCCATCAGCACCTCGGTGAAACCCTTTGAATACTGGTCGAGCATCCTCGGCGGCGCCATGAGAAGCGTCGGCAGGATCATCTCGTCCGCACGGACGGCCGACATCGGGAACGTGAGATGGAAACGCACCTCGCCGTCGTTCCAGTCCATCTCGAAGTCGCCGTACTTGAGGCCGTAGTTGGCGCGGGTGATGAACTCCGCCATCTCGGACAGCTTGTCCTTTGCGGAAGCGGGGAACATCGCATAGTTCTGGACTTCATCCTCCCCGACGAACAGGATAAACCTGAACGAGTTGTAAAGCCCCTTGAATCCTCCCACCCCGCCAGTGAAAGTGGCCACATGGCCGTGGTCGTGCATATCGTAGTGCCAGTCGTTCTCATCAAGAAACTTCTTGACGACTTCCACGTTTTCCTTGTGGCTGCCCATGACTATGTCCTTTCTTCTTTCTTTCAAACGAGAACCCTCATGGTTCCCTCTGGCAGACATAGACACCCTGCAGCTGCGGATATGACACGAAGGCATGCAGAAAACCTAAAAACCGCCAAGGGCGAGTTGCGCGGCGTTGAGGCATTCAATGCTATCGTGCATCGCATCGTAGAGGTAGAGTTGCGAGAGAGCGTCAAGTGCATCGCCATCCTCCACCCACTCCGTGCAAAATGACCTGCGCCATGTTATCCGGCGCGACTTCTCGTCCACGATGACGGCATCCTTCGGATGATGCCGCATCCAGTCAGCGGCGAAGCGGTGTGCAGCCGGGACATCTGGAATCTGCCAGTCGGGGCAAAACGCCTCCCATACGACAAACTGCTCGTCCTCGTCGAAGCGAATTATCTGCTCCGTCGTGTTCTTCGGGACAAAGTCCGACGACTCCATCTCCTGTGCTATCAGATGCAGTCCGTCGCATTCTCGCTCCGGGCAGACTGTATCCCACGCCTCGATTTCGTCGAAAAGTCGCTCTTTGGTCAGCCAAGGGCGTTCCTGCTCTTCTGGCGGCGGCAACACGAATTCAGCAACGTGCTCCGTGTTAGGCGGAGGCATTTCATCGGTCTGCGTTCCTCCTTGCGGTGCGAATAGTTCAATTTGTTCCAGCACTTCACTCATCACGATTCACCCATATACCCGGTTTCAATGTACTCTGTGAATATCTGTTCAACGACGGGGTTTGGGGAAATCTGCGGATTGACGCGCTTGAAATACTCGTGGTCTTCCGGCTTCTTGTCCCACACGAAGTTCCAGTAGTGGTCGAGGACGCTGGCCACGGCACCGCTGCGCGAGACCCCCTCCGTGCAATGGATCAGCACAGGCCACGAGCCGTGCCCGATGTGCTTCAGAATCTTCTGCGCCATGACGGGGCGGAACTTCGTCACCTTTTCGCCGTCGTAGAGGTCGGAATAGTCCGTTACGTCGTCGAATGTGAGGCACAGGAGATTCGGCGACTTCAATCCCTCTTCCGAAAACGGCGGTTCCGAATCCCAGCCACTACGCGACTGGATGGACACGACCTTGTTGTGAGCCAGCACTTGTTCCTCAAGTACCGTCCCCTTGATCCTCTCGAACCACTTTCTCGGCAGACACTGTATTTTCATTTGCATGATCCTTTCACAACATCAAATAGATTATGGATAGCACCCCCAACGTCAACACGGCAAGGAGAACCATCAATTGAAGCCATACGGCAAAACGGACGCACCCGCCGCCCAACTTGCACAGCATCCGCTCCACGAAAGAGTCAAAAACGTTAATCGCGCCCGATATGATTGCAATCATGACGGCGAATCCAAGACACTGCTCCGCCTCTGTGCAATAGCTGCCTTCCGGCGGGGTGTGCGGGAAATACGTTTCATAAACAAGCAACAACCAGGGAATTAGAAATCCGACAAACCAAGAAAACACGAAACGAAACCTAAGCCCCTCGAACAGCCTTTTCGCAAAACACACCGATGCAAACGGGACAAGCCACACCCCGGCGAGAAGGAAATAGTCAAGAACTGTCTCGCTGCCCGCAGGAGCAGCGGGATCGTATGTCTAGAAGCGGACGGCGACAACCGCCCCAAGGCACAACGCCAAGGCCATCCCCGCCGCGACAACGGGTATTCTCTTTGACCTATTATTGCCTGTCTGTTGCGTCAGATTCATATTCATTGCTTTCCTTGTTCCGTATAGACGCAGCAGACTTGCCAATATGACACTAAATCATATCGGGCCTCTGCATGAATATTGTCCGCCCCTCCAAGGCACCCATTCGACCTTTCCATGATTGCACAGTATGCCGGGGAGTCCGCGAATCCCCCAGCCTGGCACAAACAAGTAGGAATCGCAGCAGAAGAAGCCAATGTCGCGATGAACACCCGAAGGCTGCTTCTTCCAGATGGTGTACCACCAATTGGCTGCGCCTCTGGCATTAGTGCCGGAATCTACGATCAATTCCTCTATCCCGTCGCCATCTATATCCCGATGCAGGACATTCACTCCGACGCTTTCTGGCGGATCGTCGTATAGCTCCACGCACGAGACAACCTCCTTGGGCAGCTGTGAAGCCTTTATGTCTTCGCTCCACCCGCAGCAATTGACCTTGATGAAACGGCCCATGTAGAGAATTGCATAGACGGACAGAATCACTGACAACGCCGCAATTGCAATTCTAAGACCAGTCCTGGCTTTCATGCTTCCCTCTCGCCGAATATGTTTACAATCGACGGCATGACGCCGCTACGGTGCAACAACCACGCCTCCGCCGCGTCACGCAAGCCGGAGACCGCATAGCGATGCCGCCATCGCCTCCCGCCGTTCCTGCAGCCGGTAGGCCACGGTGGCGCGCAGGACGCCGCACAGGGCGCAGTTCGGAAGGTCTGCGACAAGAGGCGCGTATCGACGGCGCAGGGCGCGGGCGTCGAGCGATTCGAGCGCGGCGATCTCGTCTTTCAGGCTGTCTGGCAGTTCATCCATCTTCGAGAGTTCCTTTTACAGTGTGCGGGACATATATAGCCATAGTATTTCAGATATATCCAGTCCAAAGATTAGGATTTATACGGGCCATCACGCCCTTCAGAAGAAGGGCTATTGCGGCGAATGTCTGTGCGTTGCGGTCGGTCATGTGCGGGTCTCCTCGTGTCCCTGCATATACTTATTGCCGCGCAGGTTGTAGTGGTAGGCGGTTTTTACGCTTTTCACGTGTGTTGCCTTGCACACTGTTCTCTATGATAAAACCCTACAACATACGCTTTTTCAGGGCGCGGATTTCACGAAACCCCTGTAAAATAAGGGCGAAGCGTATCTTGTAGGGGCTACAACATACGCAGAGAGGATTTCGGGAGAGGGGGCCGAAGCAGGAGAATTTTTGTATCTCTGCCGCCGGAAAGCAAAGCGATGACGAACCCTGGATAAGCGAAAAACCCCAAATTACTTGGGGTTTTCCGGGGTTCGTATTACGCGGTAATAGAGAGAGATTCTCTTAGTACCGACAGAAGATGGTCGGGGCGAGAGGATTTGAACCTCCGACATTCTGCTCCCAAAGCAGACGCACTACCAGGCTGTGCAACGCCCCGTTGGGGATGCGGGGTATTATAGCACAATCAGTGCAGCTTGAGAATGCGCTGATTGGAGCTGCCGCGAAACTTGAGCGAAATGTCCTTAAGCTCCTCGATAAACGGGCCGTCAACGAGGACATTCGTCATCGCCAGAATCTCGTCCGTGACCTCCGTCCGCCAGTAGCGATGCGGGGTCGAGTACTCAAAGGCTATGGCCTCGCCCGAATTCGGCAGCAGATCAAGCTCAAGAATGCAACCCGTATAGATCCACAGCGTCTTCGTTTCACCGAAACGTTCGCGGAAACGGCGCAGAAAGCCGATGAGTCCGCGCTGGTTAGCCGGCTCCATCGGCTCCCCGCCGAGCAGGGTCAGTCCCGCAATGTACGGTGCCGCCAACGCATCGAGAATCTCATCCTCGACCGCTTTCGTAAAAGGCTTGCCGTAGGAGAAGCGCTGCGCCTCCTCGTTAAAGCAACCCCTGCATCTGTGCGTACAGCCGCTGACGAAGAGGGAGACGCGAACGCCCTCTCCATTGGCGACGTCACAGGTGCGTAGGTCGGCGTAATTCACGAGACGTGCAGCACGCGCTCCTTGATCTCCTGCGTGCGGCCCTGGTTCCAGAACTGCGACCCGATGTAGCCGCAGGTACGGCGGGCGACGTTCAGCTTGGACTCGTCGGTGTTGCCGCACTTCGGGCACCGCCAGATGAGCTTTCCGGAGTCGTCCTTGACGATCTGTATCTCACCATCGAACCCGCATTCCTGACAGTAGTCGGACTTTGTGTTCAGCTCAGCGTACATGATGTTGTCATAGATGAACTTCATGATCGCCAGCACAGCCGGGATGTTGTTCTGCATGTTCGGCACCTCGACGTAACTGATCGCACCGCCCGGGGAGAGCCGCTGGAATTTGGCCTCGGTCGCCAGCTTCTTGAACGCATCGATCGGCTCGGTGACATGCACATGATAGGAGTTCGTGATGTAGTTCCGGTCGGTGACGCCCTTGATGACGCCAAAGCGCCGCTGCAGACACATGGCGAACTTGTAGGTCGTCGATTCGAGCGGCGTGCCGTAGAGCGAATAGTGGATGTCCTCGGCAGCTTTCCACTTCGCCGTGTAGTCGTTGAGTTTCTGCATGATCTCAAGGCCAAGCTTCTCGCCCTCGGGTTCCGTCAGCTTCTTGCCGTTCATCGCGTAGACGCACTCCCAGAGGCCGGCGTAGCCGAGCGACAGGGTGGAGTAGCCGCCATGCAGGTACTTGTCGATCGCCGCGCCCTTCGGCAGGCGCGTCAGCGCCCCATACTGCCAGAGGATCGGCGCCGCGTCCGAAAGCGTGCCCGTCAGCCGCTCGTGGCGGCACTGCAGCGCCTTGTGGCACAGCTCCATGCGCTCCTCGAAGACGCTCCAGAAGGTCGCAAGATCGCCATGCGCCGAGAGCGCGATGTCTACGAGATTCACCGTCACGACACCCTGATTAAAGCGCCCGTAGTACTTGCCCTTGCCCGTCTCGGGATCGACCCATGGCGTCAGGAACGAGCGGCAGCCCATCGGCGTGTAGCAGTTGCCCTTGCCGTTGGCGTCGATTTTGTACTCGAGCATCTTCTTCTCGGAGATGTAGTCCGGGACGAGCCGCTTCGCCGTGCACCTGGCGGCGAGTTCGGTCAGATACCAGTACGGCGAACCTTCATGGACGTTCTGCTCCTCCAGGACGTAGACGAGCTTCGGAAACGCCGGGGTGACGTAGACGCCCACCTCGTTCTTGACACCGAGAATGCGTTGATGCAGCACCTCCTCGACGATCATCGCGAGATCGCGCCGCTCGGCCTCGCTGCGCGCTTCGCCGAGATACATGAAAACGGTGATGAACGGGGCCTGCCCGTTGGTCGTCATGAGCGTCACCACCTGATACTGAATCGTCTGCACGCCCTTCTCGACCTCCTTGTGGACGCGCTTCTCGACAATGGCGTCGAATTTCTCGGGGGACAGCGAAAGACCGGCCTCCGCCAGCTCGGACTTCAGATCCCGACGGATCGCCTGACGCGAAATCTCCACGAACGGCGCCAGGTGCGTCAGCGAAATGGACTGGCCTCCGTACTGGTTCGACGCGACCTGAGCGATGATCTGCGTGGCGATGTTGCACGCCGTGGAGAAGCTCTTCGGCCGCTCAATCATCGTGCCGGAGATGACCGTGCCGTTCTGCAGCATGTCCTCGAGGTTCACGAGGTCGCAGTTGTGCATATGCTGCGCGAAGTAGTCCATGTCATGGAAATGGATGATGCCCTCGCGATGGGCCTGCACCACGTCTTGCGGCAGCAGCAGACGCGCGGAGACGTCTTTCGATACCTCGCCCGCCATGTAGTCGCGCTGGACGGAGTTGATCGTCGGGTTCTTGTTGGAGTTCTCCTGCTTGACGTCCTCGTTATTGCACTCGATGAGGGAGAGAATCTGCTTGTCGGTCGTGTTCGCCTGACGAAGGAGCGACTGCTTGTAGCGATAGGTGATGTATTTCTTCGCGATCTCCTTCGCCCCCATCTCCATGATCTTCGTCTCGACGACATCCTGAATCTCTTCGACCGTCATCGCCCGCTCACGCGCCGCGCACACGCCCGCGACTTCTTCGGCAATCAGCTTGATGCGCCCTTCGGACAAAGCATCCTTGTAGTCAACCGCCTGGCTGGCTTTGCGAATGGCATTTTCAATCTTGGTTACGTCAAACGCCTTCTCTTCACCACTGCGCTTGATGATCTTCATCTGTTTCATTGCCGCTTTGCACCCCTTCTACTTAGATTGTAAGACTGACCCCGCTACAAATCACCACAAGCCGAACATCTTGTAGAGACTGATACATAGCATACACCAAATCTTGTGTATGCGCAAGGGCAAAACTGCAATGTGTTGTCTACAGGTTGTAGACAACGCGTCCGCCACCCACAAGTTTTTGTATATATGACCGAAAAACGCCTTTCGCGACCAAATGCGGCAACTAGCTCAGAAGCGCGGCAACTTCATGAGGGAGTCGATGCGCCCGCCCTCGCGCGACCGCATGCGCCAGATCCGCCCGTGCTCGTCCCGAAGCGCCCTTAGGCGCCCCTCGTCGCGGCGATGGCAGGCGCAGTCGATGAGATTGGCCATATAGACGATTTCCTTCGCCCAATCCGACCGATCCGTCCACTTTTCCGCCGCAATACGCACGCCCGCCGCGATGCCGCTAATATCGTCCAGGATCGCCTGCGTAAGTCCCAAGTGACGCGAATAGCCGATCGGATTGCGGAGAATATTGAAAAGCTCCGAACAATTCGCCCGCAGGGCACCGCCGCGCAGATAGAGCGTCCCGAGACGTAGCAACAGTCCGCCCAGAGGCGCGTCCATCACCCGGTCGAGTTCCCGCTCCAGATCCATATTCGCCGATTTTGCGCCCGAGAACGCGAAATTTCCTGCCAGAATGATGCCGGGCAACGACGCGGCAAGCGGTTGCCAATGCCCTTCGTCGCCCCAATCGGTGAGCAGATAACCCTTGGCCCCATGGAGACGGCCCGCCATTTCCGCCGCCGCCAGGTTCTCCCGCATATTCTCGACACGACCGGCGAGCGAACGCCAAGCGGACGTTCCAGGGCAAACGTAGAAGTCGAGTCCCGCCGTCCGGAACGCCGCCGCTTCCTTCTCAAAGGGATGGTTGCCCTCATAGCCCCAGTCGAGGGCGATGAGGTCGCGCGGCAGACGCGAAATGAATCCGGGATGCCTCAGGATGATGTCGCCCCAGAACATCGGTCGCTTCCCGTGGCGCCGGACGATCTCCACGATCTGCATCAGAAAGCCGAAGTACTCCTCGGGATCGGAAATCTCAAACGTCTCGTCGCACCCGATGTTCACGAACGGTGAGCGGAAATTTGGCAACAGCTGCCCGAGCAGATCGGCAATAAGCGCGATCGAGCCGGGATTCTTCGGATCCAGCGTCGTCGGGAATTTCTTGATCGTCCCCCACGGCGTCATCGCCCCGCCCTTCGGAAATTTTGCGAGCGCATTGTACCGCGGCTTCGTGAGCCATCGCTCCATGTGTCCAAAGGTGTTCTGGTTGGGGACGAGTTCAATTCCCTGCATGTCGCAATAGGTCTGGAGCTTCGCGATCTCCACCGCCGTCAGCGGATCGGCCTCTTCCCAGACCACCTCATGCCCCGCATAGGCGAACGTGTGTTCGGTATAGAGCTGGAACTGGTTGTAGCGATAGCGCGCGAGAATATCGACGATGAGATATAGCGTCCGCATCGTCGGCACCCGATCCCGGCTCACGTCCAGCATATAGCCCCGTACGTCAAACATGGCGTGAATTATACCAAATACTGCAATGGCATCAGCGGAAACTTTCCGGTTACCTTCATCATTGGATGACCTGGGCGATCATACTCTGAGGCGGGAGGTTGCTTGATTGTGCGCAGGATGGCGTGGCTGATCGGACGGGCATATAGGCTTTTGCAGCAGAAGCCGTGCAAGCCTCCTGCCGGGACGACAACCCCTCGGCAAGCGCTGCCAAGAAGAAACCGTCCCATTAAAGCGGATTTCCATGCTACGACAAGGGAAGCGAACACCCCGTCATCTAAGGCATCGTCAACACCTTGCCTCGTTAAAGTAAGACTTGAGACGTGCGAGACAACGTGCCAGATTTCCGGCGAACTGCACCGTGCCCTGCGCGCCAATCACATTCGTCACGCACTTGAGCGCATGGCAGGGGACGCCCGCCGTTTCGCAGACGTGCGCAATCGCGGCGCCTTCCATGTCCCGCAACCCGACGCCCAGTGACGCCAGCAGCGGCAAATCATCGGTTTTGTCGTTGAAATGATCGCCCGTCGCCAATGTCTTCGCCGGGTATTTTCCCAGCGGCACGAGCGGAATATACGGCGAGGTGCGCTCGTTTAAGACGCCGACGGCCGTCCCGTTGAGATCGGCGAGATCGAAATCATACTGCACCGCCCGCGCAACCTCATAGATGTCGCCCACCTTCATCCCCGGCTCGAATCCGCCACAGACACCCGTATTGAATATCTCCGTTGCGCCCGACTGGATGGCGAACTGCGTCGCCGCCGCCGCGTTCGATTTGCCGATGCCCGAGATGACGACCATCACCCGTTCACCATGGAGCCGTCCCGAAACAACGCGCCGACCGTACTCGCGCGACTCGAACGCCGCCGTCAGGTTGTCGACGACCGCAGCCGCTTCGCCGTCCATCGCGATGACGAACGCCTTCACAGGCCAAGCCTCCGCACCGCGCGCAGGAAATCAAACTTGGCGCGATTCTGATCAATCTTCGGGAACCGCCCCCTTTCATAGACGATCTCCCCGTCAACGACCGTCATCACGACATCGCTCGCATGCATCGAATGGACGATGAGATTGGGGATGTCGAAGCACGGCGTCAGATGCAGGCGATCCAAATCAACGACGCAGAAATCGGCTCGCTTGCCAACGGCGAGTTCGCCCGTGTCGTCGCGCCCAAGCGCCTTCGCGCCGTTCCGGGTCGCCATCTCCAGGACATCCCACGCGCCGAGCACCGTCGGATCTTTTGCGATTCCCTTGTGGATCAGCGCGGCCAGATGCATTTCCTCGAACATGTCGAGATTGTCGTTAGACGCGCACCCGTCGGTTCCGAGCGCCACGTTGACCCCCAGCGCCATCGCCCGCGTCACCCGCGCAAACCCGCTGCCGAGCTTCATGTTGCTCGTCGGATTATGGACGAGCGAGACGCCGCGTTCGGCCATGAGGCGGAAGTCGTCATCGGTGCACCAGACGCCATGCGCCGCGTAGCCGCCGTAGTCGAGGAGTCCCGTCTCCGCAAGGTACGCGACCGGCGTCTTGCCGTGACGCGCCAGACACTCCGCATGCTCCTTCTCGGTCTCGGAAACATGCAAATGCACCGGACGCCGGAATTCGCGATTCGCCGCAGCGAGTTCGCGGCAGAAACTCTCATTGGTGAGATATTCGGAATGGATGCAGAAATCGCGGTTGATCTTGTCCGTGCACCCCCGCGCCACATAGGCGATGCACTCGGCGAGGCGATTCGGCGGCACATTGTCCGCGAACGCGAGTCCCACGCGGTTGACGCTCGCCTTCATGCCGGCCTCGGCGAAACGGACGTCGCACGCCGCAGGAAAATCGTACATATCCGCCACACACGTCGTGCCGCCCGCCAGCATCTCCATCGCGCCCCAGGTCGTTCCCGCCGCCACATCCTCAGGCGTCATCTTCGCCTCGATCGGGAAAATCGCCTCCTCCAGCCAACGCTGCAGCGGCAGCCCGCCCCCCACGCCGCGCATCAGCGTCATCGCCGTATGCCCATGGCAGTTGACAAGCCCCGGCAGAATCAGCTTACCCGTGCAATCCTCGCAACGCGGCACGGATGCGGCGCCTGCGGCCCGCGACGCCGCGCCCGTCTCGACTAGCGCGGCAATGCGCCCGTCCTCGACCCAAATATCACCCGTCCCGACCCTACGGCCCGGGAGCAGTATCTTCGCGTGCGAGAATATCATCTGCATGGCGCCAATTATAGCAAATTTAATCCCCGCCGTTGGCAAAGGACGCACCGATTGGATTATCCCCAGTTTTGAAAATGGCTACCGAGCCCTCGCGAAGCCTCGCGCGGTCTGTCTTGAGCCGATTCTGCCAGTTCTGGGCCGTCGGTTCCGCCTGTCGCCATCCGCTCGGGCATTCAAGCTCCATCTGCAGCTCGCCGCAATCCTCTCGAACGCGGTCAAACCCCCGCCACTTACCATGCCTGACGAACAACCAGTGCAGCCCGGTTGCCGAAGGGCATGCGCCCAAAGGACTCGAGCTTCGGTTTTGGAAATCGGGAAGAAAATATCCCAGGAATTTGCGCAGCTGCACCCGCGTTCCGAATGCCGTTATGCCATCATTACCCGGATGGTTTCCTTCCGCTATCTGACACCCGCGTATTGCAGCACGGCGACAGACGTGAAGCCAACTCCTCACTTTCCGGGACAGAAGGCAACGACCGCACCCCTGATTCTACTGGGTGCGGTCGATTCTAAGGGTCAAAAACCGGGGATATTTGAGGTTTGGGAAACTGGGAAAAGTAATGGGCTTGCCCATAGGGCATGGGCATTGAGGTTAGGCAAAGGGAGCGTCAAACTGTCGGCGCCAGCGGCGAGAGACAATACCGCCCCAGATCTCAAGACTGACGCCCGCCGGAATCAAGATGGCGAGGAATGACCACATTGCCATCAAAACCGCCAAGAACGCGGCCTGGACAACGGGCTACGGAAAATCGCGACATCACTTGGACGCGTAGGCGAGCTTCTGCGCCTCCCAGAGGGTCCCACGAACGATCTCCTCCAGATCGTCGAGCGTATCGAGCTTCCCGTACGATGCAACGCCGCTGCGAACGGCGGAAATCTGCCCCGCATCCAAAAGACGGGCGGGGACGGCCACGCGCTTGAATCCACCCTCGACAACATACACCATCCACGCCGCCCAGGCCTTGTCGCCGGGGCATTCGAGCAACACGACGGCGCCATTCGGACCAACGTCGCGGACCAAAGACCGAAGCTCCCTCTTGGCGGACATCCTCGCGACCCAGCCGTGCCCGAGCGTTGCAGGATCGAGCTCGACACACCGGATCGAGAGGTCGGAATCCGCAGCGGACTCACGTAGCTTCGCTTTCTCGGCCAAGGCCTCCTGCCGTCCGATGAAGAGCACGGGGGTCTTCCCAGAAGAATCCGCGTCGCCGACAGCACCCACATCGCCCTTGTACTCCTTCGGCGGGAACATCGCCGCAAGAATCACGCACGCGGCAACAAGTACGAGGACCATCCCCGCCGCAACACCGACTATCATCATTATGCTCATTCGAACCACCTCCCAAGGTCTTCAATTGCATCTTTCAACAGGCGAACGCGTACTTCTCGCGTTCCATCCCTGAACCCGCTCAAGTAGACCAGGCGCCCGCCATAGTCGTTGCCGTCGCCCCATGCGGGCGCGCCGTCGGTGGTGATGACGCGCTTGCCACGTTCAAGGGCCTCGGCGATCACAAGGCCGAAGTTCTCGGAAAGGGTCGGGAGAACAAGGGTATCGCACCACTTGTAGGCGGCCTCCTTCTCATCTTCGCCGACGACTCCGCAGAACTCCACGTCAAGGCCGTAGCCATCGGCCTTGCGGTGGAGTTTCCGGCCTTCGCCCTCGTCCTTGCCGATGATTTTCAGCCGCAAGGAACGCAAAGGGCGCGGAGGATCTGCCGTTGTCTGGATTGCGTGAAGCGCATCAAGAAGGTACTCGACGCCTTTCAGCGGGTGAAGCCGTCCGACATACAGCAGTTTGAGGGATAAGGAATGAGGGATGGGGGATGAGGGATGAGGGATGGATGATGAGAAATGGGGAATCGGTGACGACAACGGGACGACCTCAACCTTCTTAACCCTGGGTTCAAATGTTTTTATCCAAGTGACCTCTTCGTCGCACGTGGCAATGATGCGATCCGCCCGGCGGAAAATCCATCGTTCAATCGGTGCGACCCATCGCTTCTTGTTCCAATGGTACTTCAGTTTCTCCGGATCGGTACAGCCGTGCGGCATTCTGACAAGCTTCTTGCCGGCCAGCAACGCCCTGATGCTCGCCCTGACGACCAGCGGGGTCCACATCGAGTGGACCCACACCTCGCCGTCCTCGCCAACGCCCCGAGCAATCAGCTGCTTCGCCGCGACCGCGATTCCGCAAGTCGGGTCGTCAACGCCGGGTATTATGTGCTTGACCGTCATTCATTGACCTCCGATGCCTTCTCGACGAAAGCGGCGACATCGCCGCTTTTGAAGAGCGTAATGCGTCCATCGTACCGTTTGGCCACAGCGACGTTGCCGGGATTGTCGCTGGCCAGGATCGGGCGGCCGAGCCGCAGATACTCAAAGAGCTTGAGCGGATAGTTCCACTTGAACGCCCTCGTCGCAAGATACGGTGCAACCAGAATCCGGCACCTGCGAAGCCGTCCGAACGCCTCGTCCTGCGGCATCCGTCCGGCAAACTCAATCCCGTCACGCAATGTTCCATCCTTTGGCGGATTACCGATCCAGAGACATTTCCTTCCGGGCATCCGCTTCAGCGCCTCCGCCAGCAGTTCGCCGCCTTTCGCCCGCGACCATTCGGCCAATACGCCGAAATCGTAGGCGAAAGTCGAGACCGGAGCTGGAGACGAAATCGGCGCGGAAACGAGATCCTCGAATGCATCCTGCATCCGACACTCGAGCTTTCCACTTTTTCTCCACCTCTCCAACTCTGCATGGCCAAACCCGATCTCCTCCAGCAGCCCGGGATGGATGTTCAGGACGAGCCGATCACACCGTCGTGCGAACCACCTAAACACCAGGTCAATCGCCCACCTCAACGGAGGGAACCTGTCTCGATGGCTCAAGCTCGGCGGGTCCCACAGGAAGACCGTCCACGGGCAGCCATGTCTCCGCTTCAGCCGCCATCCCGCATACATACACGGGAAGTCGAAACCCGTAAAAACCTTGACACCTCTCTGTGCCCCTGCGTCTCTGCACGACAAAACATCCCGCACCCGCCTGAACCTCACAACCTTGCAACACCTCGCTTCAATCTCCTGCGGCAAATGGCAACTCTCGCGCACGTAAATCGTAGCGTCGCACGTCGTCGCCACCTCCAACGGCTTGCGGTAGGCGTTGGCGTTCCTGGAGTACCAGCCGATGTCGCAACGCGTAATGTATATCGCCTTCTCTTTCATGCCTTAGATCCCGGCAACGCCATCCCACTTCGGGTTCTTCCACCACTTGCCGCCGCGAGTCAGGAGATTCCACAGCGCCCAGCATCCGGGACGTCGGCGAATGTTCGACACGATCCTGCCGCCGGGCAAAAGCGTATGCGTGGCATCAAGGACATTCGGCCCAAAGTTGCGTAGACCGTTCAACCTCCTGTTCTCAAGCGCCGCCGCCCCTTCCCACACGGCCGAACGTCCGCCGACGACATGCCCGTAATCGTGGAACTGATGCTCCGCCCTTATGGCGTAACTCGCATCGACAACGGGGATATCCCTTCGCAGGCAATAGGCGACAAGCGCGCTGTCGCAATACGCCCGCCCCATCGTCACCTTCGGCAAGTCGCGGAACATGCCTCGTCTGAAGACGAAATAATCCATCCCGCTTGGACGGTGCAGCCGCTTCGTCCCATCCTCCAGCATGTCAATCCGCTGCCCGGTCAACAGGAATTCTCCGCAAAGAACGGGCGGGGGCCGCTCGCCAAGGGCTTGCTCCAATCGAAGTATCTGCGCCTTGTCGAACAGCATGTCGGCATTCGCATACATCAGCAGCTCCGCATCGGAGTCGCGCTCGACCGCCGCCACCATTTCGCGGAAAGGCACGAGCGGGCCCCTGAATTCAATGACATCCGCCCCCCAGAAGACACCCCGCCAGTTCTCTTCCGAACGCCTCTGTATTTCTCCCGCGCGTCCTTCGGCGGGCTTCAATGCCGTGAAGACAGCCAGTTCCATCATTTGCCGATTCCTCGACGAAACACTCCGACCACGACCAACTCTCGGACAAGGATCCAAGCCGCCCTTGGGACGCACCACAGGTCGCGCTTCAGCACGCGACTGCCGCCGGTGAACATCCGCCACAGCCAGCACACGCCGCACCGATGCACCCATTGCGGCACGGGCCTCTGCGTCCCGGCGTGGAAATCAAACGCCGCGCCGACCGGCAGAACCGCCTTTGCGCTGAACTCCCCCAGATGCCTTGCGCACCACTTCTCCTGCTTCGGACTCCCCAGCGCGACCCAGAGGAAGTCGCATTCCATCCCCTGCGGCACAGCAGGATCGGCGGAATACCCGGGCGCATGCGCGCCGACAATCCTCACGCCAGGGAACCGGTCCTCCATATTGGCCTTGAGTTTCGCCAGCGTCTCTTCGTTAGCGCCGCAGAATGCATGCCGCCAGCCACGGCCCACGCCGTATTCCATGGCCTTCTCGAAAAACACGGGGCCGATGACGCGCCCCGGCAGCCTGCCGCCATAAATCCTGGCCATCTCTAGCATGATCACGCCGTCGGCAACGACGGCGTCCGCCTTGCGGTACGCCGCCGCCAGTTCCCCGTCCCGCCAGCCATGCGCCAGCCCATTGGCATCGCAGAAGCAAACGAACCTCGACTCTCCCCTGGACTGCCGCCAAACCTCCATCTCCGCAAGCAGCCCATCATAAGCCACCTGCGCCATATCCCAATATCTGGTCTTTATCCTTTCCATCTCGGCGAACCTCGAACGACTAACCACCAATCACTAACGACTAACCACTGACCACTACCTGAACCACTTGTAGCCGTAATAGCCGATGTACTCGTGGATGAAAGAATTGTTGCGGGCGAACGCGTCGATACTCGGCAGGAGGCTTCGAAACCTGAAGGACTCGTCTTTCCACGGCAGCGCCTGATAGTCCGTCGCCGCCGGGATGCACTTTATCTCCGGCGCATATTTCCTGAACATATACAGGCTTCGCCGCATGTGGCAGGCGCTCGTCACCAACAAAACGGTCGCCGTCCCTGCGCCTCCTGCGTTCTTGCGCCTCTGCGCCAGGACATCTCTGATGAACTTCGCGTTCTCCTCGGTATTCACCGCCTTGTTCTCCAGCACAACCGCCTCGCGCGGGACACCCAAGTCAACCAGCAACTTGACATCGGCCAGTTCCGCACCGATATTGCTTGGGATGACGACAGGCGCCTTCCCCGCCTTCCAAAGACGCGCCGCATGCCATGCCCTGTCCGCGCCATCCTTCAGCATGGCATAGGGATGATTTGTGCTCCCCCACACGCCGCCGCCCATGACGGCAATCGCGTCTGCGACCGGCATCTCTTCCGCAAGCCGCACCGGATAGTCCTCCTCAAGCGGCAACGCCAGCCATCCGCCGACTATCGGCATGGACCAGAACCAGAACCACGCCAATCCCGCGATAAGAGTCCACGCGACCGCTCTTATCTTCTTGCGCCACACAAACGCGAGCCCAGCAGCAACAATCGCCATTCCGACGAACAGCGGATTCGCGACGAAACCTACGATCTTGTTTAGCACGTCAATCATGAAACCACTTCTCCGTAAATCTCCATCAGTCTTTTGTAGTTCGCGTCTTCGGAATATCTCGCTTCAGCCTCACGCTTTGCGGCCGCGCACATTTCGTCGTAATCAGGGCGAGAGAGGAGGCGTTTGATTGCAACCGCCAACGATTCGGCGTTACCCGCCTCAAACACCTCTCCAAGTTCGCCATTCCGTATGTATTCGGGCAACGCCCCAAGATTGCCGACGACACAAGGGGTGCTTCCTGCGAAACTTTCCAAGACCGTTATCGGCATGCCCTCCCAGCATTCGCTTGGCAAAACAACCGCCATCGACTCTGCCATCTCCTTACGCACGGCATCATTCGCTTGCTTACCCATGAATTCAACATTCAAGCCCAAGGCCAGGGATTCGTATTCGGATCTCCTGTCGCCATCCCCGATCAAAAGCAATTTGCAACCCGTCTCATTTCCAATCCTACGCCATGCGCTCAAAAGGGTCGGCACACCTTTTTCCGGCGACAACCGCCCGACATACACGATCCGATTATTCCTGTCCGCACGCTCCGCACATTCCACACGACCGATGAAATTGCCCTTCACGACAATCTTCTCTTCCGGTAATCCGACAGCCGCCATTTTCCGTTTCTGGAACTCGCTCAATGCGATGAACCGCGAGACCCATTGGGGCAATCTCTTTCTGTACAGGGCTATGTTTATCGCGAGCGGCAAAGTTGCGAACAAACTGCCGCGATAGCACCTGCATTTTATCCCATCCCATGCGCATTTCTTATCAAGGCACAAGGCACAGACTTTGCCGTTCCTTGTCGGCACACCTGCCGCACATGCCATCCTGTAGTTGTGAAGCGTCATCACGACCGGCGCGTATTTGCCCGCCGCCCGGACGGCCAACGGGCTGATGAGCGGAAACGTGTTGTGAAAGTGGACGACATCGGGCCTGAACTCGCGGCACTTCCTGGCAACCGCCCTCGCCGCAAACGGATTGCCGACCGTGCTCAGCGCCCCCTTTATCCTGCCCCAAATTCGCGCAAGTGGTTTGCCGTTACGAATCTCATCCGAATGGCGTGTATAGACAGCCACTTCGTGACCATGCTTCTCCAGCATGGCGCGCTCCGCCTCGAACACCTTGTTCTCGCCCGAAGGTGCCGACGAGCCGTAGTAGTTATGAACTAGTAGAATACGCATTGATTTTAGCCGCAAAGAGCGCAGAGATGTTTTATGGTTGCGCTTCGCGCAGAGGAATGGATCTGGCTATCTTTCTGCATTGGAACTTTTCCGCTCCAAAACTTATTATGAGTCCATGTTCTCAATTGGTCGCCTTGAGGTCTCTTTGCAACCTTTGCGTTCCTTGCGGCTAAGCATCAATCCCCAGCAACTCTTTGACTTGTTTCTTGAACCACGTCTCATCCTTGCCATCCTCCCATAGCCCTGCATCTTCCCAATCCCAGACATACAGCTTGCCGCCGGCAATTGCACAATTCCACGGTGCAAAGTCACCATGTGATATCCCATGCCGTTTAAGTTCAGCAAGGAACTCGTAATGCTCCCGCCGCATTCGGGCAGGGCTTTTACCTTGGGGCAGAACCGTCTGCACACTCCATGTCCAAACGCCATTGCTTCCTACGTCTCCGGGCACAACAGGGACTTGGGCGCGCAATGGCGAGTCCTCCAATTTCTTCAATACGTCAACTTCATTCCTTATCGCCGCCCCTGCCTCGTTCGTCCGGCCCAATTTAACTATCAACTCCCCTTTCCCCCCACTCCTCCGCTCACCAACTCCTCCACACAACTTAACCAACACCGTCAACTTTGTCTTTACTGAGTCATTCCCCATATAAAGCGTGACCCACTCCAACCCCTTTGCGAACTTTGCGTCCTTTGCGGCTAGAACATCAACCGCTTTCTCAATCATTTCATGCCCATCCAATTCATCAAACCGCTTCATCGGGCCACGCAAGATCTTCTCAATTGGCAACCATGCGAACCATCCCATTATTTTCATCGCCAACTTGAGCGACTTCCGTCCCGGCGAGTGCATCGTCAGCCCCGCCCGCTTGCTTGCCGTAGACGATAAATCAACCCACACGCGCGGCTTCGCCGCCGGGAGACCAAGAAATTTATGATTATTAACACCCATATAACTAACCTCCATCCCTTTATTCGCGGACTATCATCACAACTTCAAGCCTTTCTCATGCCGCAATGCTCTCGCAATCCGCATAAAAAACCTTTTCGATACGATACTAACGGATGTCTGGCAGCACGGTACATTGGCGCGGAAAGGTGTGAATTTCGAATCCCCAATGTCGCGGAAAGGTGTATACATTCCCTTGCTTAATGTCGCGGAAAGGTGTATGATATGCACCGTCAGAAATTAAGGGGAACCGATGAAACGCAAAATCTACGATACTCTTCTGGCATGGAAACGCGAGGATGCCGACCATAACGCCGTCTTGATTGACGGCGCACGGCGTGTCGGCAAGAGCTGGATAGCGGAGGAGTTCGCCAAAAACGAATATAAGGCACATCTTCTCATAGACTTCACCAAGGCAAGCCGAAAGATACGGGAGCTCTTTGATGAATATCTCGACGATCTCGATACGTTCTTCCGCCTTCTGCAGGCCTATTCCAACGTCAGGCTTGTGGAACATGACAGCGCAATAATCTTTGACGAAGTCCAGAACTTTCCGAGAGCACGTGAAGCCATAAAGCACCTTGTCGCCGACGGGAGATACCACTACATTGAAACCGGCTCTCTCATCTCCATTCGCGAAAATGTCAAAGATATCCTCATTCCTTCCGAAGAAATCCACATCAAGATGCACCCGATGGACTTCGAGGAGTTCCTTTGGGCGACGGGGAACGAAGCGCGATGGGATGCCATACGCACGTTCTTCGTCAAACGCCAACCTCTTGGCCCGTTGATCCATAAAACAATGATGGATCTGTTCCGACAATACATGATTGTAGGCGGAATGCCGCAGGCCGTCTTGCGCTTCATCGAAACCAATGGGGATTTCATGGCCGTGGACAAGGTAAAGCGTGGCATTCTGATGCTATACCGGGATGGCATACACAGGCACGCCAATGTCCTTTCCTATAAAGTAGAAGCCGTGTTCGACACTCTGCCCGCCGCACTTTCCAGACATGAAAAGAAGTTTAGACCGTCCGATCTGTCCAAGGATTCCAGACTTCGCGAGTACGAAGATGCTCTCTTCTGGCTCAAGGATGCGATGGTCATCAATCCATGCTACAATTCCACGGAGCCTAACGTGGGATTGGGTCTCAACCTTGATAGAACAACCCTTAAATGCTACATGGGCGATACCGGATTGCTCGTCAGCCATGCATTTGGCGAGAACAAGAATGCTGTTGCCGACATCCATCGACGCCTCCTGTTTGACAAGATTGAATTGAATAGGGGTTTGCTGATGGAGAATGTTGTCGCGCAGATGCTCACAGCCACCGGCAGGGATCTCTATTTCTTCACCCGCTACGACAAGAGCAATGCCGACGAAAGGATGGAGATCGATTTTCTTATTGCCAAGTCCAAGATTGGCAGACGGAAGAACGTATCCCCAATTGAAGTCAAAAGCGGGAAAAACTACACAACCATTTCGCTCAACAAGTTCTGCCGCAAGTACCGGGCGTATATCGACACGCCTTATGTCCTTCATGCAGGCGACGTCAAGATTGACAACGGTATCATCTACCTTCCGCTGTACATGACACCATTTCTCTGACGTGCCGCCAGATTCTCTCGGTTCTGCGGTCAATCGGAGCACCTTTCGTCCCGGCGAATGCATTGCGATCCCCGCCCGCTCGCTCGCGGCGGACGAAAGATCAGCCCACACACGGGGTTTTGCGGGAGGAAGGCCAGGAAATTTGCGGGCGGCAATATTCATGGCAGGCACCGTCGCATGCCAACAAACGCTGATTCAGTCAAATCTGCGCAATCTTCGACAGGAATAAAACCACGCCCGATGTCAAATCCATCTTCTCTTGCATCCTCTACAACATAAAGAGTGGCGGACGACAACACGGCCATGCGCTTTTGCCAAGACACTTTGCTCCCATACCTTTGAAACACAATCCGTCGAAATATGAAATGCGGGAAAATCCTTTCCGCCCTGAATGCCTCCTCGCCGCCAACCGTCGCCATGCTCTGACTTTTCAGGTATATGATACATCCAGTTGGATACTTGATACGATCAAAGATTCGCCTAATTGTAGCGGCAAACCATTCAAATCCAAGCTTTATGCGCCACCGCCGCCCAAACAAAGTAAAGGCTGGCGTATTCTGGCGCATGAACCGCTGATACTCCGCTATTGGAGCGTTCTCCGCCATCAACCTCATGGCTTTCCGCACTAGTTTCTCCGGAATCAATTCTTCAAGTCGCTTGGCAAGAAGTACATGGTCGCACTTGCCGTAAAACTCATTTACAAACGCTAAGTCCTCCTCACGGAAGACTCCCTTCACGCGACGCTTTGCCAGTTTATACGCCAATTCTGCCTCAGGTGAAAGGTGGTAAAGATAACCAGAGAAAACCCGATGGGGCAAAATCAGAGAATCCTTAATCCTGTATTCTCCTGTCCCTTTCGGATCGGACACAAAATCGAGTGCGACGGATGCTTTGCCGTCAGGCGACACCGCAACATAGTAGAAGCACCACGGAACATCATACCAGAGCTTCTGTACAAATCTCCAGCCTGTCGCTTCTCCGGCTTTCTTCAGAAGAAAGGGCAACCGTTTCTTTTCATCCATCGATATGAGCATATCTACATCGGAAGTAGCGCACTTTGGAAGGGTCTGCCATGAATGCAAAACCACATAGTTGAAGCGAGCCTCATTGAAAACATGGAATAGCTCGTTGAAGAAATGTTCTTGCTTGTTAACATCAACCTGCATTTGTATTTCCCATGATACATGAATATATCTCGTTAATCTTCGCAGCAATAATCTCCCATTTATAGATTGAAGTGACTCGCTTCTGCACCGCAACGCCATGCAGTCGCAGCAAGTCTCGATTCATATAATATTCCATAAGGTACCGCGTCGCCTCTTCAATCAGGGTGTCGGGGTTTTCCGCAGATATCTTTAATCCACAGTCATCCATCACCATATCTTTCATCCCTGCGCGATCCTGGCAAATGACCGGGACGCCATGCGCCATTGCCTCAAGAATCGTCCACGAGCCACCTTCCCTGAAACTTGAATGGACCAGGACATCCGTCGAATCAAGTGCCGCAAGAATCTCAGAATTAGGGACATTGCCGTGGAAGATGATCATGCTATCGCCTTGCGGCTTTTTAACGTAGCGACATAGAGGTGCCGGATTTCCTCTGACGCTCTGTGGCTCTGCGTTAAAACCATATCTTTCTGTCGCAAGCGATTCGAGTTCATGTCGAAGTGGCCCATCGCCGTAGACATGGAGCTCGCCTTCGCCGCCGGATTCGAGAAACGCGGCAAACGCCTGAATGGTGTACTTTACGCCTTTAAGCGGGATGAGACGACCGACACTCATGATCTTGAGGGGACGCCGCCGCGCGTTATATTGTCTGGGGACGATCTCGCCGGCATAAGCGGTTTCGGGAATGACCGCGGTAATCTGTCCCGGATCGAGTTTTGCCGCCGATGCGAGTTCAGTGGTACGAAAAAGAACGACACGGCATTTTCTACGGAGATCTGCCGCCCAAGGCGCAGGATGAAAAGAATACCAGGCGACCAACCGGTAAAAGATCTCGGAAATGCGCGACTTGATACTTTCATTCCTCAAAAATGCGTCTTCCATCGCGCCAGACGCACCGCCTATCGGCCCCCACACAAACCTGTCGGTGTATTTCGCCGCCCAGGGCGTGAAGAAGATGCTGCCAAAGGTCAGGTGATGGACGATGTCGTATTTCTTGAACTCATCCCCGTATGCCTTCGCTGCGCCGCGTTGCCAAAGTTCCTGATAGAGTTGTATGCCGCAAGGCAGTTTCTTCTTGAGCCGATGGAACCATTCGGCGAGGTCGTAGTATTCCCAGTGAATCCTGCCGTGCGATGCCGCTGGATCGGCGGCGATATACGCCTCGATGGCCTTGCGGTTGTTGCACCTTGTCAGCACGGTAAGTTCATGACGCTTGGCAAGTTCTCCGACAATGTTCCACCCCACCCCCGGCTCGCTCGTCCGATTCGGCTCGCAGGCAAATGCTATCAAGAATAGTTTCATATCCAGCTTCTGGCACAAATCGCCGACAATTTCTTGAGTAAAAACGCAGCAAATACTGAAAGTACAACAAAGATAACAAAATCTATAATCATATTAACCGACAGGGCCTTCAATGGGTAAAGAAAAAACAGGATTAGTCTATGGGTCAGATACAATTCATAGCTCAAACTGCTAAGCCCCTCCCCCCCCCCCTGTTACGTTTCTGGAAATCACAACAACAAAGCATGAGAACGACACCATTATGCCAACCCAATAGGCTACAGGGGTACCATTCGTGCAAAAGCCATTGTTGAGCATAACATACAAAAGCGAGCTCAATAAAAGCAAAAAGGCACCTCCTATCACTCTCCTTGGAAGTGTACCGGATAACAACCACTCTAATATTTCTTTAGCATAGATAAAAGCTATGCCGCACGTCCAGACGAAGGATAGATACCAAGACTGATGGAGACCCATCCTAAGAAAGCAGTACTGCAAACACATCACCGCAAGGAGAGACATAAAAATAGCGGCAAATACCCACCTCCTGCTTGTAGCCCATTGCACCCTTGTTAATAAGACGACTTCGACGTAAAAGATGAGAATTGCCGTCACGAACCAAAGACAACCTATTCCTTTCATTTTACAAAACCAATTCAATCCAAGCAAATTCGCGATGAACCGTGCAACACACAACGACTCGCCTTTGGACAACATGATCGCCGCATAAGTCAATAGCACAAACCAAAGTGCTGGGAACAATCGTCTGCATCGCTTCTTCAAAAATGGCAGCCCGTATTGCGGGCATGCCTTCTCTCGCCAATTAATACCAAGCAGCAGAGCAGAAAGAACGAAAAACAACGAGTTTCCCACTACCCCACACCAATCGCCGATGCAACCATTACCAATGTCGCGAGACCAGTGGCAGACCATTACTAGCACAATGGCAACAGCGCGAATCATGTCGAAAGATGCATAGTGCATATTACCGTTCGCTCCAAAGAGGCTCTAAGGCATCTATCGCCGCCGACATAGTGTCCTCAATCGAAACTGTTGTGTTTATGAAGCACATATTAGGTGACGATTTGGATAAATTGTATAATTCTTTCATTTGCCGCTTAACTTCATCAAGCGAGGTCTCTGGTTTGCGTGCAAATATTTTCTCGCAATCCCCTCCAAGACAAAGAATGATGTCGGGATGAGGCACTATCATCAAATAAAGCCTGACAATCCAGCGCGGCAGCCTGACACGAAAGCGTAATGGATCTATCAGTATGTCGTAGGCATATCTGTCGAACACCCAACAAGAGACATCCTTTCGCCTTAATATTGGACGGACCCTGAACCAGAACCCAAATACATAGTCGCCAACAAGATATGTCAGCCTTAAAAGCGAGCACACGAATCCTGACGGTTTTGCACCATGAGGATTGGCGCACACATAACCATGTTTACGCTTGATACCGCGAAAGCGCTCCATGGGGGGGAACAGATACGGTCGCAGATGGCAAACCCGTACCTTGCCGGACATTTTCTTTTCAAGTAACGGCACAACAGCGTCCAGTAAAGTACTTTTGCCGGCGCCATCTGTTCCAATGACGGCAACCACAGGCTTCCTCTTTTTCCACAACATTCTCATTCGTTATTGCACCCACCATGTATTTTAGGAAAGAGCACCCTGAAATGCTGTCCAAGAAACAATCGGACAGCCCTCCTTAACCCGAAATGCGACAGATTGTACCTGAAAAACACATGTGGTTCAGGGCCGCCTGCCGGGCTGTATAAATTTCTCAATCTATCCCAAAATGACATCTCAGGATTTCTCCACTTTTCCAATGTCGTCTTGGCTTCGCATATTCCAACAGGATGGGCAGCAAGCAATACCTCGATCCCATTTTCCCTCGCCCTTAATCCGTAATCGTAATCACCTATACCATGTGTCATGTATCCGGGAAAGTTCCCTATAGCCGAGAAGACAGAGTGCGGAACGTAAACGGCATTGCCGTTCATCCAATAACATGCTTGCAATTCGCCATTTGGCATCAACTTGCTCCCCGACTCATCCCGTCCAGAGTAGGTGATCGCATCTTTCCCCTTGCCAAACGTTGCGCCTACAATAATGCTATCGCCAGGCACAAGCATTTCTTCCAGGGCAGAGTCAAAAAGCATTGTATCGTCATTCAGCCAAAAATACCCGTCATATTTAATGCCACTTGTTGCAGCAGCGGACCATACGCGGCGCATCCCGCCGCACCAAAAGTCCCGCCCACTACCCTTAATCACTTTTATTCTAGGGAATGCAATTCTGACTTTGACGCCTGTTCCATCTGGCGAGGCATCGTCATTAAGCCAGACGTCAAACAACCATCCTGCGGGAACCCTCGCCTCAAACAAATGGTGCAAGCACTCAAGCGTCGTCGCGGCACGATTGTAGCTTGTCATTAGTACTGCAATTCGCATACTTCCTCCAGAAAACGCAACGACTGATCGTATGGGAGATTCCAGTCCATAAGATCCCCCTTATTATCAAGTTCACCTTTGTCATTCCGATAATTAGGGTGGCAATGTATTTCGATATCCGCATCTGCAAAAAATCTGTCTGCCAATTTAGGTATATCTTTTGTGAATAAAAGAGCATCTGGACGAGCCAGACCATACTTATCGATCAAGTGCTCGACTCTCCGGCAATAGAATTGTCTGTTGGGCGCCGAAAACATACCCCGGGTAGAGCGGAATCCGTTACTGCAGGCCGTTTTGTACACAACGTCATTTAGCGGCCAGTAAGAACAGATATATTGGTGGGAATCAAAATGACGCATTTCCAACCCGGTTGCGACAAATGCTTTCATCTGTGCATCTATCTCAATTCCGGCAAGCCGCACGACGTCTCGCGGCATCCAAAATCGCCATAGCTTATTCTTCCACAATCCCCCCTTGAAGCATCCATCGTCATTACACCAGAAACGGCTGCCTTTAATTTCTTCAGTCAGTGGATACCCCTCTGCCAGATTGATGTGAAGTCCTATCTTGTCCGCGAACCCCGAATCATGAGCAATGTGCAAGGCATCATCGAAATAGGGCATATTCACCATCGCAGTGGTACGATGCACGATTCCACGCCTAAAACACTCGGCGATGGCCGCTGTTGCATTGGCATTCAACCCATAATCATCGGCGTTGACAATTATCCGCATATTCTTCTCCAGAAACGTTTTAAGGCCAGCGAAGGATTGGAAGCGACTTTTCGCCATATTGACATATACAACATATCTTCAAGGAAGAAACGTTCACATTCAGCATTTGGAATCATGCTTACAGGATGTTGTAAGGGGAAAACAATCTCTTCCGCGATTTTATTCACCTCCACCGGAGAGCAAAAAACGTCTCCCTCCGCCCCCATGCGCGAACTGAAGTTCTGCCCTATATTTATCGCTGGATTTACTACAGAATGGGCGACAAGCATATTTCCTCTGTAGAGCGTTGTTGCCCAAGCCCCAGCCCAGGTCTTTTGCCTTCCCTCCTTAATCAATCTTGCATTCTTCGCCCATTTATCCACATATGCCTGTCGCTTGAGAACGCTATACATGACACCTGTTTCTATCATCCGCTCCAGAAACGGAAGTGTTGAATCGTGCATTTTCCATGCACGCCGCCATGTCGCCCATCCCGCCCCAATTGTCGACATTCTGTCGAAATAGTAACTGTCACCATGGAAATCAATCTCCGCCTTGCGGAAATGTTCACACTCCGCCGCAATCATTCCAACCCGCATATCGTCCTTGTAACGCTCCAACAGCTCTTCGCAAAATCGAAAGAACGATGGATGCGATATGCAGTCATCTTCAAGGATGATCGCCCTGTCTTCATGCTCAAAAACCCATGAGATGCCGCTTGTCATACGTTTGCCGCACCCCATATTCTTTTCTGCATAATTCCGATAAATCTCACACTCCCAATCTATCGAGCGTTCAAAGATTTCTTTGCACGCTGCAACCCCTTCAATATCGTTCTCATTGCCGCTTCGAGGCGCGTCAAGAACCAAATAAAGCCGTTGCGGCTTCACAAGACTGACACTTTCAATGACTTTCTTGAGTGTGTCTGGACGATTGAAAGCGCAAATCATCACCGGTACATTCGTCATAATACGCTCCTTCTCATGGTCATGACATTGCAGAATAAAAATTCGAGACGGCAAAATTGGCGCTCTTGGAAATTAGCCTTTGCCTCCAGTACTGTTCGCCCCAACATGCACCTAGGCAAGAGAACAACACCGTGCCGAACGGGACACCCACCACAAAGTGTCCCGTATGGCTACCGATTACACCTTGAGAAATGCACACGGCCATAGTGACAATAATGGGCATCGTAGAGAATTTTGTCAGAAACAACCTGTTCTTTTTTCTACAGACGTACCATACAAACAAGATGTACAATCCAAGGCCACCATAAAAGCCATGGTAGCGAACAAGATTCAACATCGTATTATGCGATGACACTGTAATATAGACTTTATTTGTTTTACCGGAGTTCAAGTCTGCATCGACCTCCATATACGGTGTCGGCTTGACCCATATCGGATTTGATAAGATGTCATTTTGAATGTATCTAATCGTCAATGCCCACATTTCCGCCCGGTCATCTACGGTTTTCCGTTGCAACTTTTTTAGAATCGAATCAATACTAGTCATCGACATTTCATTATACTTCCCCTCTCCAGCATTTATACCACCATACTTTTCGACCAAGCTTGGGGAAAGCAGTACAACCCACGCAGAAATAATAAACAAAGGAAGAGGGGTGAGTTTCTTCATAAATCTTTCATTAGATTTGATGGTTATAAACACAACAAGACAGGATAAGATACACGTTCCCAACTGCGTAAAAGTCACATCACACTTGGTCAAATGAAAGAAATCCAATATAATAATCAGACATCCAATTAACGAAACCATCTTTTCGACACGAAATCCAGTTTTCTTGGAGAATTGAAAGTAGACATATGAAGCGGCCAGGAATGGCATTGCCCAGAAAATGTTTCGTGAGAAAACAGAGCGGGTGTCAGCATCGCCTGTCCCCTCAATATCAAGTGATGCACCACCTCCAACTGCTGACATGACAACAAGCAAAACAAATGACCATATTATCATTCCTCTAATGAACGGTCTCCCTGTTTTCTTGACGACTAACGCCGCCCAAAAGGCCATCACAAACACAAAATGAGTGAATAGGCCACCGATCATCTCGCCAATTCCTGGCACATACCTAGGCATCGACACCTTCTGCCAGAAAAACCACGCAAAATACGGAAGCAATAGCATATAAAACAGGTACAACCAATGAAGCGAATACCTCCGTAAATCAGGGAAATGAAAAAGGACATAAAGAAACGCCCCCAGACAAAGGAAAAACCGCTGCTGCGAACCATACAGACAATGAAGTATTATTGGCAACAAATATTCGTTCTTGGGACATATAGCCAGAAAAAACAAATAGGGCGCAGTAACCAAACCAAACCGAAAGGGGAATAGATAGTACAATGGCAAACACACAATCGCTATCATTGTGTGGGACATGAACCTCGTCTTCTCTTGTGGTGTATACTCCGCCCACATGTCATCCAAACTCATCCGAATTCTCCTATTGTCCATTTGCAATGTTTTTGCAAACCGCGTGCCGCAATCACAGAAAGGGCACAAGCAACGAACGTGCCCACTATGGCGATTGCCAGAGCATTTACGGGGTGTTCTATTCTGATTTTGACAAGTTGTAAGATCAAAATAAACGCTTTGTGGGAGACTAAAATACCCATGGTATATTTTCCTACTACCGCCAGAAACTTAAATGAGACGAATTGCACAAGAAGCATAGAAGCAAGAACTCCTAAAAAAGAACGAATAACATCAGACCATTGGCTTAGGCCGGCCAAAGAAGACAATTTCGTTATGATAGGCACGTAGCAGACCGCAGCAGTAAAGAAAGCGAGAATTATAAACTTTGGGATGTACTTTATGCCCCTGCAAGAATCCTTATTCAGGCAGGCCCTGCCAATAATAAAAAAAAATCAGAAACCGTGGAACAAGGTTCAAACCCCAGAAGATATCCGGTTTTGAAATCAATCCATCCAATGCAAAACATACAGGCAAGAGTGCAAGCTGTCTGCGGGTGTTTGGAATAAATCTAGCTATCCAATAATAAAATATCTCGACCAGGAACAGGCAGGGCAAAAACCACAAAGCATTGATCACCCTAAAACCAATTCCTTCAGGCCAGCCATCCGCTAGCAAAACAGACAAGAAAGGCTGCCAGAAGGTCAATTCTCCAGAATTAAAATACGGAAAATATCTACTTAGGAAAACAAACAACAATGCCCAGGCAAACCCAAAAACAAAATACGGAACAAGCAAACGTTTTGCCTTGCGCATTGCAAAATCACCGAACGACTCCCCCGTTCGCCACAAAATGCCCGATATGACAAAGAAACCTTTGGTATGAAACATGGCCAGCCTGTTTTTGCAAAATGTAATGGCAGTCTCCGCCTCGCCGCTGCAACAAAACGCTATAGCGCCTATTACATGGAACGCGACAATGCTTATCATCAATATACCACGCCACCTATCTATCCAATCTTCTCTCATCCTGAAATTGTCTCCTCGTATGCTCTCATAGTCGCTTGGGCATTGCGACAGGGGTCATGGCGCACAAGTGCGAACTCGCGCGCGTTTTTAGCGTATACTTCGGCTGCTGTGGGATTTGAAAAATAATGGTCAATCATTACCGCAAGCGCAGCAGGATCGGAGCAAGGGACAAGCCGCCCGTCAACTCCGTTGCGCAAAACGGAAGGAATTCCGCCAACGAATGTGGCAATTGCGGGCGTCCCTACAAGTTGGGCTTCGCCAAGCGAGTTCGGGCTGTTTTCGCAAAGGCTCGGTAATACGAACGTTTCCGCCCTGGCTAGTTCGTTTGCAACCTCAATCGCGGAGAGCCGAGGAAGCCCAACTACGTGCTTTTCTATTCCGAGCTCTCGGATGAGACGGCGCAGATACGACGTATACTGATCTGCTTTGAGAATCGCCTTTAATGTACGTTTTGCGGTCAGCCGTTCCGCCGCACAGATGCGAAGCGAGATGTCAGGATATTTGTTTGCGAGAAATGCAATAGCGCGAAGCAAGAAGTGGACACCCTTGAGCGGATACCCCGCCGCGGCGGAACAATAAATGGAATGCGGCCTTGTCTTGGCCCGGTCGCGACGGCGAATGTAGAACTCACGCCGCAACGTCTCATTCACATGATGATATTTCGCGACCGGATTGAGCGCATTCGTCCAGGCTTTGTCCCACTCCGTCCTTCCCATGAAATGCATATGGGTCTTGAAAACCAACTCCTCTTGAGGAACACGCTTTTCCCGCCATTTCGTCTGTTCCTTGAATATGCCCTGACCGTAAAGCACTCTACGCAAATTGAACTGGTCGACAAATACTTCTTCCGGGGCAAGGAAACCACCCACTTGTGGGTGGCATCCTTGCAGGATCCCCTGCAAGGATACCACTACCGGCTTGTCGCAATACACCTCTTTGCTCATCCTACCATAGAAAAACTCCGTACCATGGATGTGTATCACGTCAGGATTGAACTCGGCAATTGCGGCTTTCGCTTCCGCCTCCACGTCGACTGGAACTGATTCGCCGTATGTCGCTACGCCCTTGCCGAACGAGCGATGATGGACGTTCCCTGCTTTCACATCGCATTTTCTGGCGTCCGATGCAAGTATGAAATATTCGTTTCTCTCCCCATACACATTCCGCAATGCATCTAACTGCGATTGCATCCAGCCACCAACAACCTCCCCCGCGCATCCAATGAGATGGCAGGCGTCGGGTAGCAGACGGGATGTGATCCAAAGTATTCTCATTCCGACGTCTCCACTACCCGTCTGACCACCTTTGCCGGATTTCCGGCAACTATACAATGCTCAGGCACGCTTTTTGACACTACGGCTCCGGCTCCGACAATCACGCCGCGTCCGAGTCTCACGCCTTTAAGTATAATCGCCCTCGCACCAACAAACACATCATCTTCAATCACCACAGATCTGGCCTCTCCGCCCGCACCAGTGCGCCTCGCCGTAGCGTCAAGAGAATGGGCATCTGGATCCGTAATCAATGCCCCACTTCCGATGAGCACATGATTACCAATGGTGATGGATTTGTGTGCACTTATCGTACAACCCGACATGCCGACATCATCTCCAATCCGTACCATGGCATCGTGTTCGCAAGTCCTGATAAACACTCTTTGTATCACACCTATAGAATTGTATTTTGGAAGGCTACAGGCCGTCCACCGCTTTCCTATTGTTATTGTGCTTTGCCGACGTTTAATGATTAGAGGTCTGCCGCGCAGCAACCACGACCCCCTATACCTGACAGGCAATGCGATGCCGTATGCGAAGGACAACGTCTTTGCCTTAATTTTCAATATGGCCTTTGCAATCTGCATTAGCATCTTATCCTCTCCAATTAGCCACAGCATAAGGCATGTAAGTTTCTCTTGGCAGTTCTGGGCGGAAATGCCAAAGACGTAGATGATCCAATGCCTCCTCTTTCGAGAACTCGCCGCTACGTTGCTTTTGTAACGCTTCAATGGTTGAAAGTATCGTATCAACTCTATTGGAAATGAGATTTCGGGATCGGATATACTCCACTGTCTTCCGCTCATTTGCGGAGCGTACATCATCTGGCAACGAAAGAACGTTTCTGCACACTTCCACTGTGTCTCGCAACCGATATACAAAATGGGCGTGAATGTCTGGCTCGAATAATAAATCAAACCTTGGCACATATGCCATCACCAGTGACGAACCAGACCCCGCGATAAAACAGGCACGATCAGACGAATACAACTCTTCTGCAACGCGGGGCGGTGCATCAACAACCACTTTGCTTCTCCGGAAAACCGCGACTTGCTCCCTGAACGGAACACCGCCTTTCGCTGCTGTACCTTTCCAGCCATAGCCATAGATTGCGAATCTGTCACCAAACGCCTTTACGAGTCGATGGACTACATATCTACGCTTCACTGCTGTTGGGATTGTGACAATCGGATGGCGTCCGAACATTCGCATGGAACGCCCTAGCATCAACACGTCATATTCCTTCTCAGGCATTGTGTCCGTCAAGGGGAAATGTTCCGGACAGTACGCATTCGGGAGAAAAACAAGATTTCGCGCACCGTGTTTTTTGACAAGTTCATCTGCTGTTCGTCCCATTGAGGTAGAGAAGAATGCATCGGCTTCTGAAACAAGCTCGGTCACTGATGGTGGCAGAGGGCGTCCAAGGCCAGACAGCGGCCCTGTGTCAAATAAATCGCCTATGCTCCCCAGAATCATTGGATGATTGAAGGATGCCTTGAGTGCTCGAACAAGCGAACGTGGATGTATCGCTTCGGGAGCATGAAAAAATTGGAAATAGACGACATCTGGTCTAAAGTCCTCGTTTGTTTCGCATACTGTTTGTTCGAGAAGCGGCCAGCCACCCTGTGCGTACAAACCTTGATAGGGAATGTTCCGATAGTTCTCGACACCAAATACCTTCAAGAGTGAAGCGTGAAAATCCGGCTGATCTTCGACACGGGATGCCTGTGAGAGGAATAAGAATCTCATGCCGTCACCTCTTTGAACAATTCTTCCCACTGGTTTGCAATCCTTCTCACGTCAAATCGACTGACAGACCTTGTCGCATTCTGCGCCATCTCATGCCTTTTCGCATCGTCCGACACAAGAGAGCCGATGGCAGCCGCATACCTCTCAATATCAAACGCATCGACAAGCAAACCGTCTTCCCCATGATGAACGATATCGAATACCGACGAATAACTGGAAAATGCGACCGGTACGCAGCCATTGGCTTGCGCCTCGAAAAGAACGTTCCCAAAACCTTCGCGAGCGGAGGGGAACAAGAAAATCTTTGCCCTGGCAAAGAACGGCTGGGGATTTGACACGTACCCGCACATCTCAATGAAATCAAGCGAATGATCCCTTATGTATGCTTCGCATTTGCCGCGCTCCGGGCCATCGCCCAATATCTGGACACGCCAGTCCGAAGGCATCTCTTCTCGCTCCTTGAGGATGTTCAACGCCATCAATGCCCGCATCGCACCTTTTGCCTCGGACAGCGTTGCCACAAACACCATAAGGTTGTCTTTAGTATCGAGATTTAAGTTATCCGGCACACATTCCGTCGCAAGAGGATTATTGATCGCCCGAAGTTTGCGGCTGTCCCAAAGGCGGGCAACCGCCTTGAACTCCCCGTAGAAACGATTTGAGAGGAGAACATATAAATCACTATGGTCGTAAAGAAAGCGCTTGCGCCTGCCCTCGTAATAATACGGCAGACGGAGTCGACCATACTTCAAACCGTGCTTTAGGCGCTTGAAGAAGGTAAAACGTTCCGGATGCTCCTCCATGGTGCAATAGAAAGGGCAAGTATGTTCGCTTGTGATCACCTTTGCGGGAACATCGCAACCAAGAACGTTTTTCTCAATCCCCGCATATGAATCGCGAAACAAGA
Source organism: Kiritimatiellia bacterium (assembly GCA_051884875.1). Classification (GTDB taxonomy): domain Bacteria; phylum Verrucomicrobiota; class Kiritimatiellia; order RFP12; family UBA1067; genus UBA1067. Next base: position 69,740 of record JBJEWD010000020.1, read on the forward strand.
TCGTCCCGATCTTGTTTCGCAACACGATCTCCTTGAGAAAACGTCTGTTCTGCTCCGAGAGAAGATGCTCAGAATCTGGCATCATGTAGCACTTGACGCACTCTGGCAATGCCGTCATCACGCTCGTCCCATTGCCAGTCTGGTGAGAGAGAAACGAGACATCGTGTCCGCGACGCACAAACTCCTTTGCTAACGTAGCGGCAATTGTCTCCATGCCCCCAAAACCGGGGAATTGATGCATATAGAAGAGAATGTTCATGAAAGAGCCTCCTTGAGGAATGCGATCGATTTATGCCGGGCGGGATCAAGCCCGCCACCGTTGGCCGCTTTGAGAAGAGTTGTCATGCGGCTGTCGCCAGACGTGCCATTCCTCAACGATGTGAAGGGACGGTTGAAGATAATTGAGAATGCTGTCCCATGAAAAGAATTGGTGACAACATATGCAGCACTTGTTATGTAAGCGAGAAAGTCGGACGGCGAATAAACATGAATCCGCCGGAATATTCCAAACTGCGGCAAATGCCATTCGGCGCGTCCGTTGGTCATCACGACGATTCGCTTTGCACCAATCTCACATGCTTTCTCCAAGGCGATTCGCCGGGCATCATGGTGTCTGCCTATGATGTACATGAATACATACGGCTCAAACGGGAGAGACGCGCTTCTCTCTTCCTCCATAAGTGGCCAATATTCTTCTGCATTGTGAAGCAATGTCGGATCGAGGACAACTTGCGCATCGACGTCAGCAATCCGCTTGACGGTTTCCGCGCCAGAGTCTTCCCGCACGGAGAGTGCGTTGAATCTTGGCAAACTTTTTTCAAGCATCTGCATATACTCATCGGGAAATGCATCAGTCCCTAAACTTGCACCATATGCGATGCGTTTTTTCCCATGAGGAACAAAGTCGAGCAGAAAGGCTGAATTCATCTCATTGTGCAACGGATTGAACACCTGGTCCGAACCAACTATGTAGGCATCGGCGTTGCGATAGCTGACACAGTCACCATACTGTGCGGGCGTCAGATTAAGATGACGGCGACGAAAGGCATCGCATCGCATCTTCCGCATCAGTTCATTCGGAAATCGCTTCACCGTATAATATATTCCATGCAACGAGCCAAAGCCCCACCATTTGTCCCTATCTCCTCGCTCACGGCGATAATCGATTATCACGGCCTCATGGCCTAATTTCTCTACTTCCCGCTGCAATGCCCACGCCTGCAGCACAGCTCCGGCGTTGTTGGGTGAATTGTGGAATGTTAGAATTGCGACTTTCATAGTTCATCTGCATCGTTCCCATGAATGACAAGAATGTCTGCAAGGCACTTTCGCGGCGAGAATGCCACATCAAATTCATCAGGCGCCAATCCGCACGACAGCAATGCGATGATGGTCTCCGACCGTTTTACTTGCCGACCCAGCAGCCCCCGAGCGGCTTCATCATCTTCCTTGCTACGCGACCAATTGAGTACACAGTGCGCTATCTTGCAGTAATGCAACGCATAACACAGATTCATGAGGAACATGCCGCCGTTTGTAAAGACATCGTTGCGCTCGCCCGTGGAATCTATGCCTTCCAGATCAACCGTCACAACAAGGACTTTGTCCGCAAACTGCCCAAACCCCCTGTTGCCTTTTTGCAGCATCAAAAGTTTTTGGCACGTCCCCTTGCCGGTCAGACAATGCACTCGCGTATACTGTCTGTTGCAGGCGCTTGGCGTAGTCAAGGCAATTTCAACAGCTGCTTTCACAAGCCCCATCGGCAATTCGGTTTGAGCATAATTCCTGACCATGTGTCGTGAATTTGCAAATTCAGGGAAAGGTCTATTGTTTCTGGCAAAGAACTCGTCTCTGGTTATATGCGGCTGGCACGATGCCGGAATCATCGGATAATGGGCAATCAACCCGTCAATCGTCTTCAGAAATTCTGCACTATCCAAATGTGCCCGATGCAGTTCTCTATACTCTTTGAGAACTCCAACGGCATGTAAGACCTGTGGATTCCCTGACCCATACAGAGAAACAAATTTTTCAATCAGCGAGGAGAGACGCACAACGGCATCTTTCCCGAACCCGAGACGGCGTTCGGGCATGGTAAGCCCTTTCTCGACAACATGGTATGTCATTATAATTTTGGCCAACAATGCATCACGCGAATGCGGATTGGCCCGCCCAGAATAATGCCAAAAGCGTGAGAAATCCCAGAGAAAATCTCTCGCCGCGATACGCTTGTCGCGTCCCATTACAGCATTTAGGATATTTCTTATGCGGATGGGCACCAGCTTCTGCAACCTCATACAAACCTCTTCCTTATTCGCGCGATTCTGCAAGCCACGTATTCGCGTTCTTCTTTCTGTAGCACGATACTCCAAACAAGAGGCAACATCGTAATCTCGGCAATAGCACTTGTGATGCACAACCGCAATAGTGTGGGAGGCAACATCGATCGCGGTATAAAACATGCGCCTGATGCGATGGCGGATACTATCCCTATCGGTAACACGATCTTGACAAGCCAAAATCTCATACCCATTCCCGCTAATTTGCGCGCGAACCATACACGACCGATTGCAGAAAGAGCCGTCATCGAGAAAAGGGCCGCGCCAACAGAATAAATACCGTAGCCCATTCCAGCAAGCACCCATGCGACGGGCAATGTAAGAATGAGACATCCTCCCAAGACAAACTGGTATAACGCAATCCTGCCCTTTGCGTTTACGGCACACATATGACCAATTGTGCTTTTATCCGCAACAAGCATGGCAATCATGCATAAACACAGCCCGGCAGCATATGTAGGTGGGTTTTTCAGCCAAAGTGTCATCACATTCGTTATCTCAACAGACAATGGGATTGCGAACATGAGCGTTAGGATCAATCCGAATTTGCAGGCCCTGTACGCAAGCGAACGCATCTTGGCATCGTCTCCTGCACCGCATGCCTGGGAAATTGCAGGCGTGAACGCACCCTGCATTGCCGCAGCAAGCGAGCCTGCCTGCCCATTGACCGTATTGGCGATAGACATGGCGGCATTTGCATTTGCCCCAAAATACTTATTTACGAGAATCGCTAATCCCTGCCCTCTGAAAAGCCCGCCAAGCGCACCGAAAGTATGCCATCCAGAATAGCACAAGAGAGATTTCACTCGAGCACGGTCCCAGCAAAGCCGAAGATTTATTCTGCACTCCGGGAAAACTCTCAATGCCCGCAGACATATGATAATCTGTGGCACAACCACGATGAAACATGTCCAGGCAGCATATCGGACAAGCCAGTTGGATGGATGCGACGCAATATAATAAAGGAAACACGCTTGAAGCGTTGACGCTGCAATGCCATAAATTGTGAGTTCGGCTATATATTGCTTTGCCGTGTACATGGCTTGGAATGGCACGTTGACCATGGCGGACAAGCAAGAAATGCAGGCAAACCGGAACACCTGCACACACTCTCCCACTCGCTCGGAAGGGATGGCAAGCCAGTTGCGAACTGCCCATTCCCCAAGCGGATAACCGACAACGACACAAACCAATGGAACTACAGAATGAATCATCAGAGCCGTATTGAACCAGCGTCTACACTCCAAAAGGCCCTCTTCATAACTTTCAGCATTGGCTGCCTTGCCTACTTCGTATGCGTAAAAACGACTTATTGCCGTCGCGGAAAGGCTATTGAAAAACGAAAGGAAGAATGTCATTCCACCAACGACTCCATACAGCCCATACCCTTCGTGTCCAAGCGCCATCAACACCCATCGCCCGGTGAACAAGCCAAGAACAAGCGCGTACAACGACCGTCCGTATGTCGCGACAATGTTCAGCATTATTCTGCGGTTAGGTGACATCCTCATTACTTGGGCCATATCACCCTAAATATGCTCCTCTACCCCCCTGAAATGCACATTCAGCGCATGCAGCGGCGCGAGAAGCGTTCCCATCGACGTCCCCTCCGTCATCTTGGCAAAGGCGTTGACGTCTTTCGGGAAGCACTTGCCGCCATAGCCGAACTTGCCATCGGGACCAGGCACGTATGTATGCGTGTCATTGATGTAGCCGGACAACAGGACGCCCGTATGCACCTTTGCCCAATCGCCGCCCATCTTCTCGACATACTCCTTGGCGGCGTTGAAATACGTCACCTTGTACGCGCCAAAGACATTGTGGATGTACTTCGTGAGCTCCGCCTCCAAAGGCGACATCACCGTGAACTTCTTGCCGGGGAACACCTTGATGAGCAAATCCACCGCACCCGTAAACACCATTGTCTGCTTTTTGAAATCCTCGATATGCGTCCGCTCAGTCAAGAACTCCGGCATGTAGCAAACCTGATGCCCCGTCTCCTTTGACAACCTGTCGCTGGTTCCCGGCAGAATCGTCGTCCGCACGAACACCGGCACATTCGGCAGCCCTTTGATAAGCTGCGTCATCAAGGTCAGATCCTGCGTTCCGTCATCCTCCGTGGGAACATGGATTTGCAGGAACGCAATGTCGATTCCGCTCAGATCGTCATTGTACCCTTTCGGCGGATCGCTGACAAAAACCTGAGCGTTCTTGTTGTTCTCCTCCAGCCATGCCTTCAACGCTCCGCCCACGAAGCCGCAACCGATGATGCCTATCTTTATCATTACGTTGACGCCCGCATCTTATGTCATACTTTTCCCATGCCGCGACGGTGCCGCGGCCCTCGGGTGTTTCCACCCACCGCGTCTCGGGCACTTGGCGCACCCCATGCCGGCAAAAACCGCATGAAAGGCGAAAAACGGGACGACGGCCACGATTCCAGCCGGAACGGCTACACCGGCGATCAAAAGCGCTTCCATCAGACGGGCGTCCTCTCTTTCGGCAGCACCCGATTCTCAGGCGACAGCGAGACGGCTGCCGCCCCGCCAAACGCCCCCATGCCAATGACGAGAGATTTGCCGCCACCCATACGGGTGGCACAGCCCTCCATGCCTTGCAGCGGCCCCTGCGCAACGCGGACGGTCTCGCCCGTGTTCCATGCAATCGGAACCGCCCGGACATCGCGTTCGTGCCGTATGGCCCTCGCAATGTGCCGCAACTGGTGTATGACCGGACGGGGCGCCGGCAGCGGTATCGTCGAGACTATCACGTTCGTCCGGAGGACCTGCACCCTCTTCTCGGCATTGTCGAACCTTGCGAGAACGTAACGCGGGAAGAGCGGCAATTCCGTCCGCACAATCCGCCTCTGCACCTTGCGCGTTCGCGTGTACATCGGCACGTAGTGCCAAACGTGCAGTCTCTGCATGATCGTACGGAGTTTCTTCTCCATACGTGATTTTACCAGGAGCATGCACCACTGACCTGACATGGTGAATCAGTCGCCGGAACCCGAAATTCGAAACACTCCGCGCCCGTCAAGTATGCAGGCAACTTGACTCCTGCCCATCCTGTGGGCGCGGGTAGGGAACGATCTTCCGTACACAGCCGTAACTCGGGGTTACGGCGTACAATGTACCAATTGGTTAGCAAGCATTAAGTCCAGAAATCCCCATTTTACGGGGTTTCTCCAATGCGGCGGGTTGCGCGAAAGTACGACATTTGCGGACAGACGATGCCCAGCCGCCCCCATTTTAGGGCGTTTTGGAAGCGATTCCCCATTGACTTAACACAAACGATTTGGTACATCTTTCCTCGTGCAGTAGCCCGCCGCCCGACGGCGCCACGACGGCTTTAGGCGTCGACGAGAACGCCCTGGCGAAGCTCCCTGAACTCTTCCGCGCTTATCAGCCCCCGATTCCTTGCCTTCTCAAGTTCCCTGAGACGGGTGCAGAGACTTGGCATGGCATTGAGGCTACGCTCAAGGGGGACTCTGTAGAAAAAAAATGCCCATGGGGTGAGGACGCGGACCCCCTAAAGTCGGCAATTTATCCTTGCAGATTCTGTCGTAGGCGAACGGATTATTCGTCGACCGTTTCGTCGCGCTGGTAGACGGGCAGCTGACGGTAAGGCACGGCGAACGCCAGAATGATCATCGACGTCGCGTAGGCCTTCGAATCTTCACCGCCATGACCGCGCCACGATCCGTCGGACGCCTGCAACGGCAGGAAGGTGTCGTACATCCAGGTTGAGAACTCCTTCCAGTTTTCGCCGCCGAGCTGGAACAGTCCCTGCGACGCATAGTACATGCCGTAGAACTTGTAGTCCTGATTCATCATACCGTCTTTCTCGGTGCTCTTGTAGACGCGCATGAGATAGCGCGCCGCGGCCAGGGAGTCGGGGTCTTCGTGCCGACCGCAAAGTTCGAGACAGAGGATGCCCGCCCCCGAAAGCGTCGTCGCGTACTGCGCGCCGTGCTGGTAGCCGAAGCAGCCCTTTTCCCGCACGTGATGCCGATGCATGTAATCGACGGCCGCCTTGATTGCGCTCCCCGGAACCTGCGCCCCGTTGAGACGCGCCGAGCGAAGCGCCATCAGACACCAGCCCGAGCAGGAGGTATCCGCATCGGTGGACGTCGGCGTATAGCGCCAACCGCCTTGGCTAAACTTGTCCTTCTTGATGCGCTGCGCGTCAAGGATGATCTTGATTGCCTGCGGCAAAACGGCGTCGATCTGCGCCTGCCGTTCCTTCGACACCATCCCCGAGACCTCCGTCATCAACAGCGTCGAAATCGCGTGCGCATACATCTTGCCGTCGCCGACTTCGCCGAAGTACCCCTCCTCCGTGCCATGGGTCAATACGTAGTCGAGCGAACGGTCGATGATTTTGCCGTATTTCGCATCGCCGGGAACGTGTCCCGTCGCCAGACACGCCATGGCCGCCAGCGCCGGCAGTGCCGTTGTGCGTCCGCGATTCTCCTTGAACGAGCCGTCCGCCTGCTGGGCCAGCAGCAGGTAATCGAGTCCCCGGGCGATGGCCTTATCGACGCGATCGGGCTCTGGCGGGGCGCCAAAGGACCCCATCGATGCGCCCAGTCCAATCACGAGCAGACACAGGGAAAGGACCCCTTTCATTTCTTGCCTCCTTCATTGAGGGCCTCAAAGTAGTCGCGGACGAGTCCGCGGTATTCCTGCGGCACGTCGTCGAGCGTATCGGTATCGGCGCCCGTGGCCGTCTCGCTCTTCATCTTGAACCAGTCGGAACCGTCTTCCGACTCTTCGCCCGGCGGCAGCAACGGGCCGCCCTTCTGCGGCATCTGAGGGCCTTGCGACGTTCCCGTGCCGTGCGGATCGGAGGGCCCTTCCGACACGGAGTCGTCGGCAGGCTGGAACCGATCCATCGGCAGGTTATGCTGCCGGGCCGTCTGCTGCGCCTTCTGCTGCATTTTGGCCGCGGTCTGCCGGGCCGTCTGCTGCGCGGTCTGCTGGGCGGCAGACGGCTCTGGCGGGTCTTGCGGCTGGCCTGGTTGTTGCTGACCGTCCGGTTGCGGCTGGCCTGGTTGTTGCTGACCGTCCGGTTGCGGCTGGCCTGGTTGTTGCTGACCGTCCGGTTGCGGCTGGCCTGGTTGTTGTTGACCGTCTGGTTGCGGCTGGCCTGGTTGTTGCTGACCGTCTGGTTGCGGCTGGCCTGGTTGTTGCTGACCGTCCGACTGCGGCTGACTTGATTGTTGCTGATCGCCCGACTGCGGTTTGGCGGCTTCCTCCGCTGCAGCCTTCGCGGCGGAAACGGCCGCGTCAAGCGACTGCTGCATAGCGCTGTAGTCCTGTCTATTCGCGGCAAGCTCCCTGCCCTTGGTCTCCAGCCGTTCCCGCGCGGCCGTGAGATCCTGCTGTGCCTTTCGAAGGGCATCCGTGACACTCTGCATATCCTCCTGCGCCCCCGCTGCATCGCCGTTCTTCATCTTCTCGGCGGCCGCGTTGGCCGTCTGGGCGGCCTTGTATTCATCCGCGCAGGCATCCTTCATCGGCTGCGCAGTCGCGGTGGGATCGTCCTCGACGGGTCCCACCCGCTGTTCGATCTCGCGTTCGAGACCGGCCAGACGATTGGCGTGGTCGCGTATCTCCTTGGCCAGTCCTTCCTCCTCCCGCGCGACCGCCGCGCGCGCGTCTTCGGATTGCGCGGCGGCTGCCTTCTCCTGAAGTTCCGTCTGACGCCTTTCGAGCTGCGAGGTCTTCTGCCGCATATCCTCGGTGACTTTCTTCTGCCAATCGAGATTCCCGCGAAGCTCCTCGCGGAAATCCTCGCCGAACCGTTTTGCCAGCGCCTCCTCGCGTTCGGCCAGTTCCTGCGCATCGATCTCGTTCTTCGCATACATTTCGGCGAGTGCCTCCTCGCGCGCCGCGTAGTCCGCCAGCTTCTGCAGTTTCTCCGCCGCCTTGGTCAGCGCCTCGTAGCGCCGCCGCGCTTTGTCCAGTTCGCTGAGACAGGTCTGGACGCTCGTGGCCGCGCGGCCGCAGGATTCGGCCTTCTGCGGATTGCGGGACTGAAGATAGACGTCCTCGATTTCCTGCCGGGTCGGCGTAAAGTGACCGGAGAGAACCGGACGGAAAAGATCGGCGCCCGTCTCCAGACGACTGTCCGCCAGATTCGCGATGAAAGTCGCCAGAAGACCTTCCGCCGCGGTCATGCCGCTCTTCGCCCAGTTGAGGTTGTTGCGGGCCTCACGTTCGTGGTTGACGTTGTCCGCGCCCTTGAAGTGGTGGCTCGAGGATTCCAGGCAACGCTTGGCGGACTCGAGCTTCCGGCGAATCGCGTCCAGCTCGGCGCGTCCTTCGGCGATCTGCTGTGCCAGCGACTGGCGCGCCAGCGACGTGTTCTGCGAAACGAGCGTCACGGTGATTTCCGGCGAGTAGACCGTACCCGGTCCGCCCATCGTTTCGGGGAGCGTATCGCTCGCCTTCACCCGGAAGCGCACCACGCCGGCATTGCCGAAGTTCTTGCCGGCGAAATGCACGACCGTCTCGTCCGACCATCGGACGCCCCCCGTCCTACGGGGCGCCAGCGTCTCACATTCTTCCCAGGCGCCCGCGCCCGCGCACATCTCCAGCACGGTCGAGGAAAGGCCGAAGTCCTCCTGGATTTCGTAGGCGAGCGGCAGTTCGCCGAACGCGGGCAGCTTCATCTCCAGGACCTCGGGCTGGATGAGCCGTATCGTCGGCGCCGCATCCTTAACGAGCGTGATGGACGCGGTCTCCAGCTGGTTGGAGAAACCGTTTGCATCCCAGACCCGAAGCCCCCACGATCCTTCGCACTCCCGGTCCAGGAGGAACTCGACGGCCATGAGTCCGTCCTCCGTGCGTGTCGCCGGCACCGTGCGGGCGCCGGGCAGAACGGCCGCGCCTTCGAGATCGGGTGCTGACGGGCGGAAGGTGACGCGCACCGTCGAACCGGGCAGCCCCACCACAGCGGCCGTGTTCGTGTAACGGTCGGGGGCGCGCACCGTATACGCGGGATGGTGAATCTCGATCGCACGGGCCGAGAATGCCGGCTCGGGGACGACCCGCACGTTGAACGCCCGCGTGAGACCGCCCCCGCACTTCACGCGGTAGGTGAAATCCCGGTCGGCCCGGGGATAGGTGTAGGTGAAGGAGGCCCTGTCCTCCGCATCGCCCGACTCCTTCTCCATGCGCTCAACGGACTCCGCGCCGCCGCCGATACGCATGCGGATAAAGGCCTTGCTGAGCAAACGCCCCTCCGCCACCATCTTGACGGTGAACGGCTCGCCCGCGAGCGCGATCGCGTCCCCCGGCTGCACGCTGATGGCGGAGGCGTAGACGTTATCGACCTCCGAACCCGGCAGCGCGGCGAAGACGAAGGCGTTCGCCGCGAACTTCGGAAAGACGAGGGCAATGCCGGCGATGAGCGACCCCGCGACGACCACGGCGACCAGCCACGGGACCATCGACCGCATCGAGATCTCATGTCGGGGCGAGACCTTGCCCGCGTCCCTGACGGCCGCATGCGTCAGTTCCTCGATGAGACGGGACGAGACGTCGGCATCCCCGGCGACCGAGGCGAGACCGACGACCGAGGAGAGGCGTTCGTCTAGCTCCGGATGGTTGCGCTCGATGAACGCCGCGATCTCCCACGGCGCGTAGCGGCGCAGGAGCGGACGGAGAAGCGAAACCCAGGCGGTGGTCGCGACGGCCCCGACCGAAACGCCCCAGAAGATCCACCGCACCCAGCGGGCGATGTCGTCGATGGCGGCGAACATGCCCCAGCTCACGAGCATGAAGATGGCCGCGACGGTGACCATGGTGAAGATGCCGCGGAGGAGGATGATGCTTCGGATGCGACGGATGCTCCCGCGGAGAATCCGGGCGATTTCAGGCGGAATGTTCTTGAAGGTGCTCATGGCGTCAGACCAGCGAAACCCGTTTGCGGAAAATCCATTCGACCGTCAGGAAGGCGACGATGAGGATGAACAGCGGCGGCAGGCTCCAGAGATTTAGTTCGACGCGGTCCTGAACCTGCTTCGAGCCGCCGCCGAAATCCTCGCTGAGCTTCACGTAGGCGCTCGGCGACAGCACGCTTCCGCCCGTCGCGCGGGCGATGCGCTCGGCGGCGTCGCGCGTGGCCGTGATCTCCACCTCCTCGGCCGGCTGTTTCGTGGTGACGACGACGAACTTCGTCGTGAGGCACGGCGGATAGAGCCTCCCGATGACCCCCGCCGCAGCGGCGCACTCCAGCGTCAGCGTGTAGACGCCCGGCTCGACGCACCCGGGAATCGCACACTCGTAGAAGCCGTTGGCGTCGGGGCGCGGCGTCGGATAGAGCGCGAAAGGCTTTCTCCCGCTGCCCTCCGGCGGCGTGACGACGAGACGCGGGTCTAGGCCCTGCACGCCGTTGAACATCTTGTCGAGAATGCGTACGTAGGCCCGAACCTCCTCACCCGCACCGTAACGCAGCTGATCCGTGCCGATGCGGACGTGCTCGTTGCCCGCGCGCAGGCGCTCGCCCGCACCCCAGCGCATGACCTGGCCCCAGAAGCGGTGGTGCCGCTCGTCGCCCGCCTTCGTGCGCAGCCGCCACATCGAATCGGTCGTCAGCATCAGGACGCGACCGCGACCGCGCGGGCAGGCGGTGATAAGCGCATTGCGGCTCTCCCGGTCGCGCAGGTCCTCCAGGCGCCGGAGCGCGGCTTCGGGATCCTCTTCGATGAGGCTGGCGATGGAGATCGTCGCCTTCGGCCCGCGATCGCCGCCCGCCGGCTGCGCGAAGGCAAGGACGTCCGAGCCCGGCTTGACTCCTTCGACCGGCAGCCGCCAGTGGAAATCGGGGAGCGCGTCCCAGATTTCCTCGTTCTCCGATGGGGATGAGCTCTGGCTCATGACGGTGTGCCCGCGCCCCGCCGGGGCGAGCGTGAAACGGAAATTGTCCTCGGGCGCCGCGCGGCGGCTCGTCGCGCCCGGCGTATACGTAATCGGCAGGAGCGCCCGGAAGGTCTCGTCCGTGACGGCGTGCGGCATGTACTCCGAGCCGCAGATGACCACCAGCAGCGCGCCGCGTTCCTCGACGCAGTAGCGCAGACGCTCGATGACGCGCGCATCGAGGACGGTCGGAGCGATGTCGCCGAGGATGATGACGTCGAATTTGCGCCACTCATCGGCATCGACAGGCCAGTCGCCGGCCTCGGAATCGCCGAACGGCCGCGACGCACTCGCCGGGGGAGGCCGAATCGCCTCGACGCCGGCGATCGTATCGGGATGTACGAGCCAGTCCTGCAGATGCACGGACTTGTCGCGCCCGTAGAAAAGATTCCGCAAATAGCGGTACTCCCAGCGCGGACGCCCATCGACCAGCAGGACGTTGGTGCGGTCGTCGCTGACGGCGACCTCAAGCGCGCGCACGTTGTTGTCCGCGAAAAGCTCCCCGTCCAGATGCGTGACCTCGAACCGGTAGCCGTAGACGCCCTTCCCTTCCGGCACGTGAACGAATTTGAATTCCTTCGACCAGTCCTCGCCTTCAACGGTGAAGCTCCGCTCCTCGATCAGACCCTCCTCGCCGGACGAGAAGCGAATCGCCGCGCGGCGGCCGTTCGCATGCGTCGCCGCCACGCGGATGGTGAAGCGGATCTTGTCGCCGAGGAACACGGATTCGCGCGAATCCGCGGCGGCGATGGAAAGGTCGAACGGCTTGACGGTGCCGCCGATCACCACGGTCGAGACCGCAATGCCGTAGCCGCCGAGGCGGCGTGCGACGGATTCGACGCCCGCATCGCCGTTGTGGCGGCCGTCCGTCAGGAGGATGATGCTCGTGATCTCCTCGGGCGGGACCTCCGACAACACCCGTTCGAGTGCGCGGGTGATGTCGGTCGTCGAGCGGAACATCTCCTCCCGGGCGTCCCGCGCAGCCCCTTCGTCGACCGCCTCGCCGCGCATCACCGCCTCATCCCGTTCAAGTCCGTTGCCGAAACGGAAGACATCGACGGTGTATCTGGCCGCCGTGCGTCTGAGGAAGCTCTCCTCGCCGCCCACCTGGGCGAGCCGACGGATCATTTCCGCGCGCGTAAGTCCGCCCTCGGGCAGTTTCGCGCCCAGCGCCTCCTCGAGGTCGCGGCGCTCATCCTCGGTCAGCAGACCGTCCTTGAAGTGCATCGAGGCGGAATCATCGACAAGCACCACGACGCGACGGTTCACCGTCCGTTCGCGCTCGCCGATGAGGACGGGCTGCAACAGGACGACGAGCGCCGTGGCGACGGCGGCCATGCGGCATGCCACGAGGATCCGCGCCGTCGGCGGCGGCACGCGCGAGCACTCGTGCACGTAGAACGCGGAGACGAGCTCAAGCGCCGCCGCACCGGCGAGGGCGCAGAGGTAGAGCGGCCACGGCGTCGCCAGGAAGACGAGACGCGCGAGGAACTGCAGCACGAACCAGGCGCCGGCGGTGCCGAGCGGCAGGTTCATCAGGGCGCGGCGCCAGACGTTGAACCGATTCGAGCCGTAGCGGCGCAACGCCCAGTGGCAGCCCATCCAGAGGGCGACGCCGAAGACAGCCAGCACCGCGAGAAGCCCTGTCGCCATCGACTCCGGCAGCAGATCGGTGCGGATTACATTCTGATCCATGAGCCCTCCGTGTCGATGATGTCACCCGTGCGGCGGTTGATCGCAATCCACCGGGCGATCGCCGGCTCGGCGACGAGGAAGAGGAGGGCGAAGATGGCGATCGTTCGCCAGATCTCCTTGCCGAAGCTCTGTCCGGTGATGGCGTTCAGGACGTCTTCGTCCTTGATCGCCTGCGAAATCTGGACGAAGGAGCCGAGGCCGGAGAGCTGTCCCTGCGAAATCGCCGTCATGGTCGACTCCTCGACGCCCGACGAAACCGAGAAGCGAATCTTGCCATCGGCGCCCGTCACGCCTTCGAGCGCATGGCGGTAGACATCGGGCAGCTCGGATATCTCGTAGACGCCCGGCACGACGGGCAGCGACGAGCGGAAGAAGATTCCTTCATCCGCATCGAACAGCTCGATGCCGTCCTGGAACAGGAGTTCGCCGTGCGGATCGGTGAGCTTGACGAGTTCGCCGACGCTCGCCACGCCCTTGGCGCGCGTGCGCAGGAATTCGGACGGGATGATGCCGCGCCGCCCGTCGGGGCACACCCACTTGAGGCGACAGGCCGCGTGAACCGTATCCTCCCCGTACTTGACCTCCAGGGCGTATGCCTTGCCCGCCTCGAGCTTGACGTCGCCCCAGTTGGCGATGCGTCGTCCGTCCACCCAGCAGGCGGCGCGGTCATCCGCCTCCAGGACGAACTTGTACGTGCCGTCCAGCGGCGGCGTCAGGACGCCGCGCCACCGGACGGAGAAGTTGTCGGCGGGGAAGTCCTTCAGCGGGGCATTGACGCCCCAGTCGAACGCGATGTTCGCATCGACGCGCACCACGGGAGGCCCCTGCAGATCGGGCTTCGCGTAGTAGTAGCCGACGAGGCCGTTCGCGCTCGTGGCTTCGCCGCCCGCCGCGCCCGAGGCGACGAGCAGCGTCAGCGTCTCCTGCGGACGCACGTCGAGCGAGACGGCCGCCGGCTTCGCGAGACCGTAGGCGAGCTCGTGCATCAGCGGCAGGAAGCCGCGTTTGGTGACGAGGCCCGACGACGGGTCGAAGCGGACGGCGGACTGGACGATCTCGCCCGCCCCGTACGTCCGCGTGACGACGAGCGGCGTCTCGTCCTTCAGCCGGGCGATCACGACGGCATTCGAGGCGAAGCCGTCGCCGAAATCCATCACCAGGTCCAGCGTGGCGCTGCCGAGATCGGTGCCCGAGCGGAAACGCGCGAGCCGCTCGCGGAAACCGTCCGCATCGAGTTCGGCGGTGTTCCTCCGCCAGGCGCCCAGCGGCGCGGGAAGCACCCTCGCGCCGTCCGCCGTCCAGGCGTTGAAGACCCCGGCGTCGGAACCCGCGCCCGGCATGAAGAGGAGTCCGCCGCCGGCACGGACGAAATCGGCGAGCGTCGCGAGCGCCTTGGGCGGCAGTCGGCGGACGCCGCAGAGGACGACCGCCGCGAAGCCGCCGAAACTCGTGCGGGCGCCGGCGAGGGTGACGTCTTCGAGAACCGTCTCGATGAGATAGGCCTTCGTCTCGTCCGCACGCAGGGTCTGCGGCCGGAGCGCGAGACGCACGTAGGTCGAGGCGCGGTCCCGGAAGCCCACCCCCGGATCGCCGTCGACGACAAGCACCTTGAGCGACTTGACGACGGGCATCGCATATCTGTACGTGTCGTCCACGGGCAGATCGTCCTGCGCATCGATATGCGCGGTGACGACCGTGCCGCCCGGCTGCGCAAAGCGGTGGGTGAAACTGAAGATCTGGCTCTCGCCCGGATTGAGCGGATGAACCTCGCGAGCCTGGAGGACAGCGTCTTCGACGTGCAGCGTGACGCCCTTCGGGGTCACGGTTTCGGTGCCGGCGTTGACGACCGTCACGTCAAGGCGCACCTCGCGGTCGATACCGACGACGGCGCGCGCCGGACGAATGGAGGCGATGGCGAGGTTGCGGATCGAGGACGGCAGCGGCAGGGTGCGCCAGGTGATGATCGGCGGACGGTCCTTGAGGATGGTTTCGAAAGTGCGGCGGACGGTGCGCCAGCGTTCGGCGTCCTCCAGATGCCAGCCCGTCGTCTGCCCGTCGCCCAGGACGACGATCTGCTTGACCATGTTGGGACCGCTCGCCAGTACCACGCCGGCGGCGGTGAGGCAAGGGACGATCTCCATCGTGCCGTTCGCCAGATGGACGCGGTCGAGCGCGTTCATGATCACGCGTTTGTCGGCAACCGGCCGCGGCGTGACGACCTGCGGCACGGGGCCGCCCAGAATGACGGCGAAACTGGTGTTCGGCGGCGCGAGCTCGACGTACTTCTTCGCCTCCTCAATCGCACGTTCGAAATTGGACTTGCCGTCCTGGGCGATCGACATCGAGCCCGAGCCGTCGAGCAGGAGCACGACATCCTTCGCCGCGCCGCCGCCGAACCGCCTGAGATTGAACCAACGTTCGCCCACGACGATGACGAGCGCCAATGCCGCGAGAGCCAGTCCGCCGCAGAAGGCGAGGCGTCGGTAGAGCGGATAGCGCCAGAGCGCGAATGAGACGCCGATCGCCGTAATCGAGAGGACGACGAGCGGCATCGTGATCGCCCACGGCACGGGCGAATCGGGCCGTACGAACGGACGGGCGAACGCAAGCGCGAGGAGCGCGAGCGCAAGGCAGCGGCAGGCGAGAAGGAGGACGTCCTCCAGCAGCACCTTCCGCTTGCGCTTGCGCATCGTGAGGTCCAGGAACAGCCACGCGCCCCACGGGATGCGGCGGGCGTTCTTGCGCGTGAGGAGCTGGATGACGATCGGAATGGCGACCGCCAGAAGCCCGAAGAGCATGAGGATGCTGATGAACTGCATCGAGGGCGTCCTCCTCACCGCCCGCCGCTGCGGCGGCGCGCGAAGTAATCGACAAGGGCCCGGTCGAACGGCACCCTGGTGTTCATCGGGACGTAGTCCGCGCCCATCTTGCGCACGCCGTCCCCGATCTTCTTGAGGAAACGATTGACCTGCTCCAGATAGCTCGCGCGGATCGACTGGGCGTCGAGCATCAGCTCGCCCGTCCCCTCCAGGTTGTCGAAGTGGACGTGGCCGTCGAACGTGAAGGATATCTCCTCGTCGGCCATCACGTGAAGGACGACGATCTCGTGCCGACGGTAGTTGAAGTGGTACAGCGCCTTCAGCAGCGCATCCCGATCGGGCGAGAAGAGGTCAGAGACGATGACGACGAGGCCGCGCTCCGGAATGCGTTCGGCGACGTCATCGAA
Organism: Kiritimatiellia bacterium; assembly: GCA_051884875.1. Classification (GTDB taxonomy): domain Bacteria; phylum Verrucomicrobiota; class Kiritimatiellia; order RFP12; family UBA1067; genus UBA1067. The sequence continues at coordinate 85,927 of JBJEWD010000020.1, forward strand.
GATCGGCGCGGGATCGGTTTCGCCGCCGGGCCGGGTTCCGTCCAGGAGTTCGAGAATGCGCCGGGTCTGCGATGCCGAGGACTTCGCGGGCAGATACGCGCGGATCTTCGTGTCGAAGGTGACGAGCCCGACGGCATCCTGCTGACCGGTGAGCATGTAGGCGATCCCGGCGGCCAGATAGCGCGCATAGTCAAACTTCGAGAGACGCCGCCCCTCCATCTCCGCAGCGGCATCGCCCGCATAGGCCATCGATCCTGAACAGTCGAGGAGAATCGTCGCACGCAGGTTCGTCTCCTCCTCGTACTGACGGATGTAGAGACGGTCTTTGCGGCCGAGGACCTTCCAGTCGAGCGTGCGCAGATCGTCGCCGGGGATGTAGGCGCGGTGTTCCGCAAATTCGACGGAATTGCCCTTCTTCGGCGAACGGTGACGCCCCGCGATGAAGCCCGACTTCATCGTGCGACCGAAGAGTTCGCAGCGCGCCAGGGTCGCCGTCGTCGACGGCGGCAACCACCTCATATATGCGGGAGCGGAGTCTTTCATTCCCCATGATCCCAGACCCCGCCCTCAGATTTCGAGGTCGAGCGTGGGTTTGAGTTCCTTGAGCATCATGTTGACGAGATCGTCGGACGTGACGCCGGCGGCTTCGGCGGCGAAGGTGGTGATGACGCGGTGGCGGAGAACCGGCATCGCGACGGCGGCGACGTCCTTCATCGTGCAGTGATGGCGGCCGTGCAGAATCGCCCAGGCCTTCGCCGCAGTGATGAGCGAAATGCCCGCGCGCGGACCCGCGCCCCAGCCGACGAGCTCCTTCACGAAGTCGGGCGCCCCAGGTTCCTTCGGCCGCGACATGCGCACGAGCGCCGCCGCGTACTTGATGACGTGAGGCGCCACGGGCACGCGCCGGACGACGTCCTGCAGCTTCATCACGGTCGCGCCGTCGAGCACCTTCTCGAGCGTGACGCGGTGGTTCGACGTCACGTTGCGGATAATCGTCTCCTCATCTTCCGCACCCGGATACTTGACGATGATGTTGAAGAGGAAGCGGTCCATCTGCGCCTCGGGCAGCGGATACGTCCCCTCCTGCTCGATCGGGTTCTGCGTCGCCATGACGAAGAACGGCTCGGGCAGGTCGTAGGTGTGGGAGCCGACGGTGATGTGGTGTTCCTGCATCGCCTCCAGAAGCGCCGCCTGAGTCTTCGGCGGCGTGCGGTTGATCTCGTCGGCGAGCAGCATGTTCGTGAAGACGGGGCCCTTGACGAAACGGAACGTGCGCCCGCCCGATTCGCGGTCCTCTTCAAGGACGTCCGTACCGGTGATGTCGGACGGCATCAGGTCCGGCGTGAACTGCACGCGCTTGAACTCGAGGTCGAGGACCTTCGACAGCGTCGAAACGAGCAGTGTCTTGGCGAGACCCGGCACGCCCATCAAAAGCACATGGCCGCGCGCGAAGATGGCGGTCAGGACGAGTTCGATGACGTCCATCTGGCCGATGACGACCTGCGAAAGGTTCTCCTTCGCCGCCGCAAACTTCATGGCGAGAAGCCGGATGAGCTCGACGTCGTCGGCGCTCATCTCGGGCGGCGGCGTGTTGTCCACCGCAATCGCGTGCGATGCGGCGGGCGCGGGAGGCGGCGCTTCCTTCGGCGGCGCGGTGACCGTCTGCGTCCGGCTTTCAAAATCGATGCGACACGAGACGGAGCCGATCCGGATGCGGTCGCCCGACCGCAGACCTGCGGTCGTGATCTTCTCGCCGTTGACGAAGGTGCCGTTGGTGGAGTTCATGTCCTGGATGATCCACTGTCCCTTGCGGCAGCCGATGTAGGCATGGACGCTCGAAATGTCGGGATCCTGCAGTGTGAGCTGGCACTGTCCCGGGTCGCGGCCGATCCGCACGCCCTGCTCGGGCAGTCCATAGGCCTTCGTCTGATCGTTGACGGAAACCGTCAGTTTGGCTTTCATGTCGTTTTGATTCCTCTTCTCCGTACGACTCCTCGCATCCCCGGCCTCCGACCGGGCGTCACCTGTAGTCCATCTGCATCGTGGCCGTGCAGTCCGCATCCGCCGTCGCCCGGATCCAGTACGCGCGAATCGCGCTCAGGTCGTCCGTGACCGGTGTGTCAGCGACAAGCGGATAGCGCTTGAGTTCGATCCAAGTGCCCGTGCCCGTGATGTCGATCTCGATCTTCACGGTCACGTCCTTGTCGGACGCGAGCGTGAGCCGCTTGCGGTCGAAGCCCGTCATGAGGAGCGGATCGGAGGCCACCCCCGCCCGGACAGGCGTATCCTTCCAGACGCCGCCCCTGCCCGTGGGCTTGCCGAGCTTCCAGAGATCGTCCGCGACGCCGACCCAGAGCGCGGCCTTGCCGTCGTCGGACCTGACGAGATGTTCGCTCGCCACGGCCGCCGTGGAGACGCCCGAGATCACGAAAAGGCCGCGCCAGGTGCAGTAGTCGTAGACCCGGCGGTTGTGCGTCGCGATCGCACGCGCCTTGGCGAAACCGCCCGCATTCTCGGCAGGCAGTTCGTAGAAGATGCCCGAAAGGTTCAGGAGGTCGCGCTCGGTGCAGCACTCGCGACAGAGACGGCCCTCGCGCGCCGAGACCGTAGCGCGCGGAAAGCGCCAGCGCCTGCCCGCATCGTCGGTGATGATCGCCGAAGCCGCGTCATAGCTGTCGCCGAGATCTTCGTTCGGATCGAGACGCATGAACTTCTCGACCTCGGTGCGCCGCGCCGCATCATCCGTCTTCACGAGCTGCAGCCTGCCGCCTGCGCCCGGGGTCATGAGATAGAGTTCGCCGTCCTGCACCATCTCCAGCGGCAGATTCTCGTCGCCCTTGCCGCTGCGGAGGATGCCGCGCGAGGCATCGGCGCCAAGACGCGCAAGCCCCGCGAACATCGCATCGACGTGACGGCGGCGATCCTTGTTCGCGTAGTTGAAGAATGCCGTCACCTTCTGCGCGTCTTTCCTGGCGACGAGACGAATCCACGCACCTTTCAGGTTGTCGAGGCTGACGCCGTTGCAGTGCGCGACGGTGAAGTCCCTGACCTTCACCCAATTACCGTCGCCCTTGACGTCAATCTCGATCTCGGCCTCGAGATCACCCGCGATGAAGAGCATGCGACGGTCGAAGCCGTCGAGCAGATAGGGGTCGGAGACCTGCCCGGCCTTCACGTCCTCCTCCTGCCACACGGCGCCGCGCCCGATGGCCGGGCCGAAGCCGTCGAGATCCTGCGGATCGAGAAACCAGAGCGAACTGTTGGACTGGGACGGCGCCCCGATGCCGCCCTTGGCGCGGCGCTTGTTGAGAAATTCGTTCGCGGCGGTGTCGTCGCAGCCGAGGACGACCTTGTCGCCCCAGCGGCAGAAGTCGCCGACGATCTTGAGGTAGTTGCTGCGCGGGCGGATGCCGGCGGAATTGCGGACGGACATCGTGGCGGGAAAGCGCCAGAACGTGCCGTGCATCGTCATGAGGAAGTCGTCGCCCTCCCCGATTTCGCGAATGCGCGGCCACTCGGTATTCCAGCCGTGCGCGCCGTCGTAGGAATGCGACCCCTTCGGCAGGCGATACTTGTGCCACTTCCCGTCCTCGAGGATCATGAGAATGACGCTGCGGTAGTCCCAACCGATTGCCCACAGGGGATCCGTCTCGGGGTTCTCCGCACCGTAGATGCCGCCCTTCGAGGTGATGTCGGTGAACTGGTTGCGCAGGACCACCTCCCAGTTGTTGGTGCCCGGTCTGCCGTTCCACTGCGCCAGCACGCCCGAGGTCGTCGTCGGATCCTGCATCGCCGCCGGCGAGAACTCGCCGTTGTTGGCGTAGACGAGACGTCCCTGCCCGGAATAGCCGCCCTTGCCGTGATAGCCCGGCAGCAGCGCACCGTCGTGCCGACCGTAGCCCTGGATGTTGCCGTCGCGGAAAAGTTCGGTGACCTTGAGCGTGCGGACGTCGATCTCGTAGACGCCTTCCTCCATCGTCACCGTGTAGATTCTGTTCGCGGGATCCGTCAGGTGCCGCGCCGAGGCCGTAAGCCGACCGTAGAGATTGGTCGTGCCGTCGTCGTTCACGGGCTTCATCACGCGGACGTTCTTCTGCGCGTCAATCGCATACGGCCCGATGAAGAGCTGGTTCGACTCCCTGTGGATGAGGCGGTTCGCCGGCGTGCCGCCGATCGAGATATCCCTGTGGATGACACGCGTGAAGTCGGGTTTCACCTCATAAAGGAGATCCGACGACGTATTCGGCATGTGCGGCGCATAGGAGATGTGCCAGAGACTGCCCGCCCACGGCACGACCGCCCCCGTGCCGCACTCGCCTTCATTGTTGAAGGTATGAAGCTCCGGATTGACGCCCGAGATGAAAGTAGAGGCCAGAATCAGCGATGTCACTATGCTCATTGGCTTTTGTTTCCTTGTACGCCTTCATTTTACCATTTACGGCACATGCGCTAAAATACCCAAACGTGTAAGTCAGGCGCACTGGGACAAACGACGCGCCCGGTGTCATTCTACCAGAAAACGACAGTCTCGGCGGCGGTTTTCGACGGCGGTTCATCACAGACGCCTACAGCAGCACGTGGGCTTCGCCGGCGTAGACGCGAGCCTCCCCGACAAGCAGCGATCCATCGCTCTGGATGCCGTGGCACATTCCCTTAATCGGTGCGCAATCGTCGTCGGTCTGAACGATTCCGAGGGGCTGTCCCCGCAGAAAATCGTGCGCGGCGATTTCGGGATAAAGTGCCGCAAAGCCCTCCTGCCGCCAGGTCTGGTACGCCTCCCCCAACATCGCCAGAATGGCGTCTCGAACGACCTCCATAGCAGGGATTGTCCCCAGCATCGCGAGTGAAATTGCGCGTTTTTCGATTTCCTTGGCAAATTTGCGCTGTCTGACATTGATGCCAACCCCCGCAATCACCATCTCGCCCTGACGTTCGCAAAGAATGCCGGCGATCTTCCGTCCCCCGACCAGAACGTCATTCGGCCATTTGAGCTGGAGGTTGGAACATTGGCTTTTCAACCTCTCAATCCCCCTCAACACGGCAAGCCCCACAACGAGCGGCAGGGTGGCGATCTGTTCCGGCGGAAGGTCGGCGACGTCGAGGACGGCCGACATCATCAGGCATTCGTCCGGCGCCGCCAGCCACTTGTGGTCGAGGCGTCCCCTGCCGGCGGTCTGGAAACCGGCGGTAAACACATCTCCCGGACGCCCCGCACGCGCATCGCGGTTGGTGGAGCCGGTGACGGCCTTGTGGTGGAGCACCCAATTCATCAGAACACCAGACCCTGCACTTCAGGCTCCAGCACGATACCCGTGCGGTAGCGGACGCGCTCGCGCATCAGGCGCGCGAGGGCGAGGAAGTCGCTGGAGACGGCCCCCTCGCCCGAAACGATGACATTCGCATGGCCGGACCAGACATAGGCACCGCCGACACGGAGACCCTTGCAGCCCGCCGCCTCGAGGAGGCGTCCCGCAGACTCCCCCTGCGGATTCTTGAAGACGCTGCCTTTCGTTCCCGGCGGAAATCTCGTCCGTTGGGCGAGATAGTATTCGGGGGGGTAGGGGTCCGCCTTCAAGGAAACGCGCAGACGACAGTCCTGAATCTCACCTGCAATCGCGCTGGTGCGGTAGCCAAAGCCGCAGGCGGCGGCAGGAATCCACGCACCATCGACTTTGACGGACTCGAGCACTTCGGAAATGGAATGTCCGAACGCCCCGGCGTTCATCTTGATCCAACCGCCGATGGTGCCCGGGATGCCGGCCATCCAGGGGATAAGGGTGGGATGCGCGGCCACGAGCGTCGCCCCGGGGCGACTGGCAGGGCCGTCGGTCGGGATGTATCTGACCGACAGGTTGAGGTCGGACTTCCAAGTATTGGAGCCGGCGCCGATGAAGATGACTGGGCCGTCGGGAGATCGGGACGCGGGGGCGAGGTCGGCGACGACCTTGGGGACGAGCTTGATGATGTCGCCCGCACCCAGAAGCAGCGTCCAATCGCCCGACTGCATGGAATTGCGCGCATGCTCCCAGGCCTCGTCGCAGGAGCGCGCCAGAAAAAAACGCGCCCTTCCCCATTCGCGGCAGACGCGGTAGAGGTCGGCGATATCGCCGCCTTCCACGGGATGCTCAAACGCGGCGTAGGTCGGGCAGAGCACCACCTCGTCCGCACCCTCAAAGGCGGCGGGGAAATCATTGACGAGCGCCTTGGTCCGCGAATAGCGGTGCGGCTGGAAGAGCACGCGCAGCTTTCCCGGACAGCGGGCGCGCGCCATGCCGACGGCACAGCGCAGCTCGGTCGGATGATGGGCGTAGTCGGTCACCACCTGCGACGCCGTTCGACCGTCCGCCGCCCCCTCGGGCCAAATCCGCTGGAACCGGCGGTCGGGAAGTTCGGCGACAACCGCCGGGAGGGCCTTGCCGATGGCTTCGAGCGAATGTCCCCGGCGCAAGGCGACCTCGATGGCGGCGCGCACGTTGCGCCGGTTGTGCGGTGCCAGATTCCGTACCGCGTCCAAGGCATCCAGCATCGACAGATCGAGCCGTTCGCTCGCGATGACCTCGCCCGCCTGGTTCTTCGCCGCCTCATAGCAGGCGAAATAGGCCTCGGGCGTCTTGAAATGATCGGGATGATCGTATTCGCAGTTGGTAACGACCAGGGTCTTCGCACGGTAGAGGGCCAGCGTGCCGTCCGACTCGTCCGCCTCGACGACCAGCACGCCTTTTCCCGTGCCCGCCACGGGCAGCGCCCCCGTTTCGCCGCCGATCGCCCAGGCGACATCCTCGCCGAGCGCACGAAGGAGTTTGGTGATGTAGGTCGCCGTCGTCGTCTTCCCATGCGAACCGCAGACGGCGATGGATTCGCGCGCACACACGATTTCGGCCAGCACTTCGCCGCGATAGCGCGTACGGCGGGCGGCGCGGAGCTCGGGATGGCCGGCGGGGACCGCCGGGGTGACGATGGCCACGTCGACGTCCGCCACGTGCGCGGGATCGTGCCCCTGCGCCACGGGAATGCCCAGGGACTCCAGCCAGCGCGTCCGCCGCGAAGCGTAGAGGTCGCACCCCGAAACCTGGTTTCCCGCCGCCTTCAGCAAAACCGCGAGTCCCGCCATGCCAACCCCGCCAATGCCGATGAAATGTATCTTCTTGCCACTCATTTTCGGGCGATATTATAGCACAACCCGCTCCACCTTCGCCCCTCGTTGTGCTATACTATGGCGAATGAAGAAGATAGCGGTACTGATGGGCGGAACCTCCAACGAGCGCGCGGTTTCCCTGGCGAGCGGGAAGAACGTCGCCCATGCGCTCACGAGCCTGGGGAGGTATGACGTCCGACCCGTCGTTCTGGACAGCGACGACCTTTCGGGTCTTCCCGATGGCATGGATGCGGTGTACATCGCCCTGCATGGCGGCTGGGGCGAGAACGGCGGCGTGCAGGCGGCGCTGGACGCGCGCGCGATCCCCTACACGGGACCCGGCGCGAAGGCCTCGCGCATCGCGATGGACAAGATCGAGACGAAGCGCGTGCTGGCCGCTGCGGGCGTACCCACGGCGGACTGGACGGTCGTGCACGGCGACGGCCCCGGTTCGTCCGCGCCGGTCCCATCGTTCCCCTGCGTCGTCAAGGCGCCGCGCGACGGCAGTTCCGTGGGCGTCTATCTCGTCCACGACGCCGCCGAACATGCCCGGGCGATTGCCGCGGCCCGGCGCATCGACGCCGAGAAGTTCGGCGCACCCGGCGAAGCGCTTGTCGAGGCATTCATCCCCGGGCGCGAGATGACGGTCGGCGTCATCGACGGCGTTGCGCTGCCCGTCATCGAAATCGTCGCCCGGAAGGGCTGGTACGGCTACGATGAAAAGTACAGATCGGATGAGACGCGCTATCCGTTCCTCGCGGATTCGGCGAATCCGGCGGACAAGGCGCTCGAGGCGGAACTCCAGAGGCTGGCCGTCGCGGCCTACCGGGCCGTCGGCTGCCGTGGCGTAACGCGGGTCGATTTCCGCGTGACGCCCGACGGCGCCTGCTGCTACGTGCTGGAGCTCAACACCTCGCCGGGTTTCACCTCCCACTCGCTCGTCCCCATGGCCGGCATGAAGACGGGGTTGACGTTCGCCGAGGTCTGCGCCCGCATCCTGGAAAGCGCCGCCTGCGACCGAACCTGCTGAAGCTGAGGAAAATACGAAACGCCCCATGAGTAAGAACGCCATTCGAAAAAACCGGCTTCATGCGAAGATGAAGGCCAATGCCATCGCCCCGGCGAACGGCCGCCGGCGCACGATTCTGCTCGTGCTCGGCGCCCTCGTACTGGCCGCGCTGTCCGTCGGCCTGGGCCTCGGCTACATCCGGCTGCGCGACCTCTACGAAGCGCAGTGCGTCATCACCGACCGCGAGCGGCAGGTGATCGTCCACACGGGCGGGAACATCAAAACCGGTCTCGTCCTCGAACTCTTCGGCCTGACGAACGGCAACAACCTCGCAAAGATCGACTTCGCGGCGCGCCGCACCAAGATCCTCGCGGATCATCCGTCCTTCCGTGATCTCACGATCCGCCGTCTGCCGCCCGACCGCGTCGAAATCACCGTCACGGCGCGCGAACCCGTCGCCCGCCTGAGCTGCAAGGGGAACCCGCGGATCACGCGCGTCGTCGACGCCGAAGGCATGGTCTTCTCGCGAAGCGCGAACCACACCCCTCTGCCGACCATCCTCGAAAAACCCGACGAGACGACGATGCCCGGCCAGCGGCTTTCGGGGCGGCGCCTCGCGGCACTTCGTCTCATCGAATACTGCCAGCTCACCGAATTCTCCGCCATCGGCATTCTCGACATCGACGTGACGGGTCCCGACTTCCTGTCGGCCACGCTCGGCAACTACGACCGCGCGCTCATCTCCTGGGAGGGCATGGACGAGCAGCTGCCCGGCTCGCAGCGGGCGATGGAGAGCCAGATGCGCAATCTCCTCGCCGCGATTCGCTCGCGGGTCGCGGACTCGTCCTCCTCGCTCGCCACGATCCGTCCCGTCTGGAACGTGACGCTTCCGAACCGCTGTTTCGCCGACCTCAAGGAATCCATTCAATGAAAAACATCTACGCCGCGCTTGAAATCGGCACGACCCGCACCGTGCTCGCCATTGGCGAAGCGGAGACGGGCGGACGGCTCAAGGCGACCTGCCACGCCGAAATTCCCTCCACGGGCGTGCGCAAAAGCCAGATCCTCGATATCAGCCAGGCCACGGCATCCATTCGCAGCGTGCTGCGCGACATCGAGAAGAAGCAGCGCGAGACGGGCGCATCGATTACGATCGGCAACGCCTTTCTCGTCGTTTCGGGCCAGCACATCATGGCAAACCCCTTCTCGGGCACGGTTCCGATCGCCGGTGCGAAGGTCAACGCGGAGGATCTCGCCGCCGTTGCGCAGGCCTCGCGCAAGATGACGTTGGCGCGCGACCGCGAACTTCTGGACATCGTCGATCAGGCCTACAAACTCGACGCACTGGAGGGGATCTCCGCACCGCACGGCATGTCGGGGCGCATCCTCACGCTCAACACCCTGCAGATTCACGCCGACGCGAACCGCATCAACGATGCGCGCACGGCGGCGGACGACGCCCATCTCGAGATCCGCGAACCGCTCTTCGCGGCGACCTGCGCGGCCGAAGCCGTGCTGAGTGACCGCGAACGACAGGACGGCGCGCTCGTGCTGGACATCGGCGGCGGTTCGACGGGCTACGCGGTCTATTCCGACGGCTATCTCATGCACGCGGGCGTGCTCGGCGTCGGCGGCGACCATGTATCAAACGACATCGCCCATGCGTTCCAGACGACGCAGGCGCAGGCCGAGGAACTGAAGATCGACCATGCCTCCGCCAGCCTCGTCGGCGCGGACGGCGACGAGCGCGTGCAGATTCCGGGAACCTCGCCGATCATGGAATCGCGTACGGTTTCGCGCCGCGCCCTCAACACGGTCGTCAACGCCCGCCTCCGCGAGCTCTTCGCCATCATCCGCGAGAAACTCGAAGACGCCGAGCTGCTGCATCGGCTGCAGGCCGGCGCGATCATCACGGGCGGCGGCGCGGCCATGCGGAACATCGACGCCCTCATCCAGCGCGAACTCGGCATGCCCGTGCGCATCGGTCTCCCGGTCAACATCGACGGCCTCGCCGACGAGGCCAATCCCGAACGCTTCGCCGCCGTCGCAGGTGCACTTCTGTACGCGCACCGCAACTACGAGGAGAAGTCGATCTTCCACTCCCTCTTCGGAGGCTTCCTGAAATGAAAGATACATCCTCCATGCTGCTCATCGGCGTCGGCGGATCGGGCTCGGCCATGGCCCGCGGCGTCTGCCGCGCCTTCGGCGAAGGGCTCCGCTACCTCCTTCTGGACACCGACGCCACCGCCGGGCAACCCAACGAACCCTTCATGCTGCTGGGCGGCGAACGGCTCTCCGGGCGCGGCGCGCACGGCGACATCGTGACCGCGCGACTTGCCACCGAGGACTCGGTCGACGCATTGGACGAACCGCTCGAAGGCGTCCGTCTCGCCGTCATCGTCACCGCCCTCGGCGGCGGCACGGGTGGCGGAGCGACGCTGGAAATCCTCGCGCACCTCAGGAAGCGCAGCATTCCGTCCGTCGTCTTCGCCACGACGCCCTTCACTTTCGAGGGCGAGCACCGCCAGCAGAACGCGCGCGGTGTGATGGGCATGATCGAAGAGAGCGCGAACGCCGTCTTCTTCATTCCGCTCGACAAGCTTATCGCCGACGTGGACAACATGGACGAGGCGATGCACCGCGCCGTGGGCACGCTCGCCTCGGGCATCACGCTCTTCTGGCGGCTTGTCGGCAAGCCCGGCTACATCAAGCTCGACACGGAACGGGTGCGGCAGCTCGTCGCCCACGCGGGGCGCGGCCGTTTCACGACCGTCACGCTGCAGGGACCGGACCGCGCCGCCGAAGCCGTGGATGCGCTGACCCGGGCGCCGTTGCTCGCCGAAGGCTCAGGCGCCGTCCGCGCCATTCTCTGCGGCGTCCTCGCGGGCGAAGACCTGCGCCTGTCCGAGGTGGGGACGATCGCCGACGGCGTGCGCCGCGCCTTCGGCGAGCACTGTGCCTTTGAACTGGCGACGGTCAACGATGAGATGATCTTCTCGGGGCGTCTCGCCGTCGTCGTCATGCTCTTCGAGACGCACCGCAGGGCGGAGGACGCGGGCGCCGCGTCCGGCGGCAGGAAGAAGTCGCGGGCGCGCAATCCGCTCGCCCAGGGGCCGCAGGGACGCGGACGCTTCAAGAATGCCGAACCCACGAACTGGGATGGCGAAGACCTCGACATCCCCACGTTCATCCGCCGGCGCATAACGCTGGAGTACTGAATCCGATCCCCAACCCGCCATCCGACCATGATCAACCGCGACGGCCACATCCGTGTACTTCCCCTCCATGTCGCCAACAAAATCGCGGCGGGCGAAGTGGTGGAACGTCCCGCTTCGGTCGTCAAGGAACTGATCGAGAATGCAATTGACGCCGGGGCGAAGAACATCCGCATCACCGTCACGCAGGGCGGGCGCAAACTCGTTGCCGTGCAGGACGACGGCTGCGGCATGACCCGCGACGACGCGGTGCTCTCGCTCGAACGCCAGGCGACGTCGAAGATCCTGGACGTCAACGACATCGAGCAGATCGACACGCTCGGCTTCCGCGGCGAAGCCATTCCGTCGATCGCCTCCGTCTCACGCTTCACGATCACGACGCGCCGCCACGAAGCGGACGAAGGGACCCTCCTGCACGTCAATGCGGGACAGCTCGCCGAAGTGCGCACCGCCGGCTGTCCGCCCGGCACCCTCGTCGAAGTGCGCGACCTCTTCTGCAACGTCCCCGCGCGACGCAAGTTCCTGCGCGCCTACGCGACCGAAGAGAACCATATCAAGCAGATCTTCACGGTTCACGCGCTCGCGCATCCGGCGATCGGTTTCTCGCTCACGGTAGACGGCCGCGAACTCTGCCGCCTCGCGCCGGCTGCCGCCCTCGACGAGCGGATTCTCGACCTCTTCGGCAAGGACTTCGTAGCCGACCTCCTGCCCATCGCGCCCGCGTCGCCCGACGATGCGATCCGCGTCAGCGGCTATATCGAAAAGCCGAATCTCAATGCGCCCACGCGCCGCGATCAATACGTCTTCATCAATGGCCGTCCCGCCACGGCACCGTCCGTCGCCTATGCACTGCGCGAAGCCTATCCGCGCCGCCAGGGGGATGTCCGACCAGCGATGATTCTCTTTCTGGATATGTCGCCGACACAGGTGGACGTCAATGTGCATCCGGCGAAACGCGAAGTCCGTTTCCGCGACAATACGGCCGTGAAGCAGGCCCTTATGCTGGCGATTGACGCAGCGCTCCGTTCGCCGCGCCCCGCGTCCGCGATCCCGCCGCCGAACCTGACGGCTACACCGGCGGCACGGCCCGCCGCGTGTCCTCCGCCGCCCGATCCGCTTCCCCAACAACTCCACGGCAACAACTCGGCTCCCGTTCCAGGTCTCGACGCCCCCCTGCCTCAAGCACTCGACACCCCTACGCCCCAACCTCCCGATCTTCCGACCTCCCTGCCGGCTCAAGTCGAATTCGCCGTCGATCCCGATGCGACGTCATCGCGACCCTGGCAGTGGTTCAAATTCCTGGCAATCACCTCCTCCGGCTATATCCTCATCGAAACGGATGCCGGCATCGTTACGGTCAACCCCCGCGCCGCACGCGAACGCATTGCGTACGAACGCTGCCTCTATCCGGGCGCCCGTGATGCGAACAGCAGGACGGCGGACGGACTTTCCCAGACGCTGCTTATCCCCGAGATTACCCGACTGGCACCCGTCGATTTCGCCCGCATTGCATCCGCCCTGGACGTGATTCGATCCATGGGCTTTCTGATTGAGGAATTCGGCAAGGACACGTTTAAGATCGATGCCGTGCCGCAGCTTATGGGAAGCGTGGCCCCCGGGGCGATTCTGCCGACGATTGCGCGCGATCTCGCCGAAGCGGGAACCCGACGCGGCGGCGAGCGCTGGCGCGAAGAGCGCATCGCGAAGTCCATCGCCAAGGCCTACGCCGGCGCCTCGCCCGCCTTGACGGAGCAAGGCGCGACCCGACTCGTCGAAGAACTCTGCACCTGCCGTTCGCCCTACATCTGTCCACGCGGCAAGCCCGTGATGATCTTCACCTCAACACGCGAACTGAGCCGCAAATTCGGAAAAGAATGACGTGAAGGCGCTTTTCGACAGACTCCATGCGAGGCTTGGCGACTTCTGGTGGTATTCGCTGATGATTTTCGTCGCCTGCCGCGCGGGCGACGCGATTCAGGCGTTCATCGGGCTGTGGCTCGTGCCGAAATACGTGGGCAGCGCCGAATTGGGGGCGGTCTTGCCGCTCCAGCAGCTTTCGGGGCTGTTCACCGTGCCGATCGCCGTACTCGCGACCGTCTTCGCGAAATACGTCAACGTCTACGCGACGCGCGGCGAGTTCGGCAAGGTCAAGTGCCTCGTCCGCGACGTTCTCGTGGCGGCCGCCGCGCTCTTCGCCGTCTGCATCGCAGCGGCCTATCTCGTCGTGCCGTTCTTCTACACGCGGCTGCGCGTCGTCTCCGGCTCGCTGACGGCGCTCGTCCTCGCGGCGGGCTTCGCGGGCAACGTCGCGAGCCTCTTCACGAGCGCCCTGCAGGGGCTCAAGATGTTCAAGGCGATTACGGTGCAGAACCTCATCTCCGCGCCGATCCGGCTCGTCACGCTCCTCGTCGCGATGCCCGTGCGCGCGCTCTCGGGCTACATCCTCGGGCAGACGACGCCGAGCGCCGCCTGTTCGTTCCTCGCCTTCGGTTCGCTCCGCCGCCGCCTCGCCCCCCATCCCTGCGACACGTCCTGGCGCAAGGACCTGCCGGAGATCGGGCGGTACCTCTGGCCCTATGCCGTCTGCACGCTCGTCGGGACTTTCGCCGGAACGCTGACGGCGACCGTCTACCGCCAGCGGCTGCCCGAAATCGAATCCGCCGCCTACTACATGCTGACCCGGTTCTCCGACATCGCGGGATTCGCCGCGGCGACCGTCGGCGTGATCCTCTTCCCGCTCGCCTCCGAAGCGCACGAGCGCGGCGGCGAGAACCGCCGCCTCATGTGGCATTCCATTTTCGCCACGCTCGGCGGCAGCCTTCTGCTCGCCGTCGTCTTCGCCTTCGCGGCCGCCCCCGTCTTCTCGCTGACCGAAACCTGGAGGCCCTATCTGCCGTATGTCCATCTGCTCCCGGTTCTGACGATCAGCCTCGGCATCGGGCTTTCGTCCGGAATCGTCGCCAACTATGAATTGGCCTGCAACCGCCTGGGCGCGACCATTCTCCTCGCGGCGGCCAACTTGGCCACTGCGGCGTTGCTGGTCGCCCTCACGGGGTGCGAGTTCTTCCGGGGCCTCCTTCCCGACGCCTTTGTGGACCGCCTCGTCGCCCTGAACGTCGCGCGCCTTTCCGTCCTGACCTACCTGTCTCTGGCGACGGGTCTGCTTCTCCTGGCGGTCCTGCTCGCCTGGACGCGCTGCGCCCCCGGCGCACGACGGGAGGCCCGCCGATGAATCTGCTCTTCCTGACGAACGAGCTCTCCTATCGGGGCACGCCCCGCTTTCTGTTCCATTGCGCGCGACTGGCCCAAAAGAACGGGCATTGCGTCAGGGTCTGGGGACTTGAACGGGGCGGTGCGCTTGAGGCGGCTTTCGCGCGCCTTTCCATCCCCGTGCAGATCGGCCTGGACGCGGTTGACGCCGCACTCGGATTTCAGCCCCGCCTTGTCCACGTGCACCGATCCGGCGGCGTGTCCGACCGCGACAATGCGCTCCTGCGCCTGCTCAAGGGCAAGACCGGCTGCCGCGTCCTGGAGACGAACGTCTTCGGCACGGCCGACTTGACCGTTCCCGACCCCATCGATCTCCATGCCCATATTTCGCGTTGGGATCTCTGGCGTTGGCGACGCTGGCTCTGGCCCTTCCGCCGAGCGGGCATCTATCTGCCCTATTGTCTGGACACGGACGAACTCCGCCCCGTGCCGGCGGAGGCGTTTCGCCACGCGCACGGCCTCGCCCCGGACGATTTCGTCGTCGGGCGGATCGGCAAGACCGACTGGCCGCGCCTCCGCGCCGCCCTCGTCCCCGCCCTGCGGGCCTGTCCGCAAATCCGCCTCGTCTCCGTCGACGACTACGCGGGACGCGAGATGGACCTCGCCGACTGGCCGCCCGACGTCCGCAGCCGCATCGCGCGGATTCCCGTCCTCTCCGGCCCGGACGCGCTTTCGGCCTTCTACTCGGCCTGCGACCTCACCGTCAGCGTCTCGCCCATCGGCGAGTCGTTCGGCTATGTCGTCGCCGAATCCATGGCGTGCGGCACGCCCGTCGTCGCCTTCTCCATGCCGCGAAACGACAACGCCCAGATCGAAATCGCCGCCGCGGCGTGCGGCAGCCACCCGGTGCGCGACGCGGCTGCGGCGGCGGACGTCATCACGGCGTGCGCGCGGCGTCCGCCGACGGCCGAGCAGAAGCGCCTTTGCCGCGAAAGCATCGTCCGGCGCTACGGCACCTCGACCTTCGCCCCCGCGCTCGAAACGGCCTACCGGCTGCTGGCGGCGGACCGTGCGCGCGGACGCGCCCTCGAACGCGCCTTCGCCGATGCCGGATTCACGACGGACATCTCGGACGGCGAGATCGGCACAAGCCTCGCGTCCGTGCACGGCGGCGGGCCGTCGCCTTGGGAACGGGCCAAGATGCGGCTCGCCTATTCCCTTCCCAACGCCATGCGCATTCAGGCGATCTGCCGGCGGACGTTCCCAAGTCCCGTGCCAGAGGCGCTCAAGGAGCGAACATGATCTACGACTGCTTCAGTTTCTTCAACGAATTGGATCTCCTGGAGATCCGTCTGCGCACGCTTGATTCCGTTGTCGACCGATTCGTCCTCTCCGAATCGCGGTTTACGCATACCGGAAAGCCCAAGCCGCTGTACTACCGGGAAAACGCCGCGCGGTTCAAGGCATTCGCCGACCGCATCATCCACGTCGTCGCGGCCGATCCCGAACCCCCGCGCGACGGCCCCGAAGACGAGGCATTCTCGTGGATGCGCGAAAACGCCCAGCGCAACGCGACCGTCGACGCCATCCTTCCTCGGCTCCGGGACGACGATCTCCTGCTCGTCTCGGATCTCGACGAAATCCCCTCTCCCCATGCCGTTCGCGCCGCCCGGCGACTGGGGCGCCCCGTCCGCTTCCGGCAACGGATGTATTACTATTACGCCAACTACCGCAACTGCACCTCGCCCTACTGGTACGGGACCGTCGCGCTCACGTTCCGCGACTTCAAGGACGCGCGCACCTACCGGCATCTTGAAACCGGCCTTGCATTCCCTTCCTCGCGCCGTGCCGCGCCATCCGCCAGCAAAGTCCGCGCGCTGAAGACGATCAGGATCCTCCACGACGGCGGTTGGCATTTCTCCTACTTGGGCGGTCTGCCGATGATTCGCCGGAAGCTCGCCAGCATCGTCGAAGGCTCGCTCGCCGGCGACGTTTCCGACGCGTTCATCGCCGACTGCCTTGCCGGCGGGTACGACATCTTTCGCCGCGGCGAGCGGTATTTCGCGGAACCGGCCAAACGGGGCTTCCCTCCGGCGCTGGCGGATTTCCCCCAGTACGTCTTCCCCGTCGACGCCGCCTATCTGCGGCGCGCCCGGATTCCGCGGCTGCTGGCCGCCCTCAAAGGACGCGTTCGCCCGATCGCCTGGCGCGTGCTGCCCCACTCCCTGGTCAGTTGGCTCGCACGCATGACGAATCCCGCGCCGTCGTCCCCCGGCGCCTGAAGAAGCCGTTCCTTCAACTGTTGACGGCGCGGATGACCCCTCTCCGAAAGTACGGATGGCGAAGACCGTTCATGGTCGGCAGCATCCACCCGTCGGAATACGACACCCGAAATCCCGCCTCCTCCAGCAGCCGCGACAGCACCTCGGCATCATCCGGACGATGGTACGCGCAACAGGCGATCCTGGTCTTCCGACGCTTGAGAAAGTCAATCGATGCGCCGAGGATCTGCCGTTCGGAACCCTCGACGTCAAGTTTGACGAAGAGGCTTGCTTCCGCCGGCAACTGGCTTAACGCGTCCGAAAGTCGCGTTTCCCTGCCGCACGTCCGATCCGAAACGAACTTGTTGACGATCCGAACCTTGTCGCCAAACGGCGCAAACGTTTTCTCCAAAGGACGTCTCCAGCGTCGCTCGCACTCGAACAGATAAACCTGGCGGGCCTCGCGAACGCAATTCAGTGCGAACAGGCCTTCCGCCGCGCCGACATCGACGACAACGGAACCGGGCTCGACATCAAAATCGGCCGAGACGTAACTGTGCGGCGAGCATCGCCGCACGCCCGAGCCAAGAATGCCCTCGTCGTTCATCCACCAGACGATTCGCAGCCTCCAACGGATGCCGCAGACACCACCCAAGATACCTTCTCGTCAAACTCTAGCATCTTCGATTCCCTCCTTTGAAAATCTAAAAACCGGTGAAAGTTCCTGCCGGTGCCAAAACCGCCGCCCGCGTCCAAGCCTCGACCTCGGCGAACGTCACGCCGCGATAGCCGATTGCGGCCGCGCCATCGCCCGCCAGCGCCTGGGCGAGGCGGTTCAGGACGAGCGCGTCGCGCCGCGTCATCGGCTTTTCGCCCGGCACGTGCGGCCATGCCGCCGGCGCGAGCAGAAGAAGCCGCCCCGCCGCGCAGGCGTCGAAATAACGCCCTCCCGGCTTTTCAAGCGGCGCGAAGCCCTTGTTGCGCAAGACGACGAGCGGCAGGCCTTCGGCAAACGCCCGCCGCGCGACTTCGCGTTCGCCCTCGCTCACGCACGGCGAGAGCAGGACCGCGCCCTGCCGCGCCCGCGCGAGAAGCGCGTCGCACGTCGCCGCAAACGCCGCGCTGGCCTGGGCAATGCACGGCGCGCCCGCCGCGTCGCGCGCGATCTTCAGGCCGCCTCCCGCTTTCGGCACGCGCCGGTACGCGAAGTCGCGCCGCGAGATCTGCACCTGCACGAGCGGGCGGTCGAGCAGGAAGCGGTTGCCCAGCGCCGCGAACGCGCCAACGCCGCCCAGCCCCGGCAAGGGCCGCCGCAGAACCCCGGCGGCGCGAAAGAGGTCGGGGTGAAGCCGCTTCACCGCAAGCCGGCGCGGGTTGTCGCGCAAGTAGCCGAACATCGCGTCGAGCTGCCCCGCGCGAAAAAGAATCGAATCCTGGAAGCCCGGCGCCCACAGACGGGGGAGACCGGGGGCTTGCGCCCCCGGCACGGAACAAGAGCCCCCGCCTTTCGCCCCCAAACCGCGCAACGCCACGCCCGCCGCCTCGCCTACCGGGGGCGCCTTGCCTATCAAAGCCGCCTCGTCTATCGAAAGCGCATCGCCTATCGAAAGCGTCTTATCCTGCGCCAGAGGCGCGTCGCCTACCAAAGGCGTCTTGTTCTGTGCCGGGGGCGCAAGCCCCCGGTAAATTTTCTCGCAGCCCGTCTTGAAGCCGCCAATCGCATTGCCGAGCGGCTTCGCCATCGGCCGCAAGACCTCAAGAATGCCGTGCAGATGGTCGGGCATCAGCTGGCAGAAGAGCGGCCGGATTTCGCTCGTGAAGGCGCCCAGCCGCTTCCAGTGCGCGAGAATCGCCTCGCCCAGCGCGCTCGGCTCGACGTGCGCCGCCACCGCTTCGGGTGCCGCCGCCGGGTCGTCGATCACAAGCCGTCCCAGCAGCGGGCGCCGCCGGTCGGCCTGCACGAGCGTAATCTGGTAGATCGCCCGCGCGCGGTAGTCCCAGCCGTCGCACCGCCGCGTCATGCGGCGCTTCACCTCGCAACGGACGTCAGGCACGCGCCCACCACCTTTCCCAGCCCGCCGCGCTGTGTGCCGGGGGCGTCCTGTCCTGTGCCGGGGGCGCAAGCCCCCGGTAAATCTTCTCGCAGAAGAGCGGCCGGATTTCGCTCGTGAAGGCGCCCAGCCGCTTCCAGTGCGCGAGAATCGCCTCGCCCAGCGCGCTCGGCTCGACGTGCGCCGCCACCGCTTCGGGTGCCGCCGCCGGGTCGTCGATCACAAGCCGTCCCAGCAGCGGGCGCCGCCGGTCGGCCTGCACGAGCGTAATCTGGTAGATCGCCCGCGCGCGGTAGTCCCAGCCGTCGCACCGCCGCGTCATGCGGCGCTTCACCTCGCAACGGACGTCAGGCACGCGCCCACCACCTTTCCCAGCCCGCCGCGCTGTGAAAGCCCAGCGGCGGCCCGTCCGCCGGCATGAACGCATCGTTGTGCTCGATCGAGAACCGCCCCGCCACGTCGGGCGGCGCGAAGCGAAAGCGGGCGCGAAAGCGCGCCGACAGGAACCGCAGCGTCTTGCAATAGAACGTGTCGTCGCCCGTCAGCGGCCAGAAATAAGGCAGACGGGCGAACCACCGACGATAGGTGCGGGCCGCCGCCCGGCAGATTCGCCGCGACCGAAGCGAAAAGCCGCCGTTCCCCACGCACCACGCCGGATAGGGATACCAGTCGAACCACGTCGTATGGCGCACGAACGGCGCCCCGATGTAATCGTAGCCGGGCGCGAGGAATTCCTCCAGCCCTTCGCGCAACGGGAAGCCGTCGTCCTGCACGATCAGCACATACGGCGTCGCGAAGCGCGCATACAGACGCAAGTCGCAGTCGATGCTCATTGTGGCCAACCGCCCCGGTACGAGCGTCGGCTCGACCTGGACCTCGACCCACGGATGGTGCGCCGCGAACCGCTTGACGCACTCGTGGGCGGCATTGACGACAATCGCCGTCTTCAATCTGCCGCAATGCCGCCACGTCTCGCGAAGCGCGCCCTGGAAGCGCGGCCACTCCGCCGCCGCACGCTCTTCGCTCCAGAAGAAATACATAAGCGCGGTAACGCTCGCGGGACCCTCGCGAAAGACCTCGCCGCGATCCTCCGCCGCCCGGCGCGTATAGTCCAACAGTCGCATCATCAAATCCTGAACAATGCGGGGAACTGGCGTTCCGGCCGGTTGAAGCCAATCAGCAAGACCGGCGCGCAGACGAACTCACCCATGACGCAACCTCCACCACGCACCCTCGGCCAGATAGAGCGGGTATTCCAGCGCGATTTTCAGATGGTCGCCCAGTCCCGGCCGACACGGCTTCAGATTCTTGATGAACGGCGAGATCCGCGCCGCGTCGCGCACCCCGCGCATCCGGTGCATTTCATGGTCGATGAAAAGGAGTTTCATTGCCGTCTGCGCGCTTTTCACCAATAGGCCCCTCCTTCATGGCAACGGTAGTTCACCGGCCGTTCCGCCTCGCCGGGGCGCACCCAGAATTCATTGTAGAACCGGCTATATGGGCCGCCGTCCCAACGCCCTCCCCGGATTCCGAATAGCAATTGCGTGACCCCGCCCAGATGGACGGCCTGCTTCCCCAGCGTATTCTTGACAAACGCCCCGATGGACATGCCATAGGCGCCGCAACCGATCAGGGCGACGTCGAAGTCCATCTTCGCGATGTCCGCGCACATCGCGTCCAACGCCTCGAACCAATCGGCGTATGGCGTCTGCAGCCCGAGGAACGACGTGACCGGACGATAGGTCGATAATTGAAACGCCGGGAGAACCGCAGGATCCGCGAACAGCTTCTCCCGGCGCGTGTACTGCGAGACAATCGTCTGGCAAAACGGATGCACGACGAGAACGCGCCGACCGGCCAACGCCGCACTCCAAGGGTTCCGGTACGCGAACGCATCCAGTCCCGTCAGATCGATCGCCTTGCATTGCGGGAAAAGCTTTTTCTTCAGTTCTAGTTCGCGTGCATTCCACGACCCCAGCACATCCACCGACCGCACATCGTCCAACACACGTTCCGAGAAGCGCATAAGCGTCGCATCGTCCGCCGGGAAGACGCCCGTCGTGCGCAGAAGATTGGCGCGAATCGAGTTGTCCCACCAAAAAGGCCCGGAAGCCCCCGTCAGCAAACCAAGCGCCTTTCGAGCGACAGACCAGCGCCGCGCGATATCATATCCCCGCAAAACCGCGTCCAGTTCCACGCACCCGAACCGGGCAATCAGACAGGGTTGCCCGCGTTCCAGCACTCCCCGGACGAGGTCGTTGGCGGCCTGGCCTTCCGCATCCGGAGGAATCGGCCGATGGTCGTTGATTCCGTTCAGGATCCGCGAGAAGACAAGCCTCTGCGCCCAGATGATTCCGCGCGTCAGATACGCGCGCAAATTCATCGGGTAGCCAAAATCGTCGCCTTGTTCGTCTTTCCGCACCTTCATTGCCGCTCTCCTCCGCGCATGTCGTCGTCCACACGGACGCAATCCGCGATCCGCCCTCTGAAATAGGCGTCGAACTGCGCGGCGATCTCGGCCCAGGAATAGACGGGGATCTGCCGCGCGGCGTTTTCCGCCAGCCGCCGGCAGAGGGCCGGATCGTCCGCCAGCCGCCGGACGAGCGGCGCGTAGTCGCCATCCGTCGCCAGCAGGGCGTTTTCGCCGGCCTTGAAGAAATTGTCGGCTTCGCCGTGCAGGGCCAGAATCGGCTTCCGCCAGCGCAGATACTCCTGCAGTTTCGCGTTACAGTCCTGGTTGGAGGTGCAGACGAAGGCGTCGGCCTGGCTCATCACCGCGCGTTGTTCGTCCTTCGAGAGCCAGCCGAGCGAGATGCAGTTGTCGGAAAGGTAGGGCTTCAAGTAGTCCTCGTCGCGCCCCGTCATGTAGAGCTTGATGTCGCGCGGCAGTTCGCGCATGGCGCGGCAGATGTCGGCCGTCCGCTTCCACTTCGCCTTGTCGCCCGTGTAGACGAGCTTGAAGCGACCCTCGAGGCGGATCGTCCCCTTCGCGGCCTTCGGATCGACCGGGTCGGCCCCGTTCGGGATGTAAGCGCAGTCGACGCCCCACGCGCGTCCCCGCTTCTGGAGCGCGTAGCTCAGCGTGACGACGGCATCCGAGCGTTTGACCAGGAACTTCTGCACGATCGTCATCAACGCCTTTCCCGGCCAGCCGAACAGATCGTTCCAGATGCGCTCGTAGGGGTCGTCCCAGCCGTGCACGACCAGGAACTTGCGATGCCTGCAGACGATCCGCTTCAGGAAAATCGGCCAGATCGCCGAAGTCGACCCGTACGTGTAGACGACGTCGGGGCGAAAGGCGTCGATCTCCCGCGCCAGCCGAAACGGATTGCGCGTATCTTTCCATCCCAGCCAGGCCACCGTCCAGCCCAGACGCTCCAGATTGTAGCCGATGGCGTCGATACTGTACGGCGCGGCGGCCAGATGCCCGGCGGCGGACGTTCCCTTGGCATACCAAGGAGCACGGGTGGACGAGACGAATAGGATTCTGCCCTGCATCAGCGGTCCCAGGCAAGCGGAGTCGCGCCAAACCCGGCGAACCAAGCCGACGCCCGGCGTGCCAAGCGGCCCGTCGGATGATAACGCCTGCAATTCTCGGTCGACCTTGCCTTGCTCATATCGGCAGTATATCACAATCTACGCATCTTCATCAATGTTCCTCTGACTCTATCCTCCACCGCCGAAGTGTAGCTTTCAGTGGTTTCTGGTCTGAGCGACGGCAACCCCGCCCGTGAGGACGGATGGAGCCGTCCCCGCAGGGGCGTTGTGAAGCGGCGAGGCGGTCCTCTATCGTTCCCCTGCCGACCCATTGCAACGCTCCCGCTTCAAACTCATCCTTTACAGGAGCACGGCACTGTGGTAGATTATGTGCCAATCGCCCAGAGCGAGAAAGGAAACCGGGATGCGCCCGGACGGAGCCCCAAGGATATGAAAGACGGAACACACGCCATCTTTGACGACCTCTTCACCCGCTACCCGATGCTCGACGGCTGTCGTTCCGACATCGCCGCGGCCTTCGACATCCTTCTCGCCACCTATCGGGCGGGCGGCAAGGTGATGGTCTGCGGCAACGGCGGCAGCGCCAGCGACAGCGAACACCTCGTCGGCGAACTGCTGAAACGCTTCCGGCGGCACCGCGACATTCCCGAGACGCTGAAGGCGCGGCTCCGGACGCTGGGCGCCGAAGGCGAACGCCTGGCGGAACGACTTGAGGGCGCGCTCGCCGCCGTGTCGCTCGTCTCGATGACCGGCATCCTCACGGCCTTCGCCAACGACGTCGGCTGGGACGATGCGTACGCGCAGCAGCTGTTGGGCCTGACACGCCCCGACGACACGCTGGTTGTCCTCTCGACCTCCGGGAACGCCCGCAACTGCATCGCCGCCGCCGTGTTGGCCCGCGCACTCGGCGTGAAGTCCATCGCCCTCACCGGAAGCACGGGCGGGCGCCTCCGCGACATATGCGACGTCACCCTCCGCATGCCGGCGACGGAGACCTACCGCGTCCAGGAATACCACCTGCCCGTCTACCATGCCCTCTGCGCCATGCTGGAGGCGGAGCTGTTCTGACCAACCGCCGCGCGGGGAATCTGCGGATGCGTGCGCCGTATTCGTTCTGGCGGCGCAAGCCCACACTTCAAGCAAATATCTGCTATAATGGGAAGCATGAGGAAGAAAGTGCTCATCGCCCTGCGCATGGCCGGCATCGCAGGGCAGGACAAACTCAGCGGCATTTTCCGCCACCTTGGGGACAATCACGGTTGGGACATCGCGTTCGTGCGCACGGCGGCGGAGTTCACCCCCGCGCGCGTCCGGGAGACGCTCAAGGAGACTTTTGATGGCTACATCATCTCGATTCCGGGAACGGAACCGTCGGCCACGCCGCTGGCCGGGATAGACGTTCCGACCGTCGTGATGGACATCTACGATCCGCAGCTTTCCGCGCGGCGGAAGAACATCGTCTTCATCCGCAACTCCGCACGTGACATCGGTGCGACCGCCGCCAACCATCTGGTCTCCACGGGCCGCTGCCGCGCCTACGCCTTCGTCCACAACCCGGCACGCATGGAATGGAGCGCCGACCGCTGCAGGGCATTTCGCGAGACCCTGCGCGAACGCGGGCTCTGGTGCCACGAACTGGCGGAGGCGGACGGTCTCGCCGGCCTCGACCGTCCGATCGGCGTCATCGCCGCGAATGACGACACGGGGTTCGACGTGCTGGAATACTGCCGTGCGCGACATTGGCGCGTGCCGGAAGACGTGATGGTGCTCGGCATCGACAACGACACGCTGATCTGCGAGAACTGCCGCCCGCGTCTCTCCTCGATCCAGCCCGACTTCGAAGAGGAGGGGTTTCTCGCCGCAAAACTCCTCGATGAGATGATGCAGGCCGATACGCCGTTTGCACCGCGCACTTTCTACGTGGGCGTCAAGGAGGTCGTCCGCCGCGACACGACGGCGGAATCCTCGAACTCGGGGAAGCTCGTCCAGAAGGCCATGGCCTACATTCGCAAGAACGCCCTCAAGGGGATCGGCGTCGAATCCGTCGTCCGGCATCTCGGGTGCTCGCGGCGTCTCGCGGATCTGCGGTTCAGGGAACTCCAGGGAAGGACAATCGGTGAAACGATTATCAGCCTCCGCCTCAACGAAGTGCGCCGTCGTCTGACGACCACGTGCGAAGCCATCGATTCGATTGCCCTCGCGTGCGGATACGAAAACCCGAACTACCTCAAGAATCTCTTCAAGAAGCGCTTCGGGATGACCATGCGCGATTTCCGCCGGAGCCAGCATCCGGACTAGCTTCCAACTCAATCGAAGGCGCCGCGCACGCTCCGCTTCCGGAAGAGGCAGATGCCGAACCGGTAAAGGTAGATGCCCGCTCCCCGTCCAGCGCGCCTGAGTCAACTCCAATGGGCGCGCCTACTCCTCGCCAAACAATTTCTTCAGGATCTGTTCCGCCGGCGTCATCGCCTTCTTCTCGTTGTTGCATCTCTTACAGCAGGGAACGCAGTTCGAACGAACGGACTTGCCGCCACGGGCGACGGGAATGACGTGATCCATCGTCAAGTTCGCCGCCCCGACATGCCGACCGCAGTAATGGCAGACGCCCTTCTGCAACTGCGCACGCCACCAGTCCGTCTGCCGCAAGGCGCGCGCCTGTTCGCGCGCCCGTTTCGTATGAACGGGATCTGCCTGAAATTCAACAAAGTCCGACATGGCTTCTCTCCTCGTATTATCAGAACTGGCGCACCACGCCACGCCTGCCGCAGATGCAGATTCACCGCGCACGCTGTCCGCGCCAAGGGTTCCCTAAGGCATTTCCGATCTTCCGCAATGCACCACGAATCCTGAAGATCGTGCCGTAGACTGTCCGTAGGCGACGACTCGTCCGGCGACACGCGCCAGGGCGTCGCCGCCGGTGCCAAGGGTCTGGACGGTCGACTCCAGCCGTGCGATGGCGGCGCGGCGCGCGGCGGCATCCGTCAGCCAGGGCCGTAGCGTCTCGGCTACGGCTTCGGCGGTGAAGCCCCCCTGCAGCAGCTCCGGCATGGGTTCCGCGCCGACCTTACCGCCCTTCTCCCAGACGATATTGACCAGGCCAATGTGCGCAATCTCCCGAATCACGCGCCGGGCGAACCAGGCGAGCAGGGCGGAAACGCGATAGACGAGCACCGTCGGACAGCGCGCCAATGCCGCCTCCAAAGTCGCCGTGCCCGACGCCACGACCGCGCATTCGGCCCGGAGCAGCAGTTCACGGGCGCCGCCGAGTTGGATGGAAATGGCGCTGGATGCCGGGCACCGGGTGCGGGGCGCCGGGTGCCTGATCAGGATTGAATTGATGACGGCCTGGGCTTTTGCATTGGCGGCGGGGATGACGGCATGGACGCCCGCCGGAAGCTGCGCGAGCGCCGCAAGCATGACGGGCAGGTTGCGCGCGATCTCGCCGAGGCGACTGCCCGGCAGAAGCGCGACCAGTCCCTTCTCAAAGGCGTTGGGATCGCGCGCGCCAAAGCCCTCCACGAGGGGATGCCCGACGAACTCCGCAAAACCGGGACGGAAGAGCTGGGGTTCGAAGGGGAAGAAACAGCAGAGATGATCAAGCGCCGCCTCGATCTTCGGGATACGTCCCTTCTTCCACGCCCAGACCTGAGGGCAGACCACATGAACGGTGCGGACGCCCTTCGCCTTCGCATAGGCGGCGAGCTTGAGGTTCATTCCGGGATAGTCGATCGTGCAGACGACGTCGGGCCGCCATTCGTCAATGGCGCGCATCAGCGTCCTGCGGACGCCGAGGAAGTAGCCGAGGCGCCTCAACACCGGCCAGAACCCCATAACGGCGAGATCGGAGGTCTGAAAACCGTAGTCGGCGTAGCCGCGGATTTCGTGTCCCGCCAGCCGCGCCTTGAGGCGATCGGCGTAGATGAGCCCGGATTCCTCCCCCGCAAGCAGCAGAATCTTCATCGGACGCGATCCTTTCACGGACGAAGGGGTGCCGGCGGCAGGCCGCTATCGACCCCGACGATGGCGATGCCCTTCGCATTCGCATAAGCAATGACGGACGCCCGGTCGAGCATGACGAGCCGCCCCGCCTGAAAGGCCAATGCCGTGGCGCCGGCCCTGTGCATCGTCTTCAGGGTCTTCAGTCCGATGACGGGAATGTCGAAGCGCATGTCGTGCCCGACGCGCGCAGCCTTGTAGACGATCGCCCCGCACCCGCCGAGCCGGCCACCGCGCCTAATGGCGGCATTCGTGCCTTCGAAGGCCTCGACGGAGAGCACCATGCCCGACTTGACCATCACGGTCTGCCCGACGTCATGATGCCCCATATCCGCGACAACCTCGGCGGCGTGAGCGACGTCGCTCGCCTCCTCTTCCGTAAAGCCGCGCGCGGTAAGCGGGCCGATCCCCGGCAGGTGATCGTCCATGAAGCAGCTCGCGGGAAGTATCGGCACGCCGACACTGGCGAACTTTTCGGCGAGCTTGCCGAAGATCGTATGGGCGGTCTTGACGCGGAGTTCGGCAAGCCACAATCTGACCTCGGGATCGAAACGGCCGCGGAAGAGGGAAAGCGGATTGACCTGACCGGCAAGGAACGCGCCCTGATAGCCGTTCGCGCCGCACCAGCGGATACCCTCGGCGATGCCGCCGAGCGTAATCCAATGGACGTTGTCCGCCGCCTTCCAGGTCGCCCGGTTGGTGGAGCCCCTGATGGCGACGCAGTCCATCTGACGGACGCCGGCCTTCTTCGCTCCCTCGATGAGCAACCGGGGATAGTTTCCCCAACCCGCGATGACGATCAGCTTGTTCATAGTCCTAGGCAAGCCTTTCAGCGCAGCGCACGGGCAATGCGCTCGTCGAGATCGTGCGCGGCCAGCGCGTCGAGCAGCGGTTCGAGCTCGCCGTCGATGATGCGGTCGAGCGAATAAAGCGTCAGATCGATACGGTGATCGGTCATCCGGTTCTGCGGAAAATTGTAGGTGCGGATGCGCTCGGAGCGGTCGCCTGAACCGCGCAGGCTCATGCGGTCGGCACCGAGTTTCTCCTCTTCCTGGCGGCGTCTGAGGTCGAGGATGCGCGCCTTGAGGGTCTTGAAGCACTTCTCGCGGTTGCGCTGCTGCGAGCGCTCATCCTGACAGACCGCGACAAGTCCGGTCGGCAGATGGGTCATGCGCACGGCGGACTCGGTCTTGTTGACGTGCTGGCCGCCTGCGCCGCCCGCGCAAAAGAGGTCGATGCGGATGTCCTTCTCGGGGATCTCCAGTTCATCCTCCTCGTCCGCCTCGGGAAAGACGACGACGGTCGCCGCCGACGTGTGGATTCGCCCCTGGGCTTCGGTGACGGGCACACGCTGCACGCGGTGGCCGCCCGACTCGAAGCGGAAGCGCCCGTACGCCCCTTCGCCGAGCACCGTGAAGACGACCTCCTTATAACCGTCGAGCGACGTCGCGTTTTCGTTCATCACGGCGATCTTCCAGCCGTGCATCTCGCAGTAGCGCGAATACATGCGGAAGAGATCGCCCGCAAAAAGCGCCGCCTCATCGCCACCCGTGCCGGCGCGGATCTCCATCACCGCCGAGCGCCCTTCCAGCGGGTCGGGCGGCAGCAGCGCGGCAAGCACATGGCGTTCGGCAGCCGCAAGAGCCGCCTTCAGAGACTCCAGCTCGGCCGCCGCCTCGTCCTTGAAATCGGGATCGGCGAGCAGCTCCTCATTGCCGCGGATGTCGCCGACGATCTTGCGGTAGGTCGAATAGGCCGCTTCAAGTTTTTTGAGAAAGGCATGATCGCGCAGCGTCGCACGGTAGCGCTTCGAGTCCGATAAAACAGCCGGGTCGCTCAGGTCCGCCTCTACGGACGCCAAACGACCCAGGACGTTCTCAATCTGGTGTGAATCGATCAAGATTACTTCGCGAACTTCGCGTAGCGCTTCTTGAACGAATCGACACGGCCCTCCGTATCGACCATCGTCTTCTGCCCCGTGAAGTAGGGATGGCAGGAACTGCAGGTGTTGACCGTCATTTCCTTCTTCGTGGAGCGGGTCTTGATGACGTTGCCGCACGCGCAGGTAATGGTGGCGTCATCGTAGGTCGGATGGATGTCTTTCTTCATATCTCTTCTTTTCCTTTAAGAAATTGCAGGGGCATATTATACCCTTTCCGGGTTAAGATGGCAAGGGGGCCATCAATAAATCTTGATATACGACTCTTCCTTCAACCGTTCCATCCAGTCGGTGTAAAGCTTCTGCGCATTCTCGCGCTTCACGTTCTCCTCGATGTCGTCGTAGGCATCGGCAAACGTGCGCGCATGGGCGCCAATCTCGTCATCCTTCCGCAGGAGGAAGCTCCACCCATCCACCTCGACCCAGTCGGACACGGCGCCCTTCGGAATCCTGGCGATTTCGGCGCAGACCTCGGGACGGAAGACCTCAATGGGATTGACGTCCTTCCAGACGCCGCCCTCGGCGGCATGGGTATCGGCGGAATAAGTCTTCGCCAGCTCCGCAAACGACTTTTCCCCGAGTGCAGCCTTGACCTCCGCCCGTCTGCCGGCGTTCTCGGGCTTCAGAAGGATCACGGACACCGTGACCCGTCCCTCGGCCTGATAGCGCTCGGGATGGGACTTGTACTCGGCCTGCATTTCGGACGGCGACGCCGAGACGTTCTTGTCGATGATGTTCCAGCGCATCGCACTGACGATCATATCGTCCTTGATGCGCTGACGCCATTCGGCATAGGGGAGCTTCTGCTGGGCGAGCATCGCGACCAGTTTATTGCGGTCGCCCTCGAAACTCTTCTCGATGATCTCGCGGATGCGGTTGTCGACCACCCACTCCTGCATCGACAGTTTCGCCGTCGCCGCCGCCTTGAGAATCAGCTGGCGCTCGATCAGCGCGTTGCGGATCTCCTCATAATGGCTTTCGTCCGCATTCATGCGCCGCATCTCGCGGACGATGTCGCTGCGGAGGATGGACTGCGTGTCAACCGTCGCGACCACGCCATCGACTTCGACGGAACGTCCGGACAACGGCAGCAGCATCGCCGCCGCCAGAACATACCGGCTACGCATCAACCTACAGACATTCATCTATCTGTTCCCCGGCTTCCAGACGTCCCCTACAGCATCGCCGCGATGCCTGCGCCCACCATCGGGGCGTCTTCGACCTGCGGGGTAATCGCATAGTGGATGTTGCGGCGCTTGACCAGCATGTCGTCCATCTCCTTGATCACCGTCTCCGCAAAGGGAATCGCCCGGGTCTTGTAGTAGGTCGAACCATCGGCGTTGATCGCGACCGGCGCGGAGGCGTCCAGCCCCTCACCCGATTTGATGACGAACGCCGCAAGATGCACGGCGGTGAGCACCGCCGCCCGCTCGAAGACGGGAATCCCGAGACGGCGCGCCATCTTGGCGTCTTCGGCATCCTCGAAGATCCTGTCCAGCACGTTGTCGCGGCCCGGCTTCCGGTAGTTCGCGCAGAAGTTGTCGAAATCCATCGTCTCGAGGGCCCCGAGACCGGAGATCTCCGCCGCCGCTTTCCGGGAGAAGAGGCCTTCCTTCGCGGCGGCCTTGTAGACTTCGAGACCGACCGACCCGAGATAGGCGCCCGAAATAAGCTTCTCGAAGATATGCCACCCCGGGAACGCGGTTTGGGCATCCGCCGCCTTGTCGAAGGCGCTGGTCTCGATCTTATCGAAACCGCCCGACTCGGCGTTGATGATCATCGACCCGTCCGGATCCACGCCCTTGAGCTTGAGGATGTTCCGGTTCTTCTCGACGTAGGCGGAGTTGGTCCCCGTGCCGAGGATAAAGCCGATGTAAGAGGAATAGGTCCTGTTCCCCTCGGTCGCCTTCGCCGCAAGCAGCGTCGCCACCGTGTCGTTCACAATCGCGATCTCGCCGCCGCCGAGGCGCTTCAGCAGTTCCGCCCCGACGTACTGACCCACGATCGCCGGCGCCTGGATGCCCTTTGTCCAGTGGACGAGCTTCGCGTCGAGCGCGGGTGTCGCGTCCGCCGGATAGGAGAAGCAGAAGCCGATCTTCTTCGTCGTGGCGAGCGGCTTGACGCGCTTGATTTCGTCGGCAAACGTCTTGTAGAAGGTCTCCTCGTCGACTTCGCCCTTGGTGCCGGGCATCGGCTGGTTCCGCTTATCGCTGACGACCGGCGGAATCGTGACGACGCCGCTGCGGAAGTTCGTACCGCCCGCATCGAGGACCGCCGCCTTCGCGCCCTGCGGAATCTTGCCGTTGACGCCCACGTAGGTCGGAATCATCAGCAGAGACGACGGCTCGCCTTTAAGCCCCTTCTCCATCTCGGAAAGAAAAGCCGAGATCAAGGCCTGGCGATCGATCTCCGCCGCCGCGACAAAACCATTCTCCTTCAAGAACTCCTCAGGCGTCTTCATGCGTCAACAATCCTTTCACTAGGGTTATCCAATCTTCGTTTGCGAGCTCTTCGGCTCGTGCGTTAGATTGTATCAAATCTTTGAAAATACTGCCAAGCTGCTTACGGCGATGCTCAAAGGCTTTTTTTGTCAAACGATGAAAAAGATCGCGTTCTTCGCCGGAAAGCCCAAGATTTCTTTCATGACGTATCAGCCGCACAATGGTCGAGCCGATTGCGGGACGCGGCCAGAAGCAGCTGGCCGCCACCTTGCGCACAATTTTGACGTCGTAATCGAGCTGCACCCATACACCCGCGAGCCCCCGCGTCTTCGAGCCTTCCTTTGCCGCCAGACGTTCGGCGACCTCCGTCTGAACCAGAACGGTCATCGCCGGCAGCTGCCGCGCCTGAACGAGATCGAGGAGGATGCGCGTGCCGGCCTGATAGGGCAGATTGGACACCATGCAGGCGAACGGGCCGTCGACGGCACAATTGGCCGCCGGAGCGTCCGTCCGCCGGAGATGAGGCGGCTTGAGGACCTCCAAAGCGTCGCCCGCAATGACAGTGAGCCTTGCAGGATTGCCGAGAGATTCCGCCAGACGTCCCGCCAGAACAGGATCCTTCTCGACGGCCACGACCGCGCAGCCCCGCCGCAGCATCTCCTCCGTCAGCACGCCCATTCCGGGGCCGATCTCCAGCACGCGCGCGCCAGGTTCAACGCCCTCCAGACCCGCGTTCACAATCGCCTCCCGTGCGTTGCGGTCGATGAGGAAGTTCTGCCCCAGCACCTTGTTCGGATGGAACTCGTGCTCGATGCACCACGCCTTCACTTGACTCGGACTCGTAAGATTCATGCTCCCTCCGCTCTCCGGGATCCCTGTCACAGGATTCTGTCGATAATGCTGATGTAGTTCCACTTCGGTTCGTCGATCGGCCCCGTGGCCTTGAACTCCAACAGCAGCTTCGTGAAGGGGAAGGTCACCGGATGAAGAATCTTCCCCAGAAGGGACTCCTTCTTCACGAACTGCACGCGCACGTCGAAATCAAGGTTGTCGTGCGCAATGTCGTAGCTGCCCCATCCCTTCAGGGAGACGACCCCGCCCTCGATATAGACGTTGTCGGAGCGGAACACGCCATTGGTGAGCGTGAAATCCGCCGATGCCTGCGACTGGTTCACCAGAAATCCCACGCCCGGCACCTTGTCCGCCAGAATCTGCGTCAGCCCCGCAAAGAGTTTTATCTGCGCCAGATACCCGTCCGTAATCTCCACATGCCCTTGCCCGTTCAGCCGCGACACGAAATTCGTCGTGGCGGGCGCCGCAAGTTCGCACCACCCGTCGACGCGCCCGCAGCGTTCGCCCAGATCGAACTTGAAGAATTCCGACATCTCCTGCAACGAACCGCCCGTGTAGGTGATCTTCGTCGCGAACTCCGCCCGGTCGCCGTCGAACCGGGGAATGCGCAGCACGCCCGGCGCCGAGATCCGTCCGCCCGTACTACCCTCCGCCGTCGCCTCATAGAAGTCGAGCACATCGCCCTTCAGCCGAAACCTGGCGACGACGTTGTTCAGGCGAAGCCCCAGAAACGTGCTTTTCTCCACGCGCGCCGTGAAATCGATGTCGTTGTACGCGAGATCGTCGACCGACGTGCCGCTCACGCCCTTGACCGTCAGGACGGGCGGCGTATGGCACGCGATCATCGAGAGGTCGTCCGCCGTCAGGAAATCCGCGACCTTGAGCGCCTCCGCGAAATCGATCGAACTGCGGACGTCGTAGGCAAGCCGCGCGACACCATCTATGTTCGTGACGCCGATCCGCCCCGAGAGCGTACGCCCGTTCGCATCGGTCGCCGCCGGCAGATCGACCGTCAATCGCACGTTGCAGTTCGTCCCCCGTATCTCCGTGTGCACGCCCAACGTGCCGTCCGCCTGACGGAACGGCGCCCCGCGATAAGTCGGCGTCTTCGGCGAAAGCGTCAGCCGCATGTCGAAATCGCCGCGCATCATATCGATCGCAAAATCGCCCTGCGCGGGAATCGGCTCGCTCACGCCGGTGAAGGCGTCGATGTACGGAAGCGCCGAGGTGATGTCCAGCGCCTCGATGAGCGGACGCACCAGCGGCTGCGTCGCCAGACCATGCACCTCGCCCGTCACCTTCTGCGTATTGAAGTCGATGCGCCAGTTGCCGTCCAACGCCATCTGCCGCCCGCTCTGCGGCCACCAGTCGAGATGGATCTTGTCAAGCGTCACGCGCCCGCCGCGCACCGCCACCTGCGCCGAGACCTGCGCGGGCTTGACCCCCAGCACCTCGGGACGCTCCAGAATCAGCTGGAACCTGCGCACGGACGGCAGTTCGACCTCCACCCGTTCGTTCCGCTCGCGGCACTCCGTGCTGTAGTACGAATCGGGCAGACGCGCGTATTTCGCCCCGATGATGCGCACCGTGCGCGTGCGGGGGTTGACATTCACCGACTGCGCCTCGACGACGGGAGTCAGTCGGTTCGCCCGCGTAAGGTCATGGGCGCACACCCCCTTCAAAGTCAGCCCCCGCCGGAAGCCGTAGGATGCGGACTGGCAGGAAACGACGAAATTCGTGGTGGACAGACGCTCCGTCGCCTTGTCAATGCAGAACCTGGGCAACCGCTGTTCACGGAAGAAGAGACTGCCCAGAAAAAGCAAAAAGACGATGAAAAACCATTTCACCGTCTTTGACACGTATCTGAAGAATCGCTTCACCTTGCCGCAACTTTCTCAATGCGCCTCT
This sequence comes from Kiritimatiellia bacterium, assembly GCA_051884875.1. GTDB lineage: Bacteria > Verrucomicrobiota > Kiritimatiellia > RFP12 > UBA1067 > UBA1067. The sequence goes on from JBJEWD010000020.1 coordinate 119,442, forward strand.
GCCGGTTTGGCAGCCCCTAGCGGAGTCGAACCGCTCTTACATGGATGAGAACCATATGTCCTAGCCGATAGACGAAGGGGCCAAACTGTTGGTGCACCCGGTGGGATTTGAACCCACACACCTTGCGGCACCAGAACCTGAATCTGGCGTGTATGCCAATTTCACCACGGGTGCTACGGAGGGATAGTATCTCAAATTTTCGCGGAACTGTCAACGGTGGATTTTAACTTTTCGTAAAATTCCTTTATCCCCACATGATGCCAGGCATCCAGGACGATTCTGCGATCCGCGAGCACCACCCGCGCAATACCCTTTTTCTCCCATTCGCCGTCATCCAGGGCCTTCACGTCCGCATAGGCATGCCGTACGCCGTTCACTGTGAATCCGTCCGCATCATACGCGAGCGAAAACCGCATGCTCCGTCCCAGCCGTACGCCGACCACGCCCCCGACGAGCAGGAGTGCAAGCGCAAACATCCGCTGGAAGCGGATCTTCTGCGCCTTGAACCTGGCAAGTTCCGCCTCCGGCATGCCGGGCGCGGGCGGCGCACCCTCGATCGCCTCGTAGAGCGCCGCCGCATCGGTGGCGGGATAGCGCACGAACCCGTCGAACCCGAACCATCCCGAAAGCCCGAGCATCAGCGCGGCAACCAGCAGGTGCCGCATCATATATTCCTTGTTGACGTTAACCTTCATCCCGGCTCCTTTCCTTTCACCAATCTCAGTTCCGTCACTCCAACCATGTCCCGAAGACGCTCTATTATCCTCTTTTCACCCTCGCCCCGTCAACCCGGCGGACCACCTCCACGCCATCGGTTCCCGAAGGGACGCGGCAGACGGCATCAGAGGCTGGCGAAGGGATTGCAGCTGAAATCGTCGGAAGACGGACCGAAGGACATCTTCAGGGCGCGGCGGCGCGGAGCGCCGCCTGCGCTGCCACCCGCGCCGTGCCCGCCTACCGCGGGCCTGGACTTCGCGGAAAGCGAGATGCGCCCACGTGCGCGATCGACGCCGATGACCGTCACCTGCAGGCGGTCGCCGGCCTTGACGACGGAAGCGGGATCGGTCACGTAGTTGTCGCTCAGTTCGGAAAGATGGACGAGTCCGTCCTGATGCACACCGATGTCGACGAAGGCGCCGAACGCGGTTACGTTGGTGACGACGCCTTCGAGCTTCATCCCCTCTTTGACATCCTCGATGCGGGTGACGTCGTCACGGAACTTCGGCGGCGCGAAGACGGCGCGCGGGTCGCGTCCCGGCTTCACGAGTTCGGCAACTATGTCCTTGAGCGTCGGCTCGCCGACGTCGTTCGTGATGTACCGCCGCACGTCGATCTTCTTCGCCGCCAGCGGATTGCCGACGAGATCGCGCACGGTGAGGCCGATGTCGGATGCCATCTGCGCGACGAGCGCGTAACGTTCGGGGTGCACGGCCGAGGCATCAAGCGGGTTCGCGGCGCCCCGGATGCGCAGAAAGCCCGCGCACTGCTCGAACGCCTTGGGGCCGAGTCCCTTCACCGCGTGGAGGTCTTCGCGGCAGGTGAACTTGCCGTGCGCATCGCGGTATTCGACGATCGACTTCGCGAGCGACGGGGTAATGCCCGAGACGCGTTCGAGGAGCGGCGCCGACGCGGTGTTGAGTTCGACCCCGACACCGTTCACGCAACTGACGACGACTTCGTCGAGCTTCGCCGAGAGGAGCGGCTGATGGACGTCGTGCTGGTACTGCCCGACCCCGATCGCCTTCGGATCGACCTTCACAAGTTCGGCGAGCGGATCCTGCAGCCGGCGTCCGATCGAAATCGCGCCGCGCACGGTGAGGTCGAGGTCGGGGAATTCCCGGCGGGCGATCTCCGACGCGGAATAGACCGACGCCCCCGCCTCCGAGACGCTGACGACCATCGGCGTGGGGATTTCGGGATGCTGCGCGGCAAGCCGTTTCAGGGTCGAACGGCAGAATGCCTCGGTTTCGCGGCCCGCCGTGCCGTTGCCGACGGCGATTGCCTGGGGACGGTACTTGTTGACGATCATCGCCAGCGCCTTGGCGGACTCCTCGGGCTGCTGTCCGGGGAAGATGACGGTCTTGCCGAGATACTTGCCCGTCGCATCCATCATCGCAACCTTACAGCCCGTGCGGATGCCCGGATCGATCGCAAGCACGGCCTTCTCGCCAAGCGGCGGGGCCAGCAGAAGGTGGCGCAGGTTCTCCGCGAAGACCTCAACGGCGGCGAGGTCGGCCTCGGTCTTCTTCTCGACCGTGACGTCGATCTCGCAGGACGGCGCGAGAAGCCGCCTGTAGGCGTCTTCGGCGGCAAGCGCAATCTGCTCCGCCGCCGCATCCGAATTTGTCGCGTCCGCGCGCGCCGCCGCGACCAGTCCCAGGACGCCATCTACGGCCAATGCGCGATCGAGCTCGAGCTTCACCCACAGAACGCCCTCCTTCTGTCCGCGGCGGATGGCCAGGTAGCGGTGCGAGGGAATCGTCGCAATGGATTCGGAGAAGTCGTAGTACTGCTCGAACTTCGTCGGCTCCTTCGGCGCAGGCGAGGCGACCTCGCTCCTGACGACGGACTTCGTGGCGAACAGCTGGCGCACGTAGCCGCGCACGTTCGCCATGTCGGCGATGCGTTCGGCGAGGATGTCGCGCGCGCCGGCGAGATCCTCGTCTGCGCCTTCGAAGGCGGCGCCGCGCCAGATCGCGTCCGCAAGCGGTTCAAGCCCCTTCTCCCGCGCGATCTGGGCGCGCGTGCGGCGCTTCGGCTTATACGGCTGGTAGAGGTCTTCGAGCGCCGTCTTCTGATAGCATGCGCGAATCTTCCGCTCAAGATCGGGCGTGAGCTTGTCCTGCTCGGCGATGGACTTCAGGATCGTCTCGCGGCGGGCTTCAAGTTCATTGTAGTAGCCGAGGCGCTCCTGGATCCTGCCGATGGCGACCTCATCGAGGTTGCCGTGCATCTCCTTGCGGTAGCGGGCGATGAAAGGGACGGTGTTGCCTTCGGCCAGCAGTTTCTCGACGGCGGCGATCTGGCGGGCGGATGCGCCGACCTCGGACTGCATCCGGTTCAGGATTTCAGCGTTCATTTCTTCTCACGATGCCCGCGCGCGGTTCGGCTTCGGGCGGAATCTTCAGGGGTTCAAGCGGCAAGTCGTCCGCCGGCAGCGAACGCCAGCACGCGCTGTAGATGGGGAGACCCTGTTCGCGGAACATGGTCTCGAACTCGGTCCAGACCGTCTTCGGCCGGGCCATGGGGAAGGTGCGCACGAAACGCGGATCCTCCGCGAAACCGGCGCAGACCTCTTCGAAATATTCCTGGTGATCGGTCGCGAACTCGAGCTTGCCGCCGACTTCGAGACGCTTCCAGAGCGCCGCGCGGAAGAGCGGACCGAACAGGCGGTGCGAATGGTGGCGTTTCTTCGGCCAGGGATCGGGAAAGAAGACGTAGACCGTGCGCGCATGGTGTGCCGGCAGCAGATAGTGAAAGGCATAGAGCGCCTCCAGACGCAGAATCCGCACATTGTCGATTCCGCCGCGAACGCACTTGCCGGCGAACAGACGCACGCGTTCGAGCATGCGCTCGATGCCGAGGAAATCGCAATCGGGATTCGCCGCCGCACGGCGGGCGAGGAACTGACCCTTGCCGCAACCGACCTCGATCTCCAGCGGACGGGAGAGGTCGAAGGCGATTGGCGCACAGGGATCCGTAATGCGGAGAATGGGGTCGATCATGCGAACAGATACCAGTAGATCAGCCAGTTGATGCCCAGCGAATAGAGGTTGGCGATGAAATCGTCGACGACGATGCCGCGGCCGCCCGGAATGCCCTGCAACTGCCGCGCCGGCGGCGGCTTGATGATGTCGATCGCGCGCACCACGAGAAAGAAAACGAGCATCGACCACCACGGCAGCGTGTGGAGCGGAAGACCGACGACCGCGATTGGATAGAGCATCCACTCGTCCGCCACAATGCGCCCGTCGTCCACGATGCCCAGCATCCGCTCGGCCACGGTACAGAACGGGATCGCCAAGAGCGCCAGTGCGGTGCAGAGCGGGATCTGCGCCCAGACGGGCAGCCGCACCACCGCATACGCCAGCGCCACACCCGGGACGCTGCCGAAGGTGCCGGGCGCGAACGGCACGAAAAGACCGATGCCGAAGCCGGTCGCAACAAACAGACAGAATTTCTCGCAGAAGGTCCAGGTGGATTTCATTTTGGCGGGTATTATACCAAAAGCGGACGCACCGATGGGGCACGTCCGCCCCTCTTATGCAGCTCTCTTGCCAGAAAATCAATGCCCTTTGCCGATTACGTTGCCAAATAGGCCTGCATGTCGGCGGGAATCGGTGCTTCGAAAGCAAGTTGCTCCGACCGGCACGGGTGCCAGAGCTTCAGTCGCCAGGCGTGCAGCATCTGCCGCGCAGGCACGGGGTCGAGCCGCATGTCCAAAGACGATTTGCCGTAGACCTTGTCCCCGATGACGGGACGGCCGATCGAGGCCATGTGCACGCGGATCTGATGGGTGCGGCCCGTCTCAATCCGGCATTGGATGAACGAGAGGGCTTGGGGCCTGGGGTCTGGCGCCCGGTGCGGGGCTGGTACGGAGGGAAGAATCTGCCAGTTGGTGACGGCGACCTTGCCATTACGCGCGACGATCGCCATCTTCTTGCGGTCAACGGGATGACGACCGATCAGATTCTCGATGCGACCGCAGGTCAGCCCCGCCGAGTTGGGCGTCCTGTGACAAATCGCCAGATAGGTCTTCTCGATATGCCGGTGCGACGCGAAGGCCGCCGTAAGTCCCTCCATCGCCTGTTGGGTCTTGGCGACGACGATAAGGCCCGACGTGTCCTGATCGAGGCGGTGGACGATCCCCGGCCGGGCGACGCCGCCGATACCCGAAAGACCCGGGCAGCGGTGCAGGAGCGCATTGACGAGCGTACCCGTGAAATGTCCGGGGGCGGGATGGACGACCATTCCCGGCGCCTTGTTGACGACGATCATGTCATCGTCCTCGAAGACGACGTCAAGCGGAATATCCTCGGGTTCGGGAATGGCCGGGACGGGCGGCGGTATCTCGACCGCGATATCGTCCGTCTCGGCGACCTTCTGCCCCGCCTTGACGGCGACGGCTCCGTTGACGGTCACGTAACCCGCTTTCACGAGTCCTTCGATCCGCGAGCGCGAGAAATCGGGGTAGCGCCCCAGCAGCAGCCGGTCCAGCCTCTCCATCCGTCAGTCCTCGCGCCAGCGAATGTAGCGCACCTTGTTGTCCCTGACGTAGCACTGCGCCGTCACCGTACGGGTCATTCCCATCGACTCGCCCGTGATCCTGACATTGAAGACGAGGCTTTCCGACGAGCCTTTGGAGGGGAAGATGAGATAGTTGCTCGCTTCGCTGCCGATGTCCTCGTCCACGCGATCCGTAAGATCGTTCCAGTCCTTATACGGCCACCATTCGCGCTGCTCATCGATATCGCTCGTATCCTCGGGCATGACGGAAAGGCCGTCTTTGATCATCTGCGCCACGTTCTGCGCCTCCATCACGGCATCGTCGCTGGCCGGATCGTCATAGACGCCGGGAATGGTGATGAGGGCATCGATGGGCGTCTGCGGATCGATGGTGATCTTGTTTGCGCCCTCCGTACAGAACAGGTCCTCGATACCCTTTACCGTAATCTGGTCATCCGGGTCTTCCCACGGATTGATCACGCCGCCGGTCAGCACCTGAGGATACTCGCGGAAACCGCGCACGTAGGCGAGCTCGTGCACATCGGGGATGGCGGCGTTGCGCGGCCGCTTCCTGTCCTCGTCATCAAGGCGGTTATCCTCCTCGTACTCCTCGTACCACTGGTTCTCGGCGCCGCATTCCTCACCGTCGATCGCCGTCACCGTATCATCCTGGTCGCGCCAGTCGTTCCAGGAGGCGATGAGGATGTTCCAGAGGTTGATCGTCCCGTCCTTCGGCGTCGACAGTTTCTCGGGGATGTTGTGCGACTTGAAGATCATCCACCAGCGCTCCGAATACTTCGAGTCGTTGGCGCCGCTGTAGAGCTGATTGATGTTGATGACACCCTTCTGACCCGAATTGACGAGGCTGATCTCCACGCTCACCGTCGCGGTGTTGACGAGGCTGCCGTCCTTGCCGCGCGTGTCGTCCAGGAGCACCCGTTCGATCTTGCACTGGTTGTGCTCGTTGAGATCCTGCTGCGCGAGAATCCAGATGTTGTAGTCCTCCTTGAGCTTCTCGTCGTCCTGATCCTTGCTCCAAGCCGGCGCGGACTTGTAGTTCAGGAGCATCACCTCGGCGATGGCCTGTCCCGCATCGATGACCCGCGCCACGCGATTGCGTTCGCGCACGTAGACGTTGATGCCCGCCTGCTGGTTGGCCTCGTAGGTGAACGAAAGCACCATCACGGAAAGGACGGCAATGATCATCAGCGCCATCAGCAAAGCTCCGCCGCGCCGCATCCTCATCGAGGGCCTCCTCCCATGCCACCCGGATTCATACCGCCGCCGGGGCCGCCTGAAGTCCCCGAACCGCCCGCGCCGCCTGAAGTCCCCGAACCGCCCGCGCCGCCCGGACGCGCCCCGCCGTCGTTCGTCTCGTCCGTCGGCGTGTTCGCACCGTCCAGGCTCTGCTCGTGAATCGGGATGCGCACAATGCGCATCATCGGCGCCGTGTTCGAACGGTAGCTCTTCCCTTCGGGATCGGCGATGCGGAACGCGAGTTCGACCTTGTACGGTACGGCGTTCGAGTTCGTCCATTCGTCCTCGAACTTATCGTCCGTAATGGTGGATGAAGTCGGGGCCTCCTTCATCACGCGGCAGTTGAAGCCGACGACGCCCGAGGCGATCAGCACGGGCTTGTACATCTCCTCGTTGGCGAACGTGTAGTCGATATCGCTATCGTCCTTGGGCCGCAGGGCGATGTCGGGGCACAGCCGTGCGTAGAGCCCCGTGACGGGGATCTCCGTCTTGAAATCGCGGTTGCCCTCCTCCAGCACCATGACACGCACGCGGTGGACGGTATCCTTGACGGAACTGTTGACGTCGATGATGGACGAACCCGTCTTCGACCACTCGATCATGTCGGAGTCGTCCGGATCTTCGCCATTGCCGCCGTCAAAGAGCATAAACCCGTAGTCGTAGCTCTGTTGGCCCGTATGCGGATAGTACATGCTCCTGAGGCCCGTGACGACCTGATCAAGCGCATAATCCGTGCGCTGGAGCTTGTCCATGTACTCCGTCGAGGTCTGCCAGGCGTTGTTGACGGCGTGGAAGGCGACGAACGTCGTCGTCGAGATCAGCCCGACGATGACGACCGCGAGCAGGACCTCGACCATTGTGAAGCCGCCGCGAAGATCAGTTGGACGAATCATTCGGATCCCTCCAGAGCGTGACGTAGCTCTCTTCGTTGTAGTGTCCGCGCAGATCGTTGCCCCAGCGGACGGTGACCTTGATGACATAAAGATTGCAGATGCGCTTGCGGTCGTCATCCGTATCGTCGAGATTGAGGCATTCGCGCCGCCAGGTGTAGCCGTGGAACTTCTCCTCCTGCTCGTTGGAAAGCCGCGCGTCGGAGATCTTCTCCCAGAGTTCCGTGGCCTTGCATTCCTGGACGTCCAGCTCCGTCTTGACGTCGGTGACGTCCGTCAGCGGATAGGCCATCTCGCCGAGATCCATCACCTCCTGCGCCGTCTCCAGGTAGGCCGATCCCAGCATGACCTCCTGCGCCGTCATCATCGACATCAGAATGGCCGTGAGGCCAAAGCCGAGGATAACGGTCGCCAGCAGCACCTCCAAGAGCGTGAAGCCCCTTCTCACGGCTCGTCCTCCCCGGTCACGATGCGGGCGGCGCCGAAGCGATCGACCTTGATGAGCAGACCCGATTCGGGATTCGTGCCGCCGCAGTAGACCCGGACCTGATGCGGTTCGCAGCATCCGTTGGTGCCCCAGACGACATCCACGCGTTCCTGCCGGTCGTCGGAAGCCGTTGCCGCCGTGTCGGTCGCCGCCGCGTCCGTCTCCTCCTTCTTCTCGGCGCTTGCCTTGCGCGTCTCGTCGTCACGGAGTTTCCCGACGAGATAATCGACGTTGGAGAAGACCGAGATCTTCGCCTTGCTCTTCTCGGCCTCGGGGTCGTCGGCGGAGGAGAGCACGTCCTCGCCCTTCTCGACCTTGATGCAGATGCCCTTCATGACCGTATCGTCGATCGGCGCGAAGAGCACGTCTTCAAACGTTTCGCCGGTCGGCGTCTCCTCCGGCTCCTCGGTCTTGCCCTCGATGACGACGGCGGCGCGCTTGTCCGGTTCCGCCGGCTCCTCGTCGCCGTTCAGATAGACGAGTTCGCCGCGCAGATTCGTCGCCGTCGCCTTGTCGTCGTTCGAGAAGATCCGCGCGGCGGTGATCTCGACCTTGGCCGAGACCTCGCCGCCGATCTCCGTCGAGGAATAGGTCACGATGCAGGGCTGGCGCGTCACCAAGGCCTTCGCCCGCGCCAGGCGCATCGTCGCGTAGATGTCGCGCGCGGCGCCCTTGAGGCGCGCGCCTTCGCGACCGGTCGCGTACTCCACGACCGCCGCCGTCGCCATGATGCCGATGATGGCGATGACGACCAGCAGTTCGATGAGCGTAAACGCCTGGCGCACGGGAGGGATTCCGTCGTGGGAGGGTTAGTTCTCGTTCTTGGCCTTGGACTTCACCTTGTCGCTGCGGATGTCGTCCTCGGTTCCCTCTTCGCGGTCGGGGCCGAACGAGACGATGGCGAAACGCTTGCCGCGCTTCTCGTACTTGTACTCGCTGCCCCACGGGTCGATCAGCACGTCCTCGCCGCCGTCGATCACCGGCGGATGCTCGTCGTCGCCCTCAACCAGCTGGCGGAGGCTGTCGAAGCGCTTGCCCGGATATTTCATCTGGAACGCCGTTACGCCCTGCTTGAGCGTCTGCACGTTCTGCCGCGCGGAATCTTCCTTCGCGTCATCCAGCAGCGCCGGGATGCCGACGACCGCCGCCGTCGCCAGAATACCGATGATAGCGACCGCGACCAGGATTTCGATGAGCGTGAAGCCAGAGCGCATCGTCTGGACCGTCGCGTTTTCAACCTTCTTGTTCACTTGTTGTATCTCCTTCCTTATGCATTGTATTAGTTTGTTCCTAAATCCTCCGGGCGTGACGGGCGGCGCGCGTCATCACCGCCGCTCCGACAGGAATTCCCGGACATCCGGCGGACGGTAGGCGTTCAGCAGGGCTTTCGCCACCGTCCGGCCGTCACGCGTGATGGCACAGTCGAAACTCGCCGCCGTCGCATCGGAGAAGACGCAGACCGCCGTAATCAGATAACGTGCGCCGACGTCAAACCGCGCGACATCGAGATCCAGCCGCCGCGTACCCAGCAGGAACCCCGGACGCGCGGGGCCGGTGCACCCCTCCGCGCGATCGGCCGCCCCCACCAGCGCCGCCGCCGTCTGGGCCATGAACTCGATCGCCGCCCAGTTCTCGCACCATTCGCGCCGTACCGTGACCGCTGCCGTGAGCGTGCCCGCCGCCGGATCGCACGAGACGATCTCGTCGATCAGGACCATCGGTTTCCGATGCGGCAGGACGTCATCAAGCGGTAAGGATGATGCTGGCATTCGCGCCTCCAAAGGCAAAGCTGTTGCTGAGTGCGGTGTTGCAAAGCCCCGACTGGACGAGCAGCGCGCAGACCGCCGCCTCGACGGCACCCGCCGCGCCGAGACAATGCCCCGTATACCGCTTGGTGCTCTCGCACACGACCGACGCGGACGGGTGCCCCGTGAGATGGCCGGCGATCCAATCCGGCCAGATGCGTCCGACGGCCTGCGTCTCCATGGCGTCATTTGCCGGGGTCCCCGTACCGTGGAGATTGACGTAGTCAACGTCCGCCGGCCGCAGTCCCGCATCCGCCAGAGCCGCGCGCATCGCCGCCTCCGCCCCGCGTCCCCCGGGTTCGGGCGCGGTCGCGTGGTAGGCGTCGCTCGTCTCGCCGACGCCCGCGAGGACGACGCCCGCATCGCCGCGGGTCATGACGAAGAGCGCCACGCCTTCGCCGAGGTTGATGCCGTCGCGATCCGCCGCCAGCGGACGGCAACGGCCTTCACTCAACGCGCCCAGCGCATGGAAGCCGTTCAAAGCGAAGCGGCAGCGCCCGTCGACCCCGCCCGTAATGACCGCGTCGCAATGCCCGCACGCGATAAGCCGCCGTGCGGCGGCGAATGCCTTGGCCGCGCTGGAACAGGCGGTGGAGACCGTATAGGCGGGGCCCTCCACGCCAAGGAGCTCCTTGAGATACAGGGACGGCGTGCCCAGCTCGAGCATGGAGAAATCGAACTCGGAAGGCTTGGGCGCGGATGGGTCGGCGGCGCGACGGTCGATCCAGCGCTCCACCAGACCGAACGCCTCGTGAACGCCCGTATTGCTCGACCCGAGGACGATCCCGACGCGCGCGGGCCCGAACGCCCGCACGGCCGCCCGCAGCTCGGGCATCTCCCGCACCGCGAGGGCGAGAAGGCGGTTGGTGCGCGTGCGGCCGCGCAGATCCTCCGCCGGCGGAAGCGTCGCCGTAACGGATCCAAACCACAACCGGCGGCCGGGCACATCGCCCGCGATCTCCCGCATTCCCGGGGCCTCGCCCTTCAGGTAATTCGCAAGCGTCTCGGTATTGCCCGTACCGAGCGCCGAAGCCGTGAAGAAACTGGAAAGAACGAAACTCATTGCGACTTGGACACGAGAAACGCCGTGGCATCCGCCATCGCGCGATCGGTCAGCGCCGTCAACGTCCAGCACTGCAGCGTATTGTCGGAGGTCTGATCGGAACCTGCGGGGCTCAGGAACGGGAGCGGTCCCCAGACCGCAGCCGATCCCTTCTGCGTATAGTCCGCGCGCATCGCCAGCGCACCCGAGGCGACATCGTAGATCCGCAGTTTCGCCGTCCACGTCTGCACCCCGTAGTCCGCGCTGAAAGCGGAAAGGATGAGCCACAGCGCCTCCGCCGTGCGGTCGCCGTCCGTGACGATGGGACCGGCGAACTTCACCTCGACGCGGTAGGTCGCCCCCGTGGCGTTGACACTGAACCCCGCGCCCTCCAAGGCCTCCTGCGCCCGCTCGACGAAAGCCGACGTGGATCGGGGCTGCGGCATATAGGCGGTCGTCGCATACGTCTCGGGCACGGTGTAGCCGCCGCAGTAGTGACCATGGCGCGTGTACACCGGCATATGGCGGTAGACGGTCTCATACCCGTAGATCGGCACGTAGGTCGTCAGCGTTGCCTCGAAGCCCGTCAGCTGAACCGACATCGACCGGCCTTCCGGCAGACACGACATCTGCACTTCGGGGTATTCCGAATGATGCACGGTGAAGCACCCCGCGAGAAGCGCCGCCGCACCCGCGACCGACAGCAGCTGGAATCCCTTCGTCATTTCATCATCTCCTTCGCCTTCTTCTTCAGCTCCACCGCCAGCTCGGACTTGCCGAGCATCCGCATGCAATCCGCATACCGCAGCAGCGCCGCCGCATTCTTCGGACGGATGACAAGCATCATTTCGTAGCAACTCGCGGCGCCCTTGAAATTGCCGACCTGCTCCATCGCCGTGGCATTGATCTGCAGCCGGAAAAGCCGCTCCAGCATCATCGGATCGTGACCGTTGTGCAATCCCGCCGCCTCCCACTTGCCGACGACCTCGTCTATCCTGGATTCCTGGTTCCCGTCCCCGAGCGTGCGCGCCACCATGGAGCCCTCCAGGAAGAGCCGCCGCGCCACCTGCACCCGGTGGATGTCGCGCCCCAGCGCCGCGAAGATGTCCGCGTCCACGTCGTTCGTGATCCAGTCCACCGTCGGAATCTCCTTGGCGACAAAGAACTCGGGGCGCACGCGCTGATGGAGGTCGCCTTGCGCAAAGGCCCCCATCACCTCCTCGCGCGTACCGACATAGCTCGCAAAGAGTTCGGGCAGCGAATTGCATTCCGCCGCCGCCAGATCGGCCAGCGCCGCGTCACTGCGGGTGAAGAAATCGAGCATCGCCCCCAGCTTGAGCCGACGCGGCACGCGGCGTCCCGCGAGCACCCATTCGAATTCCGACGGCATCCAGAGATGCACCTCCTGACACGGGAAGGCGGTGAGCTGCCGCCGGAAATCCGCCGCCGACATGTCCTTGACGTTGAGGCACCAGACGAGGACGCCGTTTCTGGAAAGCCGCGCCAGCGGCGCCTCCCACGCGCAATCCGCCCCTGTTGCCAGCACGATGTCATATCGCCCCGACTCCGTGCCGCGGACGCATCTGAGTCCCGCATGCTCAAAGGCAGCGCGGTATTTTTCCGCCGCCAGATCGGCCAGCAGCACGCGCTTCGCGTCCGGCTTCTCCGTCATCGCGATATGCGCCGACAGGGTCCATAGCAGCTTGAACGGAATCTCCACGGCCTCAGGCGCCAGCGGCGGCGGCGTCCAGACGGACTTGATCGCCGTCACGCCGCCCGCCAGCCCGGCGAGGAAGAGTAACGTCGCCCAGACGCCCTTCCACGCACTGCCGCCGCCATGGCGCGGATGCACGGGCGGCCGCTTCGGAATAGCCGACGCGATGGCCGACACGCACTTCGGCACTACGCCGCAGCGCCGTTCAACCGCCCGTCGGGCGCGCGCACCCAGGCCGCCGTCGCCATCCGCGAACCAGCCGCCGATCGTCTTCGCAAGCCCCGCCTCGTCCGCCACCTGCACGATGCCCCCGCCCTCCAGGAGATCGCTCATGACGGGACGGAAGTTCTCCGTATAGGGGCCGACTACCGTCGGCTTGCCGCAGAGGCACGGCTCGATCATGTTCTGGCTGCCATGCGCACAGAGCGATTTGCCGACGAACACGGCGTCGGCGATTCCGTAAAGCCCCATCAGCTCCCCCGTGGTGTCGGCAAGGAAGACGGGCGGGACGCCGTCACCGCCCGAAGACGGCCGGTCGCCCCGGCTCCGCCGCACACAGGCGAACCCCGCCCGACGGATATTGGCCTCGACCGCATCGGCCTTCTCGAAGTGTCGCGGCGCGATCACCAGACGGGGCGAGTGCGCCGGAACCGCCGTGCCGGCGAGCGTCCGGTAGACCCTGAGCAACGCCGCGTCTTCGCCCGGCCAGGTGGAACCGCCGAGCAGAATCCACGCGCCGACGGGCGGGTCGATCCACGCGCGCAGTTCCGCCTCTTTCGCAGGATCGCGGCGCGCGACATCGAACTTGAAGCTGCCCGTAACCGAAACACGATTCGCCGGCGCACCCGCCGCCAGCAGACGCGCGCGATCGCATTCGCTCTGCGCAAAGATGTGCGCGAAGCAGCCGAAGACGTCCCGGAAGAACCAGCGTGCGGCCTTGTAGCGCGGCGCACTGCGGTCGCTGACGCGGGCGTTGACGAGGAAGAGCGGTATCCCGAGTTTCTTCGCCCGACGGATGAAGACGGGCCAGATCTCGCTTTCGGTGAGCACGATCGCGCGCGGGCGCACCGCCGCCAGCGCACTCTTCACGAAACTCGGGAAGTCGAGCGGATTGTAGATGAGCACGTCGCGCGCCGAAACCTCGCGCGCAGCCATCCGCCACCCCGTCGAACTCGTCGTCGAAAAACAGAAGCGCACGCCCGGCTCAACCTGACGCCATTCGCGCATCAGCTGACCCGCGACCTGGACCTCGCCCACGCTGACGGCGTGCAGCCAGACGAAACCGTTCCCTTCCGCCAACGCCGCCACGACCGCCTTCGGGTAGATTCCGAAACGGTCCAGCATCCGCGCACGATAACCTCCCCGGCGCAGCATCCGCAGGAGGAACCCCGGCAGCATGAACGGGAAGGCCAGCGCGAAAAGGAGATTATAGGCGATCCACTTCAACGCTTCAGAGCTCGGCATGCGCCGGGACGTCGGCCTTCACGCCCACGCCACAGCTGATGGTGGCGTTCGCGCCAATGTCAATCCACGGCATGGTGGAGGAATTGGCGAAGAAGGAAACCGCCTCGCCAACCTTCACGCCGGCGGCGATCACCGTACCCGGCCCCACGTTCACGAAATCGCCGAGGACGGCATCGTGGCAGATGACCGCGTTCGACCCCACGAGCACGAACTTGCCGAGATCCGTACCGACCTGGATGACCGCACCGGCGCCGATGAAGGAACCGTGCTTGAACTCGGTGGTCGGGGATATCTGCGCCTTGGGATCGATCAGCGCCGGAAAATCATGTCCGCGCAGACGGCGGTACATATCCGCACGCTTGGTGTTGTTGCCGATGGCGACGAAGACCGAGGCGCCTGGATAGTCCCGCGAGGCCGTCTCAACCGTGCCGAGGATCGGATAGCCCTCGAAGTTGTCGCCCTTCGTCCACTTCGGATCGTCGTCGGCATAACCGAGGATGTTCCATGCAGGCTGCTGCGACAGCGAATTGATGCGCTCGACCGTCCAAATGGCCTCGCGACCGAAGCCACCGGCACCGACAATAATCAAATCTCTCATACGTACCTCCTTATGGTCTCTAAAATTATATCAAAATTTGCTACAATATGGGCGGTGAAACGAACATTCGACATTCTGTTGACGCTTCTTGCGGCGCCGCTCTGGATTCCCCTCGCGCTCCTCGTCGCCCTTGCCGTCCGTGCGACCATGGGCGCGCCCGTGCTGTTCATCCAAGAACGGGCGGGGCGGGGCGGCAGGCCCTTCCGCTTCCGCAAATTCCGCACGATGCGCGGCGGTTCCGGCACGGATGCCGAGCGGACGACCCGTCTCGGGCATTTTCTGCGCCAGTCCTCGCTGGACGAACTGCCGCAGCTCCTCCATGTCCTCTCGGGCAGGATGTCCCTCGTCGGTCCCCGCCCCCTTCCCGTCGCCTATCTGCCGCGCTACTCCGCCGAACAGGCCCGTCGCCACGAGGTGCGCCCCGGCATCACGGGCTGGGCCCAGGTCAATGGCCGCAACGCGCTCTCCTGGGAGGAGAAGTTCCGCCTCGACGTCTGGTACGTCGACAACCGCACCCTCCTCCTCGACCTCCGAATACTGTGGCGGACGGTCTTCAAGACCGCCCGCCGGGAGGGCGTCAACCACGCCGAAGGCGAAACGATGCCCGAGTTCCGCGGCCGTTAATTCGTCTGCGCCGGCTGCAGGGGCTGAACCTCGACCTTGAAGAACCTGCGGTTCGTCGTGCGCGACATGGTCTCCAGCTTAAGCTGCCCCGACGCTTCCTCGACCAGCTTAAAGGTCGACGGCTCCGCCACGAATGGATCGAGCAGCGAGTCCGCCGCCGTGATTCCGTACCACAGCCCCTGCTTGGCGTTGACGACCCCTACCGCCAGCTTCGTCTGGCCCGAGGCGTCCGTGACGACGGTCAGCGGCGCGATGTCTTCCGCCACGGTGCCGATCTGCGGCACGGGCACGACATCGGGATCCAGCACCGCCGAAACGGTGAACGAGCCGGGGGAGGAGGCAAGGGGAGTCGCGACGAGCCGGAAGTAGGCGCGGTAATCCGCTTCGGCAAGGTCAGCGGCGGCGGACGGCACCTCGACGACCAGTGTCGCCGCCTCGAGCGCAGCCGCTTCGTTCTCCGCCTCCACCACGACCGATGCGGCCGGGGTGACCGGCGCGAGAACCACCGGCGTTCCATCCGACGCCGTGAGGGTCACGGGATCATCCGCCGCGCCCGCCGTGCCATTGCCGACGACTACCTGATCGGCCACCGTCAGCGCGGCTACCGTCACGCGGCGATCCGCCGTCACGTAGACCTCGCCCGCCGTACCGCCCTGAATGGCATCGACGACCGTACCGGCGGGGAGCGTCATCGTGACGGGGCCACGTAACGTCCAGCCGGAGAGATCGACCGCCTCCGTATTCGTGTTGTAGATGATGACGGCCTGCGACGTGGCATCGTACGCGGCGCTGAAGCCGGGCTTGAGTTCGGACACGGGACTCTGGGCTTCGGGAATACCGGCGTTCCGCTGCGTGGCGTAGCCGATCTCCCATGCGGTATTCGTTGCCGCGTGGGTGACATAGAGATGGGTGCGGCGCGGCACGACGTAGTTGTTCCAAATGTCGTCGATGCCCTTGTCCATCGTCGCCGGCCACGCGGTGCCCCAGACGTCGATGACACCCGTGTTCGACGAGGCGTGGGGCCACTTCACCGCGTCCAGTTCGGAGTCGGCGCGCATCAGTTCCGCCAGCTCGCGCATCTTGACCATGAACGGCACCTCCGTCTCGGACGTGCCCGGCGCCTTGAGTTCCTGATCCATCAGCGTGCGGAGACGACGCAGGTAGAGGCGGCGGAACTTCGCGTTCTGCCAGACGGCCTCGACGCCGTCGTTGCCGGTGTTCACGACCGTGCCGTAGGTGGCGGACGTATAGCAGCGGACGCGGTTGCCGCCGTAGAACGGATGGGACTTGAACCAGTCGTTGGTCGCCATAGCGCCCAGCTGGCCGAGGCCGCCGTCGCGGTAGTACTGGCCGAAGCACAGGTTCATGTCGTAGCCGAGCGGCATCCACGTGCCCGTGCCGCGCACGCCCTCCGTCATCTCGGGGTTGTCGTAGTAGATCGAGATATTCGCCCACACGTCGTCCATCTCCTGCGTGATGCGCGCGGAGGCGAGATAGTTGAGCCAGGCGGGAAGGTCGAACTTCTCGACGACGAATTTCGTCAGGTCTGCGTCATCAAGCCCATTCGTATCCGCACCCGTCGTATCGCTCGACACATTCTGGGCCGCCGTGATCTTGGCGCGGAGTTCTTCCTGAAGGACGGTAGTATCGCTTTCGTTGCCATCGTCCGGGGTCTTCTTCTCGATGCCGCCGGCGGTGGTGCCGGAAGCGCTTTTCAGCGTACCGACGTTCTTGTAGCTGTAGCCGTACTTGTCGAGCTTGTAGAAGTCTTCGATCAGCTCGTCCGAGAAGCGCTCGGAATGGAACGCCAGCTGGAAGAATTCGCCGTTCAGATTGCAGCGCACCGGGAAGTCGAACGGCACTCTGTTGCCCATCTTGTTCCAGAGCCAGAACGCGACCATCTGGCGCATGTAGCTCGGATCCGCCGGCTCGCCGATCAGCGAACTCTTGCGTACTTCCTCGATCATCTCGCCCGATACGACGTCCCGTATCGACAGCGGATGCGTCTTCGCGAAGCGGAGCCCGTGCGACTTCTTGGTGAACTTGGCCGAGGTGTGTCCGCGCAGATCGATGCGCACGTAGTCGTAGTAGTTGGAGGTCGACGAATCGTAAATCGCCACGCGCGCGTTGTGCGGCACGACGTCCAGGTCCTGGGAGTCGGCATCGACGTCCATCTGCGCCAGCGAGGCGGAATCCGCGAAAAGATGCCAGGTCTGCAGCGTGGCGGAGGTCTGATCCGCCGACGGCTCGACGATCGTCCCGTACCACTCGTAGCCGTCATCCGGGTTGTTGAAGCTCGGCGTCGTCCAGACATTGCCCGACGCATCCGTGGCGACGAACTTCCACTGGACGAGATGACCCGCCGCCGGGAGGTCGTCGGCCGGAATCGCCGTCGTGTAGGTGTCGCCCCAGTCCTTCGAATCGGTCTTGAGCGTGGCGAGGTCTACTTCTATCTCCTTCTGCGTCGAATCGTCCAGATCACGGCGATAGACAAGTTTGATAGAGGTGAACTTGTCCTCATCACGCACGGCAGCGACCGAAGTCGGGTGCATCGTCGGATTGAGCGAGAAGGTGATCGGGTAGTCCTCGCCCGGTTGCGCCGGCGCGGCGACGCGGGCAAACTCGCTGGCGCTGTCGTGCTTCTTCTGATCCTTGCGCTCGTAGAGCGGACCCGCATTGGGGCCGAGCGCGACCAGCCCCGTCGCGGTGTTGGCCGTCCCGCGCGTGGGGGTCGCGGTCATCCAGCGCGTCGTGGCCTTGCCGTCCTCGACAGGATCGACGATAATCGAATAGCCGTCGGGGATGTCGCTCGGAATCACGACCGTGTCGACAATTGTTCCGGTTGGAGTGTGGACGAGACGCACGAACGGGAACTTCTTGGGATTGATCTTGTCCGGCCAGACGAGGACGTTGTGGAGGTCGTCGCCGTAGAGTTTCGGATGGACACCCTCCGCTGCCGGCGTCGCCCACGCGCTCACCGACATATCGGCGCTGTTCGAGTAACGTTCGGAAGTGTAGAAGACGTAGCGCGAATGCGCAGGAATCGTGACGGACGGGAAGTTCCCGTACTTGTCTTCCGTCTTCTTCGACCGGTTGACGCGGAAAAACTGGTAGTCGGCAAGATCGATCGGGTCATCCGTCAGATTCTCCAGTTCGACCCAGCCGGACTCCAAACCGTTCGGATCCTTAGACGCCGCCGCATCGCTCGACTTGGGCATGATCTCGGAAATGCGCAGATAGGGGAGCCCGAGCGAATAGACCGTCCACTCGTCATCCGTCACCGACAGGATCTGACGGATCGTCTCGTCTGCGGCGGCCAGGATCTGACCCGACATCACGGCAGATGCCTCGATGCGCACCTTGCCCGCGTACAGCCGGGGCGAGCTTTTCCACGTGCCGTCGATCGTCAGCGTGCCCGCGCCGTATTTCGCCAGCTCCGCACCCTCGCCCGGGGTGACGTTTCCCGTCAGCACCGAATTCGCCCCCACGGTCAGGTTGCCCGAGGTGATCGTCCAGTCGGGAGAAATGATCTCGCCCGAAGACGCGGGGATCTCCAACGCCTCCTGCGCCGTCACGGCCGGATAGTCCGCAACGAGTCCCGCATACTGCGCGGCGGGCAGCGCGGACGTATCGTAGCAAAGCATCTTCAGCGGGATGAAGCCCACGCCGCGGGTGAGCGAGAGACCGCTGATGCCGCTCAAAACCGAACCGATCTGAATGCCTTTGGCGGAACTTGTCGTGAATGCCGCGTCCGCATGAACCTCGCCATCGTCAATCTGCAGCGAGGCGCCGGTTTCCGTGCTGAAGCGCACCGTGAAAAGGTGATAGCCGCGCACGGAGCCGGCACTGATCTTCCGGGAAACGGTCGTCGTCAAACCCTCCACTTGCACAAGACAGATGTTCCCCGCATCATCCTTCACGAGTGCAGTTTTTGTCTCGCCCCGGGCGCCCATGCACCAGATAACACCCAGCTGGCCGGTCTCCACGGTCATGCGATCGGCGCAGCCATAGGTGAGGAAGGTGAAGTCGGTCTTCACGGCCGCTTCACTCTTATAGGGAATCCACTTCTGCGACTCCTCCGTACCCTCGTACATGATGACGTGGGTGTCTCCCACCGCGCCATCCGGCATGACGACCTTGTGCTTCGGCCCCGACGTTTCGCCACCCCAGGTGGTAAACCACGTTCCCGTTGGATCCGATCCTGGCGTCCAATCAAAGCTTGCGGAAACCTCTTCGGCGACATCCTCGGCATCCGCCGAAGCCGTCCACGCCAACGCCACACACGCGCATGCGGCAAAACGCATACATGCGGGAACCGACAGACTTTTCATCCCATACCCCCCTTCTAAACTTGTGAAACCCACAAACCGTGCCGCCATTATACCATAAATGCAGAAGGAATAGGCAAGCAAGCTGGAATTTACCCATTTTGGTGGAGCCTCCAGAAGCTATTGCAGGTTTATCCTGCCCTTGCCCATTGAGAACCGCGCGAACAAAAATTCAACCAAATAAACAAAACGGGACTTCTGACGTGATGGTCAGGAGTCCCGATTTGGTGTCAATCCGCCAAAAACCGGGAATTTAGCGGAGAATCAGACAGAAACCGGTTCCGCAGACGCGACCGTAGACCGAGACCGTACCGTCGGCGTGCTCTTCGGTGGTGAGGATGAGCTTACGCGCCTGGCCGCGCGGATAGACGGGCGCACCGACAATCTTCTGGGCGGTAAAGAGGCAGACCGACGTTCCAATCTCCCGCGTAAGCAGTTCCGCCGTGTCGACTTCGGAACCGTCCGCGAAGATGAGCGTTCCCTCGACCGTGAAGCCGTAGCCCGTCTTTCCCGTAATCGTCACATCCGCATTCCGGATCGTTCCCGCACCAGAAAGCGAAGCAAAGGAATACGCACCGCCCGCCATGTCAAGTGAGGCTCCCTCGTCAAAGGCGAGCGTGCCGCCTTGAATGCGACGATAACCGTCACTGACCCCGCGAAGCCATTTTGCGCGCAGGTAATCGCGAACAGCCATTTGCTCATCTTCCGTCAAGGCCTTGTCGAAGAGCATCGCCTCGCACATCTCGCCCGAACTCGGGGAGTTCCACAAGTGGCGCATACCGACATAGAACTTGGTACCCGCCGGCGTGTCCAGCCCCGCACTCGTCGCCGAATCGGCTGTAATGACCCCGGTCTCACGTCCTTCCCAAAGGCCCGCGATCGTCTTGTCCTTAGCCGTCATGATCTGTATGGCGATATCGTCAGCCGGTGTCGATGTCGGCAAATCGGTTGATGTGCCAGGACCGTTTCCATAGGTATATTTGAGGCCATACGCATTGAGCTCGACGCGGAAGGCACCGCATGCACCGTTCCACATCTCAGGATCGAGACCGCCCGGGAAAAACTGATTGTCAAACTCCATTTCCCCGTCGCCATTCACGTGGGAATAGCGGTTCTGAATCCGCCGGTCCACAAAAACGAGCGTACGGTCGGCATCGCCGGAAATCCCGGCGGCTTCTTTCGTCACGAGGCCAAACGAATATTCAAGGGACAGGATGGAACGAGCCGTCTCGGCCTGTACCTTCAGCAAGGGTTTCCGATTCTCTTTATCATGCAGCTCCAAATCAAGGCTGGCGCCCGCCACACCCTTATTCGCGAGAGCTGTCAGATATCCCTCACCATCGACCGTGACCGTTCCCCGATCATCAAAGTCGTACCAGCCTTTCGCCGTTTTCACCACCTCGGGAACCGCGACCACACCACGCGGCGCTTGAACCCCTGTGACGAGGATCGTAACCGATTGCGCACCAAGCGACGAAAAATCAGGAAGATCGTCTGAATAGGGAGCAATCACATCGGTATCCGCCGTCGGAAGAGCTTCTGCCGTCTGACCACTCTCCGTAATGGCCGACCAGTTCGCGGGATTGTCAAGATCGTTGTCTCCGGCACCATTCGTCCATGTCGCCGAGACAATCTTCTCGCGCGTAGCCGTCACTTCATAGGTATTGCCGCCCAAATCGTTCCACGCGAGTCGGTAAAGCCCGTCCGCCGAGAAATTCGCCGTCTGGGCGCTGCCGAGCGCAACCTTGATCGTACAAGTCCCTTCACCCGTGATCACCGGCGCGACTAGGCAGCCTTGGTTCTCGGAATGCAGAAGCGTCAGGACACCCTCCGACGGGACGATGGAGAGTTTGCCGACGAGCTTGTTGCCAATCGACACCGCCTTGCCATTCGTATCAAAGGCAATCCCGTTTCCGCCGAGCGTCAGGTCATCAAGGCCTACGAAGTAATTGCCGGTATCATTGAGTGCCCGGAACGTACCTCCCCGGAAATCGAACGTTCCGCCCTTCTCCAGCCAGCAATGCAAGTGATCGGCAATAATCGTTCCGCCCGAAACCGTCAGTTTGGCCGGATTGATTTCAGCGATATAAATGGCGCTGTCCGTATAGATTTCACCCGATTTGAGAACGACCTCGCTCACCGTCGCCGACGAACCGAGCGTCCCGATTGTGAAATTTCCCGTACCGTTCGACTTGTTCGTCACGACGCCACCATCGACCTCAAGACAGGCGTAAGATTTGTTTCCCTCATCACCATGATTTGAACGTCCGACACAGAACCAGGCGTTTTCATTGTAGATGCAACCCCCCTTCACATAAACACGCGCCGTTGTATTCGAGTTGTCGCACAGACGAAATTCCTTGCCCGAGGCCAGTTCGAGGCGTCCGCCCGTCATTTCAAGGATGCCGGTGGAATTCACTCCCGCGCCGACGCAGACCGTATCTTCGGCCTGAACCAATCCTCCGGAAATCCTCAGCGTCCCCTGGGCGCCGAGTTTAACCAGATCGGGCGGCAGCCCCTGTTCTTCATTGCCACCAAACACATTGTCCGACGCGCCAATTCCAATCCATTTGCACGCCACGGTTCCCGCTTCCACCGAGAGGACACCGGTCGTATTCGTTCCCGCGCCGATCCGGAGATCGCCCGCGCAGGACAAATGGCCGCCTTCCAGATTCCGAAACTCGCCCGTCGACCCGTTGTCACTGCCGAGACGCAGACCCGAACTACACGTGAACGTACCCGCATTGTAGACAAGTCCCGTCGTGTTCGCCTCGCTACCGATGCGCGTGGTGTGCGCATCGATATATGTGCCGTTATTGCTCAACTCGCCATAGGTCTTAGGCGTCGAGCCGATGCGACCGCCTCCTGTCTCTACCTCAAGCGTCGCACCTTTGGCGATATTGACGTATCCGTGCGACCCGGAGTTCCATCCGAGATTCAAGGTATGATACCAAACGTCATTGTCAAGCTCCGTCTTCCCGGAATTGATGTTGAGTATGCCCGTGCCGCCATCGCGGCCGACATGAATCGTCTTGAGCATCTGATCGCCGTCAATATTCATCACGCCGATACTCGCCTCGCCGAGGCCAATCATGATCTCGTCCGGCGGCGTGAGGGCCGTTCCCGTAAGGTTCAGCACGCCTTTGCCGCCATTTCCGATCCTCACGCATCCTTCGACCGCAAGCGAGCCGCCCGTCAGATTGACAACATTCGTCGATTTGCCATAAGTGCCGATATTAAAGCTGTCATTCACCGCAATCACACCACCCGTCAAGTTCAGAATACTCGTTTTAGGATGGTCCTGCTTCCCCGCGCTGGCCGCGCAATCGCCCATCTTCAGAGAACTTACCCAGAGTTTGCCACCCGAGACCGTGAGAATAGAATCGTAGAAATCGGCATAGCTGCCGCCGATCCACAATTCATTTTCAACCGTCATCTCGCCGCCGCGGATCTCAAGTTCGGCTCCGCAATCGAACGACGTGCTGTACGCCCAAGCGCCCTCGCTATTCACACCATACCCATGGCCGACATAGAATGGCAAGGTGGTCGTGAAACTCTCGTCGGCGGCAAGCGTGGCCACCACGTTCGTATTGATCATGTAGATATCCCGAGCACCGGTTCCCTCTGGGGATGCCCAGTTTGCCGACGTCGCAATCGACGCATCTCCCTCCGACGGCGCAAAAACGCGCACTTCGGCGCGGACGGACAGGAACGCGGGAACAGCCGCAGCCGCAAACGCGGCGAAAATCTTACGAACCCTTGTTGCCATAGACATACCCTCCCTTGGTTTGTGCCCATATTCTATCACTTCATCCCGATCGGAAGCACCTACCCGAACGGGTAAGCGTAGACCCGGAATTAGCGAATGTCAGCCCACCAGGGAATCTGGTGGATCTTGCCATCGGGGGCGAAGGTCATCTCCGTCACGTGGACGCTGCGACGTTCGGCATGCGGAGCTCCGGGCGATGTGCGACGATAGCGGATATAGCTGAAGCCGAAGCACCACCACTTGCCGTTGAATTCGACGATGCCCGGATGATTTCCGCTTGAGCGTACATCATGGTCCATGATATGTCCGCCATAGGTCCACGGCCCTGTGGGCGAGAGACCGTAGGAGTAGCCAATTCCCTCGGGACAGCACGTCGAGGCATAGGCCATGTAATACAGGCTGCCGCGCTTGAACGCCCAAGGACCTTCCTGGTAGTCCTGGAGCTTCGGAAAGGCCTTCACGCCGTTTTCGCCAAACGACTTGTCGTAGCTGATCATATCCTTATTGAGCTTGACGCAAAACAGTCGGGGATTGCCCCAATAGAGCCAGGCCTGTCCGTCATCGTCAATAAGGCACGTCGGGTCAATGTCATACCCGTAAGAAGAATCGCCCGGCTGACGAACAAAAAGCGGTTTGCCGAGCGGGTCGACGAACGGACCCTCCGGACGGTCCGACACCAGCACGCCGATGGCCATACACCAGTCCTGACGTCTGTCGAGACACGTCGTGTAGAGATAGTACTTGCCATTCCGCTTGACGCATTGCGCGGCCCACGCCGAATCTGGACGTCCCCACGTGTAGTTTCGATCGGGTGCGGCCACAGCCCCATGCGCCGTCCAGTTCGTCATATCCTTTGATGAATAGAGCAACCACTCCGGCATCTTGAAGCCCTTCGCATCATCCGCGTCGTGGCCGCAATAAAGGTACACCGTATCACCATCCACCAACGGCGCCGGATCAGCGGTATACGCATCATCAATGATCGGATTGTTTCCTAATGCCGCCGCCGCATGGGCCAGCGAACCAATCAGCAGCGTAACACAGGCGAGAACGGTTTTCACGGATTACCTCCTGAATGTCAGTGTGCGGACGCGTAGATCCGCACCGGGTTCTGGGACCAGTTCAAGCACGAGAACATCCTCTCCCGCAACAGGTGAAACGGCAAGGCGCTGGTGCACGACTTCAAATTCGTCACGATTACGAACGTCAAAGGAGACGATTTCAGGTCCTTCCAAAGACGCTCGGCGCACGATCGCACGTCCCGTCCCCTTGGCAACAAGCTGCGCCTCCCTGAGGTCACGCTTAATCGTCACGCGATTCCACTTGAGCCATTTTCCACGGAACGCGCACTTCCAGCCGAGGACGCGGCCCGAAAGCTCGCCGCCGCACCCCCAGGCGCCTTCGGCCAGACCAAGATGCGGCGCGTCTTCGTTCACGGCCCTGAAGAGGTCGGGCAGGCGCATGTCGTTCCATTCGTCGGCGTTCATGACGTCAAGCGGCTCGCGCGTCGAGAGGCGGTTGTCGCGGCGCTTGGAGGGGATGAAGGCGAAGGAATCGACGTCGGCATAGCCGCCCAGCTCTTTCGTCGCATAGCAGAAGATACCGTAGCGCGGGCCAAGCCAGTCGGCGAAGAAGTTGTAGGGAATCCCAAGCGGCGCGCCGACCGAGAGATAGTGAACGCCATCGAACGAGAACGAATAGCGCACCTCGAAACTGAACTCGGGAATCTCGGCCTTGAGGTAAATGGTCGTCGCCGTGCCGAGCGGTGTCTCGCCCAAGACGATCTTGTCCGCCCCGCCCCAGCGCGACTTCTCCCAGACCTGCTTCAGGACGCGCCGACCGTTCTCGAGGGTGACGCCGATGAAGGTGGCCTCCGACGAGAAAAGCCCCAACCCCGTCCAATCGCCCTCCTTCAGGTGCGAGACGTCCAGCCTGACGATCGCCCCGGAATCGGGATCCTGCGGCGGCTGGGTGAGCGTGTTGCGGGCGAAACGCCAGCATGCGGCGAGCTGGGTCGGCCTCAGTCGCAGATAGCCGGGACGATCCTGCAGCGACCAACCCGTGGCATCCGGCTTGTGGTTCCACTGCCAGACGGGCTTGAGCGCACCCGCGAAGTCATCCGAAGCCCATTCCGCGCGCGACTGCGCCGGCGCCGGCACGCGGATATTCGGCTTCCGTCCGGTGCGGCACGGATGGATCACCGGCCAGTCGTCCTCCCACGTGACGGGGAAGAGAAACGGCTCGCGCCCGTACTTGCCGCGATCCTGGAAGATGATCGTGTACCAATCGCCATCGGGCGTGGCGACGAGGCCGCCCTGGTGCAGCCAGCTCGCCTGGTAGGCAAGGTCGGTAAACAGCAGTTCCCGGTGTTCGTAGGGACCATAGATGTTCTTCGCCCGGAAGACGTGCTGGCCGCCCCACGTATTGTAGAAATAGTAGTAGCCGTTGCGCTTGTAGCCGTGCGAGCCTTCGCAGAAGCCCTCCTTGTCGATGACGAGCCGGGCGGGGGCGACGACTTTGGTGAGATCCTTGTCAAGTTCCGTCACGTAGAGCTTGCCCTGACCGTGGAAGACGTAGACGCGCCCGTCGTCGTCGAAAAAGAGGCCGGGATCGTAGAGTTTGTAGTCGATGGCGTTCATCGTCCACGGGCCGTCGATGGACTTCGCGCGGCTGACGAGGAACCTGCCGTTCAGGGGCGTATCCTGCTTCGCGTCCCATGGTTTGCCCTTCGCCCAGACATAGCAGGCCGAGTAGTACGTGCCGTCGTGGTACTTGAGCGTCGGCGCCCAGCTGCCGCGCCCGTAGGCGTTGTCGCACCCGTTGTTCGGGAGGTCGTAGTCCGCCTCGCCCATCAGGTCGTAGTTCGGGATCGCATGGGCAACCGGCTGCCAGTTGACGAGATCCTTCGAGTGGTAGATGGTGTTGCCCGGGAAGAAGTGGAACGTCGACTGCTGGTAGTAGAAGTCGTCCCCCACGCGCAGAATCTCCGAATCCGGCGCGTCGTTGTCGATGATCGGATTCGTGTAGGTGCCGTCGCCGTTGTCGCGGGCAAGAAGCGCACCGCTCGCGAGCAACGTCAGACCGAAGGCAAAACGCTTATTCCACATGGTGATTTTCCTTGATTCGGTTGCGCGCGATCGAAAGGACCGTCAGCGAATACGGCGGCAGCTTCCGCGTGGCGTGCGGCGCGATCGTACCCTTCGTGAACGTCGGACGGACATCCGTCGCCGTGCGTTCGCCCGCAAAGCGTGCCTCGCGGACGGGCGAACCATCCGTGATCCCGAGCGCCGAAAGATCCAGCGTAAGCGGAATCTCGAATGCCGTCGTATTCACGAGCTTGACGATCGTCTCGTCGCCGTGCCGGACGATGCTCGAGGCGAAGCGATTGCGAAAGCGCTTCACCTTCCCCGCGTCGTGTGCGGCGTCCGGCATCCCCGTCAGCGCAAGTTCGTGCGGCACGTACGTCTCGCCGGCGAAATTGCCGAACAGCCACTGCACGTAGTAGTCGGTGGTCAGGAACCGCGCGGTCGCGTCATAGTAGATTAGATCGGGCCGCCAGCGGCAGAAGCCCTTCTTGCCGAAAAGCGGCGCATAGCTCGCCATCGCCACCACGTCGCCGTTGCGTTCGAGATTGGCAAGGTGGAGCGCGCACGCGAGGGCCGTCTCCATATCGTTGACCATCTCCTTGCCGATGCGTTTGTGCGCGGCGTATTCGCCAACATAGACCTTCGGCCCGCGGCGGTCGTACGCGTCGTAGTAGTTCTGGTTGCCGTAGTACCAGCCGCAACCCACGTAATAGTGCTCGTCGACGAGTTCGACGCGCAGGTTCTTCGCCGTACGCCACCCCTCCTCATAGTCGCGACCGGCAAACGTGGCCCCCGCCGTGCCGATGATCCGGATGGACGGATCCCGCTCCTTCACCGCCCGCTGGAGACGCGCGAAGCCGCGCTCGAAGTAGTCGTTGACGTCGTCCTCGTTGCCGATGCCGAGGTAGTTCATCTTGAACGGCGCGGGATGGCCCATATCGGCGCGCCGTCTCGCCCATTCGCTCGTCGCGGGATCGCCCTTCGCGAAGTCGACGAGATCGAGCGTATCGCGCACCCAGGCATCGAGTTCCGCGTCAGTCATGTACGTCTGCGGGTTCGGGCACGACACGCCCGCCGAGATGACCGGCACCGGCTCCATGCCCACATCCTCGCAGAACTGGAAGTATTCGTAGAAGCCGAGCCGGTAGCTCTGGCGGCCGCCCCACATGTTGCCCTGTCCGCGCCGCGCCTCATACGGCCCGACGGTATCCTTCCAGCGGTACATGTGGGCGATGTCCGGGCCGTGCACGATACAGCCGCCGGGGAAACGGAGGAACTTCGGCTGCAGCGCGGCGATCGCCTTGGCGAGATCCTTTCTGAGACCGTGCCCCTTGAACGTATCCTCGGGCATGAGGGAGACGAGATCGAGGTCGAACGCCGTCGCGCCCGTCGCAATCAGGGCGAACTTAGCCTTCTCCACGGATGCCGCCGCCGTGAAGCGTCCCTCGATCCTGCGCCAGCCGTCCGTGCGCGGCGCGGCGGACGCGACCTCGGTCCACTTCGTCACCTTCCCCGACTGCGCGTCTCCCACGACGGCGATGAAATCCGTCCGGCCGCGCACCCAGGCGCTCACCGTATAGCCCGCACCCTTTTTTAGGCTGATGCCGTCCCAGCCGACGTTTTCGAGGAGAGGGCCCTTGTCCGCCCGCGCGCAGTGGACGTACTGCGCGTTGTGGACGTGGACGGGTTCCGCCGTACGGAACGTCACCTCCGCGCCCGCCGCCACGCGCCACGTCTCGCCGCCCGGACCGTGGCCGAAACCGCCGGGCACAAACTCGAAATCGCCGTTCTGGAGCTGCTCGGCGACGAGACCGCCATCCGCCGAATGGTTGATGTCCTCGAAGAAGCAGCCGACGAGCATCGGCGAAATGGCATACGGCGGCTTTTCCGGCGTGACCTTCAGCGCGAGCTGCGCCTGGACGGCCAGCGCACCGTATTCCCTCTCGTCGTTCTTGGCCTCGTCGATCGTCTCGCCCCACGGCGCCAGCTGGCGCCATTCGCCGAATTCCGAACGGTACATATCAACCATGTCGCGCGTCACCTTGACAACCGCACCCGTCAGCGTTCGTCCGTCTACGGCAATCGCCTTCACGCGGCGGGCGTATTCCCTGTCGTAATCGGCGAGAGGGATCTCCTCGACCTGATGGGCCACGTGCGCATCGGTGCGGATTTTGTAGGCCTTCGACCGGGCGGCCTCCGTCACCCAGATGTCGAAGAGGCCGTCGTCGCGCAGCGCGACGACGGGTGCGACAAGTTTAGCCCCCTTCGCCACACCCTTGCCGACATGCGCGGGGATGCGTCCTTCCTCGACTTCAATCCAGTTCTCCCGTCCCCAGTTGCGGATGTTGTAGGCATTCCAGTTCCGCGCATGGCAGAGCGCGGCACGCGGCCCGACAAAGCCATGGAAGACGTGATAGAATCCCTCACGGTCGGTCACGACAAACGGCTTCATGAGCGATTTGTCGCCCCAACCGCCGAGATTCGAAGCCATCGTTCGATCGTTCAGGTGGCGGATGAGCTTCCAATCCTCGGCACCTTCCTTGACGGCAAAGGAGAGGCCGCCGCGATCGACGGGCGTTTCGTAGGCCAGGGCAAGGATGTCCCCATCCCGCGCGTCCGTCGTCGGCGCGGAGAACTTCAGGTGCGGGATCGAGCCGTCCGCACCATACGTGAACTCCTCGAAGCACGCGCTCCGCTGGAATCCGCCGCCGCCGGGTGCCGTACCGGCATGGTAGAAGCAGTAGTTCTTCCCTTTGAAGGTAATCGAGCCGCCATGAATCGTAAAGCTCTTCTCGGCGCAGTCAAAGATCCGGCCGCGATACGTCCAGGGTCCATGGATGGACTTCGCCGTCGAATACGCCCAGTGTTCGGGAACGCCGCCGGCGGCGTATTCGAGATAATAGGTATCACCGCGTTTGTAGACCCAGGGCGCTTCCTCGAAGTTCGTGTGCGGCTTGCCGTCGCGCATCTTATGGGGGCCGAAGGCGGACTCGTCATTGAGACCGGGCACCTCGAACCATCTTCCCTTGACGAGCTTGAGCTCCGGTCGCTCCGCCGCGATCATCGCCACACGCGCGTCATCCAGCTCGATCATGTTTTTCTTGAGCGGCGCGTACCAGCACCCGTTGTTGCCCCAGAAGAGCCACGCCTGCCCGTCGTCGTCAATCATCACCGAGGGGTCGATATAGCCCCAGTCGCCGGGGATGAGGGCTTTTCCGATCGGATCCGTCCATGGGCCGAGGGGCGAATCCGCCACCGCTACGCCGATGCCGTGGACGCCTCCCGCCGCCATGTCGCCTACCGCCACGTACCAGTACCACTTGCCGTCGCGCGTGATGGCCTGGGAGGCCCATGCGTCATTGCCCTGCTTGGCCCATGAAAAGACTCCTGTATCCATCACGACGCCGTGATTCGTCCACGTCTTCATGTCCTTTGAGGAAAGCACCTGCCAGTTGGGCATCGTGAAGTAGGTGCCCGGCAGATCGTGACCGGTGAACACCCAGAGCGTATCGCCGTCAACCACAGGCGCGGGGTCGGGCGTATAGCGATCCGTTACACAGGGATTGGCGCCGATCAGCGTCACCTGCGCCGCCGCGAGAAGCCCTAACGTCATTTTCATGGTTGCATCACCTTTCATCTCAAGGCATTGGAGGTGGAATAGAGCCCGACGGACGAAACCGTCCCGCGTTTGAGCGCCTTGCCGAGTTTCACGCGCGCATCGCCGCGAAGCGCATACGCGAACTGAAGGCCGCCCGCCGCATCGACCGATGCGAAAAGCCGAATCGCGCCCGCCTCCTCCACGCGGCGCTCGACCAGGGTCGTCGCGCCGGAGGACGCGAAGCGGACGAGTCTGACGCACGGCTCGCCCGCGTCCGTGGCGCTTCGTCCGATGCCGTAGCCCCCGCCCTTCTCGTCGCGCACGACCAGCCCCGCGAAATCCTCGCGCGAATGCGTCCGGAAGGCAAGCGTCACCGACGCGGACACCGCGCCCTCGGGAAGATGCCGCAGGAGAAGACTGGGGTTGCCGTCTTCGCAGAGGGAGACGGGACGCGCGGGCAGGCAGAGACAGCTGCGGCCCCTGAAGGCGCTTTGCGCCCACCATTCGGGCGAAGGCGACCCCAGTTCATACCACGCCGCGTCCAGGATAGGCGAACTGAAATTGTCGACTTCCTTACGCTGCGCCGTCGTCAGTCTGAAGGTACGGAAGAACGCCGCGTGCGACTCATGCTCCTGTACCGTGATCAGCACTTTGTCCACGTCGACGAAGCCGCCCGTCGCCTTCGTGGCATAATTGAACACGGCAAATTTCGCGCCCATGAAGAACCGTCCGGTGTCGAAGTACATGCGCACGCGCTCCTTCGCCCAGTTCCAGTTCCTGCCATCCACACTCCATGCTACCGACGTCCAATCCTCGTTCGTCCGGAAATTGCCGTGCACCTTCAGCCAGACGACGCGGTTGGTCAGTTCGGCAGAGGAGAACACGTTGACTTCCGCACGCGCGAAGAACTTCGATTCGGCGTGATGGAAATGCGGTATCTCGCGCGTCATCTTCACGTGAAACGCCGCGCCCTCACGCACGACCTTGACGACGGCGCTTTCGGACTGGAGGGCCGCCAGACCCGCGACATCGCCATCGGCCATGCCACTCACGTCCAGCCGCATCACGGCTTCGCACTCGGGACCCGGCATCCGCTGGGTCAGCGTGTTGCGCGCCATGAACAGCGTGTCCGTCGTGCCGACGGTTTTGAGCCGCAGCCATCCGGGGCGCGCGGCGAGCGAATAGGCGGAAGGGTCGGGATTGTGGTTGAACTCCCAGCGGCGGTCGAGCGTGGTGCCGCTGAAGTCATCGCTCGCAATGAGGCCGCGCAGATCCGCATAGGGCTTCGCCGGGTTGTTGGGCACCTCGCCCACGCGACCGCCGATTATCGGCCAATCGTCCTCCCAGGTCACCTGGAGGAGGCACGGGGTGCGGCCCACGCCCCCGCGATCCTGGAAGATGAGCGCATACCAGCGGCCGTCCGGAGCCTGGATGATGTCGCCCTGTCCGACGCCGGCATGGTCGTCGAACTCGGTTTCGAGGACGACCTTCTTCTCCCAATTGGTATTCGCCAGCGACGTCGAGCGGCAGCAGACCTGCCGGCGCGGATGGTTGGGGATATAGCCCGAGATCATCAGCGCGTAGTAGTACTTGCCGCGCTTGAACGCCCGCGTGCCTTCGAGAAGACCCGACTCCTCGGCGTCACGCGCCAGAATGCGATGATCCTGCCAACCGGGCGCACGGTCGGTCAGATCGGCGTTCAGCTTCGAGATCCAGCCGTCGCCATGCAGGAGATAGGCGGCGCCGTCGTCATCGAAAAGCAGATCCGCATCGTGCATAAATGCCGCGCGCTTCATCGTCCACGGACCTTCCGCCTTGTCCGCCGTGCAGAGGAACCCGCCGACGCCGTTCGCGATGAAATAGCAGTAGTAGCGCCCGTTGTGGTGCTTGAACGAAGTCGCCCACTGCCCGGCGGCGTAGCCGACGCGCTTCTCGGGATCCTGCAGCGAATACGCGGGGCCGCCGTCGAACGTCTCGTAAAGATGGGTGATGAGTTCCCAATGCTGCATATCCTTCGAGCGCATGATCGGCGCGCCGGGCACGAGGTGCATCGTAGTCGAGACCATGTAGACGTAATTCGAGTCGGCGCACAGCCCGACATCCGGCACGTCGGCGTAGATCACGGGATTGCGTACGTCGAGCGTAAACGGCACCGGCGCCTTCACGTGGGCGTCCCGCACCATGCGCGTCGTACACGTCCAGACGACCGGCTCCGTCGCGACGCAGTTCGTGTGCGTGCCGAGGTATTTGCCGTTCGCGGCGTTGCGGAAGGTAAAGCCGCCGTCGACCGGGGCAATTTCCCAAAGACCGTCCTTCGGGCGGTCCTGCCCGTAGGCGTAATTCCAGTTCTCCCGCACCACGCCGCAGATATACCGCGTGTCATCGGGGGTCACGCAGAGCGCGTCGCCGTTGCCCCAGTCGAGGTTCCCGTGACGCAACACGCCGTGATTGTCGTAATTGCGCAACCTGTAGTAGGTCTTTCCGTCCACCTGCAGCCTCTCGGCGCGGAAGAGTGCGGCGTAAATCGAATTGCGCGCAACGGGCATCGCCGGACCATAGCGGAAATCGTGTGAATTCCCCTGTGCCAGGGGTTGATGAAGTTCCCAGCCGTCCACCGAGAGGCGGAAGAGGTGCTGCGTCAGCGCGGCGACATCCTTCAAGACCACTTCCTCGCCGGACAGGAGCTTCGGCATGTTCGCATCGCGCTCGACGGGTGCGACCTTCTTCTCCTTCGCCCATTTCGCCCCGAGATCCCAGAACGCCTTGGCGCAGCATTCGGGATTTCCTTCGTAGCCGACGTGCAGCTGACCCGTCTTCAGATACGCGCCGATGTCAAAGTAGAGGTCGATGCCGCCCGTCAGCGTCGAGATGTTGCCGAGGCGCTCGAGCAAGGAAAGATAGGCGTTGCCCCATTGGGAGGTGGAACCCGTGCCCCATGAACCCCAGTTGGCGGGGACATACTCGCCGAATTCGTTCTTTTTCCCCGCGCCGGGCTTTTCGGGCGACCAGTCTACCTCGGTCACCACGCACGGATAATCCAGGGCCACCGGCACCTGATGCAGGAAGTGCGCGAGAAACCGCTCGGGGTCGGCGGTCTGATCGTTCTGCGCATACCAGCCAGGATAGACATGGACGGCGAAGCCGTAGTTCTTCTGCGGGTCGCGGATGGGGTTGCTCAGGAATCCCCGGAAATGCGACTGATAGCCGAAACCCGGCACGAGAATGATGCCGTTCCACCCGTTTTTGCGGATCGCATCGACCATCGGCTGCATATAATCCGTCACCGCCGGCTGGTCGGGAGTCCGGTGACCGTCGCGCGTCTCGACGTTCACGGGCTCGTTCTCAAGCTCGAAAAGAACTTTGCCCGACAGGGCCTTGAGGCGAGGATTCGCGGAAATTACCTCCCACTCGCGCACGAGATGGCGATTGTAGCCATCGCCGACGACGGTGTCGCCTTCGGTGTTGTAGCTGGGGCGGATGATGACGTAAAGCCCTTCCGAGACAGCGATCTCCGCTGCCGGCACGAGCACCTTCTCGACATAGCGGTGATAACGCGCCCAGTCACACGCGACATAGGGACGCGTTTTCTCACCCGCCGCCTTGCGCAGATTGTCGTCGTGGCTCCAATAGGCATCATCTGTCAGACGAATCATGTTCAAATAGGAACCCTGCGAACGATCGGCGATGCCATGGCAGATCTTGCGCGTGTAGTCGAGACAGCGCGCAATCGCCGCGTCGTCCTGGCCATCTCCCCAGCGTCCGCCCGAAAAGAAGGGGCACATCGAATGCATCGGCCCGATCAGGCGCACGCACTTCCCCTCGGAATCGACGAAATGGCGCCCCTCGACACGAATGGCAGCGACCTCTTCCTGCGCCATCAGCGCGGGGGACAGAAGCCCCATAAGGCAGACGGGTAAAAGCGTTTTGATCTTCATGCTGACATTCTACCGTTTCCCCTGTCCGCGCTCAACCACCCGAAAGGATGAACAAACTCACCACCAGGGTTCCTTAGGGGACAGTCCCTTTCCCTTGCCGGGCTTTTTTGTTTTACGTTCACACCGCAACACCGAAATCTGGTAAACCCACGGCGTCAAGTTCATTGCGGCCTGACAATCTCAATCGTGAAGCTGGAAATGAAAGGAACAAGTCCATAGTACTGGTTGAGGGCCTGGCGGCATATGTGCGGTTCGTGCCGAGGTCGAGCGATGACAGGCGGGTACCGATGTTCGCGGTTAGGCTCATATGCGTAATACGCCGAGCCAGAGCCGCCGTACTGGAGGCGGCTCCTGAGGTCAGTCCCAGGAAGGTAGTGGTACGTGAACCAAACGCCAGCCATCTTGACCCGCTTCATGCAAGCCGTGTCCGCCTCGTACTCGACGATGCTCTTGCGGGACATATGATTTAGCACGCATCCGCATATGGATGGACATTTGGTTCTATTTTCCGCGCATAATCTTTATTAAGTCAAAGCTTGGGGTGTCAGCCATTACCACCGTGAAACCACCTCCGAGAACCTTTCCGAAATTCTTACGCGAAGCAAAACCAACTTCCCAAACCCAATAAGATTCTACTATATTTGTATTCTTGGATTTCCTACAAGTTCTATGATATGCTATATTGCAAACTTCTAAATCATTTTCACTATATTTATGCTCTTTAGACAGATAACTCTCTGCTTTTTGAACCACTTTGCCAAGTCCCAATGCATATTCACGTTTTGTTTCCGCCAATACCCTACTAGGTTGATTGGCAGTAATCACTGTTGCCAACATGGCGAAAATACAAGAGACGAAATGTTTACATTTCATAATAACTATAGCCCCCTCTATTAATCGCGCCCTCACCAGGAATATATTGTTTGAATTGATCCCCTGGTGTGATTAAGTACAAGTCCATACCTAAAGAATTTGCATATCTCTTATCGTCGTCGGAAAAATTATCGTTGTCATAACGAGGGTCATTGCCTCCATGCGTGTGCCATGACGCGACCCAGATACTATCACTTGGACATGGCGCATTACGTGGTTGACAGCTATCGAGGTTTCCAATGGTTTGCGTAGTGAAGTATTTCCACTTTCCATTTTCACAGATTTTACACACGCACCCACAAAATTCTCTATCAATACGCTTTGATCTGGGGTTTATATATTGCCCTCTCCTTCGGACAGCATATGTTGGATTGTTGTATTTATTATAATCATGAAGATGGATACATGCCTAGGTAATCTGCCCGCAAAAAGGGTCGATCGCGTACTCCGGCCTTACGGTTTCGGGGCGCGGACCATGGCGATTTCGGGGCAAGTGAAGGGGTCGGCGTGTTTCGTACAGTTGATGCACCCCGTGTAGAGTTTGTGCATCACCTTCGTCTTCGGGATTTCATGAAACTCGAGCGCGGCGAAGAACTGCGGTGCGAAGGTCAACACCAGGACCTCCTTCGGATTGAACGGCGCCACCTTCCGCAGAACAGCCTCGACGATCATCCGGCCTATGCCCTTTCGGCGATAGGGCGCGCGGACGGCGACGGACTGGATCTCCACCGTCGCCGCCTCAGGCTGGCCAATCTCCGGGTGCACCTGATACGTCGCGCAGCCGACGATATCATGGCCGCACGTGGCAACGACGAAACGGTCGATGTTCTCGACGATGTTGCCCATCGACCGCGGCACCAGCTGATCGCGGTTCAAGTGGATGAGTGCAAAGATGCTCTCCGCATCGCGGAGCGTCGCCGCACGAAGCTGATAGTCCCCTGCCATAGGCTCGCTATTATAGCACAAATGACGCCCCGCCAAATCGACGAGGCGCGTGTGACGCCCTATGCCTCCGCGTTGGGATCATCGACCGTCGACTGAATCGCGACGAGCAGTTCGTGTTTTTCGCCGGGATTGAGTGCGCGCGGCGCCTTGGGCCATGCCGTCACGGGTTCGACGCAGACGAAATGGCGCCAGTCGTCCGGCTGGAAATCGGCGAGCACGTTCTCCGTTCCGGGATTCCACACGACGGCGGCGCCATTGCCCGATGACGCCATCGCAATCGCGCGCCTGAGCCCGCCGTCGAGGAGCGCGAACTCGTGTTTCGGCGCCGCTGGCAGCAAAAAGACGTGATCCGTCGCGGTCGTCATCGCGAGATCGCCCGTCTGGAGGTGCTCCGACATGTCCTCGGCATAGATGTACGGCACCTGATCCAATCCTCTCACCACCACTTCGTCGCGCGCGCGGACGGTGAAGTACGGGTGGAAGCCCCCCGTAAATTCAAACGGCGCGGCGCCCGTATTCGTCGTGGTCATCTTCAGATTGAGCTTCATCGACACGGAGATACCGACCTCCAGATTGAAGTCATGCGGGAAAAGACGCTTCGTCTCGTCGTTCGACTTCAGCGCAAGCGTAATCTCCGTCTCCTCCTCGGTGTAGCGCGTACCGCGCACCTCGAACGGCATGATGCGCGCAAAGCCGTGCTGCGCCATCCCGGGAATCGCCAGCTTGCCGAACTGCGGCCAGCACACGGGGATGCCGCCATGGAACGATTCGCCGCGGTTATAGTCGCGCTTGGCAGGACGGAAGATTACGGGTGCGTGGCCGGTCGGACGGTAAGAGAGCGTATTCGCGCCCATGAGCGCCACCTCCGCAATGCCGTACTTGTTCGACAGGACGACCTCGGGATAGCCGCAGTGTCCGACGTGAAACACGATGCGCCCCGGCGCACCATACCGCTGATTAAGTTCTGCAATCGTCATCATTCCCTTCCTTTCCGGATCCGTGGACCCAATTAACCGTCAACCTACCAGAATCCCCACCGTCCCGTGTAGACGACGTAGAGACCGAGGAGAAGATTGGTGACCACATGGGCGATGATCGCCGCGCCGAGACCGCGCCGGATGGCGAGAAGGCCATAGAGCGCGCCGGCCATGACACCGGCGGCGAGGCGCGTGTGATGTTCGAGTGCAAAGAGCCCGACCGTCCAGAGGAATGCCGAACGATCGAATTTCGAGGGAACGACCTTCGTCCAATCGGAATTCTGCAGCCAGCGGTAGAGGAACGAGCGGAAGAACATCTCCTCCGCCGGAGCGATGACGAAGGCGCTGCCGATGAGCTTCACTCCCGTGAGTGCCCATCCGCAGACGGCGGGCGCATAGGGCGAAGGCCCCGTCGCCGCCGCACCGCCTCCGAAGCCGATTGCCCCGAGAAGGCTGAAATCACGGTAGGCGGGAATAGACTCGGGGACGATCCAGAGGATGCAGACGAGCGTCCCGATGAGGAGACCGCAGAAGAGGGTGCCGGGCGCGGGAGAGGGAGTGCTGCGCATCAGGAACCGGGCACCCGGCACCAGGCATGCGGCGCACAGCACCGTCCGCAGTGCGTATGCCTCGGCTGTCGCGGGAAGGACGAAAAGAAGCGCCATCCAAAGCGCGTAAGGTGCGACGGCGGCAATGGTTTCGCGAGTCGGCAACGTCATGGCCTTAGAAACTCCGCAGAATGACGCCCTTCAGGTAAAGCCCCTCGGGGAACGAGAGGGCCACGGGATGATCGGCGCCCTGCCGCGTCCGCGCGATCATCTGAAAATCGCGGTGCGCGTCCTGCGCGGCCTCGGCGAGGATCCTGTCGAAAAGCTCCGGCTCCATCGCGCCCGAGCAGGAGAACGTCGCGAGGATGCCGCCCGGATTCAGGAGCTTCATCGCGAGGAGATTGATGTCCTTGTAGCCCCGTGCGGCCTTCATCACCTGCGCCTTCGATTCCGCGAACTTCGGCGGATCGAGGACGATGAGGTCGAAGGTCCGCCGCGCATCACGGCACTGGCGGAGGAATTTGAAGACATCGGCCTCCACATGGTCGATTCGCGCGGACGCCCCTGTGGACAAGATCCGTTCGGCATTGCGGCGGGCAAGTTCAAGCGCCTCGTGCGAGACATCGACCTGGGTGACGTGCGTCGCCCCGCCCGCCGCTGCGGCAAGACCGAATCCGCCCGTGTAGGAAAAGCAGTTGAGCACCGTGCGGCCCCGGGCGTATGCACCGACGGCGGTACGGGCGTCGCGCTGGTCGAGATAGAAGCCGGTCTTGTGTCCCTTGCGCGGATCGACGAAATACCGAATCGGCCCCTCGGTGATTTCAATCAGCGCAGGGGGCGCTTCGCCCGCGAGAAGTTCAGGCTCTTCGCCGTACGCAAGACCTTCCTTGCGGCGCACGTCGACATCGTTGCGGGCGGAGACGGAGCAGACGCGCGGCAACTGGCCGGAGACCTCGCCCGCCCCCAGCGCCGCGACGACCGTGGGTTTCCAGTATTCCGCTCCGGCGGAGGTGAACTGACAGACGACATGCCCGTTGTAATAGTCCGCAACGACACCGGGGAGGCCGTCCGACTCGGCGTTGATGAGACGGCAGGCGGTAGTCGTCGCATCGGAAGCGAAGAAATCCGCGCGGCGGGCGACAGCCCGCGCGACGAGATCGGCGATGTAGGCCGCATCGGGAACCGGCGCCCCCGCCGACCCGGCGGTCACGCTGAAGCTCAGCATCCGCACCCGGATTTGACTCGCAGGCGAGAAGCTGCCGTAACCAAGCGTCTCGCCGTCGGACGAGACGACCTCGACCGTCTCGCCCGGCCCCGCCGAACCCGACGCGACCGCCCCCGAAAAGACCCAGGGGTGGCGCTGGCGGACGCTGCGGTCGCGTCCCTTCTTGAGAACGATCCGGTTCACCTAGCGCACGCGCCGAATGGCCTCGAACTTACAGACTTGCGCGCACTGCCGGCAGCCCGCGCAGAGATTGGCGTCTATCACCATCTGGTATGCGCCCGGACGGATCGCCTGGCCGCGGGTTATCGCGGGGCAGCCCAGCTTGAAGCAGGCTCCGCAGGCCTTGCACGCGTCGGCATCGACCGCGCAGAGCCCTTCCTTCGTCAGCTTCGCGGCAATGCGGCACGGCGCATAGGCAATGACCAGCGCGCCTTCATCGCCGTCCATCGCATCCTTGAGCGTCTGCTCCAGAAGCGGCAGATCGTCGGCATCCACCGTGACAACCTTCCTGTAGCCCATGGCCTTCGCGACCGCATCGATCTCGGTCACGCTCGCCGGCTCGCCGGCGAGCGTCCAGCCCGAACCGGGATTGTCCTGATGGCCGGTCATGCCGGTGATGCGGTTGTCGAGGACGACCGTGGTGACGGGCGTACCGTTGTAGAGGCAGGAGAGAATGCCGGTCATGCCGGAATGGAAAAACGTGGAATCGCCGAGGACCGCGCAGAGGCGACCCTTGAAGCCCGCCTTCCGCATTCCGGCGGCGTTGCCGATCGACGCACCCATGCAGATCGTCGAGTCCATCGCGTTGAGGGGCGGGAACGCGCCCAGCGTATAGCAGCCGATGTCACCCGTCACGGTCGCCCCAAGCTTGTTGAGGACGTAGAATACGCTGCGGTGCCCGCAGCCCGCGCAGAGGACCGGCGGTCGCGTCGGCAGCGTTGCATCCACGACGGATTCCCGCGCCGCCGGGACGTCGCCCAGCAGTTCATGGCGGAGATTCTGCACGCGATCGGCGTTGAGCTCAAGCATATTGAGCTCGGTCGTGTGTTCGACGACGGGGATGCCCATCGCGCGCACCTGCTCTTCAAGGAACGGATCGAGCTCCTCGATGACGAGCACCTTGTCGACGGTCTTCGCGAAGTCCCGGACGAGCGTCTTCGGGAGCGGATTCGTCCAACCGAGCTTGAGGATCGAATACTCGGGGAAAATCTCCTTCACGTACTGGTAGGCAACGGCGGAGGTAATGATGCCGAATTCCTTCCGCCCGGCCTCGATGCGGTTGAACGGACTCTTCGCCGCCGTTTCCGCGAGCGCGGCGGTGCGGGTCTGGGCCTGCAGACGGTGGCCGCGCGCAAACATCGGAACGGGAATCGTCTTCCGGATGTTCTTCACGTAGGGGATGAGCGGGTGCGGCTTCGGATTGAAATCGCCGAGATCGACGAGCGACGAGGAATGGCTCGTGCGGGTCGTAAGGCGGATCATGACGGGAACCTGGAACTTCTCCGAGATCTCGAACGCCGCCTGGACCATGTCGTACGCCTCCTGGCTGTCCGACGGCTCCAACAGGGCCACGCGCGCGAAC
Organism: Kiritimatiellia bacterium; assembly: GCA_051884875.1. Taxonomy (GTDB): domain Bacteria; phylum Verrucomicrobiota; class Kiritimatiellia; order RFP12; family UBA1067; genus UBA1067. The sequence goes on from JBJEWD010000020.1 coordinate 159,415, forward strand.
TTCGCGAGATTGCGGTTGTCCTGCTCGTTCTGCGAAGAATGCATGCCGGGGTCGTCCGCCGAGACGACGACCATGCCGCCCGTGGCGCCGACGTAGGTGAAGGTCATGAGCGGATCCATCGCTACGTTAAGGCCGACGTGCTTCATTGCCGTGAGCGACCGTGCACCCGCGATGGACGCGCCGATTGCCGTCTCCATCGCGACTTTCTCGTTGACCGCCCATTCGCATCTGATCGTATCCTTGAACTTCGCGACGGTCTCAAGGATTTCGGACGAGGGTGTGCCCGGATAAGCCGACGCCACCACGCAACCCGCCTGGGCCGCCGCATAGGCAACCGCTTCATTCGCGCTCAGAAACTTCTTCATCTCCTCTTCATCACTCCTGTAGTTGAAACTTCGGGTATTATATCAAATCTCGTCGGGATGCTTGGCGATGCGCGTGGCGTGCGCGCGTTCGGCGGGCGTTCCGTAGCCCCAGGTGACGGCGACGGATTCGATGCCGTTCTTCGCCGCAGCCTCGAAATCGTTGATCGTATCGCCCACGAGAACGCAGTTCTCCGCCGCGACGCCGAGATCGCGCAGAGCGTAGGCGAGGAGCTCGGGCTTGCGCATCCGGCCGATCAGCGGGTCGTCCTTGAACATATCGCCCGTGTAGATCCGCTCGAAGACCGCCATCCAGCCGAACTTGGCGGCCATTACCGTCGCGCCCGCATAGCGCTTGTTGGTGGCGATGAAGACACGCGCACCGGCGGCCTTGAGCTCCCGCACGCGGTCGAGGACCCCGGGGTATTCGCGCGTCGTGGGGAAGCCGTCGCAATCGTAGTGCGCACCGAAACGCGCGCGCAGCTCGGCGCAGAAGGCGTCCGTCGCCCGATCCGGCAGCAGTTTGCGCGCCATCTCCTCGATCGTCGGACCGGCGATGAAATCACGGTCGAAATTGGGGCACGCGACCCCGAGATCCTTCAGCGCCGCCTTCCAGGCGAGACGGATGTCGCCATCGGTATCGGCCAGCGTGCCGTCCAGATCAAAGAACAGGATTTTCTTCATTTTGCGTAGGGTTCCTCGCAGGTGCGGATGGCCTCCAGCACGTGGGCGACCGTTTCGGCGGCGTCCAGCTGCGCCAGAAGATCCGTCCCGCTCGTCATCATCGCGAGCCGTGCGAGGATATGCAGGTGTTCATCGTCATTCGTCGAACAGATGAGGAAGAAATGCCGCGTGGCGGCGCCTTCGGGCGCGCCGAAGAAGATGGGCCGGGCGACGCGGCCATAGGCGATGAAACTCTGTTCGAAGAAGTAGGGATCGTGGTAGCGCGGGTGGAGAAACGCCGCACCGGCGCCGACGGCGGTCGAGGCGGCCTCTTCGCGCGCCACGAGCTCCTTGAAAAGGGTCTCGGGGTCGTAGACAAAGCCCGAACGCTCCGCCAGCGTCGTCATGTCGCGGATGAGACCGCCCTTCGCCTTCGCGGGAATCGCGAGATCGATGGCGGCGACCGCCAGGAGATCCGCCACCCAGCCGCCCTTCTCCCGCGCCCGCCGACGCTCGTCGACCATCAGCCGATGCTGCTCCCGCAGCGACTTCGGGTTGGAGGCGAGCAGATGCCGCTGGGCCCATTCGTCGAGCGCCGCGTGTTCGAAATACCACTCGCCACTGCGAATCTGCGCGTCGATTTCGCCACGCTGGGCGACGTGCTTGAGTTCGTTCGCCGCGACATGGACGTGGGCGGCGGCGGCATGGAGCGGCAGAAATTCGTGGCTCATCGCGCATCTCCCCGGACGGGACGCCGGCAGACGCGGACGAGTTCGGTCAGCACGAGGACGTCGGCGCTCCCCGAGGACGAAACGACCTTCTCGCGCAGGGTCAGGAACCGGGCGCGCGCAACACGCAGCTCGCCCAGCGACCAGTTGCGGAGAAAACCGAGATTCTTCTTCACGGCAAATGGACTCTGGCCCTGGGCCACCGCGTCGAGACGATCTTTCGCCTGGGCGTCCTTCAGCTCCGTCAGCTGACGGAAGAAGCGCTCGACGACGGTCGTCACCATGACGGCAAAGCCGTTCTCCTGCTCGAAACGGCGCACGGCCTGAAGCGTGCCGTCGAGATCGCGCGCCCCCAAGGCATCGGTAATCGCCCACACTTCGGGCTCGACGCCGACGCCCGGGGAGGAGATTTCCTGCACGGTCTCCGCCGTAATCGTGTGGCACCCGGGGCCAAGGAAATCGCGTATCTTGCCGAGTTCGCTCATCAGCGAACGCGAGTCGGTGCCGACGCGCGCCACGAAAAGATCAGCAACGCCCCGGTCAAACGCGAGGTTCATCCCGGCGGCAAGATCCATGACGCGGACGACGGCCGTGCGCGCCTGTTCCCAGGGCTTCCCGCCGGCGAAGACGGAGATCTCCGCCGCCTCCTTCAGCGTCTTCGCAAAGACGGAGCTCTGGAGGAGCTTCGGCCCCGAAAGGATGAAGCGCTGGGTGTCGGGAAGCGGTGAACTCGCGGCGACCTTCTTCGCGAACTTCTCCAGCGCCTCCTTGACCGCGTCGGAAGGGCCGCCCTTGCCGCCGCACGGCAGGAACTTCACGTTCTTCCACCACGTCACCTTGACGGGATCGAGAAACGGCGGGGTAGAGAAGCTGGCGTCGGCCGCAACGACATCCCTGAGCTGAAGCTCCGCATTCGTAGACGTGTTGGAGTCGATGACCTCCAGCGCCGGACCGGCGTCGCCGATCAGCTTCTTCGCGGTTTCCGAGACGAGGTAATCGTCTTCACCGATGATCACATGGAAGTTGCGCGCCACGATGCCTCAGGTTGATGCCAAGAAAGACGAGGCCGATCGCCAGCGCCGCCAGCGAGACGACCTGAGCGCTGGAGAGACCGCCCAGGTCGGGACGGTCGTCGGCGCGCAGGAACTCGATGCCAAAGCGCAGCATCCCATAGGCGATGAGGTAGAGCGCCGTCGTGTAGCGCCGGAACCGACGGTAGATGAAAAAGAGCGCGGCAAACAGCGTGAAGAGCGCAGCAGACTCGAGAAGCTGGGTTGGTATCACGGGGTCGGATCCACAGAACGAGGTCGCGGGAAAGCGCACGGCGTACCAGGCGTCCGAACGCCGTCCCCAGCAGCAGCCGTTGAAAAAACAGCCGAGACGCCCGAAGGCGTGACCGAGCGGCAGGGCCACGGCCAGAATGTCGGCCGTGGCGAAAAAATCCACGCGCCGCACGCGCCACCACACGAGAAACGCCGCGGAAGCGGCGATGAGTCCGCCGTAGAAGACGAGCCCGCCCTCCCAGAACCGGAACGCCCGCAGGAGATGCGCATCAAACCCGTCCTGATGCCAGTATTCGATCACATGGGCAAGACGCGCACCGGCGACGCCGGCAATGACGAGGAGCAGGATGAGCCCGCTCAGGTCGCGCGGACGCGCCAGCCGATCGACGACCATCCACCCCAGCATGACGCCGATGCCGACGCACAAGCCGAACGATTGGAGGGGCAGACCGGGGATGAGTTGTGGATGCATGGCGAGTATTATACCATTTTCAGGAGGATCATTTGGCAGAGCACGGGACGGACGGTCTAACTGCGGGCGATGAGTCCGCCCAGCCAGGAGAAGAGAGAGGAGAGCGCCCACCCGACGGCGGCGTAGGCGGCACCGAGGCGCATCAGCAGCATTCCGCCGGCATGCGCGAACGTCAGCGGCGTCAGGGCCGCCAGCCAGACGAGAACCAGCAGAAGATTCGCGCAATAGATGAACGTCCAGGAAAAGATGCGGCCGTAGAGCGTGACGTCGGGTTGACGCTGCGTCAGCGTCTCGATCGTGAACAGGAGGTGAAACGCCCACGTCAACCCGATCAGGAACATCCAAAGCGGCAGCCACGGCAAGGTGCGGGCGAACGCCCAGACGATCAGGGCGAGAACGGTGACAAGGAAGGTGTAGAACGGGAAGAAGTAGGGCGCCAGGGTGATGAAGACGTTCGTCTTCGTCAGCCGCACGCTACCTCCGCGCGCGCCGACGCGCAGGCCGGACGGAAGGGCGCCGAAAAGGAGCCCCCACAGGGCATGGGTCAGCTCATGGCCGATGACGTAGGCCTTGACGGGATGCGGCAGCGCCATCCACCCGAAGGCAAACGCCACCATGCCGCCGAGAAAGGCCAAGGCCGACCAGCCGAAGCCGCACCGCGCGCCCGCCGCCACGACAATGGCGTCGATCAGAGCGCGGGTCATGCCCCAGCAGGCTGGTACCATCAGCACCCCCACGACCATACGCAGAAAGTTCGCCATCAGTCGTCGTCAAAGATGAACACGAGTTCGCCGGGGAAGACGCGATGGTTCTGGCGCGCGATCTTCTCGACGAAGGCACTGTCGGTGCGGTAGCGGCGTTGAAACGTCTTCAGCTCCTCAATCTCGCGGCGCTTCTTCTCGATGCGCTCGGCCAGGTCGGCCTCCTCGCGCTTCAGGGCGCGGCTGCGCACGTAGGTCGGCCAGACTGAGACGAGCCCGACCACGATGATGCCCAATACGAGCACCACGGTGAACACTCTGAGAACCTTGTCTTTGAAGCCTTCTTGCATCGCCGTTGAGTATACCAAAAATATATTGGATTAAACATTGACTTTCGAAAAAAATGTGAGATACTATTCGCCGTTCGCTGGATGAAAGACGTTCGGCGGACAACTTAAGGAAAGCAGAGGCAACCAATGAAGATCAAGACCACCAAGAAGACCACGACCGCTACAGTCGTCACCAAGAAGGCCTGCAAGCCGGCCGCCGCCCCCAAGGCCGCGAAGCCGGTCGCCAAGACCGTCACGTTCACGGTTCACGCCGAAAAGGGCAAGGCCGTCTACGTCGCGGGCGAGTTCAACAGCTGGAACCCGACTGCGAAGAAGATGGCGTACAAGGCCAAGGCCGGCATCTACGAAGCGACGGTCAAGCTGGTCCCGGGTGAGTATCAGTACAAATTCGTGATCGACGGCACGTGGTGCGCCGATCCGGAGAACGTCAACTCGGTCCAGAACGACCAGGGTACGTTCAATTCGATCATCGTCGTCAAGTAAGGGGATGTCGGATAAGCAGATGGCGGTCGGGTGACCGTCCGTCAGAAATTAAGGCTGCGGAGAATTCCGCAGCCTTGACTCTTTCGTCCGCCAACGCCCCGCGCTCACCTCACACCGCCATTCGCCTTGGCGAGGTTCTTCAGCTTCGGCGTATAGGCGAGACGCTCGACGGCCGTCATGTGGTCGATGTAAAGGACGCCGTTGAGATGATCGATTTCATGCTGAAGCGCACGGGCGAGGAATCCGCGGGCGGAGACGATCTGCGGGAGTCCGTTCTCATCGAGGTATTGGCAGGAAACCTGCTGCGCACGGGTGATTGAGCCGCCGATGCCCGGAAAGCTCAAACAGCCTTCCTTGTCCGTCTGCGCCCCCTCCTGCATGATGATTTCAGGGTTGAAGAGCCTGAGCGGCATCGCGATCGGCGCATTAAAGAGGGCGTCCTCCTCGTTTTCGCATCCTTCGGGAATGTCGATGACGCACATCTTCTCCAGACGTCCCACCTGTTGCGCGGCAAGACCGACGCCTCGCGACGCATGCATCGTCTCAAGCATATCATCCGCCAGACGCCGCAGGGCATCCGTGACGACCGCCACGGGAACCGCCTTCTCCCGCAGAACCTTTTCCCCGTACTTACAGACCTTCAGCACCATGGCGTTCTTCCAACTGCAGCTCAGACGCCCGTCGAACCGAAACCGCCCGCGCCACGATCGGTCTCGTCGACCGTCTCGACTTCGACGATCTCCGCCTGCGTGACGGGCGCGATGACGAGCTGGGCGATCCTGTCGCCCTTCTTGATCTCAAAATCGGCATCTCCGAAATTGGCGAGGATGACACCGACCTCACCCCGATAGCCCGAATCGATCGTCCCCGGCGTATTCAGCACGGTCACGCCATGCTTGAGCGCCAACCCCGAACGCGGGCGCACCTGCGCCTCGTACTGCAGCGGCAGCATCATGACCAGCCCCGTATGGACGAGCGCCCGCGCCCCGGCGCGCAACGTCAGATCCTCCGCGCTGCGGAGATCCATCCCCGCGTCGCCGGCGTGCGCATAAGCAGGCAGCCGCGCATCGGGATGGATGCGTTTGAAACCCAGCTTCATCGCCCTATTCGTCCTTTGCGGACGAGCGGAGAACCATGTTCTGCCGGCTCGGCACGTAACCCACGCGATCCAGATAGGCCTCGCCCCAGCCGTTGGCTGCGGTCTGGCGCATGCTGCGAATCTCAAATTCCCGGTTCATGCGCGCATGATCGGTGGCGCCCAGAACGGCGATCGGATTGCCCGGCGTACGATCGATGCACACGACGACCGAGGCCTTTCCCGCACCCGTCGGGATGAACTCGGAGACATCGCCCTTCTTGAGCGCTTGCGCGGCGGCACGCACCGCCGGCGTGGAGACGGAATAGTCACGCGCCGTGAAGGTCAGGTTCGTGGAGACGTCGGAGGTCGCGAGAACCGCGTCCCGGCCCTTGGCGATGACGGCATCGACCTTGGCCTTGAACGCCGCTTCCTGCTCGGCTTTGAGCACCCGGTCGCCGATCTTGTCCTTGGCCTCGTCGAAGGACGGCACATGGGACTTCTTTTCCGCGACGACCTCAAGGACGAACACGGACGTGTCGGAACTCACGACGGCGAAGCGATCGAGCGGATCCTTTGACTTGAGCTTGAGCTGGGAAAGACCGGCGGTCAGATCGGTGACACCCGGCGCAATCGAACTCCGACGCACCATGAAGCCCTCGACGTACTCGTTGTCCATCGAAAACCAGCCGCTGGTCTCGACCTTGCGGTTGCCCGGCTTGGCGAGCGCGGCAAGACGCGCATCAGCGGTCTCGCCATCCGCAAGCGGCGCGAAGACCTGATTGATCATCATCTTCTTGAAGTCGCCCACGATCTTTTTCTGCCCGAGCACCTTCTTGATCTCGTCCTGCACGTCCTCAATCGGCTTCGTCACCTTATCGGTGCCGTTCGTGCCGACCGTGGTGTACTTGGTGATGTGCTGGTCGTAGTAATCCTGGATATCCTTCTCGGGGACCTCGGCCTTGGCGATCGCCTCCGCGTTGGCCACGTCGAACTTCACGAACTTGATCTGGCGGAGATCAGGGAGCTTGATCGTCTCGCTGTTCTTGTCGTACCAGGCCCTGAGCTTGGCGTCATCGACCTTGACGGCGGCAGCCTCTTCCTTGGTCTGCTCGAAATTCGCCACGCGGACCGTGAACGCATCCGTCTCATCGTAGGCGGTCTGCTCGACCTCCATCGGGGAGACCCAGACCTCGGCATCCGCCACGCCGCGCATCTGATCGAGCGCGCGCACGCTGAGCGAATTCGGATCGTACGGGCTGCCGTAGAGATACATCATGTAGGCATAATACTCGCGGTCGGTCTCCTTGGGCTTGCGCGCGCCAACCGGCGGATACCCTTCGAGGCCCACGGCCTGCGCAATCAGCGCACGGCGGCAGAAGTCCTCGTAGCGGGCGACGGTCATCCTCAGACCGTTGCGCACCGTCTTCTCGAACGACGCCGCATCGAGATCGGCGGGTGCGCCGTGGAGGCGGAGGAAATCGCCCGCATAGCGCGCGACGCTGGCGTCGCTGACGACGATCCCGTTCTCGGCGGCGACCTTCTGCGCGGCGTATAGCTTCCATGCCTGCTTGTTGAGGTCGGCCGCAGACGGCAGCTCGCGGTGGCTCCGATTGAACCAGAACTCGATATCGGCGCGGCAGAGATCGAAGAGTTCGGCATCCACGGGGACACCGCCAAGCGTGCCATAGTCGCGCGCATCGACCTCGGCCTTCGTGTCACGGAAACATCCATCGGAGCAAAATGCGGCGGAAACGACGACGGCGAACGCACCCCATACCCACTTGTTGCGGATGAGCTTATTGAACTGCAGGATAACCATTTTTGTACTTTATGCTTTCTTGATCTTTTGAACGTTGAAATCCAATCCCCGGGTACTTAGAATGCGCTGTCGTCATCCGTCGAGGCAGGGGAATCCTCGTCCTCCGCCGCCGGCTCGTCGTCCGCAGCCTCCTCCTCGGTGGTGGTCGTCGCGGCCGCTGCGACCTCGGTCGCCTCGGCCGCCCGCTTGGCCAGTTCTTCACGATCCTTCTTGGACGTCGGACCGAGTTCACCCGAATTGACTTCGACCAGCTTTTCCGCGAACGCACAACGGTTCTTGAGTTCACCCGCCGCATCGAAGGTCATGACCGTCACCGACATGCGCTCGCCCAAGGCGGGCAGCGCACGGTGGATCCGAACCGCCGTCTGCGGCGAGAGCTTCCAGTCCAGGACCTTGTCCTCGATCTTGTCCTGGCCCGTCTCGAAGTCGCGAATCAGCACCCGCCCCTGATCGAGGCGAACCATGCAATCGCCGCGGGAACCGTAAAGCCCCGTGTACAGCAGATCCTGCGAGGTGCGGATCCGGATCTCGTTAGCCGCCTTCATGGCGAGCACCTTGAAGTGGCGCCCTTCCAGCGTCAGCGAACCCGTGACGCAGCGGACGATGGCGAGATCGCCGTCGCCCTTCTCGTTCGCGGAATAGGTGTAGCGCGCCACACCGGCGGGATTGATCGCTTTGAAACCCGGCGCCGTCACCACGAAGAGGCCTTCGGGCAGATTCTGCGGCAACGTCACCGTAATCGTGCCCGAAACGAGCGAGATCGTGCGGCTCTTCTCGCCCAGCGCCTGGGCGCGCGTGCCGAAGGAGGCCTCGCCCTTGATGGACACCTCGATCTTGGGCCCGAACTCGATGAGCAGACGCGTCTGCGCACCCTGCGTGCGGTAGAGCGAACCCAGCGGATAGAACTTGCCCTCCTTAATCGGCACCCACTCGTTCGACAGCGGCGTCTTGACCTCGGCCTTGCAGGTCGTCCCGTCGTATGCGGACGGGAGCTCGAGCTGACGGCAGAACGGCAGGATGTGGAAGTGCTTTTCCGGGTTCGCCGGTTTCCGCAGACCTTCCAGCCCCTCAACGTCGCCCGCTGCACCCTCGGCGGATGAATCCGAATCGTCTGCATCTGCCGCCGCGTCCGCCCCTTCATCCGATCCGCCGGTCTCCGCGCTGGCATCGGACGTCGCCTCCGCCGTCTCGGAATCCTTTGCACCGGAAAGGTCGTCCAGAAGATCGTCAACGTCATCGCCGGCGCGAACGCCCAGCACCGAAACGACCGAAGCGACGGCCAGCATGCAGACGAGTTTTTTCATTTTCGTTTACCCTATTTGAACGGAAAGGTCAGACGAGGTGAGCACCCTGCGAAGGCTTGATCAGCGAGCAGACCGGTTCATCGCCGAACTTCGCCTTGTATTCCTTCGTGATCCGGGCGGCGATCTTGTCGGCCGCCGCCGGATCGACGAGCAGACAGCAGCTGCCGCCGAAACCGCCGCCGGAAAGACGCGCCCCATAGACCTCGGGAATCGCCTTCGCCGCATCCACGATCGCATCGAGCTCCTCGCAGGAGTTCTCGAACCAGTTGCGGCTCGACTCGTGCGAATCGTACATAAGCGCGCCAAACGCCGCAAGATCGCCCTTGGCGAGAAGTTCGGCGCCCTGAAGGACGCGCTCGTCTTCGCCAATCGGATGCACGGCGCGCTTCGCGGTCGTCTCGCTGAGTCCCCCGCGATAGAGAACCCACTCGGCCATCGTGACGTCCCGGAGGTGGGTCACCTTCTTGCCGCGCAGTACGCCCGCAAAATACTTCGCCGCCTCCTCGCACGCCTGACGGCGCGACGCATAGGCGCCGTCCACCAGCGCGTGCTTGGCGTTGGACTTGACCATCATGAATGCGACCGACGGCCCCATCGAGACGGATTTGAACGTGTTGTAGCGGAAATCGCTCTCGACGAGCGACCCCTCTTCGCCGTACATCGAAGACGCCTGATCCAGAAGCCCGCACGGACAACCGGCGAACGTGTGCTCGGCCTTCTGACCGATCTGCGCCATCGTCGTCTTGTCCTTCTCGATGCCGTAGAGCTTGGCGAGCGCGAGCACCGTGCACATCTCCAGCGCGGCGGACGAGGAAAGGCCCGCGCCAAGCGGAATGTTGCCGAGGAACATTCCCTTCCAGCCTTTCGGCGCCGTCGCCGGAGCGCCGTCGAAGAGCCAATTGAACGTGCCCGTGACGTAGTTCTGCCAGGTCATCTCCTTCGCGGGGGCAACCGTCTTCGTCGTGAACTTCGCCGTCTCCATGAGGTCGGCGGCCGTCAGCTCGCAGCTGTCGTCGTCACTCGCGGAGACCGCGAAGAACGTCCCCTTGTCAATCGCCGCGGAGAACACGTAGCCCGCGTTGTAGTCGGTGTGGTTGCCGAGCACTTCGATGCGCCCGGGCGCGTACGCCACGATCTCGGGCTTCTTGCCGTACATCTTCTCGAACTTGCCGACGAGCTCGTCGTAGATTTCCTGGTTCTGCATGACGTCAGATCCTTTGATAGGGTTGTTGCTGATACGGTTTTACTTGACCTGCTCCTCGATGTCCGCCGGCGGCTTGGAGAGGAACGCCGAGTAGACAAAGAGATAGGTGAGCGCGGCCGCCGGCACGATGTAGGAGAACATATAGCCCATCCTGCTGTCGGCGATGCCGTTCTGAATGAGCGGAAGAACGCCGCCGCCGACGACCATCACCATGAACAGTCCCGAAGCGGCCGCGGTGTACTTGCCGAGCTTCTCGGTGGCGAGATTGAACGTCGAGGGCCACATGATCGAGGTGCACAGTCCGCAGAGCGCGAACAGGAGCGCCGTCATCGGCACCGTGGCCATCTCGAATTCGCCCTTACTCGCCGAGAACACCGGCATTGTCGCCGTCGTCGTCGACGGCAGGAAGATGCCCACGACGATAAGGATGACCGCCGTAGCCGTCGTCACGGTCATGAGGACGCGCGAGGAGACCCTGCCGCCGATGAACGCGCCGACCGTGCGCCCGATGAGCATGAGGAACCAGTACGTACCCGCGACCATGCCGGCGACCGCCGCCGTTCCGAGCGGAAGTTTCTCGCCCTTCTCCTGGGCGGCTTTCTTCTCCGCCTCGGCCTTTGCAGCCTCCTCCGAATAGTCCTTATAGGTGACCTTGCACGTCGCGCAGGTCTTCTCGACGCCAACCCACTCGGGCTGCGTCTGGTAGCCGAGGCTCTTGAGCGGCGACGTATCCTTGTCGGCGAGCCAGTTGTTCATCGTCGCCGGGATGCCGATTTCAATTCCTACGTACATGAAGATACCGATGACGCCGAGGAGGCAGTGGCGGAACTTAAGCGGCGCAAAGACCGGAATATCCTCCGTCGTGTTGCCCGCTTCGGGGGTGGCGATCGGGATGAAGGTGAGGACGACGAACGCCGCCGCAAAGACCGCAAGGGCGATGTACATCACGGGGTTGACGTTGCTGATGACCGTCGCCTTGGTGATCTCACCGATAAGCGCGCCCACGAGAATCGGGGTCGCGGTGCCGCAGACGGAGTTGAACGTCGTGCCGATCAGGTTCAGCTGGTTGCCGCGATTGCCGCCGCCGCCGAGCAGATTGAGCATCGGGTTCACGACCATGTTCAGCATGCAGACGGAGAAGCCGCAGACGAACGCACCCAGGAGATAGATGAAAAAGCTCATCGGCTTACCGCCGATCAGGCTGAAGGAATGGCAATCGGGGCAGACGCCGACCTTGCCGGAGAGGAACTGGATGCCGACGCCGACAAAACCCGTGGCAATCGCGATGAGCGCCGTCTTCTTGTAACCGCACTTGGTGAGCATCTTACCCGCCGGAATGCCCATGAAGAGATAGGCGGCGAAGTTCATCATGTTGCCCATCATACCCCATAGGTTGGAGCCGTCAATGCCCGGCTGGTACTTCCAGACACTGCCCATCGGCGCGGCGAGGTTCGTCACGAACGAAATCATGCCGTAGATGAACATCATGGTGATGACGGCAACCCAATTGGTGCCCTTCTGTTCCTGCGTAGACATTTTAGACAAACTCCCTTTAGTGAATTATCGTATTAAATTATACCGAAATGGATACGAGTAGTCAATGCAGCCACTACTGTCACTCTTATCCCGGAAAATCCGGGATAAATTATCCCAGATATTCACCAGAGCC
>JBJEWD010000021.1:0-61529 GCA_051884875.1 Kiritimatiellia bacterium
GCGCCCTGCTGCGGCGCGCACCAGCCCACGCCGTGCGTGTAGCCGGAGATGTCCTTGATCTGCTTGGCCTGAACCCACTTACCCTCTTCCGGGATCGGGGCAGGACCGTGATTGCACCCCCTGGCCAACGGGCACTGGTGCTCAACCTCAGTCGAATAGATCATTTCTGATTTTCCTTAGTTGTGGTGAAAACGCCGAATATTTTAACAAAATGAACGGACCGCTTGCAAGAAGGAAGGTCCCGGAGTTTTCCGCCCTATCGTTTCACCATGCAGGTGTCGGGCGCGGCGGTAATGCCGTGGCAGGCCGCGATGGCGACGCCGTAGTTCACGATCGGCACGCCCTGCGCGGTGCAGCGCGCGATGCGGTTCTGCACCACGCGACGCGTCAGCATGCACCCTCCGCAGTGGACGACGGCGGCATACGGCGCGAGATCGTCGGGGAAGGAGCCGCCGCTCGTCCAGTCGAACGCGAGCTTCGCGTGCGCGAATTGCTCCAGCCACTTCGGCAGCTTCACCGTTCCGATGTCTCCGCACTGCCGCCGATGGGTGCAACCCTCGGCGATCAGCACCCGATCGCCATCCTTCAGCCGCGCGAGGTGCTGCACGCCCGTACAGAAGACTCCCAGATCGCCTTTCGCGCGTGCGAAGACGATGGAGAACGAGGTGAGCGGAACCTCCGGCGGGACGGTTGCCGCCACGACGCCGAAAGCCTGCGAATCGGTGATGACGAAACGCGGCGCGTGCGCGAGCTTCATCAGCGTATCGGCAAGTTCCGTCTCGCGGCAGACGATGGCGGTTCCGCCCGCATCGAGGATTTCGCGCACGACCTGCTGCTGCGGCAGGATGAGCCGTCCCTTGGGCGCGGCGGAATCGATCGGACAGACGCAGACGACGAGATCGCCGGGCGCGACGAGATCCGCGACGAGCGGACGCGGCAGGTCGTCGAGCCGCACCTGCGCGAGCCGCGCCTTAAGCGCCTCCACGGATTCACCGCGATGGTACGCGAGCACCGTCACGTGACGCGCGCGGCATTCGTCCAGGAATTTCTGCCGATACGGCAGTTCGTCCGCACGCGCCATTCCCTCTGCGTACTCCGAAACCCACACCGCCACGTCTGCGGTGGCGAGGACGCCGAGCGTCTTCTTCACCCGAAGGGCGCCCAGTTCGCCTTCGTCGTCGTCAAGCCCGGCGGTATCGGTCAGCAGACAGGGGCCGAGCGGCAGGATCTCCATCGCCTTGGAGACGGGATCGGTCGTCGTGCCGGGGCGGTCGTTCACAATGGCGAGATCCTGTCCCGTAATCGCGTTCACGAGCGTCGATTTGCCGGCGTTCCGCAACCCGAAGAACGCGATGTGCGTACGGTCGCCCTTCGGCGTCTCGTTCATTCCTGCCATAGCTGTTCCTTGACGGCCGCAGCCGCCGCGCCCGGCGCGACCAGCCGCATCTGCGATTTGTCCTGATCGCGGCGCTTCACTTCGACGCCGCCGTTGGCAAGACCCTTCGCGCCGACGACGACACGGACGGGGAAGCCGATGAGATCGGCATCCTTGAACTTGACGCCCGGACGCTCCGCACGATCGTCGACGAGGACGTCGATGCCCATCGACTCAAGTTCGGCCTCCAGTTTCTCCGCCACGGCGACGACCTCGGGCCTGTCCGGATCGAGCAGACTGATGCACACCTGATACGGTGCCACCGCCGCCGGCCAGATGATGCCATCCTTGTCGTGGCTCTGCTCGATGACGGCCTGCACGGTGCGGCTGACGCCGATTCCGTAGCAACCCATGACCATCGTCGCCTCCTTGAGGTCGTCGGTCTTGTAGACGGCGTTGAACGCGGCCGTATACTTCGTGCCGAGCTTGAAGACGTGGCCGACTTCGATGCCGCGCTTGATCACCATCGGCCTGCCGCATTTCGCGCAGATGTCGCCGTCACGGACGACGACGAGATCGGCGTAGTCCGCCGCATCGATCTTCGCGTCCCGCGCGAGATCGACGTTCTTGAGATGGGTGTCCTCGCGGTTCGCGCCCACGATGCAGCCCTTCGCGCCCTTCAGCTCCTGATCGGCGACGACGCGCAGGGTCGCGTCGGCCGGCGCCACGGGACCGACAAAGCCCGCGACCGCACCGCTCGCGGCCAGCACCATCTCGTACGAGGCGAGCTCCACCTTCTTCACGCCGAGGAAGTGCCTGAGCTTCACCTCGTTCACGTCCCGATCGCCGGGGACGCACACCATGACGGGTTTGCCGTCCGCGCTGTAGATGAGGGATTTCACGAACTTCTGCGGCGCCTCGCCCATGAACGCGGCAACCTCGGCGATCGTCTTCGCACCCGGCGTCGGCACGGCCGCGCAGGCCGGACAGTCCGCGTCGGCACGCGCCACGACCTTGCGTTCGGCCTTCTCCAGGTTCGCCGCGTAGCCGCAGGCCTCGCAGAACGCGATGCCGTCTTCGCCCGCATCGGCCAGGACATGGAACTCGTGCGAGAACTTGCCGCCGATGTCGCCCGTGTCGGCCTCGACCGGATAGGCCTTGAGGCCGCAGCGCGCGAACACGCGCTTGTAGGCTTCGAACATCGCCAGGTAGCTCCTGTCGGCCGCCTCCATCGTCGTATCGAACGAATAGGCATCCTTCATCAGGAACTCCTTCGAGCGCATCAGGCCGAAGCGCGGACGGATCTCGTCGCGAAACTTCCACTGGATCTGATAGACCGTGACCGGCAGCTGGCGGTAGGAACTGACGACGTTGCGGACGACCTCGGTCACCGTCTCCTCGGCGGTCGGCGCCATCGAATAGTCGTGCCGGGCGCGGTCCTGCACGCGGAACATCCCCGGGCCCATCGCCTCCCAGCGGCCGGACTGCTTCCAGAGCTCGGCGGGCTGAAGGATCGGCATGACGATTTCCAGCGCGCCCGCGCGATCCATCTCCTCACGGATGATCTGCTGCACCTTCCTGAGCGCGCGCATGCCCAGCGGAAGGTACGTATAAAGGCCGCCCGCGAGTTTCTTGACAATACCGGCACGGACGAGCAGCCTGTGCGAATCTATTTCAGCATCCTGCGGATTGTCGCGCAGCGTCTGAATCATCGATTGAGTCCATTTCATGGTCTGGAGATTATACCATATCTTGGACGCGCGCGACAAAACGGGGTGAAGGCGGTCAGAACTGATACTGGACCGAAAGGACGAACCCTCCGCCGAAACCGAGGTCTTTCGGATTGCCGTCGCGGTAGAATCGGTCCTTGTCGCCGGTGTAGGCGTAGGCGCCGACGAGCGTCAGCTGCGGCGTCACGAACCAGGCGACGTGTCCGTCGTAGTAGTCGTGGTTGCTGATGCCACTCGTCTCCGCATCGACGCCCGACTTGTACTCGAAGCCGATGGCGATGTTGTCCGCCGGCAGGATGTCGATGTTGCCGAAATACGAGACGTCGTAGTGGCCGTGGCCGATTACCCCGTTGACGACCTCATCCGAGTAGAGGATGCCGGCGGAAAGCAGGACGGGAACCGGCGTCTCCTTGACGAGTTTCGAGGCGACCACATAGTAGTCGAACCCGTCCTTGTCGAGTCCGAACGCATCGGCGAGGCCCGTGTTCGTGTGTTTGTAGACGGCGCCCACCGCAACGGCGGGGATCCACACGGTGTCGAAGGCGTTCTCGTCGAGAATCCGCAGCTTGGCGCCAAGGTTGTTCGAATCTATCGATTTGTCGCCATACTTCTTCGCGTTCGTGAAGCCGTAGCCGTAGGAAAGCTCCAGCCGCTCGGCCACGGTCAGAGCCGCACCGGCGGCGAACCAGTGGATGTCCGCATCGCCGAGGTTGACGTACCAGGCGCCGACCTGCGGCTTCGAGACAATGCCGTTGAGCGTATTCGTCTCCCCGCCTTCCCACGCCTGTCCCGCCGTATAGGCCAGGGGGTTGAAGGCAATGCCGCCGACGCCCTGAAGGTTGTTGAGCGGAACCCCGGCGTAGGCCGCGGAGGCGGAGACGAGGATGGTTGCGAAAATGGTCTTGATGTTCTTGTTCATGCTTGTGTTCCTTTCTTTTCCGCCACATTGGCGGTGTTGGGTCCTAGGTCGTCTTTCACGCGAAAAGCCACGTCGAGAGGTAGCGCTCGCCGGTATCGGGTAGGAGCACGACGATTGTCCTGCCCGCCCATTCGGGTTTCTTCGCGAGTTCCAGCGCCGCGTAGAGCGCCGCGCCCGAGGAGATTCCGATGAGCAGTCCCTCCCGTGCCGCCGCCGCGCGTGCCGTCTCCCCGGCATTTTCCGCCGAAACGGTGATCACATCCGTCAGGAGACTGCGGTCAAGAACCGGCGGAACGAATCCCGCGCCGATCCCCTGGATCTTGTGCGGTCCCGCCTTGCCCTGCGAGAGGACGGGGCTCGTGTCGGGCTCGACGGCGAAGAGCGCGATGTCCGGTTTCTGCTCCCTGAGGTAGCGTCCCGCGCCGGTGATCGTGCCGCCCGTACCGACGCCGGCGACAAAGGCATCTACCGCGCCCTCCGTATCCGCCCAGATCTCCGGCCCCGTCGTGACCTGGTGATAGGCCGGATTCGACGGATTTTCGAACTGCTGCAGAAGCAATCCGTCGTGCGCCGCCGCGATTTCACGCGCCTTGGCGATGGCTCCCTTCATCCCCTCCGTGCCGGGCGTCAGGATGATTTCCGCACCATAGGCCGCCGCAAGCTTGCGGCGCTCGACGCTCATCGTATCGGGCATCGTGAGGACGAGGCGATAGCCCTTCACCGCCGCGACAAGCGCGAGACCCACGCCCGTATTGCCGCTTGTCGGCTCCACCAGGGTCGCGCCCGGTTTGAGCACCCCGCGCTTCTCCGCATCCTCAACCATCGCCCGCGCGATGCGATCCTTCACGCTGCCGCCGGGATTAAAGAACTCGACCTTGGCGAGCACGCGTGCACCGCCCTTGTTGAGCCGGTCGGAGATTTCCACGAGCGGCGTACCGCCCACCTTGTCGAGAATTGTCTTGACGATCTTTGCCATAATGGGACCTTCTTTCTTTTATTTGCCTTGATTTGAGCCGATTTTCTCAAGCCCTTGGATTAGCCGACCTTCTCAAGCCCCTCTTCCAGCGCGGCGAGGATGTCGTCCGGGTGTTCGAGGCCGATGGAGAGGCGGATAAGCTCCGGCTGGAGACCCGCCTTGCGCTGTTCTTCGTCGGATACCTGCGAATGGGTCGTGGAGGCGGGGTGGATGATGAGGCTCTTCGCGTCGCCCACGTTGGCGAGAATGGAGAAGAGCGGAATCGAATCCACGAGCCGACGCGCCTCGGCGCTGCCGCCCTTCACGCCAAAGACGACCATGCCGCCCGCGCCATCGGGAAGATACTTCTTCGCGAGTTCCGGCTCCGAGAGCGTCGGATATCTGACCCAGGCCACCTTCGGATGGTGCGCCAGGAACTCCGCGACCTTGAGCGCGTTGGACGAGTGACGCGCCGCGCGAAGCGGCAGCGATTCGACGCCTTGCAGGAATATCCACGCCGCATCGGGGGCGAGCGTAGGGCCCTGGTTGCGCAAACCGACCGTCCGAAGACGCAGGATGAACGCCTGTTCGAGCGGCAGATCGTGCGCGAAGCGGAGGCCATGATAGCCGCGGTCGGGTTCATTGTAAAGCGCGAACTTCGGATGACGCCAGTTGAAGGTTCCCGCATCGATGACCGCGCCGCCGATGCCCGCGCCGTGTCCGCCGATCCACTTCGAGAGCGAATGGATGACGATATCCGCGCCATGCGCGATCGGCCTGAGCAGAGTCGGCGGCGTAAAGGTCGCGTCCACCACCAGCGGCAGGTCGTGCCGATGGGCGATTTCGGCATATTTCTCAATGTCCGCCACGCCCAGGGTCGGGTTGCCCACCGTCTCGATGTAGACGAGACGCGTCTTCTCGCTGATCGCCGCCTCGACCGCATCGAAATCGTTCAGGTTCGTGAAACGGACGGTAATGCCCTGCTGCGGCAGGATCGCGTCAAACTGCGTGAAGGTGCCACCGTAGAGGTTGTTGGCCGAGACGATCTCGTCGCCCTGCCGGGCGATGTTGGTAATCGTGAAATAGATGGCCGCCGTACCGGAAGCGAGCGTCAGCGCCGCGACTCCGCCCTCAAGCGCGGCGAGACGCTTTTCGAGCGCATCGTTCGTCGGGTTCATGAGGCGGGCGTAGATGTTGCCCGGCACCTTCAGGGCGAAAAGATCCGCCCCGTGCTGGGAATTATCGAAATTAAACGCCGTCGTGCGGTACACCGGCACATTGCGCGCCTTCGTGTCCGACTCCGGGACTTCCTGCCCCGCGTGCACCGCCAGGGTCTCCAGATGATACTTCCGCTGTTGCTTGCTCATGGTATTACCTCGCTTTCTGTCCCCATCAGCGGGGAACGGCAATAGAATACCATCCCGACGGCCCATTGGCTAATCGGAAGTATCTGGATTTGGTAAAAGGTTTTTCCTATGTCTTAATGTGCGCCCGAATGGCAACGGCAAACTCCTCGCCCATGCGGGAGAGCGGAATGCCCTTGCGGCGGACGAGGCCGACGCGGATGACGTCGTCGTAATCGAGCGGGACGGCGATTACATCGGGTCCGTTCAGTTCCCGGGAAACGGCGCCCGAGGCAATGGTAAAGCCGTTGAGGCCGGCCATCAGGTTCGTCATCGTCGCCCGGTCGCGAACGCGGATGTTCTTCTTGCGGTCGATGGCGGGCATGACTTCCTCGGAGTAGTAGAGCGCGTTCGCGCTACCCTGCTCGAAGGAGAGGAACGGGTAGTCGTCCAGCTGTTCGGGACGAATCAGCTTCGCCTTCGCGAGCGGATGCCGCCACGTCAGGAACACGTGCGGCTTCGCGATGAAGAGTTCGTCGAAGGCCAGTTCCTCCTTCCGGAGGATTTTGCGGAGTGACGTCTCATTGCGTTTCGAAAGATACAGAACGCCGATCTCACTGCGGTGACGTGCGACGTCGTCGATGATCTCGCTCGTCACCGTCTCGCGCAGCGTGTAGTCATAGGCGTCCGCCTCATGCGCCTTCACGACATCGATGAACGCCTCGACCGCAAAAGCATAGTGCTGTGTCGAGACGGCGAACTGCGGCAACCGAACGGCCTTCCCCGTGTACTTCGCCTGGATACGCGAGACGTCCTCGAGAATCTGCCGCGCGGACGCCAGGAACTCCTCGCCCTCGCGCGTCACGGTCACCCCGCGGCTGGAGCGCGAGAAGATGGCCATTCTGAGTTCCTCTTCGAGCGCCCGGATAGCCTCCGTCAGCGTTGGCTGCGTCACGAACACGCGGCGTGCGGCCTCGCTCAGGCTTCCACAGGATGCCACGGCATCCGCATACTTGAGTTGCTGCAGGGTCATGTGCGCAGGCTGGCCCTTCGGTCGGTTCGGGATGGGTGGACGCGTCCGCTTCGGAGTCCGTTCGCCCCACTTCCGAGCAGTTCATCCAGTTTTGTCCGCGAGGCGCGTTCGACGTCGGCGAAGAGCGATTTGCCGTGCGCATCCATCGCGACGACACCCGTGAAACCGACGGCATCGAAATGCCAGCACGCCTCCGCCGCGCCAAACTCCTGCAGGTAGCTGACCCCGGTCACCGTGCGCAGCGCTGCGGCGGAAATCGCCGCCGCGCCGCCAACCGCCTGCACGTAGACGCAACCGTATTCGTGCATCGCCGCGAGCGTGCGCGCGTCCATTCCACCCTTGCCGATGATGATGCGAACGCCCGACTTCGCGATGAACGCGGGTTCGTAGGGATTTTCCCGCACCGAGGTCGTCGGCCCGGCGGCCTTCACCACCCAGTTCTCGCCCTCCTTCACGACAACGGGTCCGCAGTGGTAGAGCGCCCCGTCGCGGAAATCGACCGCAATCGGATTTCCATCGGCGAAATACTTGTGGAACTTGTCGCGGCCCGTGTGAATCGGGCCGGTAATGCTCACGGCGTCTCCCGCCTTCAGCGCGCGGATCTGCCGTTCATCGAAAGGGTACCTGAGTTCGATCATAGCGTGATGCTCCTCCGCCGCGCCGCCCAGCACATATAGGCGATGGTGACGAAAAACGAAGCGGGCACGCGCGGACGCGCCGCCAGCTTGAGGCCGAGGAGCGTCGTCCGCCCGCCAAGGCCCATCGGCCCGATGCCCAGCGAATTGGCCTCGCGCAACAGGGATTTCTCCAGCCGCACCAGCGCACGGGGCGCGGTTCCCCCGTCCCCTAGCGGACGCAGCAGCTGTTCCTTCGCAACCTCATAGCCCGTTGCGCGGTCGCCGCCGATGCAGACGCCGAGGATACCCGGCGCACACCCGTAGCCCTGCGCCTTCTGCACGGCATCGAGAATGCAGGCACGCACGCCCGTGAGATCGCGCCCCGCCCCCAGCACGGCATCCGGCAGCGAATACTGCCGCGACATGTTCTCACTGCCGCCGCCCTTCATAAGCAGGGTCACCGTGCCGCCGCGCCGCGACGCATCTTCCGCATCTTCCCGCGCGTCCATGTAGTGGACGACGGGTGCGCCTTCCGCGCAGTTGTCGTCATAGGAGCGCCCCGTGGCGGAATCGATGCAGTTCTTGCGCAGATAGCCGCGTTCGGTCGCGCGCGCCACGGCCGCCGAGAGCACGGCCGGCGTCACCTTGCGCCTGAGACGCGCATCGACGAAAAAGGTCAGCGTGCCCGTATCCTGACAGAGCGGCGTCTGCTGCCGACGCGCGCGCGCGCAGTTCTCCAGAATGGTCTTCAGCACGGTCGCCGCCGCCCCGCCCTTCTCCTCCCGGCGATAGGCGGCCTTCACGGCCTTCTCGACGTCTTCGGGAATGGAAGAACTCGTATCCCGAATCAACGCAACGATCTTCTCTACGGTGGTCATGGAAAGATTATAGCAAATCCACGGGGCTTTGTATGTGTCGCGCACCCCACGGGGACGGCACGCCTGTCAGGGATGCCGTCCGATCCGCTGCCGCTGCTTCCGGAAGGTGGTCGTGCCCCGGCAGGGATTTACCACGCCCCTGCGCACAGGAGCACGATGCCGAGGAGAATTGCCGCGAGGGACAGTCCCTTGCGCAGGAGATTCGTTTCGTGGAAGAACTTCGCGCCGAGGACGAACGTGATCACCACCGAAAAGCGACGCATCAGCGAGGCCACCGAAATCGGCACGCCCGCGCCGCTGATGCCATGGAAATAGAGCCAATCCGCCGCGGTCAGGAGAATGCCGACGAGCGGAATCGTCCAACGCCAGACGAACCGATGCCCTGCCTGCGGCCGTGCGCGCAGTCGGCGGAAGGCGGATGCCGCAAGCCAGACAACGGCATAGACGACCACCAGCCCGATCTGGAACAGGAACTGCACCGATTCGACCGGCAGATGCCGCACCTGAAAAAGATACTTGTCCCAGATTGCGGACAGCGCGGAAAACGCCATCCCGCCGATGGCGCACCACACGGCGCGATTGCGCAGGAAGTCGATGCCCTCGTGCCGACCCGCCCACGAAAACACGAAATAGCCCGCGAAGACCGTTCCCATGCCGAGCGCCTGCAGGAGGCTCGGCGTCTCGCCGTAGAGGAAGAGCGCCAGCAGGAAAACGAGGGCGGGCGCGGAGGCGCGAATCGGTGTCGCAATGGAGATGGGCAGCGTCCGGAGCGCACAGAAGGTGAATATCCAGGAGGTCGCCACGATCGTGCTCTTGATCGCCGAGAACCCGATCGTCCGGGAATCTATCGCCTCAACGAGCGCGAGGATGCGCCCGCTCGCCGTCACGCCGAGCAGGAACGCCGCACAACCGAAGATCGTCGAACACAGCAGGACAGGCAGCACGGCGTTCGCGTGCACACTCGCCTTTTTAGCGAGGTCGTAGAACGCCAGAAACACGGCGCTCGCCAGAATCCAACACGGCCAGGTCGTCACGGGCGCCGAGGGATGCGGAGCCGATGAGGCAATGAGGCCCGCGCGGGATGCGCGTCAGTTGACGCGCACCTGACGCTGCTCGTAGTGCCCAGGCTGCCAGACACGCAGAATCGAACCATTCGGCTGGACCTGATCGATGTAACGCCCTTCCACCCAGATGTTCTGCGTCTGATAGACAGGCTGCGGCTGCACGACGACGGGCGCGGGCGGTTGGACGACGACCGGCTGCTGCACGACAACCGGCTGCTGCACGACGACGGGTGCGGGCGTCACGACGGCGGGCGCGGGACGAACCGCATCATAGACGAGCCCGCCGATGATCGCGCCGCCGATCAGGCCTGCGGCAAAGCCGCCGCCATGGCGATGATGGCGTGGGGGCGGGGGCGGGGGCGCCGCGTGACCGCCGCCACGCGGACCCCGCGCGAGGGCAGTCCCGGCAATCAGCGAAACGAGAACAACGGACAAGATCTTCTTCATATTCACTCCTCCATGAATGGTCGGCACATTATAGCATAAAACGCATGCCCATGGAGAACGTTCGTTCGCGCGCGCCCACGCGGCCCACTCAGCCCATCGTCACCGTGACGATGTGCCGGCCGGGCTTCACGGGAAGGCGCGTACCGGCAAGGGTCTCGCCGTCCATCACGATGGCGGCGACCCCTTTCTCGACATGATGCGGATTCGTGACCGTAATCTCGAATTCCGCACCGCGGAAACGGCGCTTCACCGTATAGCCCTTCCAGTCCTTCGGGATGCACGGATCGATGACCAGACCATCGTAATCAGGCTTGATGCCGAGGATGAATTCGGAAATCGCATACCAGTTCCACGCCGCCGTCCCCGTGAGCCACGAGTTCTTCGCCTCGCCGGGCTTCGCCGCATCGCGTCCTGCGATCATCTGCGAATAGACATACGGCTCGACCTTGTGCCGTTCGGAATGCGCCTCGATGTAGCTCGGGCAGATCGTCGTATAATGATTCCACGCATCGGTGCCGCGGCCCGCCAGGGCTTCGGCAATGATGATCCACGGATTGTTATGGCAGAAGATGCCCGCATTTTCCTTGTAACCGGCGGGATAGGTGGAAATCTCGCCGTACTCGACGACGTAGCGCGTGAACGCCGGCTGGTTGAGGATGATGCCATGTTCGCACCCGAGGTACTTCTTCGTCGCGTCAAGCGCCTTCGCGGGCATTCCCTTCGCCTTGCCGATTCCGGCCATGGCGCACCAGCCCTGGGACTCGATGAAGATCTTGCCTTCCCTGTTTTCCTTTGAACCTACCTTCCTGCCGAAGAAGTCGTAGGCGCGCAGATACCACTCGCCGTCCCACCCGTGCCGCTCGACGGCCTTCTCCATCGCCGCCACCGCCTGCGCCGCGCGCCGGGATTCCGCCGTATCGCCGAGGTAGGCGCAAAGATCCGCGTAGTCCCTGCCGCACACACAGAAAAGCCCGGCGATCATCAGCGATTCCGCCTTCGAGCCTTGAGTATTGTTCTCCGTCGTCTGGAACGATTCATTCGGATCGTGCGAGAAGCAGTTGAGATTGAGGCAGTCGTTCCAATCCGCGCGACCGATGAGCGGCAGCCGGTGCGGGCCGAGGTTCGCGAGCACGTGGTTGAAGCTGGCGCGCAGATGCTCCATCAGCGATACCTCGCTGCCCCGCCGGTTGTCGAACGGCACCTGCTCCTGCAGAATCGAGAAATCGCCCGTCTCCTTGAGATACGCGACCGTACCGAAGATGAGCCACATCGGGTCATCGTTGAAGCCGCCACCGATATCGTTGTTGCCGCGCTTGGTGAGCGGCTGGTACTGGTGGTAGCAGCCACCATCGGGGAACTGCGTCGCGGCGATGTCGAGAATGCGCTGACGCGCACGGTCGGGAATCTGATGGACGAAGCCGACGAGATCCTGGTTGGAGTCGCGGAAGCCCATGCCGCGGCCGATACCCGACTCGAAGAACGAGGCGGAGCGCGACATGTTGAAGGTGATCATGCACTGGTACTGGTTCCAGATGTTGACCATGCGGTCGAGTTTCGCGTTGCCGGTCTTCACCGAGTAGCGCGCGAGAAGATCGTCCCAGTAGGCCCTGAGCGCGGCGAACGCCCTGTCGACCTTCTGCGCGGAATCGAAGGCCTTGAGCAGTGCCTTCGCGGGCTTCTTGTTGATGACGCCCTGCGTCTGCCACTTCTCCTCCGCGGGGAGTTCGACGTAGCCGAGCGTGAAAACGAAGTCCTGCGACGCACCGGGCTTCAGCGTCACGTTCACGCTATGCGACGCGATCGGGCTCCAGCCGTGCGCCACGGAATTCGCACTTGCGCCCGCCGTCACGACCTGCGGCTCGTCAAACCCGTTGTAGAGACCGAGGAAGGCCTCGCGATCGGTATCGAAGCCGTCGATCTTCGTGTTGACGCCGTAGAAGGCATAGTGGTTGCGGCGCTCCTTGTATTCGGTCTTGTGGTAGATCGTCGAACCCTCGATCTCGACCTCGCCCGTGGAGAAGTTGCGCTGGAAGTTCTCCATGTCCGTCGAGGCGTTCCAGAGGCACCATTCGACAAAGGAGAAGAGCTTGAGCCGACGGGTCTTCTTCGTCGTATTGGCGAGCGTCAGCTTCAGCACCTCGGCGGACGTCTTGAGCGGCACGAACATGAGCAGCGACGCCGTCACGCCGTCCTTCGCGCCCGTGATGCGCGTATAGCCCATGCCGTGGCGGCATTCGTAGGCGTCCAGCGCCGTCTTGCAGGGCTTCCAGCCGGGATTCCAGACGGTCTTCCCCTCCTTGATGTAGAAGTACATCCCGCCCGCATCCATCGGCACGCCGTTGTAGCGATAGCGCGTGATGCGGCGGAATTTCGCATCCTTGAAGAACGAATAGCCGCCCGCCGTATTCGAGACGAGCGTAAAGAAGTCCTCGTGGCCGAGATAGTTGATCCACGGCCAGGGCGTCTTCGGATTGGTGATTACGTATTCGCGTGCGGCGTCGTCGAAGTGTCCGAATTTCATGATGATGGGATTGGCTGTTTAGGCGTGCGTCAGAGTCCGGGGATGAGGGTCACGAACGACGTCCGGAGAGCGCGGCGGTGATCTCCGCGAGCTTCCCGTCCGTCAGCGGATAAAGGAACATGAGAAACGCCGTGAAGCCGGCGAGGGCGCTCGGAATGAAGCCCATCAGAAGTTTGATGCCGGGAATGGCGCCGGGGATGGTGGAGGCGACCTGCCCGTCATAGCCGTATTTCCCCAGCACGATGCCGATGAGCCAGCCCGCAACGCCACCGCCGAACTTGGTGGCAAAGGAACCGGCGGAATAGACGAGCCCCGTCGCGCGGCGCCCGTTCACGAACGCCGAGTAGTCCGCCACGTCGCCGAGCATCGGGAAGAAGAGCGTCGGGAAAACGGCGGCAATCGCCTCGCCGATGATACCGATGGCGAAGATGGCCGTGAGGTCCGTCGGCGCACAGAAGGCGAAACCCGCATTCACCGCCCCCGCCCCCAGAAGCGTCGCGACAAAGAGATTGCGCTTGCCGAAGCGGCGGGCGAGCGGACCCGTGGCCAACGCACCCGCGATGGAAGCGACCATGATCGCCGTCAGAAACGCCCCGCACAGCAGCTCACGATGGACGTAATGGGTGAAGTAGATGACCGTAATGCCCTGGCGGATGGCATTGTAGACATTGAAGAGCAGACCCACTACGAGCAGAACGACCCACGGGCGGTTTCGCACCAGATTGCGGAGGTCGCCCCAGAGGTTCGCCCGCTGATCCGCCGGCGGCGCCACGCGCTCGCGCGTGCCGAAGAACGTCACGAACAGGCAGAGCGCCAGCACGACCGACAGCGCGTAGATCGCGTAGCTGTAGCCGCGGCTCTGATCGACGAGCGTAAAGCTCGATGCCGTCAGCGGTGCCGCACTGCGAACTTCAAAACGATACGCCTCGCCTTCCTTCATCGGCAGACTCAGGCGCGTCGCCGGCGCGTTCGTGGATCCCTCGGGCACGATCTGCGCCAACTTGTCCCGCGTCGAAAGGTCGACGTGCGCGACATCACGCGGCGCCGTCACGGTCAGCGTGCAGACCTGGGGATCGTCCGCCGCCGGCGCCACGCTCATCTGCGGATGGATATCGCCGAACTGCACCACCAGGAAGAGCAGCAGCCCCTGCACGACCATTCCACCCGCAAAGGCCCCTGCCATGCGGAACGAGCCGATGGACGCCCGTTCCTGGTCGTCGGGCGTCATGACGGCCATCAGCGCACCATACGGGATGTTGTTCGCCGTATAGATGAGCGTAAAGAGAATATACGTAATGTAGGCATAGACGAGCCGCCCCGTCATCCCGAGCCCCGAAGGACACGTGAACGTCAGCGAGAGGACGACGGCGAGCGGTAGCGCCGTCCAGAGTATCCACGGACGGAACTTGCCGTACTTCGACTTCGTCATGTCGCCGATCACGCCCATCGCGACATCCGAAACGCCGTCCGAAAGCCGCACGACCAGCATCAGCGTGCCCACCGCCAGCGGGGTCAGCCCGAAGACGTCCGTATAGTAGATGAAGAGAAACGTGCAGATGCCGCGCCACGCGATGTTCGCGCTGGCATCACCCAAGGCGAAGCAAATCTTCTCCCGCAACGACACTTTCCCATCCATCCCGAGGCTCCCATTGGATTGTACATGCTCAATTCACCCTGTTGTGCGGAAGTATAGCAAATCAGGTTCCGAAAGCAAATACACGAATGGGTAAGGGCGAGAACGCGAACGAGGCGGGTCATCTCACGACGACACGCCCGTCTTCGGCCGTCGCGTGGATCGTCGCGCCGGGCGGATAGCGGCCGGCGACGATCGCCTTCGCGATGGGGTTCTCGAGGTCGCGCTGCAGCGCCCGCTTGACGGGGCGTGCACCGAACGCGGGATCGTAGCCGTCCTTCACCAGCACGGCGAGCGCCGCATCGTCCACGTCAAGCGTGAACTCCTGGTCGGCCAGCCGCTGCTTCAGATCCTTGAGCTGGAGCTTCACGATTTCGGCGATCTGCTCTTCGGTCAGCGAGTCAAACTCGAGAATCTCATCGAGCCGGTTCAGGAACTCGGGCCGGAAGATGTTCGCAAGCTCCGCCTTCTGCGCATTCGATGTCATGATGACGACGGTGTTTTTGAAACTCACCGTGCGACCGTGGCTGTCCGTCAGACGACCGTCGTCCAGCACCTGCAGCAGCAGGTTGAAGACGTCGGGATGCGCCTTTTCGATCTCGTCGAGCAGGACGACGGAGAACTGCTTGCGGCGGACGGCCTCCGTGAGCTGGCCGCCGTCTTCGAATCCGACATAGCCGGGCGGCGCACCCACCAGCCGCGAGACGGCGAACTTCTCCATGTACTCGGACATATCCAGCCGCACCATGGCGTTCTCGTCGTCGAACAGCTCCTGGGCCAGCGCCTTCGCCAGCTCCGTCTTGCCGACGCCCGTCGGGCCGAGGAACAGAAACGCGCCAACCGGACGCTGCCGGTTCTTGATGCCGGCCCGCGAACGGATGACCGCGTCGGCGACCGCATCAACCGCCCTGTCCTGGCCGATCACGCGCTGATGCAGGATCTCCCCGAGCCGCATCAGCTTCTCCCGCTCGCCCTCGACCAGCTTCGTGACCGGGATGCCCGACCAGCGCGAGACGACCTCGGCGATTTCGTCCGCCGTCACCTCCTCGCGAAGCAGCGCGTTCGCGCTGTTCCGCTGCAGATCGGCCTCGTGCACCCTGAGCTTCTTCTCGAGCTCGGGAATGACGCCATACTTGAGACGCGAAGCCTCATTAAGGTTTCCCTCCGCCTCCGCCCGCTCGTAACGCGTCCGTTCCTCCTCCAGGCGCGTCCGGACGCGCCTCACGTCCTCGAGCGCGGACTTCTCCTCCTTCCACTGCGCCATCATCGCGTCGGACTTCGAACGCAGTTCCTTGAGCTCCGCCTGCAGTTCCGCCAGCCGCTTCTTCGAGTTCTCGTCCTTCTCCTTCTTGAGGGCGACCTCCTCGATCTCAAGCCGGCGCGCGTGCCGCTGGAGCTCGTCCAACTCCTGCGGGCAGGAATCCATCTCCATGCGGATGCGCGCGCACGCCTCGTCCAGAAGGTCGATCGCCTTGTCCGGCAGGAAACGGTCCTGGATGTATCGGGCCGACAGCACGACCGCGCTGACGAGCGCCTCGTCGCGGATGTGCACGTTATGGTACTTTTCAAAACGCTCTTTGATGCCGCGCAGAATCGAAATCGCGTCCTCTTCGCTCGGTGCATCGACCTGCACCGGCTGGAAGCGCCGTTCGAGCGCCGCATCCTTCTCCATGTACTTGCGATACTCATCGAGCGTCGTCGCGCCCACGCAGTGCAACTCGCCGCGGGCCAGCATCGGTTTGAGCATATTGCCGGCATCCGACGAACCCTCCGTCTTGCCCGCACCGACGATGGTGTGGATTTCGTCGATGAAGAGGATGATCCGGCCTTCGGATTCCTTGATCTTCTTGAGAACCGCCTTCAGGCGCTCCTCGAACTGTCCGCGATACATGGCACCTGCCATCAGCGCAGTCATATCGAGCGAAAAGACCGTGCGGTCCTTCAGCCCTTCGGGAACGTCGCCGCGATTGATGCGCTGCGCAAGGCCCTCGACGATGGCCGTCTTGCCGACGCCCGGTTCGCCGATGAGAACGGGATTGTTCTTGGTCTTACGAGACAGGATGCGGATGACGTCACGAATTTCGGTATCGCGCCCGATGACGGGATCAAGCTTACCGCTTTTTGCCAAAGCGGTCAGATCCGTGCCGTACTTCTCCAGGCACTTCTCATTGTCTTCCGGCGGTTCATAGCTTGCATTCATGGTATTTTACCTCCCTAACTGTCCATCCTCAACGGAGCAAATCGCGTGCCAACGGCCGCCCGCCGCCGATTTCCCGGAAATGCGTCCTTATGACGCACCATCCGCGCCACATTGTCCCGCCGCGCGCGCCATTCTCAGGCCCTGTCGTCGAGCGACATCAACCAAGGCTTTGCCGCAGCCGGTTCGTCAGCTTTTCGGCGCCGGGGCGCGCAAGATGGTCGCAGTCGAGGAAATCCGCCGCCTCGAAGGCGGGGTCGCGAGTCAAGTCAAGTACCTCCACCCCTTCGCGCGCGGCAAAGGCCAACAGGCTGGCGAACAACTCATCCGAAGAACGTTCCAGCCGCTCCGCATAATCCCGACGAACCGGCGGGATGACAATGAACAGACGCTGTCCGCGCGCGCGACAGCCGGCGTTAAGCTCCTCCAGATAGCGCGTCTGATCGTCCGGCCGCGCGTTGTGCTTAAGATGGGTGCGGACGCGAGCCAGAACCTTGGGCGGCGACTTGTCGTCCCGATGGAATACGGCATTGCCGAGGTATCCCTCGGGGACCGCCGTCTTCTGCGCGTCGGCAAAACGATCGGCCACGCGCCGCTCGATCGCACGATGGTCGATTCTGAGCGGACATTGATATGGAATGCCCCAAAGATGCCGGTAGGGAATCGCCAGCGACCCGCGCGAGGTCTTCTCCATCACAAAGCCGGGCGAGAAAACATCGTAGAAAAGCACGACCGTGCGCACCGACCCCGCAAGACCGCGTTCGCAGAAGACCCGGTAAAGTGCACACGCATGATAAAGATCGCAATTGCGCAAACCGTAATTGAACTCCCCTGCGGCCGCAAGATAGCCGTTATAGGCATGCGACGAGCCCAGCACCAGCGTATGCACCCGAGGCGCTTCGCGCTGAAACGCCGCCTTCTTCATGATGTCTGAGCGGAACGGACGCATCAGGACATCCACCGGCTTTCGCGCCATTCGCCACGCGCGCACATAATCGGCGATCTTGCGGTAAATACGCTTCAGCATTCGTTCTTGATCCGATTCTTCAGTTCCGTCGTCGAAATGCCCGTCGTGCGCGGCATGCGGTAGATTTCGATGCCGTTCGCCCTGCACCACTCGATTGCCTTTACAAACCCCGGATGCGCCTGTTCCCCGCCCACGCAGAAAATGTCGAAATCCACATTCTTGACCGTCTCATAGGCATCCGTATGGCGAATGACGCGATCGACATAGCGAATGGCCCCGATGATGCTCTTGCGAATCTCGTAGTTGTAGATGAGTTTCGTCGTCGGCTTCCATTTCGCGACGTGCTCATCATCCTGCACGCCGACGATCAGTTCCCCGCCGGGACCGGCCAGTTCCTTCGCGCGGCGAAAGAGCTCGAAGTGACCGTAGTGGGTTAGGTCGAAAACACCAATCGTCAGCACGCGCGCCATCGTCAACCATCCTTCCTGTTTTCCAGCCGTTTCTCCGCCAATTGCGTCTCCATCCAATCCGCGACCCGTGCAGATGCCGTGCCGCGCTCGACGGACTCCATCCAGGCGAGAAACTTCTCCTCCGCCGCCGCAAAATCCGCCGGGTCGAATCCAACAACGGCCTGGACGAGCGACGGAGCCGATTCGCAGACGGGGAACGGCGTCTTGTCCAGCGAATACCGAAGCCCGCGCCCGGATTCGTATCGGGCACGATCGGGCACATAGAGGAACGCCGGCTTGCGCGTCAGGATGTAGTCGAAAATGCAACTCGAATAGTCGGAAATCATCGCGTCCGCCGCGACCATGAGCTCCTGAATGTCCTCATAAGTCGACACATCCCGTGCGTCGCCACGGAACGTGAGATGCGCGTCGTGCTTGCGGAGATTGGGGTGCAGCCGGAGGAGGACCGTCCATTCGCCGCCGAATCGCTTCGCCAAAGCCGCCGTCAGCGCCGTATAGTCGGTCAGGTACACGGACCTGTTGCCGTCGTCGCGGAACGTCGGCGCGTAGAGAACGAACTTCCTTTCCGGCGACAATCCCAGCCGCAGGCAGACTTCGCGACGGACTTCCACCGGGCACGCGTGCAGAATGTCGCAACGCGGATATCCCGTCGGCAGCACCTTCGGTCCCTCGCCGAAACAGTTGCGCATGTGTTCGGTCCCGAAGCGCCCATTCGTGAGCACGGCGTCCACCATCGAGCGCTCCTCGGGCGAAGTTACGTCGTGACAGCACTTGATGCCGAAGGAACCGTGCCAGGTCTGCAGGTAATGCTGCCCGGGTTTCTTCACGAGCCCGCAGTGGCGGACGAAGTGGCCGAGGTTGTGATTCGCGCACCAGAACCCCGCCGTCGCCAGTTCGCGCAACGCCGCGCGGCTCCTGCGGGCGACCACCCGGATGCCCGGCGGATACTCGCCCTCCGCCGGCTTGTTCGCAAGCCAGACGAGATCCCAACCGCCGCGACGCAGCAGTTCGAGGGCGATGTACTTCATGTTGCAGCCAAAACCATTGCCGTGGAACTGCTCGAAGACGACTTTGCGCGGCTGCACCTCTCGCCAGAAACGCCGGACGAGGAGCCGTCCGTGCGCAGCGCGCAGGGACTGGAACGCGGCCTCCAGCGATTTCGCGAATTTCCCCATCACTTCACCACCTTTGCAAGCGACAGAACCATGCGCCCGAGACGCAGCGACATCACGGCGCGCTCCCCGGGGAGCAGATTGAGCGGATCGCCCGCCTTGGCGATCTTCCGCCGCTTCATGCGCACCAGCCTGAATCCGCCGGGGAGATTCGTGGAACTCTTGCGCTTGTAGGGTTCGAGCCACAGGCCCTCCGCATGGTGCGTGGCCACATTCTGGCGCGGATCCGCCCCCGGACGGCAGAGAATCGACGACGGATACAGGCAGACGCCGGGCATCACCTCGGTCGCCCGCGCCTGCGTGAGCTTGAAAAGATCGACGCCGTGCCGCGCGAAAGCACGAGAATATATCGTGTTGCTCGCCGTCTCGTCAAATACGCCCTCGCCCAGGATGAACTTGCGCTTCGAATACTCCGCGAGCAGCTCCTCGATGAACGGTTGATGCGGAACGGCGCCGATGAGCGCCGTTTGCGGATAGCCGGACAGATTCAGCCCCATGCACAGTTCGTGGTTGCGGAACGGCGCCAACGACGCATTGAGCTCCACATCCGTATCCATGTAAAAGCCGCCTTCCGTCGCCAGCGCGTAGAGGCGCAGCCAATCGCAGGCGAAGACCCACTTGCGCGCGGCAAGCGTCTCGCGCAGAAAACGGCAATCCAGCCCCTTGACCGATTCGAGATCCCAGCGCTTGAACTGCCAGTCCGGCAACAGCTTCTTCCAGCCCTCGACGAAAGCCCGATCGGTTGCCGGCATCTCCTTGTCGCCCAACCAGATGTAGTGAATAATCCTGGGAATCATAACGCCGCCAGTCTCCAAAGCGATTTGAGGGGAAGGTCGCGGCAGCGGAGAATGCCCTCCGACCTGAGGTTAGCGAAAACTTCGCGGGCGAGCTTGCGCAACGCTGCATCTTTCGTCTTCGCCGTCTTGTTGATCATCATCGCCGCCGCCATGCCGCAGCGCCGCCGCGCCAAAGGCCACGCCGCGCTCGACTTGAGCTCCGCCGCCACGGCGCGAATCCCCGCCTCGTACGAGCGAACCTTCTTCGCGTTGAAGGCCGAGCGAACGATGGAAGCGCCCGCCATCGAGTAGATGTAGCACGGCGCGGAAACGATCGCCGCCTTGTCCAGATTCGCGAGCAGTCCCGTCACGAACGGCCAGTCCTCGAAATAGATGCCCTCGATAAAGCGCCGCGCGCCGATCGTCTCGCGGCGGTAGAGCTTGTTCCAGGCCGAGGAGCGCATGCGCCGAGCGGCAATCACGCTCTTGAGCGGGGTCGTGGAGACGCGCACCGCGCACGGGGCCGGAGGCTCCGCGGCCGCCGCCGCGCGTTTCGCCGCCGCCGACGCAACGTCCACGGGACGCTCCGAGACGACGACCGGGGCTCCGGTCGCCTCCGCCGCCGAAAGAAAACTCGCCAGCGCATGGCGCGGCAGCGCATCGTCCGAATCGAGAAAAGTGACATAGTCGCCCATCGCGCGATCAAGGCCCGTATTGCGCGCGCCGGAGAGCCCGCGATTCTCCTGCGCGAACACGCGCACGCGCCGGTCCTTCGCCGCATATTCTTCGAGTATCGCCGGCGCATTGTCGGGCGAACCGTCATTCACGCAGAGGAGTTCGAAATCGGCGAACGTCTGCGCCAAAACCGACTCGATCGCGGCGGCAACCGTCGCTTCGGTCTGGTATACGGGCATGATGACGGAGACCTTCGGCATGATGGGAAAATTATACCATAAACGGGGAGCGAGGGGTTGAGCGACCAGACGGGGCAAATCGGTCCGCCGGGTGCAATATGCAGTGGGGCACGTACACGCTAGGCGAACTGCACACGCCACGGGCCGTGCGATTGCCAACAGGCACGGACGGACTCGACTGTCGGCGCAACGTACAGCGGCGTGGCCTGATGGCGGAACCAGGTGTCCTGACGCTTGGCCAGCTGACAGGTCCGCACGAAGATCTTCTGACGGTCGTCCCCTTCCCGGTAGCCGATGGCCAGCGCGGCGGTCGCCGACCACACGGGATACTGTTCATGCAGACGGCGCTTCTCCTCTTCAAGCCCTTTCCGGAACATCTCGTCCAGGCGGTCGGCGATGCGTTGGCGCACACGCGCACGGTCGATCTTGATGACGGGATATGCCGGCGGTGGGACCTCCCACGTGCGGTCAAGACCGCGCAGCAGCGCCGAGAAATAAAGGCCCGTGCCGCCGACGATGACAATCGGCACTTCCGCCGGCACCTGACTGGCCCATGCCGCCGCCGCACGCAGCCAGGCCCCCGAGGAGAACGATTCGGCCGGGGTGACGACATCGACGCCGCCCATGTGGAATTCCGCCCGTTCCGCGACCGGGGGCTTGGCGGTGCCGATGTCCATGCCCGCGTAGACGAGCATCGAATCCGCGCTCAGGATCCAGGCTCCCATTTCCCGCGCCAACGCGGCGGCGACGGCGCTCTTGCCGCTCGCCGTAGGCCCCGCCAGCAGATAGGCCGCGCGTTCGATCATGCGCGCGCCGCCCCGTCTTGCGGCTTCGGGAGGAAGGAGAGCAGCACGAGCAGCCCGGCAGCGACGCAGATGTAGGCGTCCGCCAGATTGAAGCACGGATAGTGGTAGTCGCCGAATTGGAAATCGAACATGTCGATCACCGCACCGCGGAAGATACGGTCGATCACGTTGCCGAGAATGCCGCCGTAAAGCAGCTTCTCGCCGACGAGAGAAACCGTCAGCCGCGCACCCGAAAGCCCCGCCTCGAAGATGGCACGGCGTTTCCAGACGAGTACGCCCAGGACAACGAGCCCGAAAATCGCCAGCGGCCAGACGTGCCCCTCGAACATACTCCACGCACACCCCGTGTTGTGTAGGCAACGGAGATGGAAGAACCCGCCGATGACCGTGTGGCAATCGGTTTCGGTCGGGAACGACGCGTGCGCGAGACCCTTGACGGTCTGGTCCGCCAGCACGAGGCCGACGACAACCGCCGCAGATGTCCAGAACCGCGCTTTCATCAGCCGCGGTGACGTTCCACCTCGCTCTGGCATTCCATGCAGGTGAGGACGAACGGCTGGTTCAGGAGACGCGGCTTGCGGATGAGCTGACCGCAGACGGTGCAGACGCCGTAGGTGCCGTCGTCAATGCGATGCAGCGCCTCCTCTATCTGCTGAATCGTACGGTTGATGTTGCCCATCTGACCGAGCGCCTGCAGACGCAGCGTCTGGTTCGTACCGTCGCCGCCATCGGCCTCGTGGTCCTCGGACTCGTTGAAACCCGTCGCCTTCATGGCCTCGATGCCGTTCAGCGCCTCCTCGCGCGCCTCCAGAAGACGTTTGCGGAAATCCTTGAGATCGGCCGCCGGAAACTTATTCGTGGTCTTGCCCTGCGAACGGCTCGTCGGACGGCGCGAAAGCGTAATCTCGCCTTCGTTGCGCTTGACATCCTCGCTGCGCGCGGAACGCTTCATCTCCTGGGCGATGGACATCGCAAAGGCGACCGCCTTCGCGGTGTCGATTGTCTCGACCGGTTTGGGCTGCGGCCTTATGATGCTCGGCGCCTTGCGGCCGATGCGCGGCGGCACGCGCTTGATTTCCTTCTTTTCCACGACCGGGGACGCAACCGTCGGCTCGGCCTTTTTCACGGCAGACTTCCTACCCGCGGCCTTCCGGACGGCGGATTTCGCCAGCGCCTTCTTCTTCGGCGTATCAGATATCGTATACCCCATCTCGAACCTCCTTTCGCGTGCGTCACATGTACATCAGCGGATGACGGAGCCTATTTTATCAAATTTGCATTCCGACGGGAAGCTTAATCCACTCGCGAATCTCAGCCGGCAGCGCCTCGACGGCACGCACCTTGCCGAAGGCGATCTGCCCCTCGGCACCCGGCAGCTCGAACTGGTCGCCCGGCTTCTTGCCAAGCAGATTGAGCGCGAGGCGCGCCTTCGAGGAGATGATGCCCTTCTCGAGATCATTGTCCCACTCGCCAAGAATGTAATAGGTCTTCTCGCCCTCGGGCGTCTCGATCGCCACCGTGACGCCCGGCATGATCTCGTCGGTCGTCGCCGTCGCGAAATCGGTTGGCCTGACCGCCTCGAGTTCGGCCTGCATCAGCGTCTGCTTCTGCATGAGCTGACGCTGCTCGTCCTTCGCATACTGGTATTCTGCGTTTTCGGAGAGGTCGCCGAAGCCCTTCGCGAATTCGATCTTGCGAACGTTCTCCGGCATCTCCTCGCTGATGAGCCTGAGATACTCGGCCTTGCGCAACGCGTAGCTGCGGAAAGACGTCTCACGGGCGTACTCGCGCTTCTTCTCGACCTTGACGACATGGGCCTCGAGTTCCGGCACGATACGCGTCATGCGCACGACGATCGTATGGTGCGTGGACGGATCCCACGCGATGGACGCCTGGAAGCGTTCGAACACGAGCACCCGCTCCGTCGCCGAAAGGAGGCTGAACATCTTCGCCAGCCAGGCCTTGTCCGCGAACAGCCGACGCACGAGGTTCTGCATGCGCAGGGTCTCGCCGCCGCGGCGTCCCTCGCCAAGAGCGATCGCGTGGGTGAGAATCGTCGTCAGCGCCGGCAGCTCCTCCCACAGCGCATAGCCCTTGAGCGTGCGGACTTTCTTGCCGCCGCCGATGTCGACGTCCGCATACTTGAACTCGCCGAACTGTTCGATCTTGCCGACGAGCAGCGTGACGAGCGTTGCCGGCGCCTGCGACTCCTTCAGGAGTGCCCCGACCGCCTGTCGGCAGGGGTGCTCGTTCTTGAACTGGCTGACGACCTCCGTGACAGCGGTGAAGCCGAACTCGGGAATCGCGGCGTAGAGTCTCGCCTTCGCCGCTTCGTTCTCGGCGAGGAAGGTAATCATCGCGCCGACTT
Organism: Kiritimatiellia bacterium; assembly: GCA_051884875.1. Taxonomy (GTDB): domain Bacteria; phylum Verrucomicrobiota; class Kiritimatiellia; order RFP12; family UBA1067; genus UBA1067. The sequence continues at coordinate 24,186 of JBJEWD010000021.1, forward strand.
CGCGCGAGGGCAGCGCCGCCGCAGCCTTGATGAAACGCTTGCGCTCCCAGAGATAGGCGCGCATCTCCGCCGCCGGCGGCGTCGCAAAACCAAGCTCGATGACCTGACACGCGAGGCGGGCATAGAGCGCGTCATCAACCTTGCGCGCGGCCGTGACCGCGAACGCGAGACGGTCGCCGAGCTTCGCCTTCGTCGCGTCATCCGCCGTCTTGAACTTGCCCTGCGCGACGTATTCGCGCACACCGGCGAGGATGAGCTTCGGATCGGTCTCGTGCGAAAACGCCGTCAGCCAGCCGTCGCCATAGTCCTCGACGGCTTCCTTCAGACGAATCGGCTCCGCACGGCGGGCGGGGATCTCCACCAGTTTGTCTTTGCGCAGCTCGGTGCGGGCCGCCTCCCAGAACTTCTTCCAGTTGACCTTCTTGACGAAACCGTTCGCGATGCAAATGTCCTCCAGACGCGTCACCGGCATATCGCCATAACTGGTCAGTACGGCCTTGACGAACTCCGCCGGACGTTCCTTGAGCATCTGCTCGAAGGCCGCCGGATCCGCCGCCTGCGTGACGAGGATATGTCCCTCGGGCGCGCAGGTCAGCATATCGACCGCTGCCGCATAGGAGAACTGATGCCCTTTGCGGGTCTTGAAATCGACCGTGATGCGCCGATAGAAGTAATCGAGACGCTTGACCATGCCGAGGCCCCAGGTCGCGTTCAGCACGCGTGCCCCCGGCTGGAAACTCACGAGCTTCTCAAGCCGCACGAGCGACTTGTCAAGCGGCACGGAACCGAACTCGACGCCCTCCACAAAAGAAAGAAGAAGGCGATCTTTCGTCGTCTTCTTCAGAGCGTCCTTGACGCCAACCGCATTGAGGCCCTTCGAGAAATCCGCCAGGTTGCTGTGGATGAGGCGAACGGCCCCTTCAAAGTCCTGCTTTTCCGCACATTCATTCAACTGGTTCACCAACGCCTGAGTATCGGCCATATCCGTCTCCTGTTTGAGATTCAATTCGCCGCATTATATCAAAAACCCGTTTTACGGGCAATGGAGAACGCAGAGCCTCCCCGCATTTCCGGCTTCTCAGTCTCTCGTCGCGCGGTATTTCGCGAGGAGTTCCCGGAACTTCGGCGTCTCGCAGAAACCGCAGGGCCTGAACTCGGGGCAGAATCCGCGATAGACGCACTCGGGCACGCAGCATTCGGCCAATTCCGGCTCGACTTGCGCAATTTCATCGATCACGAGCCGCCAGGCCGCGCGCGTTTCAGGACTCGCCTGGCTGCAGAGCCGGCGGCGCGAGATGAACATCACAGCCTGCGCATTCGCAAAGCATTCGTGCATCACCGGCGCGTCCTGCGTCTTCGCCGCGCGGTCTTCGCCCGTGCGGTCGGTGCGCTGGGTCGAGACGAAATGCTCGATACCGTATTTGTGGCGGACGAAATGGACGCTCACCCAGTACGGGAGATCGAGCCACTTCCAGCTGAAACAAAGTTTGCGAATCGGCGAATGCTCCGCGAGGAGAATGCGCTTCTTCCACTTGGCGGAAGGCTCCTTCGTGCCCTCCGCCTGGCGGATCGTGGTACGCGCCGCGTCCGCGACCTCGCGCCACGAGCCGATGACCCTGAGGAACTTGATCCGTGCCATAGTTCAGCGAATCACGAAGTTGACCATGCGCCGGGGTACGGCTATGACCTTGACGATCGTCTTGCCCGCGAGGAACTTGGCGACGTCGGGGCAGTCCTTCGCAGCGGACTCCATTTCGGCGGGCGTCGCAGCGACGGGCACGCGGATGCGCCCGCGCAACTTGCCGAGCACCTGCACCGGAAGCTCGATCTCGTCCTCGACGAGCGCCGCGGGGTCGAATGCCGGCCACGGCTCGTACGCGAGCGTGTCGGCGTGGCCGAGGAACTGCCAGAGTTCTTCGCCGAGATGTGGCGCATAGGGCGACAGGCAGAGAACGAATTTCTCGAGGAATTCCTTCGGGAGATCGCCGGCCTTCGCCGCATCCTCCGCCGCGTTGAGAAAGACCATCATCGCGGAGATTCCCGTATTGAATGCCAGCGCCTCAAGGTCTTCACCGACCTTTTTTATCATGGCGCTCAGGGCCTTCGCCTCGGCCCGGGTCATCGCGCGATCCGAGATCTTCGTCTCGGTGACGAGCTTGTTGGCGCGCTTGAGGAAGCGGTGGACGCCTTCGACGCCCTTCGTCTGCCAAGGCTTGACAACCGACAGCGGGCCCATGAACATCTCGTAGAGACGAAGCGAATCGGCGCCGTAGTCGCGGATGACGTCGTCGGGATTGACCACGTTCTTGAGCGACTTGGACATCTTCGCCGGGAATTCGACGAGTTCCTCCAGCTCGGTCAGATCCGCACCGTCGAGGCCCCAGTTCTTCGGGCCCATCGGCTTGCCGTCCTTGAACGTGACCTGATCCATCGGCAGCAGGACGCCGCGCGTATTCTTGTACGCCATGCCGAGGATCATGCCCTGGTTGACGAGCTTCTGGAACGGCTCAGGCGTCGGAACGAGTCCGAGGTCGAAGAGCACGTGATGCCAGAAACGGCTGTAGAGAAGGTGCAGAACCGCATGTTCCGCACCGCCCACGTAAAGATCGACCGGCAGCCACTCCTTCAGCAGCGCGGGGTCGCAGAAGGCCTTGTCGTTGTGCGGATCGATGTAGCGCAGGTAATACCAGCAGCTGCCCGCCCACTGCGGCATCGTGTTCGTCTCGCGGACGCCCTTCACGCCGTCATCGCGCGTCACGTTCACCCAGTCCGCCGCCTTGGCGAGCGGCGGTTCGCCCGTGCCCGTCGGCTTGTAGTCCGCGAGCTCCGGGAGCGTCAGCGGCAGATCCTCCTCGGGGACGAGCGTGTTCGTGCCGTCCGCCCAGTGGATGACGGGGAACGGTTCGCCCCAGTAGCGCTGACGCGAGAAGAGCCAGTCGCGGAGCTTGTACTGCGTCTTCGCCCGCCCGACGCCCTTCTCCTCGAGCCACTTGATCATCGCCGGTCGCGCCGCGCTCACGGAAAGCCCCGTCAGGAAGCCCGACGAAACCATCACGCCGGTCTGGATGTCGGTAAACGCCGCACCCTGCGTGTAGGGGACGGGGTCTTTCGAGGCGTTCTGCGCCGCCGCAGAGCCCGCCGCCGCGACGACCTGTACGATGGGAAGGCCGAAGACCTTCGCAAAATCGAAATCGCGCGCGTCGTGCGCCGGCACCGCCATGATCGCGCCCGTGCCGTACGTCGCGAGCACGTAGTCGGAGATGAAGATCGGAATCTCGGCGTCGTTCACCGGGTTGTGCCCCGTCACGCCTTCAAGCCGAACACCCGTCTTCTCCCTGTTGAGTTCGGTACGCTCGAGGTCGCTCTTGCCCGCCGCCTTCCTCTGGTATTCGCGCACGGCATCGGGGTTCTTGATCGTACCGTCGGCAAGCCACTTCGCCACGAGACGGTGTTCGGGCGAGAGCACCATATACGTCGCGCCGAAAAGCGTATCGCAGCGCGTCGTGTAGACGGTGATCAGGTCGTGCGTTCCCGTCGCCTTGAAATCAACGAGCGCACCCTTGGACTTGCCGATCCAGTTGCGCTGCATCTCCTTGACGCCTTCGGGCCAGTCGAGATCGTCAAGACCGGCGAGAAGCTGTTCGGCGTAGTCGGTGATCTTCAGCATCCACTGGCGCATCGGGCGACGGATGACCGGGTGGTTTCCGCGCTCGGAGCGGCCATCGACGACCTCCTCGTTCGCGAGTACCGTGCCAAGCGCCGGGCACCAGTTCACGGGCACTTCGGCGACGTAGGCGAGCCCCTTCCTGTAAAGCTGCTCGAAGATCCACTGCGTCCACTTGTAATACTTCGGATCGGTGGTGTTGACTTCCCGATCCCAGTCGTACGAGAAGCCGAGCGCACGGATCTGTTCGCGGAAGCGGTCGACGTTCTTCTTCGTCGTAATCGCCGGATGCGTACCCGTTTCGACCGCATACTGCTCGGCGGGCAGGCCAAAGGCGTCCCACCCCATCGGATGCAGGACGTTGAAGCCCTTCATCCGCTTGTAGCGGCAGAGGATATCGGTTGCGGTGTAGCCCTCGGGATGACCGACATGCAGCCCCGCTCCCGACGGATACGGAAACATGTCGAGACAATAGAACTTCGGTTTGCCGCCGCCCGACTCGGTCCTGAAGGTCTTGTTCTCAAGCCAGAACCGCTGCCACTTCTTCTCGATGGCGGTGAAATTGTAGTCGCTCATTCCTGCGTAGTCGCGCCCTTGGCGTGTTCGGCGACGGCTTTGGCAATAAGCCCCGACACGTCGTTGGTCGCCGCAGCGACGCCGGCTTTGACGGCGTAGAAAATGGCCTTATGGGTGGAGTTGCCGTGGGTGATGATTACGTTGCCGTTCACGCCCAGCAGCGGCGCCCCGCCGTAGACCTCCGGATCCATCTGCCGCTTGAGCGCCTTGAACGCGCCTTTGAGCGTCAGCGCACAGATCTTGCGAAGGAAATTCTTCTTGAGTTCGGACTTGAGCCAGCCGCCGATCGCATGGGCGACCGATTCGACGGTCTTCAGGATCACATTGCCGACGAAACCATCGGCCACCGCAACGTCAATCTGACCACCGCAGATGTCGTGCCCTTCGATGTTGCCGACAAAATTGAGGTCGGGGATCTCCTTCAGCAGCGGATGGGTGTCGTGGACAAGCGCATTGCCCTTGCAGGCCTCCGCCCCGATGGACACCAGCCCCACCGCCGGATTCGACCGGCCGAGGACCGACTGCGAGTAAAGAGACCCCATGACCGCCCACTGGACGAGCCATTCGGGACGGCAGTCCATATTCGCGCCCGCATCGAGCAGCAGAAGCGGACGCCCCGGCGTCGCCGACGGAACAATCATCGCAATGGCAGGACGATGCACCCCCGCGATGCGCCGGAGGGTGAACATCGCACTCGCCGCGACCGCGCCGGAATTGCCGGCCGAGACGAATACGTCCGCCCGACCATCCTTCACGAGACGCATCGCCACGTTAATCGAGCAGTCTTTCTTCTTACGCACGGACTCCGCCGGCGAATCATCCATCTCCAGAATTTCCGGCGCATGGACGATTTCAAGCGTACCCTTCTCGATTGCGCGCTGGGCGAGTTTCTTGCGGTCTTTGGAAAACGCCGCCATCTCCTGTTCGATGGCCGACATCTGCCCGACCAGCAGAATCTTCACGTCGGGGATGCCGCAGGCGGCCTCTACCGCCCCGACAACGACCTGCTTGGGGGCGAAATCGCCCCCCATCGCATCCAGCGCAATCCGCGTCATGGATAAAACCGAAACGGTGTTGGTTTAGGCCTCTACGGCAACAACCTTACGTCCCTTGTAGGTGCCGCACTTCGGGCACGCACGATGGGAACGGACGGCCGCGCCGCAGGCGGGGCAGGTACCGAGCTGCGCGAGAATCGGCTTCTCGAGGGAAGCGACGCGCTGACGCTTGCGCATTTTCGAAACGCGGTTCTTAGGACTGGCCATTTTTAGTTCTCCTTCTTCTTTCTGCTGTTCAACATTATACTCAACCGACCGTCAACCCATCCAACGCACTCCAACGGTCATCGGCAGGTTTTTCAACCGACTGCGCGATTCCCGGACAGGCCTCGTCACACAGCGGATACGTCGGTAAGGCGAGTATTATACACTCTCTTGCGTCTGCGGTCAAATCGACGAAACCGTCCTTTTCGCCAATTTCCACCGAAACGGTGAAATCATCGACGTTGATCGTCGTATCGAAATCCTCGCCGCACCGACTGCAGACGAGATCGAAATCCTGCTCCAGATGCCCCCGCACCAGCAACTCGGTGCCGAACAGCTGCGCATGCAGCCGGTAGCGCACGCCCCCGAAGGGTTTCACGAACGCTTCGTCCAAGTCGACGATGTCGACCTCGCCCGTCAGATCCTCCCCTTCGGGGTTCAGCCGGGCGATGTCAATCAAAAGCTTCGTCTCGAGTTCCTCTTCCATCGCGCACATTATACCAAAACTAGCCCCCGGCGAACAAGGCGAGGTGATCGACGGCGCCTGTTGGTGCCTGTTTGGCGATCCGGCGGATGCGGTCAGAGTTTCTTCAGGAGGTTGCGGATCGAACGTTCACGCGCTTCGACGGATTCGCAGAGGCGGAACTGGACGCGCGCACGGTTCAGGTTCTGTTCGGGCTGTTTCGCCCGGAAGTAGACGTTGCCCGCCAGATAGTCCTGGAAGAAGCGCAGGCCGAGTTCGAACGGCAGAAGGCGGATCGAATCGAAAAGGTACGCGCGGTCGGCGGCCGTCAGGAACGAACCCGCCTCGCGCATATAGCCCTTGCAGAACGCGGTGCAGAGGTCTTCGTCGAAAACGACCTTCGCGAGATTCGTCTCCTCTTCACCCGCCGGGTTGCAGATCGAACGGAGCGCATCGCCGAAGTCGATGTGGACGAGACCGGGTGAGACGGTGTCGAGATCGATCATCGCCGTGCCCTTGCCGGTCACGTCGTCGATCATGATGTTGTTCACCTTCGGGTCGCCATGGAACATGCGCTTCCGGAGTTCGCCCTTTTTCTCCGCCTTCCCGAGGCTCAGCGCGAGATTGCGGCGCTCCTCGATGAACTTCGCGAGGCGTTTCGCTTCCATGGAGGCGCCGAGCAACTCCTTCGCCGCCTTCGTCTTCAACGTCTTGTCGTAGGCGGCAAGATAGCCGGAGGTGACGTGAAAGCCGGGGAGCGGGTCCTGAATGGACTTCGGATCCATATCGCTGATGAGGTAGTGGAAGTGACCGAGCGCGGCACCGCATTCCATTGCGTGCTCGGGCCCCTGCGCGACATCAAACGCATGCGCGGACATGATGCGCGTAATCACGCGCCAGACCTCGCCCGCGTCATCGACCACGTAGTCCTTCGCGTCCTTCGCCTTGATGATGCGCGGCATCTGCCACACGCGATCATCAATCCCCTTCTGCGCATCGTCCTCCAGTTTCTCGTGGCAGTGCTTCGTCACCTGGTGCATGTTCTCCATGATCACCTCGGGCTTCGGGAATACGTTGCGGTTCACGCGCTGGAGGATTACCTGGGTCTCGGAAAAGGTATTGCGATAGATCGCAAGGAACGTATCGTTGATGTTGCCGTTGCCGAACGGCTGCAGCGAAACGAGCCGGCCTTTGATGTTGAATTTGTTGATGAGCAGCGAGAGTTCCATGTCGTATCTCCTTCTTTGTTTTTAGGGGGGGGATAGGGGTTAAAGGGGTTTGAGAAAGAAGGCGGTATGGGTGATGGCAAAGGCACGGTCTTCGGCCATGCGCTTGCATTCGTGCCCGGCACCCCAGGTGTCGGTATAGATGATCTCATGCGTCTTCGCATTATAGCCGATGATGAGGCGCATATGCCCGCCGCCCGACTGCGGCACGCCCGGCTCGGGGAACATGCCGAGCGTCACGCCCCAGAACACGGGTATGCCCTGATCGATCTGCGTCTTGACGCCCGTAAGAAATCTCTTGAAGCGTGAATCCTTCTTCCGCTGCGCCAGCACGACCTCCGGCGCCATGGCCTGGCGCATTTCCCTGACCATGAAGGTATCGCCCTGCAGGAACGCATCGTAGGCGATCGGCGGATGCTTCAGCGCCTTGGCCGCTTTGTTGTAGTTCTCGATTTCCTTCCGGATGTCTTTCATCGAACCCGTCATCGCGACGATCTGGACGAATCCGAGCCGACACTTCGAGGCCACGGCCTTCACGGACTCGATCATCTCGTTCACCTGCGTGCCGCCTTCGGCGGAAGTGCCCGCCAGCTGGGCGAACTGATGCTCGTCGATGGGATGCCCGTAGTAGCGCAACACGCGTTCGGAAACGGCCGCCGCGCAGTAGCCCTTCTGTCCCTGATCGACCATCGGCACGTTGTCGATGAAGACGTCACCCGTCGACGAATCCGTGATGACGTTCGCCCTGACCTTGGCCTTGGCGATGTTGCCCGCGACGGACTTCACGACGCCCTTGGGCCGGGTCTCGCCCTTCTGCGTCAACACCACGCGCACGAAGTCGGGCCGATCCGCCCCATCCTCGCCCTTGGACGAGCCCCAGGCGAGCTCAACGGCCGGGAACACGTCCGCCCAGCGCTGCACGCACTGCACGCCGCCCGAGCGGTTCTTCCGCCGTTCGACGGCCGGCGGCTTGCCTTCGGCGCCGATCGCACGGACGACACGCGCCAGGAGTTCGTCCAACGCCGCCATCGAGGTCAGTTCACCCGGCGTTCCGGCGGCATCGCCCCGGTTGTAGAGCGACATCTCGACGCGCGTGACACCGTCCGCGCCGTAGTAGACCCTCGATTCCCAAAGCGGAAACGACTTCCACGCCGACGCGCCGGCCCGCAGGCAGTTGACGACCTTCAGCGAGCGATCGGCGGCCTTGAAGCCCTCCGAACGATACGCCGCGACAAACCGCTCCGCCGGAACCTTCCAGGCCTCCGGCCGGGCGAATTCCGCCCCGAGGTCGCAAACCCCGAGGATCAGCGAGAGGAACGCGGCCGCGAACATGGGGTGAAATCCAATCTCCTCTGAATGAAGTCTACGCCGGCGATGTGCACGCGCAGGCGGTCGCCGATCCGCCAGCGTCCACCGCCGCGCGCACGGAGCGTATGCGTGTTCTCGTCATAGGTGACGAAGCTCCGCGACAGGAGGCTGATGTGCACGAGGCCCGACGCCGCAATTTCGGGAATCTCGACGAAACAGCCGAACGGCGTGCATTTCGAGATGACGGCATCGTATTCGATTAGCTGCCGCGACGCCAGCTGCGCCTCCAGAAGACGGTATTTCTTGATCTCCAGCAACCCGCGCTCGGCGTCCGCCGCGACCTGCTCGCGCGCCGACGCATGCTGCGCCCACTTCGCGAGCTCCTGCGGAGCACGCTTCGCGAGTCCTGGCTTCACCAGATAGTCCGCCAGCTGACGGTGCAGCGTCAGGTCCGGATAACGGCGAATCGGCGAGGTGAAATGGGCGTAGTATTTCTTGGCAAGTCCGAAGTGGCCGATCGCCGACGCATCATAGACGGCCTTCTTCATCGACCGCAGCACCATCACCGCAATCGTCGGATAGAGCGGATGGCGTTTGACGTCCTTCAGGAAACGGGCGAAGACCTTCGGATTCGTCAGATCCCCGACGCGTACGCCGAGCCCGTGCAGCTCCTCGCGCAGGAGGTCGATCTTCTCGGGATCCGGCGGCTCGTGGAGACGGGCGAGGATCTTCACGCCCTTCGTCCAGAGTTCCTGCGCAACAGCCTCGTTCGCGGCGACCATGCACTCTTCGATCATCTGGTGCGATTCGTCGTAGGGACGCGTCACGATGCCCGTCATCTCCCCCGCGTCGTCGAGCAGCACCTCGGCCTCGGGCACCTCCAGATCGAGCGCACCTGCGGCGAAACGCGCCGTGCGCAACTGGCGGGCGAGCTCGTTGATCGCCAGCACCGTCCTGCGCGCCCGCAGTGGGATCTTCGTCCGCTGACCGCCGGAGATTAGCGTCATCACCTGCTCGTAGGTAAAGCGCGCTTTCGAGCGGATGATCGTCTTCGCGAAGACGCGGCGGATCATCCGCCCCGATTCGTCGAAGGTCATGAAGACAGAGAATGCGAGACGATCCTCATCGGGAACGAGCGAACAAACGCCGTTGCAAAGCTCCTCCGGCAGCATCGGCACGACGCGATCGGCAAGATAAACGCTCGTTGAACGACGGTAGGCCTCTCTGTCGAGGGCGCTTCCGGCTTTAACGAAATGAGAGACATCGGCGATATGTACCCCAAGGATGCGGTTGCCCCTGCGGTCCGTCTCCAGCGAGAGCGCATCATCGTAGTCGCGCGCCGTCACGGGATCGCAGGTGAAGATGAACTTCTTCCGCAGATCGAGCCGCCCGGAATCCGTCGCCGTCCGCGCGGAAGGCCGAATGTCATTCAGCGCGAGGGCCGCCCGCCGCGCTTCGGCACGCACGGCCTTCGGGAACCCCTTCGGCAGCTCGTAGAAACGCATAACCGCCGCCGTGTCCTCACGGGGCGTCTTTCCCGGACGGGGGAAAAGCGGCTGTTCTGTGTCGCGACTCATGATGCCACATTATAGCATAATCGGACGCGAAGGATGCCGAGGACACAACATCCGATGTCCGTCCGCAACAAGATGTCGCTTCTGGGCTCGGCGAATTCCTACCGCAGGGAAACGTACAGGGCGCGCAGACGCTTCGTGACGATCGTGGAATACGTGCCGTCGTCCTGAAGTTGATTGTAGCAAAGCTTATAGCCGTCCGTCACAGAGGAAAACTCGCCTTCCACGGGGTCGATCGAATTGACCACCGTCCAGCTGCCGCTGCGAATGCGATCCGCTTCGCGCAGAACCAGCGCTCCGCCCTCGATTGAGATCTTCGTGCGGTAGCTGGACGTACCGGTCGTTTTAAGGCAAGTGGCGGAACCATCGCTGCGGACGGTGACCTCCAGCGTGCCGCCCGACCTGAAAATCAGCTTCTGATACCCCTTGATATTGGAATTGGGATCGGCAAAGGTCAGATTCCCGAGGCGACTGCCGTCGTACAGAATCGAGCCGACGGCAAGCAGCCCTTGATTGCCGACGATGAATTCCATGTTATTCCACGCTTCGCTCTCGGATTGGATTCCCACGTAGAATTTGGTGCCGAACCCGTAAGGCTGCACCGAGCCCGACCCGCCTAAAGCTCTCACCGCGCACGATTCCCAATGATCGGCGATATAAGCGATGCTGGCATTGGCGGCAAAATCCCAGAAAGCCGTCTGCGAATTGAAAGTCGCGTTGAAAGTGCAAGAACTGAGCCCGACGATACGCCCGATAAGCTCGTCGTTTCCGCTCATGTCGGGAACGGCTCCGCACGAAACCGCCCCCAAAACCGGATTGTTGAAATCAACATCCCCGTCGACAACGATTTTGCAAAACCAGCGCTTATTGGAATTGTTGACGCCGTCTACGTACATGATCGGTTCGGACGAGCGCAACGTGCCGTTGGTGATCGTTCCGCATCCCCATTTGGAATTGCGGATGACGCCCGATTTCACCGTCAGCGTATAGCCGTTCAAATCGATGGTGCTGGCATTATGGAGCGCATTGATCGTCACGTCTTCAGTCAGCGTCGTCTTCTCGCCGACGTAAACCGTATCGTCCTGGCCGGCGTCAAGGAGGCCCTGGTGCATTTCGGAAGTCGGATACTCGACCACATAGCCGTTTTCATCAAGTCGGCAAATGCCGTAGGGCGTGTAGTAGAGCGCGTTTGCCGCGGATTGATCCGAATCCTGGGCCAACGCGAATTCGGGCAACACCCCGCCGATCTGCTTGAGCGACGACGTATCGGCAAAGCGCACCTTGCCGCTCAGCACGCCAATCGTACCGATGAATCCCGCCGACTCGAATTTCCCGAATTCCGCCGACGAGCAGCGCAGCTTGGAATAGCCTACCCCGGCCACCAGCGTATCGGCGGCGATGCTCGCATAGCCGTAAACCGCTGCGCGGTTGGAAAGCGTAAGCGATTTGCAGGCGAAAGCGCCATTCAGCCGGACGTCGAGCTTGACGCCGAGCGAATCGATCACCACCTCGTCGTCCGCGCCCGGCGCCGCCGCGGGCACGCTTCCGCCGACAAGATAGCATTCCGCCGAATCGATGCTCCCCGAAGTCACGTCACGGTTCCAGATATACGCCTTGGCGGAGGACGAGACGGTATTCGTCGTCGAAGCGGCGGGCGTTTCGGGATTTTGCGGCGTCTCGCTGCCACTGCCCGAATCGCCACTCGAGCCTCCACCCGAGTCATCACCCGAATCATCGCCGGAATCGCCGCCCGAGCCTCCACCCGAGTCATCGCCCGAATCATCGCCGGAATCGCCGCCCGAGCCTCCACCCGAGTCATCGCCCGAATCATCGCCCGAGCTCGTCTCGTCCAACTGCGTTTCCTCGCCCTGCGAGACCACAATGACTTTTACCTTTCCGATGGACTCCCGCTCGAGATTCCGGCACTCGTACACCAAAAATCTGCCGACGGCCGTCGTGGAGGGAATCGTCAAAACATTGTCGCTGCCAATGCGGTTGAAATCGGTCGTATTCCCGCAATACCAGTATATGTTCGTATCCGTGGCCGTGGCCGGCTCGAGGTGACACTTGAGCGTCACCGACTGGCCGGGATAAACCTTGATTTCATGCCATAAGCTGCTTTCGTTCCACACCGGCCCCACCAGATCGAGGACGAGTTTTTCCGCCTTGACCCAGGTCGCCTTTTCCGCATCGATTTCCGCCTGACGCTTGTAGTCGGACGGAATCACCGCCGCCTGCACCAGCCCCCATCCCGAAACGCGCGAGCGAGCTTCTTCGAGCTTCGCGGCCGTGGATTTCAAGATGGCGTAAAGCTCATCACGCGTAAGGTCGGGATTCTGCTGCAGATACAGCGCGCAGATTGCGCTGACCATCGGCGCGGCGAAGGATGTTCCGCTATTGGTTCCGACCGCCCCGGAAGAGCCGGTGTACAGCGGCACGTCCGACCCGAAGGCGGCAAAATCCTTCGCCCAGTTGTCGTTGAGATTGGCCGAGGTGCGGTCGCGCTTGAGTCCGGCGATATTGATCACCCCGTCCATATCCTGCGGGAAGGTTAGCGTTTCGTTGGGCGCGTTGCCGCCGGAGGCGATCAGAATCGCGCCTTTGTCGAGGAGCGCTCGAATCTGCTCCCGGCCCCAGGCCAGCTCGTCGTCGGTGTAATCGAAAGGCGTGTAGCCGCCGCTGAAATTGATTACCCGGCAGCCGTTGGTGAAGCACCACCAAATCCCCTTGATGTCGTCCACGAACCCGGTTCCGTTGTAGGCGTAAAGTTCCGCGTCCGGGGCAATGCCGAAGCGGTCGGACTTCACGACCGAGCAAACCTGGATGCCGTGGGCGGCGCTGGCGGAAGTATTGCCGCCATGATGGTCGATGGACATGTGGATCGTGCCGTCCTCGACGATGTTCTGGCAGCCGGCGTCCACCACGCCGACTTTGACGCCCTTGCCGGTGATGCCGCGCTCGAACATCTCCACGACATTCAATTCCTGCCAGTACCACGGCGCATTGCTCAAATCGAGCCCGTCGTCCGAGCCGTCGTCATCGTCCTGCGGCAGGCTGAAGCGCCAAATCTGCCCGGCCTTGTCCGTTTCGGGCGTGGCGGCGGAAAAGCCGACGCTGCCCAGCTTGGCGTACCCGTAGCCGAGATAGAAACAGCCCTTCGCGTAGGTGAACGATTCGACGTACTGGTCGGTCGTGAAGGCGGCGATCTGCGAGAAGTTTTCGCCGTCGGTCGTCTTCCAGATGCCGTGCGCGATCGAATCGGCCGCGTCGTAGCGCACGCTCATCACATACATCGCCCCGCCCACGACGGCAATGTCGATGACGTGGGCCTTGCCGTTTTCGAAGGCGTGCCGTTTCGAGGAAACCGCCCCTTCCGCATCCATCGTCGCCGAGAAAAACCCGATGGGCGCATTCATGGAAATGCCGGGCGTGACAATGTAATACACCCGTCCCTTGAACGGCGTAGCGCGGCGCAAATACATCCACCAGCCGTAATTCGGGCCGGCCAGTTCCCAGTCGACGGCCTGATGCCCGTCGAGAAATGCCGACCAGTCGCAATCGATACGCTCGAACTTTCCGCTCGACGCGTTCCGCCCCCAATAATAGCATTGGTTCAAGGACGGCTTGCGGCTTTCATACCAATGGGCGGGCACGGCAATGCACCCGTTGTCGAACGGCATCAGCGTCATGAAGCGTTCCAGATTCACGCCTGCCTCGGTCGTGTACGACACCACGCCCCTGTTGCTCGTCGACTCGGCGGTGATGCGCGTGTAGTTGTAGTAGCCGTTGGTCTGCCCGGAGGTGACCGAATACATTTTGTTGGCGAACGTCTCGTCGCCCTTGAGCCAGTAGTCGCTGCCGCCGACGCCGAAACCGGTGAAATAGAAACTTCCCTGGTAATCGCAGAAATCCCATTCGTGCGTATAGAGCGCGGCGCTTCCGCCGATGATCGTATGCGCCGGATTCCAGTCGATCATGCCCAGCGGACAGCGCTTCCACGCGCCGCTGGGGAACTTCGCGAAGAAGTAGCCGTAGTTCGCGTCGCCCTCGCGCGGATCGGTCGAGCGCGTCCAGATGCGTCCGTCGGAAAACGTCTTGAACGCTTCGATATGCTCGGCGCCGGCGCTGTATTCGTTGGTCCAGGTCGGTTTTTCACCCGGCAGAATCGAAATGATCGGCACCGGCCCGGTATTGTCGTTCCAATCGCCGCCGCCGATGTAGATGCGCCCTTTGAGATAGGCCATGCAATGGACGGCGCGCGACGAAAGATAGTTCGTCGAGGTGCCGTAGCGCGATTCCATCGGCGCGAAGAGGTATTCGAGCTGGTCGGTAACCTCGACGCTCTCGGCGCGGACGCCGCAGAACGCGGCCAAACCGAAAATCGAGGCGAAGAGCGCTTGCAGCGAAGCCTTGTTCGCCGGACGGGGCATTTTCATGACGGTTCCTGGATTGGTTAGGGAATAGTTGAGGTCAGGGCATTTCGACCGTGGCCGCGACAATCAGCGGAATCTGCTGGCCGGTACCTGCAATGATATCAAGCGTCTTGACGCGTTTTTCCGGCTGCGGATTCCGCCACTGCCAAATGTAAAGCCCGCGGTTCTGCTTATTGGCCCAGCCTTTGTAGCAGTTGTTCTTGGTCATGTCGTCCGTAGTTGCGATGAAGAACCAATCCCAGACTTCATGGAAGTTCCGGCAGGGCACCTCGACCTTGGAGCCGTCTTCGTAGTTGAAAACGTAGGTAAAAGCCGTCTCGATGCTTCCAAGTTTACCCCAGCCGACCGCATGGAGGAAGTAGATATTCTTCGCCTTGGCATCGACCGGAATGCCCTTCACTTCGGTCGGGAACGGCATTTCGTCCGCCGGCGCGTCCACGAGCTTGGTGGATTTCATCACCAGGCAGTCGCGATAACCATTCTGGTCGTAGCGGATGAAGTCCATCGGCACGCCATTGCAGTTGACGATTCCCCACGGCGTATCCTCCAGCGAGAACTTCGCGCCCTGGTCGACCCAGCCGTCGCGTCCGTCCTTGGCGACCTTGTCGATGAACCGGCGATTGACGAATTTGCGCAGATCGATCGGCTGGCACTTGTTGGGATCGACCGTGAAAACGGGTTTCTCGACCACGCGCGCGGCGATTTCCGCGTCCAACAGCGCCTTGCCCGCCTTGTAGGCGCCGTCGGCGCCAAGAGGTTCGAGCCAGACGACGTCTTTCCCGGCGGGATAGCGCGCGGCAAGCTGCGCATCGGTTCCTTCCACGTAGAACTGGACGTCGCCCTGCGCCAGATACAGCCAATATTCGCCCTGCGCGTTGGGCAGAAGCTTCTGGCGATACGAAACCATCATCGGCTTGCCGTCGACCGTCTCGACCCGGTTCCAGACGTGGACGAGCGCGCGCGAACCTTCCGGGGCGTCGCAATGGAGAAGCGGCTTGAACCGCACGAGCTGTCCGCCGCCGGCGTTGGAATTGAGCGCCCAGGCCATCATGGCGTTCTTCCGGGCCGCGAAGGCCTCGATCGCGCCGGCCGGCTTGCCGCTTTCTTCCGAAATCATCGTGCACGCCGGTTCGATTCCCGCCTCGGCGCAGACCTTGCGGAGGAACGCGGCGTACTCGTCGTTGGCCAGATCGGCGGCGACGACCTTGCCCTTCCCGAGCGCGAGCGTCTGGCCGCTCTTCATCGCGGCGGCGAACGCGTCGGGATTCTTGCCGGCGTATTCGTTGCCGTCAAGCCGCGTGTTGATCAAGGCGAGCGTTCCGCCGCTCTTGACCCACTTCTCGACTTCCGCGGCGGTTTGCGCATACGCGGCGGAAATGCCCGCGGCCACGACCACCCGGTAGGGATCGAGCCTGCCGGGACGATCGGCCAGTTCTTCCTCGAAGACGACCTCGTAGCCCAGATGCTCGAACTCGGCCACTGCCTGGGCCTGGTCGAAGCACTTGTAGCCTTCGATGCCGTATTCGGCCACGCGCTCGCTCGGATTCGAAAAGATTATCGCCATGCGCGGCTCGATGCCGCGCCGGCGCGGAGTGAAGAATTCGTTGACGTCCATCACGTCGCGCTTGGCGATGCGCGAGCCCAGCAGGCGGTCGAGCTCGACGTTGTCGCGGTTCATGAAATAGTAGCCCGATTTGCCGCTTTCCCACTTGAACGAGTAGGAAACGTTGAAGCCGCGGATGTACTGCGTAAGGTAGGAACTGCGGATGGAATTGGTCGTGTTGCCGATGTACATTTCGTTGTCGACGATCGGCTTGCCGCGCGCCAGCGCGCGCAGCAGCGCCCCCGCCATGATGCCGCGGCCGCCCGTCTGCGAGCAGACGACGTCGAGGTTCTTGAACGACCGGTAAAGATCGATGCCGTGGGTGCGGATGGTGCACGGCTGGAAGGTGACCTTGGCCTCGGGGTCGAGCGCGCGGATGCGCTCGGCGCCCTCGGCCAGCAGGGAGGCGAATTTCCCTTCGATGAACTTCGTGTATTCCACGAGATACGCCAAGGGCTTGTCGGGGTTGTCGTAGGCCCCCGGAAGCTCGTCGAAGCTCTTGAAGGCGAGCTTGCCCGAGGCGCTCTTCGCCCACGCCGCGTTGAGCTTCTCGATCGTGCCGAACTTCTCGCGCATCGATTCGGCGAACGCTTCCTTGGCGTAGTCGGAAGTATCGAAGCAGGAAGGCTCGTTCATCAACTCATAGCACCAGGGCCGGTTGTCCGCCGGGGAAATGGCGATCGCGTCCTTGGCGATGTTTTCCCACATGTTCAGCCAGATATCGCGCCCCTGGGGATAGACGATCGACCACGGCACCCAGTGCGCGTGGCCCTGGGTCCACGCCTTGGCCGAGAGGCGGCCGGGGGTGTCGAGCTTCGCCCCGCATTCGGGGTGGTTGCAGAACGGGCTGTCCTTGCCGGGCTTCTTGCACTTGGGCGGATCGACCGTGCGCTTCGGATCGAGCGGACAGTCCCAGTGCCACAGCGACCCGTGCGACCATTCGCTCGCGGTCATATCCACGTACATGGGCATGCCCAGCTCGGCGATCATCCCGGCCAGTTTCGCGTTGTCGCGGCGCTCGTCGCGGAACCACGGGCGGTAGACGCGCTTCATCCACGCCATCGCGCCGTAGAATCCGCCGCAGTCGAGCCCCAGGCGCTGCATTTTCTCGTAGTTGGGCAGCCCTTCGTAGAACCACTTCACGGCCGGTTCGTTGTTGGTGGAAGGCTGGCCGGAATATTCAATCTGCCCATACCACTGCGTAGCCGGAAAGTAGCGCGGCTTGCCGTTCAGCGTCAGCGAACCGTCTTCGGCCACGGCGATCTTCGCGCCCTTGGGGAAGAGTTCGTTCTGCGGAATCGAAGCGAAGGAAGGAATGGGATCGTTGGCGAAGACTGTTGCGGCAACAAGCAAACTGATCATGGCAATGGCAACTCCTGATTAGATATTCGTGGATGAAACTCAAACCGGCCGTCGGACAAGAACGCCCTTCCTGAGACCGGCCATCGCACAATCGCAATCGGACGGCGAAGATCGAGCGCACGCGATGTGGCTACCCGGATCGGTTCCCCGGACCGATATCGGCAGGTCGCGCGGATGAAGCACATCATCAAGAATAACGTTGGCGAATCTGAGATCGCGCGAACCGGCAATCCAAGCGCCGCAAACGATAAGAACTGTATGGCAATATTCCATGGCAATGGCTGTGACGACAATTATAGATTAAATTCCACCCTCCATGTTGCAGATTTGTCCACAAGAATTTTCAATTTCCGCCACACACCTTGTCAGCACGAACTTAAATGGATATAATCTGCGCATGATTACGAGTTCGACCGCAAAAAAGGCTTGGTTGCTGATTACCGACGGAACCAATGTTTTCGACTCCGAAGTCCGCACCGGAGCGATGCAATTGGCCTATGAACTCGGATTCTCGCGCATCCGATTGATAAACGAAAAGGAGTTGGAGACAAATTACCTGAAGAATAAACTCTTTCGCGAGGGTCGGGTGGGGATTATCTCCCACGTTCGTCTGGGCAGCATCCAGAAGGCGATCCGCAAGTATCACGTTCCGGCGGTGCTTTTGGGCGAAGAATCGGTGACCGAATGGCGCCGGGCGATCGGGGGCGCGATCACGGTATGCTCCGTCGACAACCGCGGCATCGGACAGATGGCGGCAGACTACCTTTTCGAACAGCACCGCTATGCGTCTTTCGCGTTCGCCGACGCGGGACGGTCCGTCCATACGACCTGGTGGTGCGACCCACGTTATGAGTCGTTTCGCGACACGCTCTTCGAGCATGGCTATGCGGGTAAAGTACCCCGTTTTTCGGTACTGGTGAAATCGCCGGACGTCAACGAACGCGAATTTGTGCTTTTCATCCGCAAGCTGCCCAAGCCAGTGGCGTTTTTCTGCTGCAACGACCGCGCCGCCCGAGACGTAATCAACTTCTGCGCGGCCGCACGCCTGCACGTTCCCGACGAGGTGGCCGTACTGGGGGTGGACAACGAAACGGAGGTCTGCGAATCTTCGCCGACCGAAATATCATCCATCAAGGTCGAACACACCCGTCTGGGGCGGACCGCGCTCAGGACGCTCGTGCACCAGTTGGAGGGCGAGTGCGCGCGCGACCGGGTGATCCTGTGCCCGCCGGTGCGCGTGATCGAACGCGCCTCGACGCGGCGTGCCGCAATAACGGACAAGTTTGTGGCGCGCGCAATCGATTTCATCGCAACATCCCATCTTTCCAGGCTCAACTCCAAAGCGGTGGTCGCCGCCAGCGGCGCTTCCCGCAGCTATCTGCTCCGCCGTTTCCGCGCGGAAACGGGGCGCTCGATTCTCGAGGCGATTCACGTGCGGATGATCAAGGAAGTCAAGCGGGAACTGCTGGACACCGGGAAACCCGTCGCGCAAATCGCTAGCGAACTGGGGTTCTCCTCGACCTCGGGGCTTTGCTCGGTTTTCCGCCGCCTGACGGGATATTCGATGAGCGGTTTCCGCGCCACTTGCCGCTAAACAAGTGCGCGGCAACCCCGCGGCAACCGGTGCCATGCCAACCGGCGCCGACGGTCAGGGCGGCGTGATCGATCCACTACCGTTTTGATCGCCGCGACTTAGCGGAGCTTCCAGGCGAGATCATTCAGGAAAAGATCGCGCTCAAGGGTCTCGACCGTCGTTTCCTTCGTGATGTGGACGAACTCGATGCCCATGATGCGCGCGAAGTCGCGCATCTGCTCGGCGGACACGTCATAGGTGAGCGTCGTATGGTGCGCACCGCCCGCCGTCACCCAGCACTCCACGCCCGTCGCGAGATCGGGCATTGCGCGCCACATCACGCGCGCCACCGGAAGGTTGGGCATCGCCATGATCGGCTTGACGCATTCGATGTCCTGCACGATCATCCGGAGGCGACCGCCCATATCGACGAGCGAAACGACGATGGCCTTGCCCGCGCGACCCTCGAAGACGAGACGCGCCGGATCGGCCTTGCCGCCGATGCCGAGCGGATGAACCTCGATCCTCGGCCGATCGGCGGCCACCGAGGGGCAGACCTCCAGCATATGCGCGCCGAGCGAGTATTCCGCGCCCTTCGCGAGATGGTAGGTGTAGTCCTCCATGAACGCCGTGCCGCCCGTCTTGCCTTCGGCCATTGCCTTGATGATCGCCGTCATCGCCGAGACCTTCCAGTCGCCTTCGCCGCCGTAGCCGTAGCCCTGCGCCATCAGGCGCTGCGTGGCGAGCCCCGGCAGCTGCTCCATCCCGTAGAGATCCTCAAAGGTGTTCGTGAACGCCTTGCAGCCCTCGGCGTCGAGCATCTTCTTCATTGCGATCTCCTCCTTCGCCTGATAGCGGACGGAGGCGAGGTCGTCGGTGTTGAAGGCATAGAGTTTCTTGTACTCGGCCATCAGCGTTTCGACCTCGTCGTCGGTCACGGCGCCGATGTATTCGACGAGTTTTCCGACCGGCCAGGTATTCACCTGCCAGCCCATCGTCTCCTGCACGAGGATCTTGTCGCCTTCCGTGACCGCGACGTTACGCATGTTGTCCCCGTAGCGCATGACCTTGAGGCCTTTCGAAAACGCCACGCCCACCGCGACACGCATCCAGTCGCCGAGACGCTCCTGCACCGGCGCATCCTGCCAGTACCCCGCGATCACCTTGCGCGGCACCCGCAGACGCGCGGCGATGAAGCCGTGCTCGCGATCGCCATGCGCGGCCTGGTTGAGGTTCATGAAGTCCATGTCGATCTCGGCGTCGGGGATCTCGCGGTTGTACTGCGTGGCGAAATGGCAGTACGGCTTCTGAAGGAGCTTCAGCCCCGTCAGCCACATCTTCGACGGAGAGAACGTGTGGCACCAGGTGATGAGACCGGCGCACTTCGTGTCGGCGTTCGCCGCGAGGATCGTGTCGGTCGCATCCTCGGAGGTCCTGACCGTCGTCTTGTACACGATCCTGCACGGGAGCCTGCCGCTCGCGTTCAATTTCGCGCACATCTCCTCCGCACGCTGCGAGACCGTCGTCAGCACCTCCGGTCCGTACAGGAACTGGGAACCGACCACAAACCAGAATTCATAATCCTTCATTGCCATAATGCTTCTGCTCCTTGTATTTCTTCCCGTAGTTATTTCTGCCCGTAGTAGGCGTTTTTACCGTGTTTACGCTGATAATGCTTCTCGCCGACATACGGCGTGAGACCCGGCGCGGGCTTCGCCGCGCGGATCTCCTCCGTCAGTCGCGCCATCTTCGCGATCGCTTCCAGAGCGACCGCGTGATCGACTGCGTCCTGCGGATCCCTGCCCCAGGTGAAGGGCGCGTGCCCCGCGACGAGCACGCCGGGAACGGCGAGCGGTTCGAGCCCCTGAAAACGCTCGACGATGACCTTTCCCGTATTGAGTTCGTAGGCTTCGTTCACCTCCGCTTCGGTGAGCGTGCGCGTCACCGGCACCGCGCCGTGGAACGTATCCGCATGGGTCGTACCGTAACATGGAATCTCGCGGCACGCCTGCGCCCACGCGGTCGCCTCGACGGAGTGCGTATGCACCGCACCCTTCACGCCCGGAAAGTGCCTGTAGAATTCAAGATGCGTCGCCGTGTCGGAGGACGGACGCAGCTGGCCCTCGACGATCCGGCCGTCCAAATCGACGACGACCATATCGTCCGCCGACATCTTCTCGTAGCTGACGCCCGAGGGCTTGATGACAACGAGGTTCGACGCGGGATCGTACCCCGAGGCGTTTCCCCACGTCAGCACCACGAGCCCCGACGACACGAGCCGTTGATTCGCTCCGAAGACGTCTTCCTTAAGCTGTTCAAGCATGAATCGCCTCCTTGAAATTTGCCGCATAGCGATCGAATCCCGCCATGCCTTCCGCCGTCGGCGCCAGTGTCTCGCTCGCCGCGTCCGCAAAGACTTTCTCGTTCAGATAGGCTTCAAGCGTTTCGCCCGTAGCGTCTGCGGCCGCGAACGCGGCCAGCACCGCCATGCCCCACGGCCCGCCCTCGGTCGCCGTAGCCCGGCACGTCACCTTCGTCTTCAGCGCATCGGCGAGGTACTGCTGGGCGATGCCCTTGTCCTTGAAGATGCCGCCGTGCCCCATCAGGCTCTCGACCGACACGCCCTCTCGCGAGAGGATATCCATGCCGAACTTGAGCGAGACGAACGCGGAGTAGATCTGCGCGCGCGCAAAGTTCTCGAAGGTGAACCTCGCTTCGGGCTTGCGCACGACACGCAGCATCGCGTCCGCCACACCCGCCACCGGCTCACCCGAGAGGAACGGCACGACGACGACCCCGCCGCAGTCCGCCGCGCCCTTGAGCGACGCCTGGAAGAACCTGCGGTAGTCGTTGTCGAAGAGCGGCATCCACGCATTGATCTCGTTCGTGCAGTTGTTGCAGTGCACCATCGCGACCTCATGCCCCGCCGGCGTGGTCACGACGTCGATTTCAGGGTAGTAGCCCTGCATCGCCTTTTCGAGGACGACCATCGCGAAGATCGAGGTCCCCGCCGACACGTTGCCCGTCTTCGGCGCGACCGCATTCGTCGCGACCATGCCCGTGCCCGCATCGCCTTCCGGCGGCGCCATTACCGCGCCCGACTGCAGGACGCCCGTCGGATCGAGCCACTTCGCGCCGCGCGCCGTGAGAACGCCCGCGCGTTCACCCGCCCTGAGCACCTTCGGGAGCTTCGCCCGGAGAGAACCGTACTTCGCCTCGAACGCGGCGATCATCCGCGCATTGTAGTCGCCCGTCGCCGGATCGATCGGGAACATGCCGCTCGCCTCGCCGATTCCAAGCACGTTCTCCCCCGTGAGGCAGTAGTGGACATAGCCCGCGAGCGTCGTGAGATAGCGGACCTGCGGCACGTGCGCCTCCTTATTGAGGATCGCCTGCGTGTAGTGCGCGACCGACCAGCGCTGCGGCACGTTGAACCGGAAGAGTAACGAAAGCTCCGCCGCCGCCTCGGCCGTCATCACGTTGCGCCAGGTGCGGAACGGGACGAGGAGCTTGCCCGCGGCATCGAACGGCAGATAGCCATGCATCATGCCCGAGATGCCGAGCGCCGCAAGCCTGGTAAGCTTCGTACCGTACTTCGCCTCGACCGCCGCCGCACACTTGGCATACGCATCGCGCACGCCCGCCTCGATGGCATCGAGCGAATAGCTCCACACGCCGTCCACGAGCTGATTCTCCCAATCGTGCGCACCCTGCGCCATGACCTGGAACTGCTCGTCAATCAACACCGCCTTGATGCGCGTCGAGCCGAACTCGATGCCCATCACCGCCTTACCCGCTTCAATAAACGCCTTCATGATCTCTCCTTGATCAAGATTAGATGGCGTCAATTTTACACTTTGGCGCAGAAATTGTCACTAACCCTTTTGGACAGCCCGGGCGCGGCTTCGCCCTCGCTCGCCATTCCGGCACGCGCAGGCGCCGCGTGGGCTGCGCGTGCCTGCGGCGAGTCTTTCCTCCCGCAACCCCGAACTAGACAAGCCCGTTCCAGAACGCCTCGGGGACCTTGGCTGTGGCATAGGCGGCGTTCGGGCAGATGCGCTTGGGGTTGGAGGTATTGAGCGCCACCGCGTCAAAACCGAGGCGATAGGCGTATTGAACGGCGGGCACGGCGGGGTCGAGCCCGAATTCCCGGCAACGGGCGAGATAGCGCGTGCGGAATGCAAACGCAGCGGCATCCCGTTGCGGCTCCGCCCGGCGGTAGTCGATCATATCCGACCCCATCAGAAATCCGCCGTTGAAAACGGCCGAATCGATGAGCGCGACACCCGCCCGCTTCAGTTCGCCGACGAACGTGAGCAACTCGGGCGGATGATTCAGAAGCGTCGGTGCGCAGGCGAACATCACCCAGTCGAACTTCACGTCGTCGTAGAGCGCGCGAATGGTCCGCCAGTCCTTGGCACCGATGCCCACGCCCCTGACCTCGCCCTTCGCCTTAAGGCGGAAAAGCGCCTCATACGCGCCGCAAACATCCGCGTGACCGTCGCGGCGGGAATCGCCGGCCGTCGACAGAAGATATTCGTCGGGATCGTGCACCGAGACGTAGTCTATCGGGTAGCCGAGGAGTTCCCGCGCCTCTTCATAGCAACGCAGGATGCCATCGGCGGAAATATCCTGCTGGGCATCCCACTTCAGTCCCGCCCAGGCGCCCGGTTCAAAGGTCGGCTCGGCCGTGGTAAGGGGCTTGCGGCGCCAACCCAGCTTGACGGAAATAACGAGGTCGCCCGGTTTCTTGCCGAGTGCACGCAGCGCCTGCCCGATGCATTCCAGCGAAAGACCCGCGCCATACTTGCCCGCCGAATCGATGAAGGGTCGCGGGAAAGCCTTGAACCATTCCGCCGCGATTTCCAGTTTCGTCTCGTACGGGACGACCTTATAGAGATTGCCGAGGCAGCTCGTGCCGAAGATAATCGGTGTTTCCATACGCATTGCTTTCATTTGAGTCTGACGCCGTCCGTGCGGCACGTCGCGAAGAAAAGCCGCCCGTTCTTTTCGCGTCCCAGCAATTCGACGACGGGGGGCAGGTCTTTGGGTTCGGGGAAGACAAGCGTCCACTCGCCTTCCCGCGCAGCAGTGGCGGCGAGTCCGACCCCCTCGCCAAAGGCGACCTGCTCCGGCGCGCCAAGGACAAGGCTCCCCAAATCGAGATCCCGGGCGGGATCGAAGTCCTTCTCGCGCGCAAGGGTTATTTCAAGTCCCTTCTCCGTTTTCCGGAATCTGGAGACGATCCGTCCCGGGTTCATCGGTATCGTGATGTTCTTCGAGCTGTGGTTGTCGTTCGGCTTGTCCTCCCACTTAAGGGTGTCGATCACCGCAAAATTCGCCTGGATGACGCGCCCGTGCTCGTCCTGAAGGACTTTCATGCGCTCATACTTAAACCAATCATTGACCAACACCTTCTCCCCGTCCCTGACGCGGGCGATGCCGGGGGCATAGGCTTCGCCGGGCATGACCTTCCAGTCGAGGCCGTCAGGGGAGGTAATGTACCACGCCACGCGCCCCAGCCAGTCGTTGACGATAACGTGATACTGCACCTCATCGCGCCAGAGAACCGGATCCTCGAAACGTCCCGCGACCTTCGGATAGATGCGGTCGTGAATCATCTTGAACGGCGCAATGCCATCTTCCGAGAGCCAGATGCCGCCGCCGCGGCAGATACCCAAGACGCTACCATCGGGACGCGAACAGAACGAGAAATTCGATTCGCCCTCGATCATCTTCGTGCGCACGCCATTGAGATCAAGTTCCATCCGGCGCATTTTCTCCCACGGGCCGTTGATGCTTTTGGCGTGATAGAGCCGCGCGGCGTCGCGCCCGGGCACGATGCAGTAGACCATCCACGAGCCATCCTTGCAGCGGTACGCCTCGGGATTGTGCCCTTTGCCCAGCACCTCCACGACCTTGAAGTCGCCGTCCATGCGGTCGGAGACGGCGTGCGCAATCTCGCTGTGCGGCCAGTACATGTGCCCTTTCGGTGCATTCTCCGGCCATCGCGCCACGAAAAGGTGAAACTGGCCCTCGGCCTGGACGATATTGCCGCCCCAATACGAATACGCCTTGTCCTCGATGCCGTTGCGCACATCGCGCCGCTTCACGTTGTCGCCGCCCCACTCCGCCTCCGCAATCGGACCAATCGGCGCCGAGACCTCAAAGCGATCCATGAACCGCCCGCCGAAGACCAGCTTTTCCCAACCGGCGGGACGCGGACGCTCGACCGCCTGCGCCCACGCGGCGACGGCCGTCAGGGCAACCCATCCAAAGACGATTCTCTTCATATCCCCTGCTCCTTATGTTTTCAGTCTGTAGAACTCTTCCGCCACCTCGGCAAAACAGCAATCGCTTAAAACCGCGCGGCAGGCCTCCAGCCACGCGCCGTAGGAAAGGCACGCCGTACACACCGGCCAATCGCTGCCCCACATGACGCGCCGGGGGCCGAACGCATCGAGTACGATCTCCAGATACGGACGGAAATCCACCCTGCCGACCTCGGTGACCAGTCCCGAAACCTTGCACCAGACGTTCGCACGCTTCGCCATCTCGCGGATCAGCCTCACCCATTCTCGATCCGGCTTTTCCGATTTCACGGGCTTTCCCATGTGGTCGAGAACCAGACGGAGGTCGGGATGCCGATCGGCGAACGCGATGGCATGCGTCATCTGACGCTGGAAGACCAGTATCTCGTAGGCGAGCGACGTCTTCTCCAGAAGCGCAATGCCGCGGTTGAAGTCCGCCCGAAGGATGAATGCATCATCCGGCTCGTCCTGGATGACGTGCCGTAGCGCCTTCAGCTTCGGCCGCGCGGCGAACCGTTCGAGATGCGCGGCGAAATCGTCCGCCGCAATCGGCAGCCATCCCGTCACGCCCGCGATGAAATCGCATTCCTCTGCATACGCCAGCAGCTGCTCCGTTTCCGCAACGGACTGCCGCGCCTCCACGGAGATGACCTTATCGACCCCCGCCGCGCGTATCGTCGCGGCGAGATCCGCCGGCTGGAAATCGCACCGCAGCGCGGGGTCGTCAATCCATCCGAACTCGTCGCGCGTATACCGCCAGAAATGCTGGTGAGCGTCGAAAATCACAGCTTCACCGCCAGTCTGCAGACCTGCTGCGGCGCGGCATCCCAATCGGCAAGAGCCTGACCCGCCGCCTCAAACGCATAAGTCCGGGTCAGCATCTTCCGGATGGGGAAAAGTCCCCGACGCGCACAATCGATGACGCGGCGGAAGTTCTCGGGATTGGCGTTGCGGCTGCCGCGGATATCCAGCTCTTTCTGAACGAAGAGCTTCGTCTCGTATTCGACCGGTGCCTTGGCGTAGCCGATGTAGGTGACCGAACCCGCGAACGCCACCTCGTCCACCGCCGCGCGGAACGTCGCCGGAAGCCCCACCGCCTCGATGATGCAGCCGGGCCCGTGCCCGTCCGAAAGGTCGGTGAGCGCCGCATGCAGATCGACTTTCGCGCTGTTTACGACATCCGTCGCGCCAAACTCCCGCGCCAGCGCCAGCTTCGCATCATCCACGTCAATTGCAATGACCCTGCGGGCGTTCTTCCGCGCCAACCCCAGCACCGCACCAAGCCCGACCGCACCGCAGCCGAACACCGCCGTCACATCATCTTCCATCGCGCCGGATCGGTCGGCGGCATGACCGCCCACCGTCAGCGGCTCGATCAGTTCGACGAGATCGGGCGCAACGCCCTCGGCATCGTAAAGCTTCTGCCAGGGAACGGTGATGAAATTCGCGAGCGCCCCGTCGCGCTGGACGCCCAGCGTCTCGTTGCCGCGGCAGCAGTTCGGACGTCCCTTGAGACAGCTCGAACAGAGGCCGCAGTTCGTGTACGGCGAAACGGTCACCGTCTGGCCGACGCGCCAGGCGTCCGGCACGCCCGCCGCCTTCTCGACGATGGTCGCCGAAATCTCGTGCCCGGGGATGCGCGGCAGCTTCACCAGCGGATTAAGCCCGCGATACGTATTGAGATCGCTCCCGCAGTAACCGACATAGCCGACCTGCAGCAGAACCTCGCCTGCCGCAGGCGCGGGCGTGACGCGGTCGATGAATGCGGTCTCCCGGATACCTGTGATGGACAATGCTTTCATAACACAAACTCCTTCCCGTTCGGTCGCGTACAGTCTAGCCCATTAGCCCCTGGCAGGTATTGCGTAAAACGAAAGAATTATATTGCATATTACGCACCACACCGCAGAAGTCCCGTCCGTATGCCTTCACTTCCCATACCCCGGGGAACCGGCGGCGGTGGTAAGGCGGAGGTATTGCATCGCACGGCCGACCTTGGCGATATGCGGCGCGCGGCAGCTCCTTGCAAAGGACCGCTGACCACGACGCCGCCTGGAGCAGGCGTTACGCGGTCGGTGCTCGCCGCCAGCGACGCACCGCCACACGCAACCGCCCAACTTAAGTTCTTTCTCCCCTTCTGAATGCGCGCCAGCGCAATTCCCGTCAAAGGACCTTGACCGTCAACTTCTGCCGGTCGGGCGCGCTGCTCGAAAGCTTCTTTGCCCGATCGTCCCAGCGGAGATTGACGATTTCAAACGAACCCTTCTCGTAATCGTAGGTCTCGCCGTCGTCGTCGTAAAGATCGAACGAACAATCGGCGCCCGGAGCGACGACGACTTCCAGCGGCAGCCCGCGCTGGGCGGCGGCGTACTGCACGACGGGACCCCTGACGACGATGGAGCCGGCCCGCTGGAAGACGGGAATCGAATCAAGCGGCGCGGGGGCGTCGACGGTCGTACCCGCCGCATGCTTCGCACCCGTGCGCGTGTCGTACCAGACGCCGTTCGCGCCGTTCGGGAGCGTAAATTTCGGCAAGTACACGCGGCGGCTCGAAACGCCAGGATCGGTCACGGGCGCGACGAGCAGCGCGGGGCCGAACATATATTCGTCCTTGACGTCGCGCGCGGCAAGATCGCCCGGGAAGTCGAACGCCAGCAGCCGCGCCATCGTGTAGTGCTCGCGCGTGACCATCGCCGCCACCGAGTAGATGTACGGGAGCAGTTCGTAGCGGCCGCGGATCGCCTTTTCGATCGCATCGAAATACGGCGTGCCGCGCTCGCCGAAGTTCCAGATCTCGCGCGGCGTGTCGGTGCCGTGGCTGCGCATCATCGGCAGATACGCCGCCCACTGAAGCATACGCGTGTAGTATTCGCGGTAGGCGGGATCCTTGACGCCGTCCTTGAACTTGCCCTTCCAGAACCACTGCTTGCGCTCGCTCACGAAGAAGCAGCCCGCGTCCACGGTCCAGTAGGGGCAGCCGGTCGCCATGAAGTTGAGGCCGGAGGGGATCTGCCGCTTGAACAACGCCCAATCCGCCGCCGTGTCGCCATTCCAGGTAAACGTCGAATACCGCTGCTGCCCGGCGTAGCTCGACCGCGTCAGGTTGAGGACGCGCTTGCGGTCCGTCGCCGCCCGCTGGTGCTCGTAGATGCCCTGGGCGTGGTAGAGCGAGTAGAGCGAGCTGCGCTCGACGCCGAGCGTGTCCGCGAGCAGTTCGGAATTCTTCTCCCAGCGCTCCTTCGCGGAGTCCATGCCATAGCCCTTGGGCATGTCCTTCCAGTCCGCGTCGTTGGGCTCGGAGCAATCGCACCACCACGCGTCGAAGCCATTGGCGAAGAACTCGTCGTTCGCGTACTTCCAGTAGAGGCTGCGCGCATCGGGATTGAAGGCGTTGTAGAAGTCGAACGGCAGCATCCAGCCGCGCCGGCGGAAATCGTCCGCCTCGGGGCATTTCTGCGGATTCGGCCAGATGCTGACCATGAGCTTCGCGTTCAGGTCGTGCACGCCCCGGGCGAGCGCGGCGCAGTCGGGATAGCGCTTGGGATTCATCTTCATGTAGCCCCAGCCCTGCGGCCAGTAGTTCCAGTCCTGCACGATCACGTCGAGCGGCACCCCGAGCTCGCGGTAGCGCTTCAGGGTCTTCAGGATGTCGTCGCTGGAGCGATAGCGCTCCTTCGACTGCACGTAGCCGAACGCATAGCGCGGCATCATCGGGCACGCCCCCGTCAGCTCGCGGTACTTCGCGACCACGCCGTCGAGGTTCCCGCCGTAGAGGAAGTAGTAGTCGAGCTCCTTCGCGGCCGAGACCTCGAAGAGGCCCGCGCCGTCGCGGTCGTCGAAGCGCATCGCCGAACCCGCGTCGAAGAGCAGTCCGTAGCCGGCGGTCGAGACGAGCACCGGCACCATCGCCTTCAGGTTGTGCTGCGTCAGGAACTGCTCCTTGCCGCGCAGGTCGAGGTAGTCCTCGATGTGCTGCCCGAGCCCGTACAGCGACTCGCCCTGCCGCCAGTCGAAGCGGACCTGATAGCGCGTCGATTTCTCGCCCGGCTTGCGCGACTTGATGTCCTTGACGATCACGTCGCCGTTCGCCGTATGGACGGTACGCGCCGACTGCTCGTCGTAGACGATTTTCTCGGTGGTGATCGGCTCGCCGGCGTGCGGCGCCGTCGCCGACTCCGCAAGCAAGACGCGGCCCGTGGCAGCCTCGGAGAAGACGACGCGGCCCGTAGCCTCGTCGATCGCGACCGCAAGACCGCCGCAACGGATCGTCCGCACGCTCGCGCCTGCGGCCGGCGCCGTTTCGACGACCCCCGCCGGCGCACGGACGCCGCGGGGCGGCACCACCCCCGTCGCATTGTCCTGCAGCTTGTCGCCGAGGGCGAACTGGACGCGGACGATGCCGTCGGCGACAAAGTCGCAGGCAAGGCGGTTGCCGTTTACCGAACCCTCCCAGGCGAAAGAGGGAAAAATGGAGACTGCGGATAGAACGGAGAGGATATGTTTCAGCTTCATGCAAATCATGATAACAGGAAGCGGTCGCACAAGACATTCCCCCGAATGTGTGATACAAAGAATCCTCGCGACGGGACTATTTCGCCCGCCGCTCGAGATCTGCGTAGAACTCGGCGTACTTCTCCTTGTCGCGCGGGAAAGACTTGAGATGGAGGTCGAGAAAACGATAGGCGCGCTTGCGGTCGATGTCCGCCAACGTACGGACGTCCTTCATCATCCGCTCCATGCCGCGGCCCATGGCGTCGAGAATCTGCTGGGCCTCCGCGGCCCGCTCCTTGGCGGCGGCGTCGGCAGTCGCCCGGTGTCCGGCCGCGGCGTCCTTCGCCAGCTGGGCTTCGAGCTGCGCCAGGTTCCGGCCGTAGACCAGCTGCTCCCTGAGCGTCCGGTAATGGACGAAGGTCACGCCCTCCGTCAGGCTTGGCGGCTCGCCGACGCGAGCGAGCGTCGCGGCGAGCGCCTGCTCGAGATCGCGTTGCGAGGCCGCATCGCGCGACTGCCAGATCTGGCGTCCGTACTCGTCGAGAAAGTACATCGCGTTCGCCGGCTTGCCGTAGGTGCACGGAACGCTCCCGCTCTCGTATACGGGGAAGGTGATCTTATGCCGGCGCAGCAGCTCCGCGTCGCACGTCCGGTCGAGGCTCGCGCCGATAACCGCGAACTTCGTCCGGTCATTGGCTTCGAGCAGCTCCTGCGCACGGACGAGCCGCGAGACGTCGCACTCCTGCGACGACAGGCAGCAGACGAGCACGACCTTGCCGATCAGATCGCGTTCGCGGACGGCATCGCCGGCCAGCGGACCCGATTCCTTGTTGAGATTTTGCCAGATCCAGGCGTTGGCCGCGGGCGCGGCAAGCGCGAGGAGCAGCGCGACACCTGGCTGCAACCAACGCATCCTCATTGCGGCACCTTCATCCATTCAAGGTCGAGCTGCCTGCCCCTCGTGCGGAACTCCAGGCGGATCAGATGGCGATCCGGCGGGTTCGCGAGGCTGAACTTCAGCTCCTGCCACTGGCGGCCGGTCGCCGGAAGGCGCACCTTCTCGACGTAGATGCGCTTCGTGCACGTCTCGGGATCGAACCATTCCGTGTCATAGTCGGCCGGATTGATGACCGCCATGGCGCTCGGCCCGTCCGCGCGGTAGCGGAGGACATACTCGCCGGCGGTCGGGAGCGGCTTGCGGAACGGCAGGAACATCGGGAAGACGAAGGCCTTGACCGTCGAGGAAAGATACCGTCGGCCCGTCGCCTTGTCTTCCGCAACCGTCAGCCCGTCAATCTTCGGCTGGATGAATTCGGCGAAGCGGTTGACGAAGTCCCTGCCCGCGTCGGGATGCTCCAGCGAGACCTTGCCCGCCGCCTCCTGCGGCAGCCAGAGGAACGCGTGCACGTAGTCGAAGCCGCGCTGCTCCATGGCATAACCGTAGTAGCGCGTGTCTTCCGACTTGCCGAAATCCAGCTGGCGCTTCCATTTGTAATGCAGGTAGGCCATGTCGATTTCGCTGGAGGTGCGGCCGCGTCCGCCGCCCCAGTTCGAGGGACGCGTCCAATATTCGCAGCGCTTGCGGTTGATGGCGATAGGAGTCCAGTCGATGTCGAAGCCGAGATTGTACTTCACGATCTGATTGATTCCGCGCAAGTACCGGTGGCGCAGGAACTCAATCGGATTGATCGCGTCCCTTTTGTCCGACACCTCCCCCGTCACGGGATCGATGCGCGTCTTCTGGGACCACAGGATCGTCAGGTTCTCGCCCAGCTGTCCCGCGCCCGGCATGGGATGCCCGATGTCCCGCCCCATCTCGGAGAACTGGATGTGGGGCCTGACCTTGGCACCCGTCACCTCGTTCGTCGTGACGAGCCGGCACATCTCGCGAATCGAGCCGTTGCATTCGCCCACGGGACCGGCCTTGTTGGCGGTCAGGATCTCGACCATCTCGCAGTACAGGTCCCAGTCGTCATGCCAGATCGCGCGCGCCAGCGGTCCGCCCAGCGTGAACTGCAGCTGATTGAGAAAGGTGCCGCGGCCCCACCAGAAGTCCTTGCCGATTTCGATGAACCGGTTGACGCCGTCCGTATCCGCCTGCGTCCAGGCGAGCGGTCCCGTCTTCGGCCCCGTATAGCGCAAAAGCTCCGCCGCGCGCAGATACCAGCCCTCGGCGTGCGGCCAGCGGAACTGCGAATCCCAGTGGCGGTGTCCGTCCTTGATGTGCGTGTAGAACCAGCGGACGTAGTCGAGCGCGCGCTCGCGATACTCGTCCTCGCCGGTGATTTCGTACATGATGCCCTGAATGTAGGCCGTCGACGAGTCCCGCGCGCAGCGGTTGTCGAAGTCGGGACTGTTTATGGAGGTGATTCCCTCGTTCCGCCGGGCGAAGATACGCGGCTTTCGAGAAAAGCGATGGTCGCTGCGCGTCAACTCCTCAAAAAGCGTCTTCCACGGCTCGACGCCTTCCTGCACGTTCTTTTTCAGCTGATCGAGCTGCGCACGATTCAGACCGATGCCAGGATGCTGGAAACGTCCCGCGAACACGACGTTCGCCGCAACCGCCATCAGCAGAACAAGCCCGTAGCGAATCATGTCCGCCCTCCAACCGCACGTGTGATTCCTATTCAACCGGCATCCACCCCCTTCGACTTCACCGCACAGGCGACAATACGCGTCATGCCATATTCTCCACGGCAGCATATCGCCAGAGTGTCAATCGTCTCTCTATACGGAGGGGTCAGCAGAATTGAAGCAAACGAACGGGTAATCATTACGGTTTAATTATATCAAATGAGAACTTGGACGCAGAATCCCACAAAAGTGGGGTGGCGTCAATTTCCACAGGCGTACGGGAGAAGAAAGGGTGCATAGCCGGTTGCGTTTCTCCTTTCCTATTTGCTATCCTATGCACGACGACATGACGACCGTTCTCTTCTTCACGCCCAAGCTCTCGCCGCCCGTCGAAGCCAAGCTCGCCGGCGCCTATGAGGCCGCGCGGGCGCACGACTGGACGCTCCGACCGATCGAGACGGCGCGCAGCGGCCGACGCGCGCGCGACTTCATCAACCTTTGGCACCCCGTCGGGGCGATCGTCGAATGTGCAGACCAGAACCCCATCCCCGACACACGCGAGCTGCGTTCGCTCCCAACCGTCTGGCTCGACCGCGACCCTGCGGCCCGCGGGGGCCTTGCCGCCAACCTCGACATCGACGGTTCGGCCGATCTTGCCTTTCGCGAACTGCTCGCCGCCCAGCCCGCCGCGCTCGCCTTCGTGGGGTGGCATGCCCGCGTCTGGTGGTCCGAACGGCGTAGACACCGCTTTGCCGCAAAAGTCCGGGAGGCCAAGCTCCCCTTCAGCGCGGCGCCTTCCGGCGCCTGGTCGCCCGCCGCGTATGCCGGCGAGGATCTTATCCTGCGCCAATACCTCCGCACCCTGCCGCCGACGACGGGCATCTTCGCCGCCAACGATCTCACCGCCGAGCGCGTTCTCGCCGCAGCGGCGCAGGAACGCCGGACCGTACCCGGCGATCTTTTCGTCGTCGGTGCGGACAACGACCTCTTCCTCTGCGAGAACTCGCGCCCGACGATCTCCAGCGTCGTCCCGGATTTCCCTCGGCTCGGGCGTCTGGGCATCGACCTCCTCGCGCACCGTCTGAAAAATCCCGCGTTTCGCACCGTCCGTCGGACCGCCGCCGCGCAATGCGTCATTCGCCGCGAATCAAGCAGACCGCTGCGGGTACTCGATGCACGGATCACCAAGGCGCTCGACCTCATCCACCGCGAGGCCGTAAACGGGCTGAGCGTGCCGCAGGTCGTCGCCGCCCTGGACTGTTCCCGCCGCATGGCGGAACTCCGCTTTCGCACCGCCCTCGGCCGCACCATCCTCGATGAAATCCGGGAAACGCGCCTCCGCCGTGCGCTGGAGCTGCTCGCCAATCCGAACCAGGCCATCGAACCCATCGCCAATCTCTGCGGCTGGTCCTCCCCCGTCACCCTCAAGCGTCTCTTCAGATCCCGCCATGGCATGACCATGAGCGAATGGCGGGCGCGCCGCATGGACTGAGAAACCGCCGCGCCTCATCAGTCCGCGGCACGGCATTGGCGATGGAAGAGGTGGACGGGGGTGGAGGCGCCCGCCAGCAGGCCGCGCGCGGTCAGCACGCGTTTCGCCTGGCGGGCAACCGCCTCGGACGGGTCGAGCACGGCGGCGCGTCCCGCAGCGACCTTTTCGATCACAGGCCTCAGATGAGGGAAATGCGTACAACCGAGGACGATATGGTCCGCGCCCGCCGCGAGCAGCGGCTCGATGCGCCGGCGGACCGCCGCCTCGATGCGCGCGGCGGGTGCCCCCGTCACATCTTCAACTTTCTCACCCCTGAGATTCTCGACAATCGTCACGAACTCGTCCGCCACGACGGCGATGAGCGTCACGTCCTTCGCAAATTTCGCCTTCGTCTCGTTATAGAGGCGCCCGGAGAAGGTGCCGACCGTCGCCAGCACGCCCACCACGCCCGTCTTTGAGCGCCGCGCCGCCGGTTTGACGGCAGGTTCGAGACCGACGAACGGCATTTCGGGATGCCGCGCGCGCAACACGTCAATCGCCGCCGCCGTCGCCGTATTGCAGGCGACGACCACCATCTTGCAGCCGTACTTTTTCGCCAGAATGCGATAGTTGGCCTCGCTCAGACGGACAATCTCCGCCGCCGGACGGTTGCCGTAGGGACAATGCGCCGAATCTGCGAGATAGACCGTCGATTCGTTCGGGCACGCCTTTCGGAAGGCCTCGCGAATGCAGAGTCCGCCAAGTCCGGAATCGAAGAAACCGACGGGACGCGCATCCATCAGTCTACGATTCCCCAGCTTCTCAGAGGTTCCACGGGAAGCCCCATGATGTTTTCACACGTGCCCGTGTACGACGCGATCAACAGCTCTCCGCACGCGTTGATGTCGTAGGCCCCTGCACGGTCGAGCGGATTCACCTGATCGATGTAGGCATCAATCATCGCCTCCGACAGCGCCTTGAACGTGACGTCCGAGCGCACCACGACCGCCGCACCCTGGAACGCAACGCCCGTGAAGACCGTATGCGTATTCCCCGCGAGTTCATGCAGCATCATCTGCGCCTCCGCGCGGTCGCACGGCTTGCCGTAAATCTTCCCGTTGAACCAGACTACCGTATCGGCGGAAAGAACGGGCAACGCCCCGCGTGCCGCGACTGCCGCGCCTTTGGCGAGCGCGTTCGTGCGCACCGTCCGCTCAGGATCGCCCGGATAGATCACCTCCGGGGCATCCGATTTGACGATTTCGAACGCGACGCCGAGATCGCGCAGAATCTTCGCCCGACGCGGGCTGCCGCTGGCCAGAATGATTTTCATGAAGCAAAATAGACGTAGACCCGGTGCGTCGAGGTGAGGGTGACGCGTCTCGCCGAAGCCCGGTTCAGCGTCGCGCAGTAGAGGTTATCGAAGATGACGCCGTCGAGCGGCCATTCCAAGCCCGTTGAGGTCATGCGCGTCGCGGGCGCCGTCGCGAAGACGGAAACCGCCGCGCCCCGCATCCCCGTGAAGGACCGACGCCCCTCGACCGGCGTGAAGCAACCGTAGTCCGTAACGACATCGAGGCCGAAATCGAGTGCGCGGAAGATGTTGCCGAGCGCATGGTCGTCGCGTTTGCCCGTCGCGCCCAGAATTATGGGACTCTTCCAGCCCTGCGCCGCACAGTAGCGCACCGCCTTCGCGAGATCGTTCGTATCCTGCTCGGCAAGCGGGACGACCGTCGAACCGCCCGAGGCGGCGCGACGCCGCGTCTCCACGCCCGCGCTGTCCATATCGCCGACGAGAACGGTCGGCCATTTGCCGAAGTGGCGGCGGTAGACCGCGCCCGCGCCGTCACAGCAGACGACGCGCTTCGCCGCCGCCAGCAGCCGCCAGGCGCGCCCGCCTTTGCGCGGGAAATCGCCCGCCGCCAGGATGACCGTCTCGCCGTATTTCACTTCGCCGCGCCCGGATTGACAAATTCGGAGAACCGCTTGCCGCCGCGCAAACCGTGGTAGAACTTGACCCAATCGACGTGCATCGCCTTCGGAAGCGTAGACTCGTCAACGCCGCCGACCCAGCTGCCGCCGAGCTGATAGTCGATCATCAGATAGAACGGCGTCGTCCAGGGGAACTTGAGTTCGTCATCGTTCGGCCCCCTATCGTGGCGAAAAGTCTCCTTGCCGTTCACCGTCCAGACGAGGCTTTCAGGCGTCCATTCCAACCCGTAGACGTTCCACTCGCCCTTCTTGATCCTGCCCTTGCCGCCATGCGAAAGGTCGCGGGACGAGCCGTTGCCGAAATGCAGCGTCTGATAGGTGAAGTCGTCGCTGTTGAGCCGTTCGACGATATCGATCTCGCCGTCGTTCGGCCAACCGCGCACCGTCGTCTGCGGCATCATCCACACCGCCGGCCAGGCGCCCTTCTGCCCGTCATCGAGCTTCATTCTGAATTCGACCTTGCCGTATTTCATCGCGAACTTGCCCTTCGTCGTGACGCCGCCCGTCAGGTGCGTGCGCGGATCGTCGGCAAGATCGGTGTTCTTCCGACCCCAGCAGTGCAGCTGCCCGTTCTTCACCGTGACGAGGTCGGGACGAAGCGACATCTTCTTGCTCCAGTCGGGCTTCCCCTTGTCGATGCGCGACCAAAGCCTTTCGTTGAGCTTCGTGCCCTTGAAGTCCTCCGTGAACTTAAGCTCCCACGTGACGGGCTTCGCTCCCGTATCCGGCTTCTTCGCCGGCGCCGCGACCACCGCGACCGCCCACGGGATCGTTACCGCACAAACGAGTTCTCGCATTTTCATGACGTTCAAACCTTAATTTGGGAATGAATCCTACCATAATTCGGAGGACGAAATCAAGTCCCACCGCAAGCTGGCTTATCCCCCAGTTCTGACGTTATACGAGATAAAAGCACGGTTTATTATGTAAAAACCGAATATAGAATGCGGTATGAAGCATGATGGACGCGCTTGGGGCAATGCAGAAGCGCTACCGCGCGCGGCTTCGCCTCGTTATCGGGAAAGAAAGCCTGATGCGCCAATCGACCGATGAGGCGGCTGCATCAACAGTTCTCGATTACTGTGTATTTTCCGGCAACCATGTCTGACCCGCCAGCGCCCCTTCAGGTAGATTCACTTTGCCTTTCTTGTGTTTGTGATAGCCAAATACGCCAGAAAGCATCCAAATGCAGCAAGCTTCCTGGGATATGACAACACAAGCAAGTTATACTGCACAGTTCCAAAGTATACAATAACACCCACAGCCAAGCTTAAACATCGCGTAACGACACAATCTCGTCGCAATATCATCGCTCTCATAACACACCCAACAATCCAACTGCCCAATAAGGGCAAAATGATAAAGACGGCTCTCATTGTTTTAATGGATTATTATTGAAGTGGATTATCTATAGAAGCGGCGACGAAATATAGTGGCTTTCTGGCCGATTTTCGGTATACTACG
>JBJEWD010000022.1:0-61520 GCA_051884875.1 Kiritimatiellia bacterium
CGAACTCCTCGCCCGCGACGGCCGCTACCGCGCGCTCCTTGCCGTCGCCACCGGCACGCCGGCATTCCGTTCGCTCGATTAGGCCCTTCGAAAGCGACGTGCAATTTCTCCTCGTCATTGGAAAGGAATGCCTGATGCGCTAATCGGCTGATGAGATGGTGGCATCGGCAGTCTTCAATTACTCCGGATTTCCTCATGGCGCAGTATACCACGGCCCCATATATCGACGCTGCTACGTTAATTATCTCTGACACTTCATCTCTCCGCTGCCATCGACATCCCGGACTACACGCGGGGCGCGTGGAAGACCAATCCGCCGATGGAGGTCGTCGATATCGATCTCGTCAAGTTCGGCCTCAGGGACGACCAGATCCAGAAGGCCGATGGTCAGATGAGCGTCTGACCATCCCCGCAGTTCGCCGCGGCGGGTTGGATGTACATGTATAATCGTCAGATTGACATGTGCATCCTCCCTTTGTTATCATCCTCGGCGGCATGCAAATGGAAAAGCGGAAGTGGGTGGCGCCGAATGTGCGCCTGACGGCGGTCTTGCGCGCGCGATTGGCGGATTCCCGGCCGGGCGATGCGCTCGGTACCGAAGTCGCGCTGGCGCAGGAGTTCGGGGTTTCGCGGATGACGGCGCGCAAGGCCGTCGAGGTTCTGGTGGCGGAAGGCCTGGTCGTGCGTCGGGCGGGCGTCGGGCTCTTCGTCCGCGAGCCGGAGAAGGGCCCGAAGGGCGTGCGTTTCCTCGCGGGCAACCTGCTATGGGATTCGGCTATCCGCGTGGCGGCCGCGTTTCGACATGAGGCGGAGGCCGCCGGTCTGGAAGTCGAGATGCGCGATGCGGGAGGTGATGCCGTCCGGCTGAAGGCCGAGCTTGCGGCGCTGCCGTCGGCGGGTGTTTCGGGCGCGGTCGTCTTCTCGATTCACGAGCCGGCTCTTACCGCCGCCATGTCCGGATTGGCCGCCTCAGGATTCCCGCTGGTCGTCGTCGATGAGGCGTTCGCAGCGAAATCCGGCGTGATCGGTGTCGTTTCGGACAATGCCGTCGGCGGACGTCTGGCGGCCGAGCGGCTGCTGCACGCGGGCTGCCGAGAACTCGCGTTCATTGGCGATTACGAGGCCGATACGGTGCGGACGCGCTGGGCGGGATTCCGGCAGTTTGCGGAGGAGCAGGGCGTGCGACCCGTGCGCATCGAGCTCAATGCGGCGGATCGCCTCGGCGACTGGACGCATGCCATCCACGAATCCACGCGGCGGCTCTTGAAGCGCAAGGTGCGTCCAACAGGGCTTTTCTGTTCGTGCGATGCCGTTGCGCGCCACGTGCTGCGCGCCCTCGAGGCGCATGGTGTCAACGTGCCGCGCGATATGTCGCTCATCGGCTTCGATGACGATCCGATCGCCGAATGGACGTCCCCCGCGCTGACGACGGTGCGGCAGGATTTTGCCGCGCTCGGCACCGTGGCCGCGCAGGCGCTCGTTGCGCGTTGCACGGGGAAGGCCGTCGCCGCCGAAACCATTTCCGTTCCCGTGACGCTCATCGTTCGTGATACGGTCGCCACCCCGCGATTCTCGTCGCAGCGACGGGTGCGGATGTCCTCGCAGTAGGCCCTGTCCCGCCGCGCATGGTATTTCTCGACGCTCCATTCGCCGCGCACCCATTCGTCGAAGAACCCCGCGTCGTGCCGTGCGTCGATGCGGACGGACGAGACGTGGTAGGACACCTCCTCGTTCGTCGTCCCCCTGCGGCTGCCCGCGAGGTGTTCGGTCTTCCGCCAGGTCCTAACGAGCGTGTGCGCGCCGAACAGCCCGAGCTGGACTGGACGGGGTCGTCGAGCGCGAGCCTGCGCAGCCTTGACCCCTGATCCTGCGCAGTCTTTCCCCAAACCCTGCGCAGTCTTTCCCCAAACCCTGCGCAGCCTTTCCCCAAACCCTGCTCCTCCCCGCATCCATGCCGGTCTTGCCGCCGTTCCTCTTTTGCACTTGCGTCATTAGATATTACAATTTTGCAATTTTCCACGACCGTGAAAAAAATCCAGAAACTTATTGCGCATTTCGGTTTGTTTTGCTACAATGGGGGTGTTCCTCGACAAGAGGATGTTAGATGATAAGAAAACTTATGCTCGCATTGGCGTCATCCCTCGCGTGTGGGCTCTTGCCGCCGTGTTTATGAACCTGACCGTGGATCCGCCGGAAGTGGTTTCCGAATGGCCGTGCGTCTCGGACTGCCAGCGCGATGCGTCGGGCGTGTCCTTCGCTCTGGACGACACGTCCTGCGACCTTGACTTCAGCTTCATCGGACTTCCCGAGGAGGCCTCCGTCTCCTACGTGCTGCTGGCCGGAGGGGCGGTCGTGGAGGTCGGCGACGGCACGAGGCTTCCGCTATCGTCGTTCCCTGATGCGGATGCCGTGCGCTTCCTCTCGGCGGACGCCTCGGTCGACTGGGGTGCGGTGACGTCCGTCAGGGCGCGGGTGGCGACGCGACCGATGGTGATGCAGCGGACGGGCAACTGGAACCTGTTCTATACGCACGATGGAAACAAGAACGTCTCCGAGCTCGTCTACTACCAGCGCGCGCGCGGCGTGGCGGCGCACTACGAGTACGCGCCGTTCGGCGCGGTGACCGCGCGGACGCGCGGCGACAATTGGGGCACTTTAGATTTCTCGTCTCTCAACCCCTACCGCTTCTCCAGCGAGTTTGCTGACGATGCAACTGCGACCGTATACTACAACTACCGCCACTACGAGCCGGTGACGGGAAGGTGGCTCACGCGGGATCCAGCAGGGGGACAAATGTTGTATCGGTTTGTTAGCAACCGGGTCGTTGGCGTGAACGATTTCATAGGTCTATTAGTTCCATCGTATGATAATGGTAGGTACAGCGTGGATGGCAAAACTTGTACAATGACTGTGAATATGAAAATTCGCTTTATTTTTGAGGATGGCAGGTTAGGAAAGTGGGATGAGGAATCAGAGAAGAAGTGGGCGAGTAGTGTAGTGAAACTAGTTAACGCCTACTTCAATGGTGGATACGTTTCTTATAAAAAGGAACAGTATCGTAAGTGGGGGATGCAGTCTCCAGTAAAGGCATACCGCTGTCGTTCTGATTGTGCAAAGAAATGCAAAGATGGCATTTCTGTTAAGTTTAAATTTGCTACGACATCAGGGAGTGATTATGATTTTAAGTTGGCTGTAAAATATGATGAACTGCGTTCATGGGCTAATCCTGCGGTCCAAACAAGTCCGACGGATGACTTTGGTGATTCAGACTTGAAGGTTAATGGCGAGCTTTCTGTTAATGACAATAAAACGGTGTCAAAGGGAACCGTGGATGGAACAGAGTATTGGCAGATAGTTGTTGTTCATGAGATCGGTCATCTGCTTGGAATGAGTCATCCGGGGCAAACAGCGGAGAATGTGCTGGGCGGAAGGTCTGCTGCAGATTCTGAAGAAGATTATAATGTTAATGCTGCCTCGCTTATGGGCAAGGGTATGGTTCTTACCGACACTGATTTTAATGATGCATTCTGTTCGCATATTGACAAAAATAAATTCGGGCGAGGATGGAGGGCTAAATGAAGGTTGAGAGTAGACTGGTCGCCCCCCCTTTTAGAGAATGGCTCTCTGTTGCAATATGGTTATGTTGCTTCGTAAGTGCTTTTGGCGGGAGTGAGGCGAGTTTGATCTCGATAGCGGAAGAGGACGAAATTTCCGATCCGATTTCCGCTTTAGTTCCTGAGAATGGAGAGCTGTCCATTCCGGCCACCGTCGGACACATCGGACCGCATGCGTTCAAAAGGTTTGTAGGTCTGCGTAAAGTCACTGTCGGGGCAGGGGTGGAGATTGAGACGGATGCCTTTAGAAACTGCACTTCCCTCGTTGAGGTTGTTATTCGGTCGCAGCAGAAAATCATTCCCGATAGGGCGTTCGCACAGTGTTCGTCCCTAGAGCGGGTAGTACTGCCAGAAAGCGTGGATTTTATCGGCAGAGGCGCGTTCGCGGGTTGTTCGTCACTGAAGACCTTTGACCTGCCCAGGAACATGCGGGGGTTTGACGAACTCTGTTTCCTGCGGTGTGACCGTCTGCGAGCGTTCTTCGTCGCCGAGGAGAACGAGTTTCTCGAGGCGATTGACGGAATCGTTTACTCCAAGGACGGGACTTTGCTTTGGGCGGCACCGACGCTGTACGAAAAAGATGAGCTGAGGATCCCCGATGGTGTCCGTAGAATCCACTGTTCGCAGTTCAGGTGTACAAGGGGTCTCAGGAAAGTGTCGCTGCCATCGTCTCTTGAGGAAGGAGACTTTTCCTTCGGCGGCGACAGCGACATTGAATGGTTTGATGTAGACCAGGGCAACACAAAGTTGACTTCGCACGAGGGGCTGCTCTACTCGGCGAATTGCCAAGTGCTGTGGCGCTGTCCGCCGGCGTATTCCCGCAAGGAGGTCAAATTGGCGAGGGAGTGTAAGGAGATAGGGACTTGCGCCTTTAATGCTTGCCGCGCTGAATGGATCGTGTTGCCGGTGGGGGTCGAGAAACTGCCTCGCGAGAGGGCGTTCGGCGGCTGCGGAAATCTGCGGCGGGTGACGCTTCCAGATACGGTTGACATCGGCTATGACTGTTTCACGAGGTGTCCGCAGCTAACGGACATCGACATCGTAAAGAACGGAGGTGGGCTTGTCTTTGAGCGTGGTTTCTTGCTCGATGCACGGCGAAACGAACTGCTGTACTGCGCCCCGGTATTCACCAATGGCGTGATTCGCCTCCCGGAGGGAGTTGTGGAAGTAAGGTATGGGGCTTTTGCAAACATCAGGGAGACCTGTCGGGTGGAGATTCCCGCCATGGTCAAGCATGTGTATGCCTCCGACGTCTTTCGCTTTTCAGAGGTTGTCTTTGAGGGTGATTATTCGCTGGCTCCTAACGCTTTGCACCAGAACCATCTCTGCAGTCTTTATGTCGATTTCCACTATCCCAGATGGCGCAGTTTCGCACAATTTATTGCCGCTTCTGATATCAAGAACATAGTCGTGTACGACGTGAGCGCAAAAAAACAAACAGAG
This sequence comes from Kiritimatiellia bacterium, assembly GCA_051884875.1. Lineage (GTDB taxonomy): Bacteria > Verrucomicrobiota > Kiritimatiellia > RFP12 > UBA1067 > UBA1067. The sequence continues at coordinate 5,058 of JBJEWD010000022.1, forward strand.
TAGGCGCATGAAAATCCGCCATATCGCCGAAAGTAAGTCTACGGCGCGCGCTTGGATGCGCGTCGCGGTCGCGAGGCTCTGCGACAAGACGCTTATCCGTCATCGCGACGCCTACGGACGCGACCTCGGGCACACGCTCGACGGCTCTCGAAAAAACATCATCGAGTACGATCCCGCGACGGGGCGCATCAAGCGCGAACAGCTGGGCGGCGCGTGGTTCACGTGGAGCTACCACCCGGGCACGCACCTCAGGTCGCGCCTGACCTACGGCGCCTCGGGCCATACCGACTGGACGTACGAGCCGAACCGCGATTTGCCGACACAAGTGCGCAACTATGTCTACGGCAATGTCATCTCGCAATACGATTACGCTTACGATGCCTACGGCCGCAGGACGGCGACAACCCGCTCCGGCACCATGATGAGTGAGGCGGGGACGGACTACTACGGCTACAATGAGAGGAGCGAATTGACATCGGCCACAAGGAATCAAGAGTCCACCGAGTATCGGTATGCCTACGACGACATCGGCAACCGCCTTTCATCCCTCGATCTCGGCACCAACCGCACATACACGGCTAATGTCCTCAACCAGTACACTCAAATCACCAGTCTCGCGGCCTCTGCGTCTCTGCGGGAAGAATTCATCCAACAGTTCGATGCCGACGGGAACCAGACGCTCATCCAAACCGCGACCGGCGTCTGGTCCGTCACGTACAGCGGCGAGAACCGCCCCGTCTCGTGGACTTGCGGAGCTACCAACCTCACGATGAGATTCGATAGTATGGGACGTCGGGCGGAATATCTCGAAACCACGGCAGATGAAGATCTCATCATCACCAACAAACACCAATACTTTGTGTACGACGGTTATCTGTGCCTGCAAATCGTCAATGCGCAAACGGGAGTGGCGGAATATGCATTCGAATGGAATCCGACCGAGCCGCGAAGCGGTCGCAAGAGGCCGCGAAACAAGAACGTCTCCGAGCTCGTCTACTACCAGCGCGCCCGTGGCGTGGCGGCGCACTACGAGTACGCGCCGTTCGGCGCGGTGACCGCGCGGACGCGCGGCGACGGATGGGGAACGCTCGACTTCTCGTCTCTCAACCCGTTCCGCTTCTCCAGCGAGTTCGCGGACGACACGCTCGGCCTCGTCTACTACAACTACCGCCACTACGAGCCGCTGACGGGGAGGTGGCTGAGCAGGGATCCTGTCGTGAATGAAGAAGGATGTGATTACGCGTTTATTGCAAATGATTCTGTAAATGATTGGGATGATTTGGGGTTGATTTCGTTTAAGAATCTATTGTTTGATGCCGGAGGTTATGATAAGTCATGGACAATTCCTCCTGGGTCAAAGGGGATTCCAATAGGTCTTGGCGGAGGGCGATTGATGATTCTTGTAACATCATCAGGTAGTCGGTATAGCTGTTGTAATGAACGTGGAGAAAAGGAGGTGTGGGTGCATGCCAACTTGGGCATCGAAGCGTATGTCATGTGGGATTATGGTGGCAGAACAGAGGGATGGAAAGGCAAGGGGAGAGATCGAAATAGGCGAGACCCGGAGACTGGGCTTAAGAATAAATATGTACAACCGCAAAAGAAGCCAGGAAAAGGCTTCAAAGATAGAGATTGGCACGGTGATTACAATATAACCGATAAGAAGTTCCCTAAAAATCCCTGGTTTGGTGGATATTTAACCGTGTTCGTCAGGAGCTCCGCAGGATGTTATCTTGGAGGGCAGGTAAATGTTCAGCGAACATGGGGGTTGGGTGACAACGCAGAGGGTTCTGACCTGGACATATCTGTAAGTTTGGCTCGTGGTGTGTATGGTGTTTCGGTAGAGGTTGGAGCTGGTGGTGGCATCACGGGGGAGTTTCCCGTTAAATGAAAGCCCCGATCATAATGGCCATGATGCTACAGTGCATTAATGCAATCGCCTCGGTAATTGCTGGGAAAAGCATAATATCGCTTCTATTCTCACTTCCTCCCGGATTGGCTATGCTCTGGGTGATTCATAAGTCGCTCGGTGAACGTGAGGTTGTAACACGGCATCATGGGATCATCAGGCGTAGTGACAGACCAATACGGTATTGGCTTTGTGTAGGAGTGGAAACTTGCCTGTGGTTTGTTTCGTTGTGTTTCCCATGGTGCTCAACGATTTGATTGCGCGGTATGAAAAGACAAGGGCAGGAGGTCTGACAAATGGGCTATGCGTTCCCCGTAGGTTCTCGCGGCAGGGAGACGGCAGACAAAACGCTTGTTGATCCCTCTTTCGCCGCATCTCGTCAGACCGTTCCATACGCAATCAACAAGTCGCCGTCGACATCGCGCTTCGGCGTGTCGCTGATGACGGTCCCGCCCTCGTCCGTCACGAACCGGGTTGAGAACGACGCGCTTGGCCGCCGCACGGCGAGGAACGCGGAGCGGTACGGCTACGACGACCGCAGCGAGCTCGTCTCCGCCACGAAGGACGGCGCGGACGGATACGCGTACCTTTACGACGACGTCGGCAACCGCCTGTCGTCGGTCGAACCAGACGGCACGCTGGAGTACATCGCCAACAATCTCAACCAGTACGCGTCGGTCTCCAACTCCGCGTCCTCCGTGCCTCCGTGTGAGGCCTTCAGCCCCTCCTTTAATGCGGAGGGGAGCCAGATCCTGGTCAAGACGGCAACCAGAGTCTGGTCCGTCTCCTACAAGACTCTCATGGAAGGAATACAAAAGGGTATAGGCAGGATTGCAGGAAGAATATCCGACATGGAGTACGAGTTTTTCTTGAATATGGACTGCTGTGATTTGGGCAAGGTCGCCCGCAGTGCAGGTTTTCTGAAGCCAGTTAAGGAGGCCTTGAATAGGCCCAAGGAACACGATAATCCCACCAAGGGGGTGAAGTGATGGTTAGACAAAGGGTGTACGGGAAGCGGTGCTTGCATTCTCGTGAGGAGGTTTGTTATACTCCCGCCCCGGTTATGATCAAGATCCTATTCCTTTGCCACGGCAACATCTGCCGCTCGCCGATGGCTGAATTCGTGATGAAAAAGCTCGCGGCGGATGCGGGACGAAGCGACATCGTCGTCGAATCGGCGGCGCTCCATACGGATGAAATCGGCAATGACATCCATTACGGAACGCGTCGGCTGCTTGTCGAGATGGGGATTCCCTTCGCGCCGCGCGCGGCGTGGCTTCTTTCGGCGGACAAGGCGCGGGCGTACGACTATCTGATCGGCTGCGATGCCTGCAATATTGCCGATTTGAAGCGTCTCGTCCATCCCGAAGACCGCGCGAAAATCCATAAGCTCCTCGAATTCGCCGGTTCTTCGCGCGACATCGCCGACCCCTGGTACACGGGCGACTTCGCCGCCACCTTCGCCGATGTGAAGGAAGGCTGCACGGCGCTGCTGAAGCAGTTGTGACAAAATGCGCCCTTTGGTTTCCTGCGATCATGGCTGCAGATCTGGCAGCCGTTCGGCAAGCAAGTGTGCGGTCGGAGGTTTTTGTCGCCGGCGTTCGGCATGCGATGAATTGCGCATCTTTAAAATCCCAAGTTGAGTTCGTTGAACGCGTGTATGGGACGGTAGAGCGGTTTACATAAACTTTTACGATAACCGTTGCTTCGGCGAATGGGGACGTGGTACAATCGAGTCGTGAATCGAAAGTCTATGGATAAATGGGAATGGCGTAAGCGGGCTTGTCGCATTCTGTTGGCAGGAGTTGTCCTCGGCCTTCTGTGCTGGGTCGGCTCCGAATTGGTCGTGCGGGGGATGGCGTCGGGACGCATTTTCTGCCCGACGGAGGTGGACTTGGTGCCCGAGGCGCGTGCGGCGGTGGTGCTCGGATGCTCGCGGACGGTGCCCAGTGGCGCCAGCAACCTCTATTTCACGCGGCGAATCGCGGCGGCGGTTGAACTTTTCAAAGAGGGCAAGGTCAAGTGCCTGATCGTCAGCGGCGACAATCATACGAAAGGATATGACGAGCCGACGGACATGAAGGAGGCGCTCATGGCTGCAGGCGTGCCCGCGACTCGCATTGTCTGCGACTACGCGGGGTTTCGTACGCTGGATTCCGTGGTGCGCGCCAAGGAGGTTTTCGGACTCGACCGGTTCATCGTCATTTCCCAACCCGCGCACGCGCGGCGTGCCGTCTTTCTCGCACGCAGTTTTGGCGCCGATGCCTATGGTTTTGCGGCGGCGGATGTGAACCGGCGCTATTCCCTGAAGACGACCATCCGCGAACAGTTCGCAAAAATCGGTGCCGTCCTTGATGTCATCATTCGTCGTTCGCCGAAATTTCTCGGACCAAAGGAGATTTTGCCCGATGCCTGAATTACCCGAAGCCGAGACCGTGGCGCGCGCACTTGATCGCGCGATGAAACAGCGGAAAATCGTCAAGGTTGAGATCTTTGTCCCGAAACTGCGCACGCCATTGAGTCTGCTTTGCGCGGCGGGACTTGAAGGACAGCGCATCGTCGGTTGCCGTCGTCGGGCGCGCTATGTGGTCGCCGATCTCGCCGACGGTCGTACGCTCGTGTTCCACCTTGGCATGAGTGGATCCGTGCGCGTTGAAGAAAAGACGGCGGCGCGGCGCAAGCACGATCATGTGGAATTGACGCTGGATGACGGGCGCGCTTTGCGTTTTAACGATCCGCGGCGATTCGGCAGCCTTGAGGTACAGCCGTGCGGCGCGGACGGTTGGCCCGAGAGCCTTGCGCACATTGGCGTCGAACCGCTCTCGGATGCATTTACGGGCGAAACGCTTTTCAAGGCCTCGCGCGGCCGCCGATTATCCGTCAAAGGACTCATCATGGACAACGCCGTGGTCACGGGCATCGGCAACATCTATGCCGCCGAGACGCTGTTCGCCTGCGGCATTCGTCCCCAACGCATGGCGTTTCGACTGACCCGCGTCCAATGCGACGCGCTCGCCCGCGAAGCCAAGCGCATCCTCGCACTCGCCATTGCATGGGGCGGTACGACCGTCCATGACTTCAGGCATGTGGATGGCACGGAAGGGCAGTTCGTCCAGCAGCTCAAGATTTACGGACAGTCCGTATGCCCCGTCTGCGGCACCAGGACCGCAAAGGTCGTCCTCGGTGGTCGCACAAGCTGGTATTGCCCCGCCTGTCAGAAGTAGGTGCGGCGATTTGCATGCGATTTCATGTCAAACGGGGATAGTCCGATGCTTATGGTATGGTTGTGACGGATTGGATTAACCGAGGATTCTCCCTTGTAATTTATCTATACAGTATTATTGATACACTAAGCTGATTGTGATACAATCTTTCCCATGAGAAAGGCGAGAGTGATTGAGCATTGGGGTTGGGTGGACATGGAGAAGGCGAAGCGCGTTGGCAGAGGCTTGAATTTAAGCAGGAGTGTGACAAATGAGTAGGGAGAACAATGGAGGTCGGCGAAATAGGGAATCCCTCTGTTCGTTGTACGACGAGGCGGATGCGCTTGTTGAGGGGGGAAAGTTCAGAAAGGCCTTGCGCCTTTACGAGCGCCTGAGCGAACAGGGCAGCGCGGTTGCGGCCGCACGGCTGGGGCTTTATTATACGACGGGCGAGATCGACGGGATTCGTGTGAACGGACCGGCGAAGGATCGGCAGCGTGTAGTGGACTATGACAAGGCGCGGTGGTTCTCCCGTCTGGCGTTCCGGCGGGGCGACCTGGAGGGCGCCAGCCTCATGGCCTGGCTGATCTACAGGGAATTCTACCGGGATAGGGTGTCCGACGTCACAAAGGTCGCAGGCTCTCGGAAGAAGGCGCGGGAAATGCGCAGGTGGATCAAGCTTGCGTTTAGGGGTGAAAGGGGGAAGAACCGTGGGCAGCTGTACTATCTGCTTGGATGGAATAGCTTCTGGTTTGGAGGGGACATGGGGGAGAGAAAGGCGATCGGCTACTGGAGGAAGGGGGCGCGGCTGGAGGAGGAAAAGTCACTTGAAGAACTTGGCATAGCCTATGGCTTTGGAGAGAATGCGCGCAGGGATCTCCGGCGCTCGTTATCCTATTTCAGGCGTGCATTGGCGAGTGACCCTGGCAACCGCAAGCGGATCATTCGCTTCGTTGGGCAGATATGCTCGCCGCGATGGAATGGCGAGGACGAATTGCGCAGGGCTGGCTTTCTGGACTTTCTCCAGGAGTTGCGCGGGAAATGAGATCTCCCGCCTTCACATGGAAATTCCTCTTGTGCGAAAGGAGATGTCGCCTGAATGAGACGATGCGAGTGATACAGCGCCGCTTGCGATAACCTGCATTCGCCCCAGCGTAAGTATCGTCTTGCAAGCAAGGGAAGGAGGGTTGTCTCGTGAGCTACTCCACCATTGGGGTCAGACCCTCGCCAGCTCAAATCGAGGCGATCCTGGGTTTGGTGGAAATAGGAAACAGATATTTAAGATAGAAATGGATTGGTGTTGCCCAAGCTCCTGAAGCGCCGGCGCTACCGACCTCCAGCGGTCCCTCTTCGCGACGTCGATGCAGCTTACGCGCACGGCGTCGAGGCTCGATTCACGCTTCGTCGACGATGCACTTTTCGAGCGCGCCGACCTCGCTCTCGTTCAGCCCGTACCATATCTTGGCGAGCGCGGCGTTCCTCTCCGCATAGGGCTTCTGCGCGTCCACAACGCGCCGCACCTCGTCACGGACATCAAGGGGGACGGGCGGCGCTTCGCCGCTCCGTCCGTAGTGACTCACAGCATATTACACCTTCGGTTTGGGGCGGGTGCGCGCCGTCCGCATGTAAACCCGGCCGGGAAATGGTATAATTACCATCCATGAGTGATTTCGTACATCTTCACCTCCACACGACCTATTCCCTTCTTGACGGCCAGTGCCAGATCGTGCCTTTGGTGAAGAAGGCGCGCAAGCTCGGGATGCCGGCGTTGGCCGTCACGGATCACGGCAATCTCTTTGCGCTCAAGGCGTTCTACGACGAGTGCCGCTCGAAGAAGGAGAAGACCTACGGCGATCTCGCGGGCGTGCACGTGAAGCCCATCCTCGGCTGCGAGGCGTATGTGACGAGCCTCGCGGATCACCGCGTCGACGCCTACGACCGCGAGGTCCTCAAAAAGGAGTCGCGCTTCCACCTCTGTCTGCACGCGAAGAACCTCGTCGGCTACCACAACCTCGTGCGCATCCTGTCCGAGGCGCATATCAACGGCAAGTACATGCGCCCGCGCATCTCCCATGCGCTCCTCGAAAGATACCACGAGGGTCTCCACTGTTCCTCCGCCTGCATCGCGGGCGAGGTCGCGCGGGCGATCGATCGCGGCGATCCGGCGGAAGCCGCGCGCGTGGCGAAATGGTACAAGGACGTCTTCGGCGACGACTATTCGCTGGAGGTGATGCTGCACAAGGCGGTCAAGTCGGGCGACGACATTCCGATGTCCGCGCGTGCGGAGTTCGTCGATCTCTACGGACGGCAGGTCAGAGTCGTCAAAGGCATCCTCGAACTCGGCCGGAAACTCGGCATTCGCGTAATCGCGACGAATGATGTCCACTTCCTCGACGCCGAGGACGACGATTCGCACGACGTGCTGCTGGCGCTCTCGACCGGCAAGCGGATGACCGACGAGGGGCGTCTTATCTACACCGGTCAGGAGTACTTCAAGACCGAAGCGGAGATGCGGGCGCTTTTTGCGGAGAACCCCGGACTCATCGACAATACGGTGGCGGTCGGGGAGATGATTGAGGAGTATGAACTCGACTCGCCGCCGATCATGCCGAAATTCGCGATTCCGCCCGAATTCGGCACGGAGGAGGGCTACGCGAAGAAGTTTGACGCGGCGCGGCTGAAGGACGAGTTCACGGTGCAGAAGCCGGATAACTTCGATCGCCTTGGCGGCTACGAAAAGGTGCTCCGCATCAAGTTCGAGGCTGACTACCTGGCGCATCTCGTCTGGGCCGGCGCGAAGATCCGCTGGGGGGACGCGGACGGCAAGATTCCGCCGGACATCGTCGAGCGCGTCCAGTTCGAGCTCGATACGATCAAGCTGATGGGCTTTCCCGGCTACTTCCTCATCGTGCGCGACTACATCCGCGCGGCCCGCGAGGAATGCGGCGTGTGGGTCGGTCCCGGCCGCGGTTCGGCGGCGGGTTCGGCCGTCGCGTATGCGCTGTGGATCACCAACGTCGATCCGATCAAGTACGATCTCCTGTTCGAACGCTTCCTGAACCCCGACCGCATCTCGATGCCGGATATCGACGTCGACTTCGACGATGCCGGGCGCGAGCGCGTCCTGGACTACGTCACGCGCCGGTACGGGGCGGATCACGTCGCGCATATCGTGACTTTCGGACAGATGGCCGCCAAGTCCGCGATCAAGGACGTCGGCCGCGTGATGGACTATCCGCTTGCGGAGACGAACAAGCTCGCATCGTACGTCCCCGAGGTGCCGAAGATCACCTTCAGGAAGGCGCGCGCGGTCTCGCCCGAGCTGGAGGAGGCGTTCAATTCGTCCGATCCCGTCGTCCATAAGCTGATGGAGCGCGCGGGGCGCCTCGAAGGCTGCATCCGCCAGCCGGGCGTGCACGCCTGCGGCGTCATCATCTCGCGCGACCCGATTGCCGAGACGCTGCCCGTGATGCCCACGCCGGAGAAGGGCGGCAAGAAGAAAGACGACGGCGCAACGTCGGGCGACAAGCTGCTGACGACGCAGTACGACGGCCACTTCGTCGAACCCGTCGGCCTCCTGAAGATGGACTTCCTCGGCCTCAAGACGCTCACCGTCGAGAAGGAGTGCGTCAGCATCCTGGGGCCGGACAATCCGCGCGTGCCGGAATCCCTGCGCGGGCCCGATGGCTGCCTCGACCCTGACAGGATCCCCGACGACGACCGCGAGACGTACGAACTCTTCGGGCGCGGCGAGACGACGGGCCTCTTCCAGTTCGAATCGGATGGCATGAAGAAGCATCTGATGGCGCTTCAGCCGGAGCGTCTCACCGATCTCGTCGCCATGAACGCGCTTTACCGCCCGGGCCCGATGGCGTACATCCCCGACTTCATCGACCGCAAGCAGGGCCGCAAACCCGTCGTCTACGACCATCCCGAGATGGAACCGCGCCTGAAGGATACCTACGGCATCACCGTCTATCAGGAACAGGTGATGCTTCTCTCGCGCGACCTCGCGGGCTTCACGCGCGGCGAATCGGACAAGCTGCGCAAGGCCATGGGCAAGAAGCTCATGGACATCATGGCGGAGCTTAAGGAGAAGTTCATCAGGGGTTGTCTCGCCAACCCGAAGTTCCGCATCGGCGTGTGGCAGGACGAAGAGAAGGCCAAGACGCTCATCGAGAAGATATGGAGGGACTGGGAGGCGTTCGCCTCGTATGCGTTCAACAAGTCCCATTCAGTGTGCTACGCCTGGATCGCGTACCAGACGGGCTACCTTAAGGCGCACTATCCCGCCGAGTTCATGTGTGCGCAGATCTCGTCCGAAATCGGCAACTTCGACAAACTCCCGGGTTTCGTGGCCGAAGCGCAGGCGATGAATCTTGCGCTCCGGCTCCCGGATGTGAACGAGTCCGGTTCGCGCTTCGTCCCCACGCCCGACGCGAAGGGCATCCGCTACGGTCTCGGCGGCATCAAGGGCGTGGGCGAAATGGCGGCGGAGGCGATCGTCGCCGAGCGGCAGAAGAACGGCCCCTACACGGGATTCATGGATTTCTGCATGCGCCTCGCCGGCTCGCCGGCGGTCAACAGGCGCGTACTGGAGAATCTGACGCGCACGGGCGCGTTCGCCTCGCTCGAGCCCAATCGCGCCAAACTCTTCAACAGCATCGAATACGCCGTCAGGAAGGCCCAGCAGAAGGCGAAGGACGATGCGAGTGCCCAAGGCAACTTCTTTGACATCATGGCGGGCGGCGCGGAGACGTATTCCGACGCGGAACTTGCGGACTGTCCGCCGTTTTCGCCGGTCGAGGATCTCAAGAACGAGCGCGATCTTCTGGGCGTCTACATTTCGGGGCATCCGCTCCAGAGCTGCCACCGTCTCATCGCCGAGACTTCCGAGTGTCTGATCCGCATGCGCGCCCCGGGCGCGAAAGAGGATACGCTTGAGTACCAGACGTTCACTCTGGAGAAGATCGCGAAGAAGCCGGTGGACGAGGAGAAGGAGGAAGCCGAGTCCGGACTTTCCGAGGAGACCGCGCCGACCGAGGGCGCCACCGGAGAGGCCGCCGAGGGCGACGAGGCGGATGCGCCGGTGGCGAAGGGGCTGTCCCCCATCGATGAAATCCTCGCCAAGGCCAAGGACGACGACTGGCAGCTGAAGGGACTCGCCCGCAACATCGTTCGCGCGAAGGGCGAGGTGGCGTGGTCGGACAAGGCCGATTTCGACAAGGCGGTCAACCGGGAGAAGGCGAAACTGGCGCGGCGCTTCGCTTCGGGCGAGCTGGATTCGTTCCTGCTGAAGCGCATAGAGGTGCGCGTCGTGGCGATTCTCACGGCATGTTCCGTCAAGATGCCGAAGCCGCGGTCCGACGGAACGGCTGGGCAGAAATGGGCGATTCTGGCCCTTGACGATGGCACGGGGCAGGCCGATGCAATGTGCTACGCCAACGCCTGGAAGAGATTCGGGGCGACGATTGAGGACAAGGTGGATCAGCTCGTGATGGTCTGCGGCGAGATTGCGCACCGCACGCGATACGACGAGGGCGATGTGGCGAAGTCCAATCCGCAGGTCGGCGAGACTTCCTTCTCGGTGAAGGAGGTCTATCCGCTGGAAACGGCGATGCCGCTCGTGTCGAAGGGTGTAACGCTGAAGGTACGGCAGGACGATCCGGCGCTTGCTGAAAAGGTCGGCCGGATTCGTGAAGCCGCTCGGCAGAATCCTGGCGCGTTCCCGATTGCGCTCAATCTGCTGTACCCCGATGGCACGCTGGTGAAAGTCGATCTCGGGCCTACCTGCCGCACGGCGGTGAACATCGGCTTCCTCTCCTTGCTCGCCAAGGCAATTCCCCAGAACGACTGCGAATACAAACCCGACGACAGCGTTTCCCTGGCGCCGCACGAGGCCTAGCGTGGCAACGCGAGGACAGTCTCCGCTCGTTGCCGCTTGTCGGATCTCGTAGGGATGCGTTGCCTGCGGACGTTGTGCTGCCCCCCCCCCCCCATTGGGGGAGAGTTGGGTGCAGTTTGCATCTGTTATAATCCCGGCATGAATAAACTATTACCTTGTCTGCTTGGCCTGTCCCTCGTTTTGCCGCTTTTTGCCGAATCGATCTGGAGCGATCGTCCGGCGCGCAACTGGAATGGCTATTATCCCATCGGCAACGGTGCGATGGGCGCGATGATCAACGTGGATGCGACCACGCGGCTGCAGCTCAACTACTACCGCATCTGGTCGGATCGTCCGCACGATTACGCCGTGGCGGGGGCTGCTGACGTCCTGCCGGAGCTGCGCCGTCTCGTCTTTGCCGGCCAGCGCAAGGAGGCGAGCCGCCTTGCGGACAGCAAGTTCATGGGATCGCCGCGGCGACAGGCGCGCTACCAGCCGTTCGGCGACCTGTTGCTCGAGTTTGGTTCGCCGGTGACGGGGCTTCGTCGCGAGCTGGAACTCGACCGGGCGCGACATCTTTCGCGGTTTGAAGTCGGGGCGACGGAAATCCGGCAGGAGTCGTTTGCGCCGCATCAGGAGCGCGATTTGCTCATCCATCGCATAACGGCCCGCGATGCCGGGCGGCTCGATGTGACGGTGAAGTTCAAAAGCGCGCACGGTGCGTCGCAACATTTCGTCCGAGGCCGCGTGATGGGCTTCGACGGCGAAGTCGCCCAGGACGGCGTTCGGTTTGCGGGCCGAGCCGAGCTGCGGCTGACGGGCGGTTCGCTGGCGCCGCTGGCGGACGGGGCGGTGCGCGTCTCGGGGGCGGATGCGCTGGAGATTCGCCTGGTGGCGGCCTCGAATCTCAAGAGTTGGAACCTGCTGGCGGGCGATCCGGCGGCGGCGGCGGAGGCGACGCTCGCGCGGCTTGCGGAGCAGGACACGGACGCGATCAGGCGTCGGCACGAGGATTACTACCGGTCCCTCTTCGACCGCGTGGAACTCCGGCTGCCGGCTGACCCGGCGCGCGCCAAGCTGCCGACGGAAGAGCGGCTGAAGCTCGAAGAGCAGGGGAACGATCCGGGGTTTGCCAAGCTCGTCTTCGACTACGGGCGCTATCTCCTCATCGCGTCGACGCGTCCCGACGGCGATCCGGCGAATCTGCAGGGCATCTGGAACGAATCCCACAAGCCGGCCTGGGGATCGAAGTACACCTGCAACATCAACGTGCAGATGAACTACTGGCCGGCGGAGGTCTGCAACCTTGCCGAAACGCATCAGTCGCTCTTCAATGCACTGCCGGACCTGCAGGCGAGCGGCGCCCGGACCGCGAAGGCGTACTATGGCGCCGAGGGCTGGGTTTTGCATCACAACTTCGACATGTGGCGCGGTACGGCGCCCGTGGACGGCGCGGCCTGGGGCCTGTGGCCGATGGGGTCCGGATGGCTGGCGCTCCATCTCTGGGAGCACTGGCTCTTTACGCAGGACGCCGACTTCCTGAAGCGCTGGTATCCGATTATGCTCGATGCGGCGAAGTTCTACACTCAGGTGCTCGTTGAGCATCCGCAGACGCACTCCCTCGTGACCTGTCCCTCCAGTTCGCCGGAGCATGGCGGACTGCATGCGGGGCCTGCGATGGATACGCAGATCATCCGTGCGCTCTATCAGGCGATTCTGGAAGGTGCGCCGATCGTGGGCCTGACGGAGGATCCGATCGTGGTCAAGGTCCGCGAGCAGTTGCCGCGGCTCGAACCGGAGCACATCGGCCGCTGGGGGCAGTTGCAGGAATGGATCGAGGACGAGGACGATCCCAAGGACCAGCACCGCCATTTCTCGCACCTGTGGGCCGTCTACCCGGGCGCGGAAATCACGCAGGACACGCCGGATCTGCTGGCTGCGGCGAAAAAGTCGCTGGTGGCGCGCGGCGACGAGGCGACGGGCTGGTCGATGGGCTGGAAGACGTGCGTCTGGGCGCGTTTCCGCGATGGGGAGCATGCCGCGCAGATCATGAAGAACCTCTTCCGCCCGGCCGAAAAGCACGGGGCGGGGCTCTATCCCAACCTCTTCGACGCGCATCCGCCGTTCCAGATCGACGGTAACTTCGGCGTCACGGCGGGCATTGCCGAACTGCTCGTGCAGAGCCATCGGAAGGATGCGAACGGCGAGTTCCGCGTCGAACTCCTTCCGGCGCTGCCGCAGGCGTGGGCGAAGGAAGGCTCATTCCGCGGACTCAGGGCTCGCGGCGGCCATGTCGTCGATTGCGCGTGGCGGGACGGCAAGATCGTGAGCCAGTCGGTCCGCAAGCTCCGGTAAGCCGCCAAACGCCTCGGCGTGAGGGTGCGCCAGGTGTTTGTCCGCGCCCCGCGTCAGCGTCAACCGCCAAGCCTCTGCAAAGGCTTCGCCGGGCGATGGTCATCGGTACGAGGCGGTGAAGATGCTGATGATGTCCGCATCGGTGAGCGGGATCGGGTCGCAGTCGAAGAGGATCCCGACGGCGGTGCGCGCGAGTTTCGCCATGCCGGGGAACTCGTCCGGAGTTATGCCGTAGTCGCTCATTTTGAGGTTATCGACTCCGCAGGCCCGCTGCAAGGCGGCCAGCGCGTCGAGGAAGTCCTCCGGCTTCGTCGCGTCTTCCCTGCCCAACAGCTTCGCCATTGCGACGAAGCGTTCCGGACACGCGCCCCTCTCGATGAAGTGGCGATAGTAGGCGAGCGAGATCATGATCAGCCCCGCGCCGTGCGGAAGGTCCTGATGTGCGCCGGAAAGCGCGTGTTCCAGCGCGTGTTCGCTCGTGCAGGTGCCGGCCATCATCGAATAGCCGCTCAGCGTATTGGCGAAAGCCACGTCGATCCGCGCGGCGAGGTTGGAGCCGTCCGCGACCGCCGTCGGCAGGCTGCGGGCAATGCGCCTTATCGCCTCGCGCTCGACCAGCTCCGCCATCTCGTTGCAGAACTTCGAGAGGTAGCCCTCGGTCGAATGGAAGAGCGCGTCGAAGCCCTGATATGCCGTGAACTTGGGCGGCACGGTCAGCATCAGCTCCGGATCGACGACCGCGAGGACGGGACAAGGCCCGAAGAACGCCGCTTTCTCATGCGTCACCGGGCTCGTGATGACCGAGCCGCCATCCACCTCTGAACCGGTCCCCGCGCTCGTCGTAATTGCGACCGTCGCGAGCGGCGTGGCATTGAACGGGCGATGCTCGCTGGTGCCGGTCGCCATATAGTCCCAGACGCGTCCGCCCTGCTGGGGAATCATTGCGGCTATCGCCTTGGCGCTGTCCAGGACGCTGCCGCCGCCCAAGCCGATGACGAAATCGACCTTGTTTTCGCGGCCGAAATCGACGCCCGACTGCACGGTCGGCTCCAGCGGATTCGCTTCGATCCGGTCGAAGAGCACATACCCTACGCCCGCAAGCTTCAGTTCGCCGAGGAGCGTATCCAGCGAGCCGTTGAGCCGCGTGGACTTGCCATTTGAGATGACGACAAGCGCCCGCTTGCCAGGCAGGGCCTCGTGGTGGAGTTCCTTCAGTTTCTTCGCCCCGAAGAGCACTTTCGTGGGCACGTTCCAGGTGTAGGCCATTGGGATTTTCCTTTCAGTGGTTGATGAGTTTGTCAGTCCGCAACTGGTTCGCACCATTCGGTTTTCGTTCCGGTGCCGGGGACTTCGATGGCGATGTGCTGGAACCAGCAGTCCGCCGCGCCGTGCCAGTGCTTGACCCCGGCGGGGATGTTTACCGTATCGCCTTTCTTGAGACGGCGCCGCTCTTTGCCCCACTCCTGATACCAGCCCTCGCCCGCGGTGACGATGAGGATTTGTCCGCCGCCGGTCTTCGCGTGGTGGATGTGCCAGTGGTTGCGGCAGTTTGGCGCAAAGGTGACGCCAAAGGCAGGCACTTGGTCGAGCGTCAGTTTATGCAGATAGCTCCTGCCGCTGAAATACTTCGCGTAGGCCGTGTTCGGCTCGCCGACGGGAATCGCACTCCAGTCCTTTGGAAGCGCCGCCGGGTCGGCGGGACGCCGCGCGAGATCGAGAATGGCATCGGTCTCGGCGGGCGTGACGCCGTTGAGCTGCGCGATGCGGACGTGGGAAGCGCATTGCGGCGCAGTCTCTGGGCGCGCGGCGAGAGCGGCAACCGTCACAAGCTCGCGCGTGCGCCAGTCAAGAAGCTTGCGAGAGAAGATGTCACCGAAGAGATGCGCTTTGAGGTAGGCGTCGAGCTGTGGGTGAAAGTCGAAAAGCGGCCCCGCGACGGGTCCGCCGCAAAGCTTCGTCTGGTTCGCCGCTCCAATCTCCAACGCCATTTCGCCCAAAACAAACGGTTGGCTCGCCCCATCTTCATTTCTCTGCGCCTCTGCGTCTTTGCGCGAGATGATCTTTGCGCTCTTCGCGTTCTTTGCGGATAGACCTTGCACCTCCATCAGCGTCGCGGCGGCGTTGAGCGCGCGAGGGAAGCCGCAATAGGCATAGAGCTGTCCGACGACTTCCTTGGCTTCGTCAAGCGAAAGACCGGCGGCGAAACCTTCCTCGTAGGCCTTGGCGAGTGCATCCTGCTCACCGCGCGCGACAGCGATGCCGATTTTGGCGAGGGCGAGTTCTTTGGCGCCGAGAATGGATTGATTCATCGTCTTGATCTCCTGTGTCTGGTTTGCGGTGGCGGGTTGTGGAGCTGCGAGGCCGTGTGCGCGAAGCCAGTTTTCGACGAGGTCGGCAAGCTGATCGCTGTTGCGCTCCTGGAAAAGGAAGTGGCTGTTGCCACGAATCCCCAGATCCGGCAGATGGAGCACGGTCGCATCGCCGCCGTCCTTCGCGTATTGCACGGCGAACTCGCGACACTGCGCGAGGACCGCACGCCAGAATCCGGTGGACCGGATGTCCTCGGGGCCGTTCTCGATGTAGTCGCCGAAGAGGAAGAGCATCGGAATTTTTTCCGCGAGGAACTTCTTGTATTCAGGGCTTCCGACCTGCGGCGCGAAGCCCGGCTCAACGGCGACGATGGCGGCGACGTTCTCCGCCGCCGTGGCCCAGCCGACACGCCCGCCCTGCGAATGGGTCACGTAAACGGCTTTGCGCCCCGTGCGCGCGCGGACGTCGGCGAGGACGGCCGAAAGGGCTTGGCCGAAGAGCCGTTCGTCATAGTTGCCCGTGCTGGGCGTCATCTGGCAGAAGAACTGCGTCAAGGCCTCGTCGCCTTCGGGGAATTGCGAGCCTTCGTAACGTCCGGGCGCGATGCGTCCGATGCGGAAGTGGGTGTACCACGCCTGTTCGCCCGGTTTGAACGCGCCGTTCTCCACGTCGAGGGGATCGGTGTTTATTCGTTCCGTGGCGCCGGCCGCGCCGCGGCGCGGCTGATCCACGAGGAACACGGGATGTCCGGCGCGCAGGAAGCGGTCCGACCAGCCTTCGCGTCCGTCGGGGGTCGTCTGCCAGCAGGTGCGCGTCTGGCCATAGCCATGCAGGAACACGACCGGCGCGCCAGTGACAGCGGCGGGAAGCTGGAAGAAGGTGTTGGCATGATCGACGTGCGCCGTCGTGCCCTTGCGCTGGGGATCGAGCCAGTTTTGCGTCGGGTCGTATTCGCCGGGGCGCGGCGCGGTGACGCGCCCGCCCGAGGAGAACGCGCCCTGTTGCGCCACGGCGAGCGGCGGCCGTGCGGACGGGATGGCGGCGCTTTGGGCGAAAGCCGTCACGGCGGCGAACGCGAGGGTTGCGGCGATGGTTTTCATGGCGTTTTCATTCCCATTTGAAGTTGCGCCTGTCCTGCGTCGGGCCTGTGGTTGGAGAATCAGACCGGCGTCGGCAGCGCACCCGTTATTTCGTGGGCGCGATATGGCTCTTCAAGGAAGGCGACGTCCTCCGGGGCGAGCGTGAGCTCGACGGCGCGGACTGCGGCGTCGAAGTGCCTTGCATTCGTCGCGCCGACGATGGGAGCCGCCACGCCCTTGGCGAAGTGCCAGGCAAGCGCGATTTCGGACATCGTTACGCCGAGCCGTTCGGCAAGCGCGGCGACTCGCGCGATCGTTGCGAGGTCGTTCTCCTTGGACTTGTCGTATTTGGCGCGCATCACCCTGTCCGTCTGCGATCGTTTCGAAGCGCTCTCCCATTCCGGATGCGTGAGGTGACCGCCGGCAAGCGGCGAATACGGAATGAGCGCAACGCCGTACTGCCTCGCAACCGGGATGAGGTCGCGTTCGTCCTCGCGGTAGATGAGGTTGTAGTGGTTCTGAAGCGTGGAGAAAGGCGTGAGGCCATTCTGCTGTGCGCAGACCTGCAGGTTGTGGAACTGGTAGCCGTACATCGCCGAGGCGCCGAGGGCGCGAACCTTGCCGGACTTGACGAGCGCGTCGAGGGCGGCGACCGTTTCCTCTATCGGAGTGCCGTAGTCGAAGCGGTGCAGCTGGTAGAGGTCGAGGTAGTCCGTCCCCAGTCGGCGGAGCGTTCCTTCGATTTCGCGTTCAATCGCCGCTTTCGACAGGTGTCCGTCATTGAAATAAACCTTGGAAGCGATGACGACCTTGTCGCGGGCGACGCCGCAGGATTTCAGTGCGCGGCCAAGAAACTCCTCGCTCGTGCCGTGCGCGTAGCAGTTGGCGGTGTCGAAGAAGTTGACGCCGAGATCGAGCGCGTGGCCCACCATCCGCGTCGTCTCTTCCTGTGGTAATGTCCAGAGATGGAAGTCCTCCGATGCCTTGCCGTATGACATGCAGCCGACGCAGATGCGGCTGACTTCGATCTCGGTCTTGCCAAGCTTCACGTATTTCATGGTGTTTTCCTTTCCTGGTTGGCGTGCCGCCAAGGATGCAACGAAAAAGAGCCGTTTACCGTATGAAGTGAGTCGGTTCCCACGGTTCCTGCGGGGGACGGGCCGTGGCGCCCGGATCGCGCAGGTTCTTGATCAGCCACGCCATGTTGCGGGCGAGCGTGCGCATGGTCTGCATGCCCTCGCCGTCCTGTGCGCATTCGCCCGCTTCGCGTCCGAAGACGATGTTCCAGTATTGCGACGTGACGACTGGGCAGTTCAGCATCTCAAACGGCATGTTCATGCACTGGTACGTCGCCGTGGAGCCGCCGCGACGGCACACCGCGACCGAGGCGGCCGGCTTGCACTCGACCTGCTTGCGCCCGGCGAAGCAGATGCGCTGCCAGAGCGCGAGGAACGCGCCGTTGGGCTGGCCGTAGTAGGTCGGCGCACCGATGACGATGCCGTCGGCCGCATTCAGCTTCTCGATGATGCCGTTCGCCGCGTCGTCGTCGAACACGCAGTGTCCGAGCGACTTCTGGACGCACTGGTAGCAGGCGACGCAGCCCCGGACGGGCTGGTTGCCGATCCAGACGGTTTCGGTCTCGATTCCTTCGGCGGCGAGAGTGTCGGCGACTTCCTTCAGCGCCCGCGCCGTGTTGCCGTTCGCGCGCGGGCTGCCGTTGATCAGCAGCACCTTCATTCCGAGGCTCCTTGCCTGGCCGGGATTCTTTCGGCGGCGAACGTTTCCAGCGCCGCCACGCTCGACTTGATCGACGAGCCGCCGAACGCCTTGGGCGGCAGGATCTTGGCCACGTCGCCGATCACCTCGGCAAACTCCTTGCCGACACGCTGCATCCCGCCGCCGCCATGCGTCTGGAAGAGGCACACGGCCTTGCCTTTGAGCGCGGCGCGGTTTTGCGCGACCCAGGTTCGTACGGGCGGCGCCATCGTCCCCCACCAGTTGGGCGTGCCGACGAACACCAGGTCGTACTTCGCCAGATCCAGCCCGTCCATCGGCTTGATGGGACGGAGTTTCTGGCCGTAGCATTCCGGCTTCGCCTCGTCGCAGCACTTGCCATAGTTCGCATTGTACGGCGTTTCGGCCTTGATCTCGAAGAGGTCGGCGCCGGCCTTCTTCGCGATGGTCTCGGCGGCGAAGCGGGTGTTGCCGCTCCACGAGAAGTAAACGACCGCCGTCTTCTTCTTGCTTTCGCCTTCATTTGCCAACGTGGCGCATGGCAACGCCGCCGCACCCGTAACGGCAACCGCCCCCTTGATGAATGTTCGTCGGTTCATGTTGTTCCTCCTTTTGATGTTTGATGTCTAGCCGCAAAGATCGTATTTCTGGTGTTTAGCCGCAAAGGACGCACTTCAGATGTTTAGCCGCAAAGGACGCAAAGATCGCAAAGGGGTGTTGTTGCAAACCAATGCAAATGTCATCACGGAAGTGAAATACGGTGAAAGATTCACGCCGCCGAGCCAACGCGCAACCCCTGCCAACAAGGCGGCACCCGGCAAGCCAACCGCCCATACAAGCCCCGTGCGCTTGACGCTACTCCCACTTTCACAGTTCACTCTTCCCTCCTTTCTTTGCGTCCTTTGCGTTCTTTGCGGCTAAAACATATTTTGTGGCTCAACGGCTAGAGATATTTTTCTTTGCGGCTAAACGTATTTTCTTTGTGTCCTTTGCAGCTTCCCATTTTTTTTTGGCCGCAAAGAACGCAAAGATCGCAAAGGTTTAAAGTCGCCTTGCAACCTTCTTGCATTGAAACTTCTCCGAGCCAAAGTTTATCAACAAGCCGTGTTCGCGCTTCATTGCCTTCAAGTAGTTTATGAGCTGTGCCGTATGGACTGGCAGAAGCGTCGAAACCGTTTTCAGTTCAATGACAATTCCATCCACAACCAAGTCGGCAACATACTCTCCGAGCACAAAGCCGTCTTCGTCGGTGACTTGAATTGGCACTTGAGCTTCCACCGTCATTCCAGCCTTGGCCAAACGATGAATCAAGCCGGTTTCGTAGACCTTCTCAAGATAGCCAACGCCGAGATAGACATGCAGGTCGTACGCCACTTGTCTGATTTTGTCGCAAATCGCATTTGCTTTTTGCTCTGTCATCCTAATGCCTCCTTTCTTTCTTTGCGTCCTTTGCGTTCTTTGCGGCTAAAACAATTTTGCAATTAACCGGCTAAACATATTTTCTTTGCGGCTAAAGCGTATTGACGTATGGCCCGAGGAGGGCGGGGAGCTGCAACTTGGTGAAGCGGCCAACCCATGCTTCAGGGACGAACTTCTCGTCGCTCATGCACCAGCAGATCATCATGCCGTAGAGCTCGCACATGAAGAAGTGCACCAGCGTCTCGACGGGGGTGGACTTCTTGAGCAGGCCGTCTTTCACCGCGTCCTTGAGAAATGCCGTCAGGTGGCTGTGGTCGTAGGCGTACTTCCCGCCGCACATCTCGCCGGGCGAGTCGTTCGGATTGATCACCTCGCGCACCCACTGGCGGCAAAGCTCCACGCCGCCGCACGTCACCCCCTCCATGAAGCCCTTGAAGTAGAACGCAAGCTTTTCGACAATCGTCCCCTTGCGCTCGCGCGCCTTGCGGTCAACGTCGCCAAACCACTCCTTGCAGCACTCGAACACGATGTCCTCCTTGCGCTTGAAATAGACGTAGAAGGAGCCTTTGGCGACGCCGCAGGCGTTGGTGATGTCCTCGACGGACACGTTGGCGAATCCTTTTTCCTCTATGAGGGAACAGGCCGTCCTATATATCTTCTGCCGCGTTTCCAGCGCGTTCTTTTGCCGCTTTGTCACTTGTTCGTGTTCCTTGTGCTATTAGGTGAAAGCCGACGAGCAGTATAGCATATCGCCGACTTCAGGTCAATGACTATAAGTCATCCGAATTATCCCCAGTTTTGAAAATGGCTACCGAATCCTCGCTGCTTCGCGCCAGTCAACCGCTTACCTTCGTGATCGGCTCGGAGGGCAACCCTCCCTTTCCTGCGGCGAAGCCGCAGCCTGAAACACCCTCATCACAGGCCGTCGAAGATGAATGCAGGACGCGAAGCCCCGGGTATTCGGCGGAGCGGTAGCGGGAGCCGTACGAATCAACAGGCGGGGATCGTGCGGGGCCTATCCCCACGATTTAGAAACCCCGATGGTTCGTGCTCTCGCTACCGCTCCGCAGCTTCGCGCCGGTCAACCGCTTCTTATGGATAAATCGAGATGATGTCTTTATCGGCCTCTTCGAGTCCGATGGGTGATAGGTGAATTGCAAGCCAGACGGGTCAATTTTGGATGTTTCAGTAGTTCGGGCATTCCAGCCCGGGTTCTTCAATTGGTGCGCATCGACCTGGCTTAATGCTGGTGGTCATCCGTTTTCGTTCGTACGCAGTGTAGGTTCGCGCGAAGTTCGCTCCAAATTTGGGATAGCCCTCGAAAATCCAGCCTATGACGCGGCGGAGAAAGATGGTATAACACGCGGCGATATACCGGTCGTGCCTCAAAGGCGGCCGGCTTCTCCACGGGGCGACCCGGAGCGAGAGGTGCGCGGGGTGGGCAAGCTAACCCGTGCAGCGTACGCAGTCTTGCGTATTTGGCTTTGTATGAAAACGACCAATTCTTCAAGAAAGGCCGAATATGTGAGATGCGCTGCGTGATACTCACGTGGCGTGTCTTCTATTCAGTGTTTTTCTAAGGCGCTTGGTCGTGCCTCATACAGAACATCGAGTTTGAAAACACGCCACCTTTTGCGCCGAGGGTGGCGGGTGCGGACAACCGGCGCATGAAAGGGAAAGAAAGTATGAGGCAATCGACAGACCGGAGTCGGCTGATGGGCGTGGGGCAAACGGCAAAGTGCCGGATTGCAGCCCTTGTCGGGAGAATACCCAAGAAGCGCATCGTCCTTGCCGCAGTCGTGTTTCTTGCCGCCATCGCGGCTCCTGCCGACGAGACGACGACCATCGGCGATTACACCTGGTCGTATACCGTCAGCGGCGGAGAGGCGAAGATAACCGACGTCTCGCCAACGAGCGGAGACATTACCATTCCATCCGCCGTTGCTACATATCCGGTGACGAGCATCGGGAGAGATGCTTTTTACGGTTGCAGCGGGCTGACGAGCGTGACGATTCCAGATAGCGTGACGAGCATTGGGAACAGGGTGTTCAGTGGCTGCAGCGGTTTGACGAACATTGTGGTCGGTGTGGACAATCCAAATTACTCTTCGGCCAATGGGCTGCTTTTGAGCAAGGACGGCCAGACGCTTATCCAGGGCATCAATGGCGAGGTGACGATCCCGGACAGCGTGACGAGCATCGGGTCGTATGCGTTCTACGGCTGCAGTAGTCTGACGAACGTGACGATACCGGACGGCGTGACGAGCATCGGGTCGTATGCGTTCGAGTACTGCAGTAGTCTGACGAACGTGACGATACCGGACGGCGTGACGAGCATCGGGTCTTCTGCGTTCTACGGCTGCAGCGGACTGACGAGCGTGACGATTCCGGATAGCGTGACGAGCATTGGGTCGCGTGCGTTCGCGTGGTGCGAGGGTCTGATGCGCGTGACGATTGGCAGCGGCGTGACGAACATCGGGTCGTATGCGTTCTACTACTGCAGCGGTCTGACGGCGTTTGTGGTCGGCGCGGGCAATCCCGCCTACACTTCGGTCAATGGGCTGCTTTTGAGCAAGGACGGCCAGACGCTTATTCAGGGCGTCAATGGCGAAGTGACGATACCGGACAGCGTGACGAGCATCGGGTCGTATGCGTTCTCCGGCTGCAGCGGTCTGACGAGCGTGACGATTCCGGACAGCGTGACGAGCATCGGGTATTCTGCGTTCCGGGACTGCACTGCAATAAGGGATGTTGTTGTGCCGGAATATGTTTGCACCAATAAAATGTCATCAATCTTTCCAGATGCCTATCAATCAATTACGACTGTTATAATTTCTGACGGCGTGACGAGCATCGGGTCGGATGCGTTCGCCGGCTGCAGCGGTCTGACGAGCGTGACGATTCCGGACAGCGTGACGAGCATCGGGTCGTATGCGTTCTCCGGCTGCAGCGGTCTGACGGGCGTGTTTATCAGCGACCTTGCAAAATGGTGCGCCGTTTCATTTTCCGATTATTACGCAAATCCGCTCTATTATGCGCACCAACTTTATTTAAATGGATCATTGGTCACGGATTTGACGATCCCTGACAGTGTGACGAGCATTGGGTCGTATGCGTTCTCCGGCTGCAGCGGTCTGACGAGCGTGACGATTGGCGACGGCGTGACGAGCATCGGGTCGGATGCGTTCGCCGGCTGCAGCGGTCTGACGAGCGTGACGATACCGGACAGCGTGACGAGCATTGGGTCGGATGCGTTCGCGTGGTGCGAGGGTCTGATGCGCGTGACGATTGGCAGCGGCGTGACGAACATCGGGTCGCGTGCGTTCTACGGCTGCGGCGGTCTGACTAACTTTGTGGTTGACGTGGGCAATCTTGCCTACTCTTCGGCCAATGGATTGATTTTGTCCAAGGACGGCAAGACGCTTATTCTGGGCATCAATGGCGAGGTGACGATCCCCGAGGGCGTGACGAGTATTGGGGAGAGCGCGTTCTCCGACTGCAGCGGGTTGACGAGCGTGACGATCCCCGATGGCGTGACGAGCATCGGGAATTGGGCGTTCAGGGGCTGCAGCGCGCTGACGGGCGTGACGATCCCCGATGGCGTGACGAGCATCGGGAATTGTGCGTTCGAACACTGCAGCGGTCTGACAGATTTGACGATACCGGGCAGCGTGACCAGTATCGGGCATAGTGCGTTCTGGGGCTGCAGCGGACTGACGCGCGTAATGATACCCGATAGCGTGACGAGCATCGGGTCGTATGCGTTTTGTGGCTGCGGCGGTCTGACGAGCGTGACGATTCCGGATGGAGTGACGAGCATCGAGGAGGGGATGTTCCGGGATTGCAGCGGACTGTCGAGCATGACGATTCCGAACAGCGTGACGAGCATCGTGAATTGGGCGTTCTGCGACTGCAGCGGTCTGACGAGCGTGACGATAGGTAGCGGCGTGACGAGCATCGGGCCGAATGCGTTCTCCGGCTGCAGCGGACTGACGAGCGTGACGATTCCGGATAGCGTGACGAGCATCGGGTGGGGTGCGTTTTGTGGCTGCAGCGGGCTGACAAGCGTGACGATTGGCAACGGCGTGACGAGCATCGGGGATTATGCGTTCTGGGACTGCAGCGGACTCAGAAAAGTTTGTATTCCAGTTTCGCTGAAAGGAACTTTCGATGAAGCGCACGTGTTCGATGGCTGCAGCAGTGCGCTTGTGATCGAGTATTATGATCCGTATACATGGAGTTACTCGGTTAATGGAACGGAGGCGACCATTACCGGGGTGGAACCGGCCGAAGGCGACCTTGTGATTCCTGCAGAGATTGATGGGTGGCCGGTGACGGGTATCGGGGAGTGCGCGTTCAACGGCTGCAGCGGATTGACGAGCGTGACAATACCGGGCAGCGTGACCAGCATCGGGAAATCTGCGTTCTACGGCTGCAACGCATCACTTTTTGACGCAACTACCATTCCCGGTGTCGAATTGGTGGATGGCTGGGCAGTTGGTTATGACGAGTCGTTGGCTGGAGAGGTGGACTTGACAGGAGTTCGTGGCATCGGGGATTCTGCGTTCTACGGCTGCGGGGGCCTGACGCGCGTGACGATTGGCAACAGCGTGACGAGCATCGGGAATTTGGCGTTCTCCGGTTGCGGCGGGCTGGAAAAAGTCTTCGTGCCGATTTCACTCCAAGGAACGTTTGACGAGGGAAGCGTCTTCGCAGAATGCAGCGGTGCGTTTGAGATCGAGTATTATGATCCGTATACATGGAGTTACTCGGTTAATGGAACGGAGGCGACCATTACCGGGGTGGAACCGGCCGAAGGCGACCTTGTGATTCCTGCAGAGATTGATGGGTGTCGGGTGACGAGCATCGGGGAAGAAGCGTTCTACGACTGCAGCGGGCTGACGAGCGTGACGATTCCGGACAGCGTGACGAGCATCGGGGATCTTGCGTTCTCCGGCTGCAGCGGCCTGACGGGCGTGTTTATCAGCGACCTTGCAAAATGGTGCGCCATTTCATTTTCCGCAAATCCGCTCTATAATGCGCACCAACTTTATTTAAATGGATCATTGGTCACGGATTTGACGATTCCGGACGGCGTGACGAGCATCGAGCCGAATGCGTTCCTCGGCTGCAGCGGTCTGACGAACGTGACGATCCCGGACAGCGTGACGAGCATCGGGTCTTCTGCGTTCTCCGGCTGCAGCGGACTGACGAGCGTGACGATTCCGGATAGCGTGACGAGCATTGGGTCGCGTGCGTTCGCCAACTGCTGTGGTCTGACGAGCGTGACGATACCGGATGGCGTGACGAGCATCGGGTGGGGTGCGTTTTGTGGCTGCGGCGGTCTGACGAGCGTGACGATTCCGGACAGCGTGACGAGCATCGGGAATTGGGCGTTCGCCTGGTGCAGCGGGCTGGAAAAAGTCTATGTGCCGATTTCACTCCAAGGAACGTTTGACGAGGAAAACGTCTTTTCCGGCTGCGTCAGTGATTTGGAGATTGTGTATTATCGGCCAATTCCCGCAGTCGCCGGCGATGCCGACGAGGCGACGGTCGAAGCGGCGGTGGACGAGGTCGGCTTTGCCGATGCGCAGGTCAAGGCGGTCATCGGCGGCAGCGCGGCGGAATACAATGCGTTCAAGGCGTGGACGAGCGGGATAGACGGCGGTGTCGTGGCGGTGCAGGAATCGAGCCATGCGGCGGCGTCCTACCTGTTCGGCGCGGCGGCGCTGTTCGAGAACGAGCCGGAGGTGGAGATCGGGAAAGTCGTCCTCGGCGAGCGGACGGGCGAATCGCGTGGGCCCGACATGCACGTCGAGGTCGTCGTCAAGGACGGCGAGAACCCGGTCGCGGTGGCGGCCGAGAAGGTCGCGGCGATGTTCGAAGCGACGAGCGATATCGGCGACTGGAGCGGCGCGGCGAAACTCTCCCCGACGGTCACCGTCACCGGCACGGACGCGAACGGCACGATGTCGTTCACGGTGACGCCGGGCGACGGCACCGCCGCGCGCGCGTTCCTGCGCATCCGGCGGTAGTATCGTCCGACAGCCGTCCGCCCGCTTCGCGCGCAAGCAGACATTCCATATCTGCTCCGGCATCCGGCGCATCATGTGGCCCAGATGCGCCTAGGTCGCCTTTCTTAAGGTGTCCCTTTTTGGGGGATAGGCCTTTCCCTCCTTTGAAACTGCGTCACGAGATATGATAGTTTCTCTCGGAAAACAGTCTGTCGGGACGACCGTCCGTTTCAGTCCAATGATATGCTATAATACCAACCATGAACGAATTTCCTAAGTGGGCTGAATTCACGCCGGCGTCTGCTGCGGCGGATCTGGCGCGGCTTCTCGTCGAATCGGAGAAGGCGGTTGCCGCCATCGAGGCGTCGAAACCGACGACCTATGAGACCGCCGTGCTGGCGGTCGACGATGCAACGCATGCGCTATGGCGCTGCTGGGGTGGCGTCTCGCACATGACCTCGGTCATGAACAGCGCGGCCTGGCGTAAGGTCGAAGCCGACTTCCAGCCGCAGATCGTGGCGTTTTCGCTGCGCGTCGGCCAGTCGCGCGCGCTCTACGAGGCGCTGAAGTCCGTGACGACGTCCGACCCGACGCGCCGGCGCATCGTCGCGCGGGCGATTCAAAGCGCGGAACTCGCCGGCGTGGCGCTGTCGGGCGCGAAGAAGAAACGCTTCAACGAGATTCAGTCGAAACTCGCCCGGCTGGCGATGGACTTCTCGAACGCCGTTCTGGACGCGACCAGGGCTTTCAGGTTCAGGAAGGGCGGCAAAGTCTATACGATCGATGACGCGCACTATCCCGAGACGATGAAGGCGTGCGCCGACCGCACGGTGCGCGAAAGGCTCTATCGCGCCCGTTCGACGCGCGCGCCGGAGAACACGGCGCGGATTGCGGAGATTCTGAAACTCCGCGCCCGGCTGGCGAAGCTCCTCGGCTTCACGAACTACGCCGAGCTGTCGCTGGCGACCAAGTGCGCGCCGAGTGTCGCGGCGGTCTTCGCGATGATCGACGAGCTGGATGCCGCGACGGCGGCGATCGCGTTGCGCGAAGAGTCCGAGCTCGCCGCGCTGGCGTCCGCCGACCTTGGGGCG
Organism: Kiritimatiellia bacterium; assembly: GCA_051884875.1. Lineage (GTDB taxonomy): Bacteria > Verrucomicrobiota > Kiritimatiellia > RFP12 > UBA1067 > UBA1067. The sequence goes on from JBJEWD010000022.1 coordinate 32,056, forward strand.
AAGGGCCGGCTGATGCCATGGGACCGGGCATTCTACGCCGAGCGTCTTCGCGAACGGAAATACGCCTACGGCGAGGAGGACTTCAAACGGCATTTCGAGTTCGAGAAGGCGCTCAAGGGGCTGTTCCGGATGACGAAGTTCCTCTTTGGCGTCGAGGTCGAGGAGGTGAAGGGGCGGGCGAAACCCCAGGTCTGGCACCAGGATGTCCGATTCTTCGCCGTCAAGGAGAAGGGTGCGACGATCGCGCACTTCTATCTTGATCCGTACGTCCGCCGCGGGCTCAAGAACGGCGGTGCGTGGATGAACGAGTTCGCCAACCGCGACGACCGTCGCGGCGAGAAACCGCTTGCGGTACTCGTCCTCAACCTCAAGGAGCCGGACGAAAAGGGCCGCACCTATCTGCCGAGCCGCGAACTCGAGACCCTGTTCCACGAATTCGGTCATGCGACGCAGCAGATGCTCACGCGCATCGGCGAGGCGAATGCCGCCGGCATCAACCTCGTCGAGTGGGACGCGGTCGAGATAGCCTCGCAGTTCATGGAGAACTGGTGTCTCGACGACCGCACGGGAATCAGGGTTCCCGCCGCGCTCAAGGCCAAGGTCAAGGCGGCAAAAAACTTTCGCGCGGCGACGGCCTGCCGCCGCCAGCTGAGCTTTGCGAAGACCGATATGCTCATTCATTCGAAAGGCGTGAAGGACGCGAATGCGGTGAAGAACCGGGTCTTCGACCACTTCGGCATGCCGCGTCTCGAAGACGACCTCTTCCTGAACGCCTTTACGCACATCTTCGCCGGTGGCTATTCGGCGGGCTACTACGGCTACAAGTGGGCGGAGGTCATGAGCGCCGACTGTTTCGGCGCGTTCGAGGAGGCGGGGCTGGCCGACGATGCGGCGGTCCGGCGCACCGGCAGGGCCTATCGCGAGACGATCCTCGGCCTCGGCGGAAGCCTCTCGGCGTACGATGTCTTCGTGAAATTCCGCGGGCGGAAGCCGACGACGGAGGCGCTTCTCCGTCAGCAGGGGCTCGCGTGACGCCTGATCCGTCCGTCCGTTGGTCCAGGCGGATAAATTCGCTATTGCACAACGGGGGAAAATTAGGTATCATTCGCGCTGTCTGAAACAAAGGAGGTGCCTGGAGTTGAAAGATGATTTCCTCGTCTTCGATCACGTGACGAAACGGTTCGGTGCGTTGACGGCGGTGGATGACGTATCCCTCGCAATAGCCAAGGGCGAGTTCTTCTCGCTTCTGGGTCCGTCGGGTTGCGGCAAGACGACGCTCCTGCGGATGCTCGGCGGCTTCGAGCGGCCCGATTCCGGCCGCATCTACCTTGAAGGCAAGGACATCACGGATCTCCCGCCGGACCAGCGGCGCGTCCATACGGTCTTCCAGAACTATGCGCTGTTCCCGACGTTGACGATCTGGGACAACATCGCCTTCTCGCTCAAGCTCGCGAAGAAGCCGAAGGCGGAGATCGAGGAGGCCGTCGACAACATCCTCGAGATGATCCAGCTTACGGAGCACGCCTGGAAGTATCCTTCGCAGCTTTCGGGCGGGCAGAAGCAACGCGTCGCCATCGCGCGCGCGCTCGTCGATCGCCCGCAGGTTCTGCTCCTGGACGAACCGCTCGCGGCGCTCGATCTCAAGCTTCGCCAGCACATGCTCATCGAGCTCGACACGATCCACGATCAGGTCGGCATTACCTTCATGTACGTGACGCACGACCAGGGCGAGGCGATGTCGCTTTCCGACCGCATTGCGGTCATCAACCGCGGCAAGGTCGAGCAACTCGACGTGCCGGCGAAGATCTACGAGGCCCCGGCCTCGCGTTTCGTCGCCTCGTTCATCGGCGACACGAATTTCTTCAGCGGGGAGATCGTTTCGGTCGATGGCGACTACTGCACGATCCAGTGCACGGGCTTTCCGGCGATCAGCGCGTACAACGACAAGAATCTCCGGGCCGGTCAGAAGGTGGATCTTTCGGTCCGTCCCGAGAAGATCCGCATCACCAAGGCGCCGCCGCTGCCGGAGAAGGGGGCTTCCATCAACGTCTTCCCGTCCACGGTCCAGGAAATCGTCTATCAGGGCGTCTATACCAAGTACTGGATCCGGTCGGGAGACATGCGCGTCGCCACGCTGAAGCCGCATTCGCGTTTTCTGCTCGATCAGGAGAAGATCACGTGGAATGACGACGTGTTCATGTGGTGGCATCCGGATGACGGCTACATGGTGGCGGCGCAATGAAGAACTCCCTCCGCAGCAGGAAAGCCGAGTGGTTCCTCACGATGCCGAGTTTCCTCTGGCTGGCGCTCTTCTTCGCCGTGCCGGCGGTGATCGTGCTCGCCTTCACCTTCCACGGGCATACCGCCAACGGCGGCGTCGGCGACTGGAGCATGACGACGTGGCGCGAGCTCGTCGATCCCGACTATCCGGCCATCGTCTGGAATACGCTCAGGATTTCCTTCGAGGTGACGGTGTGGTCGATTCTGCTGGCGCTGCCGTGCGCCTACGCGATTGCGCGCATGAACAGCCGCTGGCGGGCGATCGTCGCCGGTTCGATCATGCTGCCGTTCTGGACGAGTTTCGTCGTGCGCGTGTTCGCGTGGAAGACGATGCTCCATCCCGATGGGTGGCTGCAGAGCTGCTACTTCACCTGGCTGCGCGTCAAGGACTGGCTCTTCGACTGGCTGCCCGGCGCCATGCAGCGTTTCCTGATCTGGACGGGCTTCGCGTCGTCCGCGCCGCTCGATCCGGCGTCGTCGACGATTCTCGACTCCGAAGCCGCCGTCGTGCTCGTGTCGGTGTACAGCTTCCTGCCGTTCGCGATCATGCCGATCTACACGGCGGCGGAAAAGTTCGACTTCTCGCTGCTCGAAGCCGCGCGTGATCTCGGGGCGAAGAACTTCTATGCGTTCCGCAAGATCTTCATTCCCGGTATCCGCCAGGGTATCGTCTCGGCGATTCTCATGGTGTTCATTCCGGCCATCGGCTCCTATGTCATCCCGCAGATGCTCGGCGGCACGGACTGCATTCTGATCGGCAACAAGATCTTCATGCGCGCGATGCAGAACCGCAATATCCCGCATGCGTCGGCGCTGGCGGTGCTGATGGCCGTCTCCGTGCTGGTGCCGCTGGCGCTGGCGATGTACTGGCGCGCGCGTCAGGGGGCGCGGGTGCGCAGACGGCTGGAGGCCGAGACGGCGGCGCGTCTGACGAACATCCGCGAGGGGGTGCTCGCGTGAAGCGTTCGTTCTTCTCGGTGGCGGTCCTCGCCGGCGTGCTGGCGTTCCTCTACGTGCCGATTCTGCTCGTCGTCGTCTACGGATTCATCCCGAACGGCATCTCGATGAGCTTCTTTGACGCGGAGGGGCATTTCACCGGTTTCACGACGAAGTGGTACGGCCATATCTTCACAGGCCAGCCGTCTGTCCGTCCGCTCCTGCAGAGCTTCGGACTGTCGCTGACGATCGCGGGGCTCGCGACGGCCGTCTCATGCGTCCTCGGGACGACTGCGGCCCTCGCGCTCCACCGCTGGAAGGACCGTCTGCAGTCCATCCACCACGCGCTCGTCTATACGCCGCTCATCATGCCGGACATCCTCATCGGCATCTCGCTTCTCATGCTGTTCGTCGCCTGTCGCGTCGACTGCGGTTTCTGGACGATCCTCATCGCCCACGTGACGTTCTGCGTCTCATATGTGGTGATGACGGTGCTTGCGCGTCTGCAGGATTTCGACGACCGCATCGTGGAGGCGGCCTACGACCTCGGGGCGGGTCCGTGGTACGCGTTCTTCCACGTCGAGCTGCCGATCCTCCTGCCCGGCATCGTGGCGGGCGGCCTCCTCGCGTTCACGCTCTCGATCGACGACGTGGTCATCACGAGCTTCGTGAACGGCGCGGGAACGAATACCTTCCCGACCTACGTCTCGTCGATGACGAAGCACTCGCGCAATCTGCCGGCGGTCTTCGCGCTCTCGACGCTCATGCTCATCTTCACCTGCACGCTTGTGGGCCTTTCGAAGCTCATCAGCTGCGGTAAGCCGCAGAAGAAAGGAAACATCAGACAATGAAGCACCTGTCATTCGCCGCCGCGGCGGCCTCGGCGTTCGCCGCCGCAACTCTCCTCACCGGTTGCGAGAAGAAGCCCGAACTCCACATCTACACCTGGAGCGACTACATCGCCCCCGAGGTGATCGCCGGCTTTGAGGCGGCGCACGGCTGCACGGTCGTCGTGGATACGTTCGATTCCAACGAGACGATGTACGCCAAGCTCAAGGCGGGCGGCACGGGCTACGACATCATCATGCCGAGTTCCTACCTTGTCGCGACGATGGCTAAGGAAGGACTTATCCAGACGCTCGACCACACGCGGATGCCGAACGTGAAGGCGAACTTCGATGCGCGCTTCGCGACGCAGATCCTCGATCCGTCGTTCACGTACAACGTGCCGTACGCCGTCACCTACACCGGCTTCATGTACCTCAAGGACAAGGTGCCGGCGGGGGCGGACGTGAACAGCTGGACGATTCTCGCGAACCCGGCGATCAAGGGCAAGGTGACGCTTCTCGACGATATCCGCGAGGTCATCGGCGCGGGTCTTATGGCCAACGGCTATCTCCTCTCGTCCACGGATCCGGCGGAACTCGACAAGGCCGTGGAGACGGTGCTGTCGTGGCGCCCGAATATCCGCAAGTTCGACGCCGAAAGCTACAAAACCGAAGTCGCGTCCGGCGCGACCTGGATCGGCCACGGCTACTCGACCGACACGACGCAGGTCATCGTCGGCGACGAAGAGGAGGGGCTTGCGCCGCGTTCCGACATCGGTTTCGCGCTGCCGAAGGAAGGTTTCTCCATCGCGTTCGACGAGATGGTCCTCGCCGCGGAGGCGCCGAATCCGGAGCTCGCCTATGCGTTCATGGACTACGTCTACGATGGCGCGAACGCCAAGGTCAATATGGAGTACATCATGGGGCCGATGCCCGTCAAGCCCGGCATTGACGCGCTGGATGCGGACTACCGCAGGCTGATCATCCTTGATGACGATACGATCCGCCGCGGACAGGTCATCGTGCCGCTCGACGAGGCGGCGATGGAGCTCTACAACAAGGCCTGGGATAAGATCAAGGCCACCGAGGCCCGTTAAACCGGTTGCGGTGCAATACCCGTCGCATTGATGAACCGCATCCTGTTCGAACCTTCCGAGATCGAAGACGGTATCGCCACCTTCGGCGGTATGCGCGCCGTGCACGTGAGGGACGTGCTTCACGGGGAGGTGGGGCAGATCATCCGGACGGGCGTCGTGGACGGTCCGATCGGCACTTCGGAAATCGTGTCCATCCGGTCGACGGCGGGGGCTGCGGCGGGCTGCGATACGGTCATCAAGGCGCGCGTCACCCACGCACAGGAAAGTCTGGCCCCGTGGGTCGATGTCATCCTTGCGCCGCCGCGTCCTCGGGTGATGAAGCGGTTGCTGCCTCAACTGGCGACGCTGGGGGTCGGGACGATCGTGCTCGTCGGCGCGCAGAAGGTCGAGAAGGACTTCTGGGGCGCGACTCTGCTCAAGCCCGAGAACTACCGTCCTCTCCTGCTCGAAGGGCTCATGCAGGGCGGCACGAGCATCGTCCCGCGGATCGAACTCCGCCGCGGCTTTCGCGCGTTCCTGCGCGACGAGCTGGACGTGATGTTTCCCGGGACGAATCGCGTGGTGGCGCATCCCTACGGCCGGACCGCAGGCGATGACCTGGCGCCCCGGTCGCGCCACGATCCCCGCGCCCGTCTTCTGCTGGCCATCGGCCCGGAGGGCGGATGGACGGACGAGGAGGTGGCGCGGCTGGAGGCGCAGGGCTTCCGGCGCTACTCGCTCGGGCGGCGGATTCTGCGAACGGATACGGCGACGATTGCATTGCTGGCCAAACTCAATACGGAGGACAAATGAAGAAACTCATGCTGTTGACCGCCCTGGCGGTCGTTTTCTCGGGATGCCGGAATCTGGATGGAAGGGAACCCGCCTCGGCGGTTCGGTGCTCGGGGACGACCTACGTCGCCGATGCGCTCGGGCCGTACGTCGAGAAAGGCGAACTGCCGGGCGCGATCTCGATTCTCTACAAGGACGGCGTGCAGGAAGTCGCCTGCGTCGGTTACGCCGACACGCGGACGAAGCGGCCCATCACCCTGGACGATCCCTTCATGCAGTGCTCCCAGACGAAGGGCTTCTGCGGCGTGACGATTGCGAAGCTCGTCGAAGAGGGGCGGCTCGGCCTGGACGATCCCGTCTCCAAGTATCTGCCCGAATTCGGGACGCTCTGGATCGAGGCGAAGAGCGGGGTCGCGGGCGAGCGTCGGCTGGTGAAGGCGAAGAACGTCCTTACCGTCCGGATGGTGCTCAACCACACGGGCGGCTTCCCGTTCGAGATCAGCGCCAAGCAGGGCGGCATCCCCGGCGGCGGCTGGTCGGGCGGCGCTCCGCTCCGTTCCACGGCGGCGATCGCGGCCGCGTCACCGCTTCTGTTCGAGCCGGGCACGCATGAGCAGTATTCGAATACGGGCATCGACATCGGCGCCGCCGTCGTCCAGACGATTGTCGGCAAGCCTTGGGAGGAATATCTGAAGGAAACCGTACTCGATCCGCTCGGCATGACCTCCACGTGGTTCTGGCCCACGGAAGAACAGCTCGCGCGTCAGATCGAGATGTACGACTGCCACAAGGACGCGCCGGCGACCTGGCGCTCCGAGAACAGCATGGAACAGCGGCCCTACAACGGACGGCACGTCTTCGCGTCCGCCGGGGCGGGACTCTGGACCACGGCGCGCGATCAGGTCAAGTTCTACAAGATGCTGATGAATCTCGGTGTAGGTGAAAACGGCGTGCGCATCCTGAAGGAGGAGACGGTGAAGAATCTGCTCGCGGTTTCGTCGCGACCCACCGTCAAGCGGGCGGACGGCAAGGACTTCGGCGGTTATTCGCTCGGGCTGGGCGCCCCCATCCGAGATGACGATGACCAGTGGTTCGGCCACGGCGGCGCCTGGGGGACGAACTGCATGGTCAACTGGCACAAGAAGACGCTCAAGCTCTGGGTGGTGCAGCTCATTGGCGGGCCGCGTCCGTGGGACAAGGCCAAGGACGAGGCGGCGAACAAGTTCTTCGCTGCGACACTCGACAATAGCGGAGCTGCGGCGTATACGGGTCGTACGAACTGATGCCGAGCGCTCTGCTAGCAGCGGTGCTGGCGTTCGCCGCCCCGGCGCGACCGGCGTCCGCCTGCGCCCCCGAGACGTGGTTTCACATCATCGGGGGCAACGCGTCTCAAGCGGGAATTGCCGCCGATCTGGCCGCAATCGCCGATGCCGGGATCGGCGGCATCCAGTTCTTCCACGGGCATGCCGACGGCGGTCTGTGGCCGGGCGTCACCAATGCCATCCCCTGTCTGAGCGAATCGTGGCTTGATCTCGTGAAGTTCACGGAAGCGGAGTGCCATCGGCGCGGGCTCACCTTCAAGATGCAGAACTGTCCCGGCTGGTCGATGTCGGGCGGGCCCTGGATCACGCCGGACAGGGCCATGCGTCGGCTCGTCTGCTTCGAACCCGGGAGGAAACCGGCGTTTGACGGTGACGACGACTACCATGAGATCGGGCGCGTGACGTTTGCCATCGACTATCCGGCGGACGATTTCGTGCGTCATGTGATCGTGCCCGCACCGAGCGTACTCAACCACGACTGGGCCTACGAGCCGGGAGCGACGTTCCGCATCCAGCGCGGCGGCGCCGTTCTGCGGCGCGTCGTCTGCCCCGCCGGCAACTGGTCCGACACCTGGGGCGATGCGAAGACGATGACGCTGGCGCTGGATGCGGCCGTTCCGTCCGAGGGGCTCGCCGTTGTTCTCGAAGCGTCGCATCCCGTCGCGTCGGACAATTGGCGCGTCGCCCATGGTCAGGGGCGCCGGCTCGACAATTGGGAGGGGAAGGCCGCCTGGACCCTGCGTGGCCTGTCGATGTCGACGAACGACGCCCCCGTGCGCAAGGTCGCGGAGAAGACGCTCGTCTTCGGGCATGTCAACGCGAAGCGCCGCAACCATCCCGCGCCGCCGGAGGCGACGGGATGGGAATGCGACAAGATGGATCCGCGCGGCTTCGAAGCGAACTGGAAGGGCTATCTCGGCCGGATTCTGGACGCCGGCGTGAAGCCGGATGGCGTGCTGGTGGATAGTTGGGAGTGCGGTGCGCAGAGCTGGACCTGGCGGATGGAAGAGGAATTCGAACGGCGCGCCGGCTATCCCCTGCGGCCGTGGCTGCCGGCGCTTTTCGGCTACGTACTCGGAAGCGAGGCGCGGACGGAGCGGTTCCTGCTGGATTGGCGCAACGTCTGTTCGCGTCTCATCGAGGAGAACTACTACGGCACGATTGCGCGCCTGGCGCATGAAAACGGCATGACGGCGCAGTATGAAACGGCGTTCGGCGATGTGATCGCCGGCGACATCCTGCGCTACTGGAAGTATGCGGACGAACCGATGTGCGAGTTCTGGAGTCCGCACGACGATGCAAAGGGCTTCGTCGGATCCCATGACTTCAAGCCCGTTCTGCCGTGCGTTTCCGCCGCGCACGTCTACGGCAAACGCCGCGTCAGCGCCGAGGCGCTCACGAGTTTTGCGCTGACCTTCGACGAGAATTTCAACGACTGGAAGCGGATCATCGACCGCCATTTCGCGCGGGGCGTCACGCATATCGTCTTCCATACCTACACCCACAATCCCGTCGTCGGCGGGCGTCCCCCGTCCACCAGCTTCGGCGGGCGCATCGGCTCGCCGTTTCTGCGCGGCCAGACGTGGTGGCCGTATCTGAAGGACTTCACGGCCTATCTGGCCCGCTGCGGGCGCGAACTCGAACGCGGTTTCCCGAGCGTCGACATTCTCATGTACCTCGGAGACGAGGTCAACCATAAACCGAGCGAGCGCGAACTCCTTTTCGGCAACCGATACAAATACGACTACTGCAACAACGACGTGCTCATGACGCGCCTCGCGGTCAAGGACGGTCGTCTCGTCCTGCCGGACGGTCTGACGTACCGCGTGCTCTGGATTCCGGAGAATACGTTCCTCCTGCCAGACACGGCAGCGCGGATTGCCGCGCTCGAACAGCAGGGCGCCCGCGTGTTTCGCGGCGATTTCACCCCCGACTGGCCGTCGCCTTTGGCGATGATCGGACGCGACCCCGCGCACGTGCAGTGGTATGCGCGGCAGGAGGGCGAGGAGACCATTTTCTTTCTCGTCGAGGCGAACGGCGCGTCGAGTTTCGTGCACGTGAAGGCCGGCGAGATGTGGATCGAAGATCCCGTCACGGGAGAACGCAGGCAGGAGCACGCGCGGACTCCGCCGCAGAGCGTCAACCCTTTCACGCTCTATCCGGAGGAGGATTATCCGGCGTGGGCGACGCGGCGCATCTACACCGGCGAGTTCCAGTCGGCGCTCAAGCCGGGTTCGCGTCGTCAGGTGATCCTCGATCTCGGGTGCGTACGGGATTGGGCGACCGTTTCGGTGAACGGGCGCGTCGTGCGTCGTCTCTGGTGCGCGCCCTATTCCTGCGACATCACGTCCTTCCTGGCGGATGGCGAGAACGAGGTGCGGGTGGAGGTGACCTCAACCTGGTATAACCGTCTCGTCCATGATGCGGGATTGCCGGAGGAGGAGCGGACGACCTGGACGCTGTGCGGGCCGGCGGCCGATGCGCCGCAGCACGCGAGCGGGCTGATCGGACCGGCGACGATTTCAATTTACGAAAATCCCAGGATACGGGAACCCTATAAAGGATAAAAGAAGGAAGGATTAGGTCTATGATGCTGATTCTGGCGGCGTTGTCGTCGATGTTTTCATTCGGCGAGGTGGAGGTGGATTGTGCCCAGCCCGGCGACTGGAAGATCGATCTCGAGCGCGAACTGGCCGCAGATGGCGCCGAAATAGCCCGGATTGCGCTGACGGCGCCTACGGCGGCGAAACCGCCGAAATTCTCCGTAAAGTTCGCCGTTCCGCAGGTCGACATCGGCTATCGCTGGACGGTCAATGACGTAAATTTCCAGTTGCCGCCGAACTGGGGTGGCGCCGTCCATACCGAATTTGCGAACAATATGCCGCTCTACGTGTTTTTCAACGGAAACGACACGAGCCGCTTTGCCGTCGCCGCCAGCGAAGCGTCGCGGCCGGTCGACTTCTCAGGAGGCGTACGCGAGGAGGGGAGCATGCTTGAATGCCGCTTCACCTATTTCGATTCCGTCAAGGCGCCGCTCACGCACTATGAGACGAAGATCCGGATTGATTCGCAGACAAAGCCCTTATGTGCGGCTGTCGCCGCCGGTGCGCGCTGGATTGAGCAGACGGGCGGCTACACGCCGTGTGCGACGCCGGCAGCGGCCCTGGATCCACTCTACTCCACCTGGTACAACTTTCATCAGGACGTGACGGACAAGGCCGTTGAGGCGGAGCTCGCGCTGGCGGCCCGGCTCGGCATGAAGACGGTGATTCTCGACGATGGCTGGCAGACGGATGATACGAATCGCGGCTATGCGTTCTGCGGCGACTGGAAGGTGTCCCCCCGTCGCTTCCCCGATATGCGCGCGCACGTGGAGAAGGTCCATGGGATGGGCCTGAAGTACATGGTCTGGTATTCGGTGCCGTTCGTCGGGCACAAGAGCCAGAACTTCAGTCGGTTCCGCGGCAAATACCTCAACGAGGACTGTGGCATGGGCACGGCCGTGCTCGACCCGCGTTTCCCCGAGGTGCGCAAGTTTCTGATCGATACTTACGTGCAGGCGATGAAAGACTGGAATCTCGACGGCTTCAAGCTCGACTTTATCGACGCCTTTCGTTTTAAGGGATGGGCCGGAGATCCCGCCGAGAAGGATGGCTATGCGGGACGCGACATCCTGAGCGTACCGCTTGCCGTCGATCGGCTGATGCAGGATGTCCGCGCGGCGCTGGTGGCGATCAAACCCGAGGTGCTGCTGGAGTTCCGGCAGAGCTACGTTGGCCCCGGCGTCCGTCAGATCGGCAATATGCTCCGCGTCGGCGACTGTCCGGGCGATATGCGCCGCAACCGTCTCGCCATTGCGAATCTGCGCCTGGCTTCGGGCGAATCGGCCGTTCACGCCGATATGCTCGAATGGCATTTCAAGGAGCCGGCCGAGAAATCCGCGCTCTATATCCTCAACTCGATCTTCGGCGTGGTTCAGTATTCCGTCATGCTGCGCGAGGCGCCGAAGGATCATCTGGCGATGATCGAGCACTGGATCAAGTTCTCGCAGGAACACCGCAAGACGCTTCTCCAAGGCGACTTCCGTCCGCACCACCCCGAGCTCCAGTACCCGCTCATCGAAGCGGAGTCGGAGGTCGAGCGCATCATCGCCGTGTATGACGACGGGCGGCTGGTCGACTGCGGTGCGGCGGACAAGCCCGTCTACGTGCTCAACGCCTCCGGAACCGATCGCCTGGCGCTTCGCCTTGCCGGGGCGGTTAAGATCACGGCCTACGACACGTTCGGGCAGACGGTGGGCCGTCTGTTCGATGCGCGTGCCGGGCTCGAGGAGGTCAAATGCCCCTCGGCGGGATACGTGAAGATCGAAAAGTAGGTTCGCGATGACGGATTTCTCCCAGTTGCTCAATCCCGAGCAGTGCGCCGCCGCGACGGCGGGCGAAGGGCCGATTCTCGTCCTGGCGGCGGCAGGGACGGGCAAGACGCGCACGCTTGTCCATCGTGTCGCCTTCCTCATCGAACAGGGCGTGCCCGCCGACCGCATCCTCCTGCTGACGTTCACCAATCGCGCCGCTCGCGAAATGCGCGAGCGGGCGCGGCTGGTGGCGGGGCCGGAGGTCGGCGCCATCTGGAGCGGGACCTTCCATTCCATCTGTGCGCGCTTCCTGCGCCACTACGGTTCATTCCTCGGCTACACGCCGGACTTCACCATTATCGACGAGGAGGACCAGCGGAAACTCCTCGGCGAGATCATCAAGACGACGGTCCGGTCGCCGAAGGACTTCCCCAAGAGGGAAGTCGTCGCGAAGATGATTTCCGGAGCGATCAACGAGGACAAGCCGCTTGCGCTCATCGCCGCGCGCGCCCAGACCAAGGTCGCCGGTTTCACGCCGGCGGAGATCGTCGAAGTCGCGGAAAAGTATGCCGCCCGCAAACGCGAGCTCAATGCGATGGACTTCGACGATCTCCTCGTAAACGGGCTGCGCCTGCTCAGGGAAAACGCGCGCGTGTGCGCGGCGCTGCAGGAGCATTTCCTCTACGTGCTCGTCGATGAATACCAGGATACGAACGGTCTTCAGGCCGAGTTCACCGATCTTCTTGCCGCGCGACACCGCAACATTCTGGCGGTCGGCGATGACTTCCAGTGCATCTACACCTGGCGCGGCGCGCAGATTGACAACATCCTCGAATTTCCGCAGCGCTGGAAAGACTGCCGGATCATCAAACTCGAGCGCAACTACCGCTCCGTGTCGGGTGTCCTCGACGTGGCGAATGTCGTGATGAAGGATGCCCCGGGACAGTTCGAGAAGAAGTTGCGCGCCTTTCGCGACGACCGGGACGAGAAACCGTGGGTCTATCGGGTGGATGACGGCCACGCCCAGGCATCGGAGATTCTGCGGCTTGTCAAGGAGGCCCGGGAGCACGGCTACCGCTACAGCGACATCGCGGTGCTCTACCGCAGCCACTTCCATTCCATCGACGTGCAGATGACGCTTGCGCGCATGAACGTGCCGTTCCGCATCACCTCGGGCGTGGGCGTCTTCGAGCAGATCCACACGAAGGATGTCCTCGCGTATCTGCGGCTCCTGGTGAATCCGTCGGACGAGCTGTCGTTCCTGCGCTTCGTGACGCTGCTGCCGGGTGTGGGCGAGACGAGCGCACGGAAGTTCTGGGAGAAGCTCGGCCGCCGGTTCGATCCAAAGCGTCCCGAGGATCGTGCGGCGCTCGGAGGACTCCTCGGCAAGAAGGCCGCGCCGCTTTGGCCCGCGCTCACACGGTGTTTCGAGGGTGCGCAGGGCCATCTCGACAACGACGAAATCGGTGCGCTCGTCGAGGATTTCGTCAACCTCTTCTATGAGGACCACCTCAACGCCGAGTGGGAGGAGAGCGAGGCCGAGGAGCGTCTGCAGGATGTGCAGGAACTTGCCGCGCAGATTCAGGGTGCCGAGAACGGGCTTGCAGGCTTTTTGCAGGACGTCGCCCTGCTGACGAACCTTGACGCGCGGAAGAACGACCCCGGGGTTGATCGCGTCACGCTTTCGACGGTTCACCAGGCGAAGGGCATGGAATGGCCGGTGGTGTTCGTGCCATGGTGCAACGAGGGCCTGTTCCCGTCTGCCAAGGCGAACGAAGAGGGACGTCTCGACGAGGAGCGCCGTCTTTTCTACGTTGCCGTCACACGGGCGAAGGACCGGCTCTATCTCTTCACGCCGTACGTGCGCAAGATGCCCGATGGCGGTATCATGCCGGTTGCACCTTCGGGCTTCATTACGGAAATTCCGCCGGATCTCGTCAATTCGCGTCGGACGTACTCGGGTTACGGCGGCGGCTTCGGCGGGCGCTATGGCGGGAGCGGTTACGGCGGCGGACTGCCGCGCGTGGGCGGCGGGAGCTATGGTGGCGGATCGTACGGCGGCGGGGGCTATCCGAAGCAATCCGTACCGACGATCAGAAAGACCTGGCGGCGCTGATTCATGGATCTCTCCGGCGATCTCGAGGGTTTGCTGGCGGCACGTCCGAAGGCACGTATCGCGCAGGGGCGTCTGTCGCTCGGCATCGTGATCGGGAGTTGGCGCATCGAGGCGTTTCTTGGCACGGGACGTTCGGCCGAGGTCTACCGCGTCACCCATGTGCGCATGGGCGGTGAAGGGGCGCTGAAACTGCTGATTGACGACTCGAACGGTCTCGGCGAGCGCTTCCGGCTGGAGATGGACGCCCTGCGCACCCTGGCGATTCCTTCCCTGCCGCGCTTCTTTGCCGCCGGTATCTGCGCGGGGCGGCCCTATTACGTGATGGAATACCTCCAGCCGTTGACCCTGCCGCTGGTGCGTCGTGACATCATGCCTTTCATGCTGTCGCTGGCGCATGGCGTTGACGCCCTGCATGCCGCCGGTTACCTTCACCGCGATCTCAAGCCTGCGAACATCCTTCGGCGCCGCTCAGGCAAGCCCGTCCTCATCGACCTCGGGCTCATCAAGCGTATCGCACCCGCCGCCGGCGCGGCGGTGAACCGCCCCAGCGCTCCGGTTGGCGTCTCCATCGTCGACGGTCAGTGCCTCGCCGTCGGTACGCGTGGCTTCGCGGCGCCCGAACAGTTGCTGGAGGGGAAAGCGAGCGTTCGAAGCGATGTCTATGCGCTCGGCAAGATGATGCGCGCCTGCGGCGGGAAGGCCCTCGGTGTGCGTGCCCGCGCCGTTATCCGCAAGGCCTGTGCAGAGGACCCGGAGGAACGCTATGCGAGCGCGGCGGAATTCGCTGCGGCGTTGCGGCGCTGTCAGGGGCCGTCGTCGTTCGTCCGGGGCGCGATTGCGCTGGTTGTCGGCATGGCTTTTGGCGGGGGTGTATTCCTCGGCGCGGCCTTCCTGTCGAGGACACCATCTGATGCGGATGCGCCTTCCTCGCCGCCCGTCGCCGCGCCGCCGACGGTCGCGTCGACGGAGGTTTCTCTGGCGCGGGAGCCGGGTGAGAGCGATGAGGCCTATCTGGTGCGGATGCGTACGCTCGCCCGCGACGGGAACGGCGCGGCGCAGTGTCGGGTGGGCGAAGCATATTTCCACGGGCGTGGTACGGCGCAGGACTACACGGAGGCCGTTCGCTGGTACGCGAGCGCGGCGGATGCGGGCGAGATCGGCGCGCAGGCGAGCCTCGGGCTCTGCCATCTGCGCGGATGGGGGTGTGAGGCCAATCCGCGCAAGGCCGCCTACTGGTTTCATCGGGCGGCCAAGGCGGGACATCTCGGCTCGATGGTCGATCTGGCGTTCTGCTACCACACGGGGCTTGGCGTCGGCCGTGACGACCTGATGGCCTTTGCGTGGGCGATGCAGGCCGCCGTACGCGGACATCAGCGCGGACAGTGCATGGTGGGCGAATTCTATCTGGACGGCATCGGTGTCGAAAAAGACCGGCGGCGGGCCGACGACTGGCTCCAGCGGGCGGCGCGGCAGGGCGATGAACGCGCCCAGGAGCTGCTCAGGACGCGATGAGACGGATCATCAGCGCGGACAGCCGGTCGATCATCCGCTTCTTGATGACGTCCACGTTGCTGCGGCCGATTCCAAACTGAAGGGCGATGCGCTCGGGTTTCTCGTGCAGCTGCACGAGATGCGCGAAGATGGTGCGATGAAGGGGATTGATCGTCTGGTCGGCCATGAGCTGGGCGATGGCGACTTCCAATGCGGCGTGCCGCCATTCCTCGTCTTCGGACGCCGAGGATGCAGACGGCTGGGGGATCCTCTGCCGAAGCCGGTTTTCCCGCGCGCGCCGCTTGAGCACATTCATCGCCTTGTGCTTGAGGATTCCCATGAGGTAGTTGTGGAAGTGGCCTTTCTTGTCGGGCGTATAGCAGTAGTTAGGAAGCGCTTTCATCAGGGCCAGCATCGTTTCCTGAATGGCATCCTCCGCCTCGACGGAAGGGAAATTGGCCTGTAAAAACTCCCGCATCGGCTGTTCGTAGTTCGTGTACAGGTCCTTCCATCGCTTGCTCGACGGATCGTTCGCCAGCGTCTGGATAAGGGATATGGATGTAGGAGGAATCTGAGCCATGGACAAATTATGATATGACGGGCGCACGGGCGCGAAACATCCGGGGTGGCACGTCTTGAGACGGCGGCGCGAGCGCGGCGCGGGCGCGGCCGATGGCGCGTTCGAGTAGCGGCAGATCGATTTCCGTTTCATCGCGATGGCAACCGACGGGAGCGGGGAAGGTCAGGGTCAAGGGGCCGCCCAAGTGGGCGCGGAAATCCTCGAGTCCCGCACGAAGCGATTCGCGTGCGTCAAGCAAATGGGCGAACTGGCGCGCGCCTTCGAGAGTTCGCGCCTTCGTCAGCATGGAAAGGAGTCTGGCGACGTCGTCGGCTTGAATCCAGTCCATCGCCTCGGCGTAGAACGAATCGATGATGATCCCGATGGCGACGGCGAAACCGTGATTGAGCCGGTAATGCGACATGGCCTCAAGCCGGTGGGCGCTCCAGTGGCCGAAGTCGAGCGGTCGCGCCGTACCGGTTTCAAACGGATCGCCCGATTTGGCGATGTGCGCTAAATGCAGGCGCGCCGTTTCGCGGATCACCGTTTCGACGGCGGCGGTTTCGCGTGCGGCAAAGGCGTCGGCAATCTCATCGAGCCGGTCGAAAAGCGCGCGGCTTTCGATCATCGCCACTTTCGCCGCTTCGGCAAAACCGGCGGCAAAGGCATCGGCGGGCAGTGCGTCTAGAAACGCAAAATCGTCCACCACCGCCCAAGGCGGCGCAAATGTTCCGATGGCGTTTTTCTTATCGCCGCAGTCGATGCCGTTCTTCACCCCCACGCCCGCATCATTCTGGCCCAAGACCGTTGTCGGCAGCCGCACCAGCCGTATGCCGCGGTGGAGGAGGGCGGCCGCGAGCCCTGCGGCATCGAGCACCGAACCGCCGCCGATGGCAATCAGATATGACTGGCGGTCGAGGTTGGCGCGCATCATTGCCTCAATAAGCCCAAGGGCGATTCCCATGCCGCCGGTTTTGCTCGTTTCGCCGGCGGGCAGCGCAAAGACGTCGCCCGCCAGTTCCAGACGATGGTGGCGGCAGTAGGCGGCGATGTCGCCGGATAGCGCCGGCATGGCGGCGCACACCGTCGCGTCGACGGCGACGAAAACACGCGCACGCGCATCGGGGCGCGAAGGCACGAGCAGGCTGGCCATCAACGGATTGTCCGTCGCGAATGCGTGGCGGGTAAAATGGACGCAATAGGAAAAATCCACGGCGAAGCGCGCGCTTATTCTGCCGGGAGTGCAAGCAATCGGTTCTGTAGCCATGATTCTTCGGCGGCAATGCCTTGTTCCATACTGCTGGGACGGATGTTCTCGGGCAGCACTCCGTAGGTGTAGGTTTCAATTTCCAATGCGGCTTCATGGTCGCGGCAGCAGACGAGAAAATCGTCGCCGATTTCGTCCGCCGTCGAGCCGAAGGCGTCGCTGCCGCGCCAATCGAGCGGCACGTGGCAATGTACTTTGGCCGTCAAATCGCGGTGTCGTCCGAGATAGTCGAGCGCCTCGTCAGTCAAATCCGGAAAGGCGGCGGCAAGTTCTCCCGACGGCGCGTAAAGACGCGTCTGGTGAAGATAGGTGGCATTGGCGAGCCGAGCCAAGGCTTCGACTTGAGATGCGGCTGCGGTTATTGCCGCGGAAATCTGTACGCGGCGCAGCGGGAAACCGGCGCGGAGCGTCCGTGCTGCCGCCTCGCCGGGGTCTTCGCCGACCACCGAAGCATGGCAAGTATCGATCAGCACGGTGCGGTGGGGCGCGGGCGCGAGCAACTCCAGCAATTCCTTGACGCTGCCGGCGAGGCAATCGGGTTCGGGCTCGAAGGCCAGCTCGATATGCTTGCCGGTTGCCGCTTCCAGATCCCCGAGTCGAGCTTCCGCTTCATCAATAAGCCGGAAACAAGCAGCCGCGCGGGTCGTTGCGCGATAACCGAAGGGAACGGTGGAAATCGTACCGAATTTTTCACCCTCCGGCATCAGCGAGGCGAGGATCTGCGCCAATTTGAGCGTGTATTCAAGCCGTAGCGGGCTGGTCCAGTCGGGGGTGTAGACGCGCGTCTTGACCGGGGCGCAATGAAATCGGCCGAAGGGAAAACCGTTGAGGTGGCGGACGATAAAACCGCCTTCATCCAGCGCTTGTCTGAGCCGGTTCCGTCGCGCCGGCGCCAGCGCTTCGCTCGCGGCCAGATTGCCGAGCCGCAGGCCGATTTCGTAGGGTGCTGCGGGCGATACGGCGCGCTTCACCGCAGCCACCGCACCCTGAAGCGTGGATACGACTTCGTCAAGTGTTTCGCCGGGATGGATATTGAGGCAATACATCGGTCGGGACGAAGAACCGTTCAGGGCTGGCGCTGGTAGGTGGCCGGGTCGACCGGAATCATGGCGAAGTCGGGTCGCCAGTGCGGCGAAACCGAATAGAAGCGGTTGGCGTTGTTGAAAATCAAGTCGCGGATGGCCGCCGGCGCATGGCCGTCGGCGCGCAGACGATCGCGAACTTTGATGAGCGAGAGTGGGTCGGAAACGCCCCAGTCGGCCGAGCCGTTGACAATTACATTCTGCGAACCGTGCTGTTTGACGATGGCCGACACGCGTTCGGGCGAGAGCTTCGAGAAGGGATAAACCGTCATTCCCGCAAAGCAGCCCGCCTCCAGCGCCAAGGCGATCGTTTCCTCGACATTATGATCGATGTCGATGCGCGAGGCGGTAAAACCTTCGGCGCGGATGATCTCGAGCACCCGGCGGATGCCTTTGAGTTTCTGATGGTGCGGCAGGTGCAGCACAACCGGCATTTGACGCTCTTCGGCGAGCTCAAGCTGCCGCACCAGCGCTTTTTCTTCGTTGGGGGTGATGTTGTTGAAGCCGATCTCGCCTACTGCTACGCAGCGCGGATGGTCGAGATATTCGGCCATGCCGTCGATGACGCGGTCGGCGAGGGCGACATTCTCCGATTCTTTCGGGTTCATGCCGATGGCGGCAAAGTGATCGATGCCCGCGCGTCGGGCGCGGATCGTTTCAAAATTCAGGATGAGGTTGAAGTAATCCCAGAAACTTTCCGCCCAGCGGCGGTTTTCTCCCAGCCAGAAACTCGGCTCCACGCACGCGCGGATGCCGGCTCGGTACATCGCGGCATATTCATCGGTCGTGCGCGAGAACATGTGGATATGCGGTTCAATGATGGTTTCTTGATCATCGCTCATGGTTGCTCATCTCCTCCATCTA
This sequence comes from Kiritimatiellia bacterium, assembly GCA_051884875.1. Taxonomy (GTDB): domain Bacteria; phylum Verrucomicrobiota; class Kiritimatiellia; order RFP12; family UBA1067; genus UBA1067. The sequence goes on from JBJEWD010000022.1 coordinate 51,022, forward strand.
TTATACAATAAACGGTCCCAATTGTGTAATGGTTCAAGGCTGTTCCATCTGGTCCCTTTACCGCTGGCGGCGGCGAATCGTCAGAAAACCATCAATAGTTTGTAAGATTTTTGTTTCTCAGGCGAGTAGAAGGTGAAAGGAACGTCCATGCAGAGTAAAAATATCGTCTTTGGTGCGGTTGTCGCGCTGCTCGCCATCGGGTCGGGGGTATCGACCACGGTGGCTATTCGTCTGAATGAAAAGCTGAAAATGATCGAAAATGAGCAAAAATGGCAAGGAATGTCTTTCCCTAAAAGAACAGCACCTGAAAATTCGGCAGGTACTGTCCCCACGAATGTGGTCGAGGAAACCGCGCAACCGCAGAACCCCGCGCCAGATGCCGAGCACTTGGCGCCCAGCACCAATGATATGCCGAGGATCGTACGGCATGAAATGAAGGTCGATCGCGTGGCGTATGCAGGTCGGGATCGTCTGGACGTCTACTTGACGGAACGTCCGGACATGGAGGTCGTACGGTCGTATGTAAACGTCGAGCCCCTGCGACAGGGGGCGGTGTCGTTCAGCTACGAAGCGCGCTACAACCACCGGAAAGGCGGCTATGAACCCTGCCTATGTGTGATGGGCGACTTCGCGCACCGTACGAACGTCACGCTTCGTATTCGCCGGGGCTTCCCCGTGTACGGCCTCACCGCGTCATCCAATGTTGTCATCGTGGCGATGGAGAAAGACTTCTCCCACACCTTCAGGCGCAAGGATGAGGAGCCTACGGTCGATTTTACCGATTGCGGGCGCTATCTGCCGCCGATGGGACGGCGGACGATTTCCCTCACCAGCGTCAACGTTTCTCAAATCGCTGCGGATATCCGCGCCCTGCCATCCGCTAACATCGTGCCGATGCTGGCTTTGGAAGAGGGGATCTATGATAAGATCCATCGGAGCTGGAGCTCCAAGGACGGTTTTGCGACCGATCTCTCCGGCGTGGCACGGCAAGGGAAGCTTATTGCCGCGAACAAGCTGAATGAAAAAGAACAGCTGACGCTGCCGATCGTACCGCCGGAAGGCTCCCCCTCAAACGGTATCTTCTTGATCTCCATCGCCAATGCGGATGCCGGTCGCGACAAGATCCAGGAGGAGCAGTGCTGGTGGGAGGAGAATAGATGGCGGCATCGCATCGTCTGCGTCACGGATCTCGGTCTTAGCGTGCGTCGGACGGAGAAGGGTCTTTACGTCTGGGTGACATCACTTTCGGCGGGTAAGCCGGTCGCCGATGTGAAGGTCGAGGTCTATTCGTCTGCCAACGTGCTCGTCGCCAAAGGCCATGCGAATGCCAATGGCTGGTGCGTCTGCGAGACGGTCGGTGCAGGCGAGCCGTTTGCTGTCATCGTTTCCAAAGACGATGGAAGCGATCGGTCGTTCCTGGCGATTCGTCCATCAATGAATGTCGAGGAGTCCGTCTGGAAAGACGGCGCCCGTCCCGCCTATCTTTCCGCCGGGGCTTGCACGGCCTTCGCGTGGACCGAGCGCGGCATCTACCGCCACGAGGAGCGCATCTTCTTCCATGCGCTTGTGCGCAACGGCCGGGGCGTGGCGCCGTCGCCGTTCCCCGTCGAACTTCAGCTCATCGAGCCCTCGGCGGACCTGTATTCCCATAAGACGCTCATGACGGACGCCTACGGTGCGGTGTCGGACGCAACGTTCTCCGTGCCGTCGGATCTGCCGAGCGGCGAATGGACGTTCCGGCTGAAGATGCCGGGCGCGTCAGGCGACGTGTTGGGCGAACGCAAGGTGCGCATCGAGGAATTCGCGCCGCCACAGATCCGCGTCGGCGTTGCGGCGGACAGGGACGTCGCCCCCGCTGATTTCGCCTTCACGGTGTCGGCGGAACATCTCTACGGTGGCCCCGCCCGGTCGCTCCGATGCACGGGTGCGGTCGTGTTCGAAGATGCCGCGTTCTCGCCGTCCGGCTGGAAGGGCTATCATTTCGGCAATCCGGACCGCGCCCTCAAGCCGAGTTTTCGCGAACTGCCCGGGGCGACGCTTGACGATACGGGATGCTATCGCTTTGCCGCGCCGCTCTGGAAGGACAGCGGCAGACCTGCGGCGCTTGTCAAGGTGACGGCGCAGGGGACGGTCTTCGAAGACGGCGGACGTCCGGCGACCGCGCGGGCCTCGACCTATTGCCACTACTACCCCTACTACATCGGCTCGACGCTCGGTTCGTGGTTGCGCAAACCCGCGACGGGGCGGCCGAAGGTCCCCGTCTCCTGCGTCGCGCCCGATGGCCGCCGCCTTGCCGTCGCGAAGAAACTGACGGTCGGAATTGAACGCCTCAACTCCGTCTACGCCTATCGCCACAATGATGCGGGCTGGGCGACCTGGGACTGCACGCAGGTACGCGAAACCGTAACGGACGACTTCGAACTGACGACGTGCGCCGAAGGCGATGCGATGCTGGAGCTCCCCGTGGATGCCGCCGGTGACTATGTGCTGACGATTACGGATCCTGAGACGGACGTCTCCTTTGCGCAGAAGTTCTATCTGAGCGACTGGGGCGACGATGAGGTGCGCGCGCCGCTTGCGAATCCGGCGGCGGTCACGCTGTCGGCCGACAAACCGTTCTACCGTCCCGGCGATGTGCCGCGGCTCGTGGTGAAGGCACCGTTTGCGGGCGCGGCGCTGGTGAGCGTCTTCCGCGACGATCTCCTCTACGCGCGCGTCGTGACGCTAACCCATGCGACGAGCGAAATCGAGCTCCTGCCGGTGACCGCAGAGAACGCGCCGTACATCGATGTCAAGGTTTCAGTCATCCAGAGCGTAAAGGCGAATGCGCAACATCTCGCGGTGCGCGCGCATGGCGAGCAGACGCTCCCGGTCCGTTGTGCCGAGGATGAGATTCCCGTAGAGCTGGCGGTGCACGCGGCGGAAGGCGATATCCGCAATTTCTCCGTCGAGGTAACGGCGGCAGGTGCGGTGGCGACGGGAGCCGTCGCGGTGGTGACGGTCGTCGACGAGGGCATCAACCTGCTGACGGATGAACCGACGCCGGATCCGATCGCCTGGTTTGCCCGGCCGCGGGGCGCGTGGAATCCGCTCTACGATCTCTATCACCGGCTCCTCCCGGTGGCGGGCGATGATGTCCTGCGGGCGAATGGCATCAAGACGGGCGGCGGCTTCGGCGCCGAAATGCTCGGACGGGTAAGCCCGACCCCGACGCGGCGCTTCAGGCCGCTCGTGCGCTGGCAGAAGGACGTGCCGCTCGTCGGCGGACGCGCCCGCGTCGATTTCACCCTTCCCGAGTTCGCGGGCGAGGTGCGCGTCACGGCGGTGGCCTACAATTCGCGCGCGACCGGTGCGGCGTCCGTCCGGCGGAAGGTCTGCCCCAGGCTCGTGATGCATCCCGATGCACCGCGTTTCGTCGCCCCCGGCGACGTCTTCGAGATCACGCTGCCGCTCGCGAACCGCAGCGGTGCGGATGGCGAGGTGACGTGGCGTCTTGAGGTGGATGGGGACGGTTCCGCCGGTTTGCACGGAGCCGTGCCGCTGCGTAGGGACGAGACGACGGTTGTGCGGCGTCAGGTCACGGCGCCGGCGGAACCGGGGCAGCTGCGGCTTACGTACACGGCGACGGGCTTCGGCGAGACGCATACGGCGACAATCGAGCTGCCGGTCCGTCCCGCCGCGCCGTGGCGCGAGACGGCGGGTGTCGAGGTGCTGGCGCCGGGTGCGGTTTACGATCGGCCGCAGACGCCGCAGTTCCGCTATGCGTTCGTCGACTCGCCGCTTGCCGAGCTGCGGCATGCGTTCGAATGGCTTGCGGACTATCCGTATGGCTGCCTGGAACAGACCACCTCGCGCATCTTCCCGCTCATCGTCGCCGACGGTCTCCTCGATGGCGTCGGCCTGGAGGCGGCGAGCAATCGTGCGGAGTATGTCGCCGCCGGCGTGAAGCGCGTTTCTTCGATGATCCGCCAGAACGACTTCGTCATGTGGCCGGACTGCACCTATGCGCCGTGGGATCGCGAGGTCTCGCTCTATGCCGCGCATTTCCTCGTGGAGGCCGGGCAGTCGGGTGCGCGGCTTGTGCCCGCTGTCCGCGAGCGGGTGATGAAGTTCCTCGGCACGTGGGCGATGTCCGGGTCGAACAGCGTCTCGGCCTATGCGTGCCATACGCTGGCGCTCGCAGGGCAGCCCGATATGGACCGGATGCTGCGGCTCTACGACGATCGCGCGAACCTGTCGCTCCTGTCGCGGGCGCGCCTCGCGCGGGCGTTCGTGAAGATCGGCGACCGTCGCCGCGCCGGCGACCTCCTTGCGAATGCCGCCGCGCCGGATTCGGTCAAGGAAGCGGCGTTCCTCACGCTCGCGCTGTTGGAGCTCGACCCGGCGGATGCACGGCTGAACGGGCTTGTCGCCTACCTAATCGCCCACCGCGACAAGGCGCGCCTGAGCTGGGGCACGACGGAGTCGAATGCGCATGCGCTTCTCGCGCTCGGCGCGTACTACCGCGCATTTCCGCCGGAAGCCGGACGTCGCTTCGTCTGCTGGCATAAGCTCGAACTCCCCGATCTTGACTCCTGCACGAACGAGACGAGTCAGATCGCCATTACGCGCACCTACCGCCGCCCTGACGGCGCCGTCGCCGATCTTGCCCGGCTCAAACGCGGCGATCTGGTGATCGTCGAGCTTCGGATGAAGTCATTCGTCACGCGCGACTACAGCGATCTGGTGATCGAAGATCTCTTCCCCGGTGCATTCGAACCCGTTCGGGACGGGCTCGCCCCCGGCAACCTGCAGTGGATCGAGCCGCACCGCCCAAATTGGGTGATGCGTTCGGACGCGCGAGATGATAGAATGTTGGTGTTTTCCAGGAAGTTCCATCTTGAGGCAGATGAAGAAGTCGTTTTCCATTATCAGGTCCGCGTCGTTTCGGCGGGTGCTTACGTGGTGCCGGGGGTGGCTGCTGAGGCTATGTATCAGCCTGAGCTGCGCGCTCGCACTGGCGTGGATCGTCTCGTGGTGGTCGATTGACTGGACGGAGGAGGGCGCCGAGGACTATCCCGGCGGCGTCGTGTTGCGCGATGCCGCCGGGGAGGTGATGCGCGTATCGCTCGGCCCCGGCGATGTCGATTGCCGTCCGTACTACCGTGCGTCGCCCGATGACTGGATCGTCAAGGCGCTGGTGGCGAGCGAGGACGGCTCGTTCTGGACGCACAGTGGCGTGCGTCTGCTTTCGATGGTGCGTGCGTTTGCGCAGAACGTCCTCCACCGCCGTCGCGTCTCCGGCGCTTCGACGATCTCCATGCAGACGGTGCGCCTTATCCGTCCGCACCGCAAGAGCTACGCCGAGAAGTGGATTGAAGCCTTCCGGGCGATGAAGATGGAGCGGCGGAAGGACAAGTGCTGGATTCTCTCGCAGTACCTCAACCGTGCGCCGTTCGGCTCGAATTTCATCGGCATCGAGGCAGCGGCGAACGGCTGGTTCGGGAAGGACGCGAAGGCTCTCGGGCTTGGCGAGGCGGCGCTCCTCGCGGGCATGGTGCAGGCACCGTCGCGCTTCCGCCCCGATCGCGCCTACGCGCGGGCGCTCGCGCGGCGCGACTACGTGCTCGGGCGGATGCGCAAACTCGGCTACATCACGGCGGAGCAGCTGGAGGGCGCGCAACGCGTCCGCCCGGTCGTCTGCCGTGCGGCTCGTCCGTTCCGATGCCCCTACTACTGCGACTACTACCTGCGCGACGTCCTCGGCCGGGAACGTGCCGCGCAGCAGCTGAGCGGCGACTTCACGACGCCCCTCGACGCGGACATCCAGCGGCTCTGCGAGGATACGGTGAACGCGGCGTCGTGCGCGGGCGGCTATGCCGTCGCGGCGGTGGTGATGAAGGTCGCCTCGGGAGAGGTTGTCGCCCTCGCCTGCAGCGGCGACTATTTCGACAGCCGGGACGGACAGGTCAATACCGCGTGTGCGCCGCGTCCCGCCGGGTCCACCCTCAAGCCGTTCCTGACGGCCCAGGCTCTGGACCTCGGGCTTGTCCGCGCCAATGAGATGCTCGCGGACGCGCCGCGCGTCTTCAACGGCTACACACCCGCGAATTTCGATGGCAGGTATCGCGGTCAGGTCTCCCTCTGCGACGCGCTCGTTCTTTCGCTCAACCTGCCGTTCGTGGAGCTGATGACGCGCGTGGGCGTGGAGCGCTTCGGCGCGAAGCTGCGTGCGCTCGGCTGCACGCACGTCATGCCCCCGTACGAACGGTACGGGCTGGGCCTGGCGATCGGCAACTGCGAGGTGACGCTCGTTGAACTCGTCGGGGCGTATCGGCGTCTCGCCTTGGCCGCCGGCGCGGACGCGGTGACGCCGGAGTTCTCCCCTATGTCCGCCTATCTCGTCTCGGAGATGCTTTCCGGTACGGCCCGCAGCGCGGCGGCGCTCGGGCACGTAGCGGATGTCGCGACATCGCGTTTCGCCTGGAAGACGGGGACGAGTTCGGACTACCGTGACGCGTGGACGGTCTTGTGGAACCCCGAGTACGTCGTGGGCATCTGGTGCGGACACAAGTACGGCGGCTTTGGCGACAAGTCGCTCGTGGGTGCCAAGGCCGCCGCGCCGCAGGCGTGGAAGATTGCTCGCACACTCTATCCGCAGAACGACGGCCCGTGGTTCGGAACGCCGCCGGGCGTGGCGCATCCGCCGCCGTCCGCCGCTACCCCAGGTGCCGCGGACGTTCCGACGCATCCTCCGCCGGTTCTTGCCAAGCCCGCGCATGGCGCGGTGTTCCGTCTCGTCCCAGGCGTGCCGCAGCAGAAGATCGTCTGCGAAGTCCTCGACAATCGTGCGGACACGAAGCTCTGGTGGTTCGTCGACGGCCGCGCCGCCGGCGAGACGCGCGGGCGGCAGCCCAAGGTCCTCGACCTCGGCGTCGGGCATCACGACGTCGTCTGCTCGACAGCCGACGGCCAGACCGCCGAAGTGTCATTTACGATCGCGGATTTGATAGAATAGGCGGCGCATGAAGAAGATTCTCTATTTGCATGGCTTCGGTTCTTCCGGCGCGAGCGGGACGGTGGAGGTCTTGCGGCGGGCGTTCTGGGGGAAGGATCCCGCTGCGCGCATTCAGGTCGTCGCGCCGGATATTCCCGTGGATCCGCAGGACGCGCTGCCGATGCTGAAGGCGCTTGCCGCCAGGGAACGGCCGGGACTGATCGTCGGCACGTCGATGGGCGGCATGTATGCCCAGCAGCTCCGCGGCTATCCGCGCATCTGCGTGAATCCCTCATTCGCCGTTTCGAAGCTCTACTCGCTTCTGCATGTCGGCAAATACAAATGGCTCAATCCCCGCCGGGATGGCGCGACGACGTTTCACGTCTACAAGGAGACGATTGCGCATTACGCCGAGATGGAGGCGCACCAGTTTGACGGCATCACCGACGACGACCGTATATTTTGCTTTGCGCTTTTCGGTCTGCAGGACGAGATCACGGCCCCTTCGCGTGCGATCTTCGCGCGGCACTATCCCGGGCAGTCTCGTTTCTTCGACGGCGGTCACCGCCTGAACGCCGACCTCGTCCAGGCGCACCTCATCCCCTACATCCGCGAAATCGGTGTCTGACACAACGCGAGGAAACGGCGGTGGACGGTCGGGTCGCGGTCAAGCTCGGGGTGGAAACTCGCGGCGAGGATGTTCCGCTGCTGAACCGCCACGGGGACGCCGTCGATCGCGGCGAGGGTCTCGACGGACGGCCCGCAAGCGCGAATCGCCGGCGCGCGGATGAACGTCGCGGGAATCGCCGGGCCGCCGGCGAAGGGAACTTCCGCATGGAAGCTCCCCAGCTGCCGCCCGTAGGCATTGCGCTCGACGGTGACGTCCAGAAGCCCGAAATGCACCGCCGGATCGTTCTTCAGCTCCCGCGCGAGCAGAATGACCCCGGCGCAGGTTCCAAAGGTCGGCAGCCCCGCCGCGATCTGCGCGCGGAGCGGTGCGAAAAGCCCGAGCTCGCGCAGGAGCTTCGCCTGTACGGTCGATTCGCCGCCCGGAAGGACGAGTCCGTCAAAGGACGCCGCGAGGTCGCTTAACTGCCGAATCTCGAAGACCTCCGCCCCGAGTTCGCGCAGCCGCCGCGCATGTTCAATGAAGGCGCCCTGCACTGCCAGGATACCGATTCGCATCGTCTGTCTTTCCTGCCGCCCGCTTACTTGCCCCGCTCCGCCATCAGCAGCTGAATCTCGTTTTCGTTGATGCCGACCATGGCCTCTCCCAGGTCTTCCGAGACGTCGGCGAGCACCTTCGGATCGCTGTAGTTCGTGACCGCCTTGACGATGGCGGCTGCGCGCTTGGCGGGGTTGCCGCTCTTGAAGATGCCCGAACCGACGAAAACGCCTTCGGCTCCAAGCTGCATCATGAGCGCGGCGTCGGCCGGCGTCGCCACGCCGCCGGCGGCGAAGTTGACGACGGGCAGCTTGCGGTTTTCGTGGACGTAGCGGACGAGGTCGATCGGCACGCGCAGCTCTTTTGCGGCTTCGTAGAGTTCATCGTCCGCGAGTGACGCGAGGCGGCGGATCTCCGACTGCATCATGCGCATGTGGCGGACGGCTTGGACGACGTCGCCCGTGCCCGGTTCGCCCTTCGTGCGGATCATCGCCGCGCCTTCGGAAATGCGGCGAAGGGCTTCGCCCAGATCCTTTGCGCCGCAGACGAACGGCACCTTGAACTGCGTCTTGTCGATGTGCAGGCGGTCGTCGGCGGGCGAGAGCACCTCGCTCTCGTCGATGTAGTCGATCTCGATCGCTTCGAGAATCTGCGCTTCGGCGAAGTGGCCGATGCGGCACTTGGCCATTACGGGAATCGAGACGGCGGACTGAATGCCCTTGATCATCCTGGGGTCGCTCATGCGCGCCACGCCGCCGGCCGCGCGGATGTCGGCGGGGATGCGCTCCAGCGCCATTACGGCGCAGGCGCCGGCCGCCTCGGCGATCTTCGCCTGCTCGGGCGTGGTGACATCCATGATGACTCCGCCCTTGAGCATCTGGGCGAGATTCTTGTTCAGTTCGTAGCGCGTGGCATCCATGTCCTTTTTCTCCTTTATGTGTGACGGGGGAAATGATACACTGTGCGATGGATTTATGAAATGACCAGATTGGCGAAATATTATATGACCAGATGACCGCGCACTACCGAAGGCTCTACGACCGGCTCAAGGCCTCCATCGTCTCGGGGGCGATCCCCCTCGGGGCGCGGCTACCCTCGAAACGGACGCTGGCGCGCGAGGCGAACCTGAGTGTTGTCACGGTAGCGCATGCGCTCGCGCTGCTGTGCGAGGAGGGCTATGCCTGCGCACGCGAGCGCAGCGGCGTCTTTGCGGCGTATCGTGAGACGGATGGCGGATCGCCGACGCTACCGGCGCGTCCGCAGCGGAAATCGCCAGGCGTCAACCGGCATCGGATCCAGGAAGGCTTCCCCTGGAACGAGGCGGCGCGGAAGCTGCGGGCGACGCTGACGCGGTACGGTGAGAGGCTGCTCATCAAGTCGCCGAACTACGGCACGCGCGAACTCCGCGAGGCGATCGCCGATTATCTGTTGCGGGCGCGGGGCATGAAGGTCGCCGCCGCGCAGGTGGTCGTCGGATCGGGGGCGGAGTATCTCTACGGTCTTCTCGCGCAGGTGTTTCGCGGCGAGACGATAGCCATCGAGGAACCCGCCTATCCGAAGATCCGTGAGGTCTATGCGGCGCACGGCATCGTCTGCGAACCGCTGCGGCTCACGGTACGGGGCATCGGTTCGCACGCCCTGGCCGCAGCCTGCGCGCGTATTCTGCACGTGACGCCGTATCGGAGTTTCCCGACGGGCGTGACGGCCGATGCGTCCAAACGCCGCGAATACGTCCGCTGGACCGAGGCGCGCGGCGGATGGCTCGTCGAGGACGATTTTGATTCCGAGTTCTCCGCCTCGCGTCGGGGTGCGGAGACGCTGTACGCGATTGACGGCGGTCGGCGCGTCATCTACCTCAACACCTTCTCGAAGACGATGGCGCCGTCGCTGCGGATCGGCTATCTCGTCCTGCCGAAGGAACTCGCCGAACGTTTTGCCGCGCGCGTGGGTTTCTACTCGTGTACGGTGCCGGTCCTGGATCAGCTTTTCCTTGCCGATTTCATCAACGATGGCGACTTCGAACGCCACCTGAACCGCCTGCGCCGCCGACACGCGCGAGGGTAGCCGTCGGTGCAAAGGGGGACTTTGAGCGTCCCGTCGGGGTGTTGGGATTGAACGCGGTTGAGTTGCCGAGGCTTCATAATTCAATTCGACCGTCCGGGCGAATACATAGGGCCTCGCGTTCCGCATCCGCCTGCCATGACCGGTGATGCGGGTGTTTCAGGCTGCGGCTTCGCCGCAGGAAAGGGAGGGTTGGCTCTCCGAGCTGATCACGAAGGTAAGCGGTTGATCTGTGCGAAGCAGCGGAGCGGGACAGCCGAGCGGAGCGAGACAGCCGGAGGCCGCGGGAGCACGAAC
>JBJEWD010000023.1:0-61302 GCA_051884875.1 Kiritimatiellia bacterium
CGTATATGAGTTGTAATTCTCTTTAGTTTCCAAACTGCCGCTTGTCAAAGATCAGTGTTCAGCACCTTTCGGGCGAACGGGGGAGTAGTATATCAAACGGTTTCTAAACGCGCAAGGGGGGAATCGTAAAAAAGATAACGGGCCAAAGTAATGCCCAAAGGACATGGGCATCTACCCTCAGAACTCGTACCCTACATACACGCGAAACATCCAGTTCGCGTTGCCGATGCTGCCGTCGACATATCGCGTGTTCACATCCAGATCATCGTCGAAGACCTTGCGCAGGAAATCCGCGCCGAGACAGACGTCGTTCCAATGGAACATGCCGCCGAGACCGCACAGCAGGTAGCAGTCCCAGTCGTGCGCGGAATCCTTGCCGAGGCCGCCGACTTTGACGTCGAAATGGCGGTAGTCAAGGCCCAGCCCAAGCGTGCCGCGGAGCATGAACCAGTCCGTCAGCTCGTAGTAGGGCTTCACCGCCAGCTGGAACTCGTACATCTGCAGATCGCCGCGGATCGAGAACGGTCCGTAGGACGTCGTGGACGAACTCGAGGATTCAGCCCCCCAACGGTGCGAAACCGAGATCTCGTCCATGGAGATCACGGGGCCGGGACCGGCAAAGGTTCCCGCGCCGTACGAACCGTCCGGGTTCTGCGTCCAGGGGTCGCTCATCACGTCGGCATTGCCCATGTCGACATCCGTAATGTACGCCCCGCTTGTCGTCGTGTCGGTACGGGTGGAACCGCCGGCCGATCCCTTGTACCAGTTGTTCTTCAGGAAGAACGAGAAGTTGAAGCCGACATCGACGCCAAAGTCACCGTACCGCCAGACGAGGCGGTCAAGCCCGAAACTCGCGCCCGTCGCCCAATTGTCGTCCCGGGCGCTCCCGCCGACGACGTCGTACACCGTCGACTGTTCCACGTAAGCGTGGGTGAATGACATCTGTCCGCCGGTCAGCTGTCCCGCCGGGATGTGCCAATTCCACGTCTCGCCAGCTACGCCGGCGGCGTCGCTCGGGTCGACGAATCCGCCATTCGGGAAGTCGATGCGCCCGCCGCCAAGCGAAATCGAATCGCCCGCCGCCTGCGCGGCGTCCCTGGTGCTCGAATACACCGGCGCCGGACGCGGAACGGCGCCGGCCTTCACTCCGAGCCGTCCCGAGGCGTTGAAGTTGAACTGCGGGCCGGCCGTCAGCCGCCAGCCTTTGCTTAGATCCGTCACCCACTCTGCATTCGAAGCCATGCACGACATCGCGACAACCACGGCAAAACAGCATTTATTCATGACCCGCCCCCTCTTCTCACTTGCTTTCGCCATAAACCGTCGTCTCCGACTCTTCGATTTGAAGAATCAATGCGGCGCCAGGCATTTCCCCTCTTGCTTTGATGACAATCGGCAAGTATCCAACTCCATCGATTAAAATCAACTGCGATGAAGCCGACACTTTCTTGCCGTTTGACAATTTAAGCGTGACGCGGGAAACGCCGCGGCTTCCGATTTTGACGGTCAGCGAGCATTCTTCAAGATCGATCTGCCGAGTCCCCTTCAGCGACACCAGTGCGGTCATCATGGCATCACCCTTCAGCCCCATGCCGTTGCGAGCGCCGGTCACCTCATACTCGCCCCAGAACCCCATCATATCATTGTGGGTGAGCCATACGTCAAACGAGGGGATCGGGCATCCCTTTTTCGTGCACGTCAGAGACTCGACATGTCCGCTTTCATCTACCAAACCCCTCGTGTAGTTCCATTTCCGTCCGTTCAGATCCATAACCGTAGCGCTTGCCTTTACTGTTGCAACACCCTTCTTGACCGTCCTTCGCGAGGTCTTGATCTTAATCGTTCCCTGAAGCTGTCCGTTGGCATCGCACAGGAAGCCATCATACGTGTTGGCCCGGTCGGCGACGAACGCCTCCGCATCCTGCCCGACATCCGAGGTCGCAGCAGCAAGGTCATCCGAGGCCGAAACCCCCATCGCCGACAATGTCGAGGGCATGATGGATTGTACGCGCGATGTTCCCGCCACGAGGGGAATCGCGTGTTCCGACCCGCCCGATTCCCAGCTGAGGTACCCGACGAAGTCGCCGACCCCGGCGGCCCCTTCGTTGCCCGTCTGCGGCACGACGCGTTTCGACACGTACATCTCAATGGTGCGTTCCGCGACAGGAATCGTATCGCCGCCCACGGTTCCTACTCCGTAGACGGCCGCTGCATTCTCCGCCGTGATCAGCGCCGGATCGAGCGCAACATAGCGATAGGTTTCTCCTCCGTAGACGACCGTCGTCGATTTCGCCGCGCGCGTCGGCGTATCCCACAGCTGCACGTCATCCCCGCGATCCGCGAAGAGATAGCGGAGATTCGCGATTCCCGCGGCAAGACTATTGGTGCAGGTCACTTTGATCTGCGCGAAATACGTGCCGCTCGCCTTGAGATACGTCCAGGCGATCTCGGCCTTGAGACCCGCCGAAGGCAAGACAATCGCAAACGTCGTGGAGGTCATGCCCGCATAGTTGTTCGTTCCCGTCAAGGTGAGCGTCGCCGTGCCGGCTTGCGCATTATCCGAATAGGAGACAAGATAATCGTCCGCCGTGATGATCGACGGCGTCCCGTCCGTCACGACCGGAACCGGCTCGCAGGGCGTCCCGTCCAATGTCTGCCCGGGAATTGGCGCAATCGTCGCATGCGAAATCGCGCGAGGCGTGATGACAACGCGCACCGCGTGCGCAAAATCTTCAAAGTTCGCCGCCGAAATCCTATACCACACGACGTTGGTGCCGGCATTGACGAAGGATTCAGGCGTCACGCCCCATCCGGAATCCGGCACGACCCCCTCCTCGCCAACCGCATATTGCAGGGAGAAATCGACCGCCGGCGTGTATCCGGCCCCAAGGTCTGCAACCGCCGATGCCAGGCCATTCGTATCAAGGGTGTGCGCGACGCCATCATATTCAAATTGAACATCCCACTTGGAAATCCCCCCGGGAGGAACCGTTCCCGTGCCCGGCTCGTTTCCGCCGCCAACCGTCGCCTTCACGACGGCGATCCTGCCGGTCACGACCACGATGTCGTAGTTCGAGAGCTTCGTGCCTTCGAGCGGCGCGAAGTCGAACGCATTCGCCACCTCGCCTTCCGCCACCGTCGTCACCGTCGCCCAGTTCGAGGTCGCGACCCCCTCGCCCGCCACGAACCCGGCCCTGCCGACAGCCAGGGCCGGGAAGCGGTGCGGCTGCCCGTCGTAGACGAAATCGGTCTTCGTCCCCGAAGTGAGCGTGACGGGCCGCTTGGCGATGGCAACTGTTGCCGAATTCGTATACGGAATGTACCCCTCCTTCGTCACCTCATACCAGACCTTCACCGCCTCGCAGACATTGGTGAACTCGGGATGCGTGCCGTACGGCCCTGCCGCATTGAGCGCATAGCGCACCTCCGCGCCTTCCGGCGCCGTGACGGAAATGCCGTGTCCAAGACCATCATATTGATCGCTAAAACCTGTTGTCACGATGTCTCCGGACAGGAACGGAACATCCAATCCACTCACCACAAACGTCGCATTCAGAACTTTCGCCACCACGCCGTTCGTGTAGGTCGTGTGCGTGAGCGCGTAGGTGCCGTTGCGCGACACGCTCCAGTTCTGTGCGCCCTCACCCGTCAGCCCTTCGGCCAGCACCATGCCGTTCTGGGAGATCGTGACCGTCGCATTCGCATCCCCGTCCCAAAGATTCGAGAACCGCAGCGTCTCCTCGCCCGTAGACGCCCGCACCCCGTCATGCTTGAGGTCGAGCCGAAACGTCGTCGATGCGCCGATAGCATCGATAGCGCCGATAGAGTCAAATCCTCGGAGCGGACGAACAGACCGCCCGCCGACGCGGTAGTTGTTGTCCCGGCTGAAATCGCCCGAACCGAAGCTCAGGCGCCACGCGCTGCCAGAATAGTCCGGATTCGGCGTAGAGGACCAGTAGTAGCCGTTCGAGCCGAGGTTGTAGAGGCTGGAGTTGTGGCCGTAGCCGGCAGCGGGGAGGAAAATGCTCTTCGACGCATACGCGCCCTTGCCCGTCACGAGCCGACCGTAAACGCCGTTGCGATTCGTCCAGATTGTCGTGCAGTTGTCGATGAGCGCGTCAATCTCCGCCGCCGTCGGCATCCGCCACGGCGCGCCGAGATACGCCGTCGCCGCGTGGTGTGCGGCCACGAGGTTGCCCGTCGCATCAATGTAGCCTTCCTGCTGGAGCGTCGAATTGTTCTTGCCCCATGTTGGACAGTTGCCACTTGAGAACGCGAATGGCGATCCATCCTTGACCGACACCCAGCCGTCGTTGTTCGCATTGCGCGTGTACCCCACCGTGTCGCCCCACCAGAAGTAATGGCCAGACTCTTCGGGTTGCGAAGCGCCCACGTTGCACGCCGCCCAATAGGGGCCGTCCTCCCACAGCTGCACACCACTCGTCACCGCGACCGACAATTCGATGTCGGCCACCATCCCGTCCGCAACGTCATTCGGTGCATTCCAAATGAATTTCTGCGTCCATGAAGTGCCCGAACCCGACGGCTTGCCATTGCGCGTCAGACTCGCGATTGACAGTTCCGCATTCGTCGCCTTGTTCGTCGCCACAAGCGAAAAGTCGGCATTGGCGACGTCGTTTTCTGCGCCCGAAAACGTTACGGTGATGTCCACCATCCCGTTCCACGGATATCGTTGCTGGGCCGTTACCCCGTCACCTCGCAATCGAGCGCCATCGCACGCGCGGCAACAGCCATCGTCCCAATCAGTATAACCTTGCTGATGTTCATCGTTCCAGTCCTCCGTCACACCCCAGATTCTTTATTGATTTCCATCTTCACAGCGGATGCGGCCATCATCGCCCTTCCTGTCCTTGGCGGTCATGCGCTCACCACCCGCCGCGAAAAGCGCCGCCAGACGCACATTCGTCGTCATGTGCAGTCTCGAACCCGTCTCTCGACCTTATCAAGACGACGCGGCGGAAACGAAACAAACTTCACGCCTTGACGCGCGCGCGCGCACTGATCGTCAAGCACACTCTGGAAATATGCATCAAGCGATGGGTATTCGGCGGCAATTTCGCGCTTGATGGCCCACATTTCCTCGAGCACGCGATCAAATGGTCTTTCAGAAGTCATTCCCGCCCTCCTTCACAAAGCATCTGAGGGGTACAAATGCACGGACAAGCATAACCATTCTCACGAACAATCTTCTCCACGAGTGGAATCGTATTCCCATTCGTGATATGCTTGAAGTTCCACGACACGAGGAAATCCATACCGTTCAGAGCAGCCGTGGCAATATGAAGCGCGTCATCAGGATATTCCTTCGGAACAGCCTTGCGGGCAATCAATTCACGGGCCAACGCAATTGCATTCTGGTCAGACTGAAGTTCAGGAATGCCTCGCAGCGCAGCGACACGCCTCTGTGCCGCCGCCGCATCACCTCTTTTCGCCTCGCGCGCGACAATATCCGAGGAATACAATTCAAATCGCTCGGCGGCAGATGACCACCATTCTCGCGTGGAAATCTGCCGCGCCGCCAAAACGATGTCGCGAGCAGGCAATGCCGTTGCATCGCTGATGACAGTCGTCTCAACGTATACTCTCGGCTTCGATTTCTTCCCGTCCATGCCCGCTCCTTTCTCCTTTAGTTCGTTTACGCCCTCCCGGTCGGCAAACTTGCTTGAAGTCGCCTTGCGGCCAAAATCAGCTATGTGGATTGCGCCACATTCTCACGTTTAATGCCGAGCTTGCGATCAAGATCGGCGAAGGCATTGTCCAAACTCTCAACATGATAGAGTTCATACATGTTCATCGCATAATCGACGGCGTTGTGAGCCGCGAGGCGCTTGTAGGCAACGTCTGCGGTCTCGCCGTTACGCGCGGCATAACGTTCGAGGAGATAAATGAAGAACTTGAACTCCGGACTCATGATTACGCCATCTTCAAGTAAGGTGAATTGAGGGGCGTCCCCGTTACGCGCTCACTCTCCCACATGTCAAAAATACCAGGAGGCCCGAACTGCCACATCTCCATCTTCGGGTCGGCCAACATGCGGTATGTGCGAGAGGAAAGGAAAAGCGGCAAGGCCTCGGCCGGGGTGTAGCCATATTTTTCGGCAATCATCCTCGTGACATTCTCGTCGTAGAAATCCATGACTTCCGGATCCATGGTCATGACACCTCCCAGGACTCGACGAACTTGAGACAAACCAGCGACCGTTCCGTCTTGAACGCGAACTGATCGTGCAATCGCTGCGGCAGAAGCCGCCGAAGCGCTTCTTCTTCCGTATAGGCGCCCTTGAAGTACAAATTCAAAACCGGCATCGTATTATCATTCGCCACTGGGCCAATCACGACATCCGCATCCGAATCGTCCACGCCTTGATTGCGGTTTCGGCTGACATAGCGAAGCCAGTCGGAAGTCGGCCCGGGGAACTTCAGCGCGGTCAATTCATCAAACCGACCCTCGGGAATTTCAAACACCGATACCGTCGGCACGCCCGCTCCCCTGCGAAGCGTCGATGTCTTCGCCCATTTCACCGCCTGCTCTTCGCTGGATGTCAGATAAAACGCTTGCCCGAAATCAAGCGCACGAACCAGAGGACGAATCTCTGGCGTCATAACTTCAACATTACTTCCGTGATACAGAACCATCTTCTCGACCTCCTTTCTCGTCTGTCTCTTGTCAGGCTATAATCCATTTCACTTCCACGCAGCTCATCTCACATATCCGGCTTTTCGTTGAAGATTTTGGCGATTTTCAAGCAAAGCCAAATACGCAAAAATGCGTACGCGCCAGACCCTTTTGGGGTTGCTGGCCCCCGGTCGGCAAACTTGCCCGAAGTCGCCTTGCGGGGTTCTTTCTCCTCCGCGCCTTGCGGCACGGGGGAGAACGGCTGCCGACGTCTTGTGCCCGCCGGCATCTGGCAAAGATCAACTCCGCTTGCGCGGCCACGCGACAGAGCACAAACCCGCCGCACGGAAATCAACCTCTAGAATTATACCACATTTCCGCGCCCCATAGCGGACGGAAATTTAGGGGGCGTTTCTCTATTGCTTCGGCAACCAGATGTTGTGATTCTCGCCGCAAAGGACGCAAAGTTCGCAAAGATTGCAAGTGCTCTATTTCTTTGTGCTCTTTGCGGCTAAAAAATATCCATCTGATTCACTCCATTTCATTGCTGCATCTATAAAATAGTGTACATCAAGACGGTCATACGCGAGAATCGCATTCCCTTCATCATCAAAGGCGCACATGAGCCCAACGCCGAAACAATCGCCGCGCTCGAAGAAGGCGACCGCATCGCCAACGATCCCAACTGGCCGACGTATGACAACCTTGACGCCTTCTGGAAGGACATGGAGAAATGAAATACCGCCTCCGTGCCACCCCGGCCTACCATCGCGATTATAAGAAGGCGATCAAGCGCGGGCTGCCGGTTGAAAAGCTCAAGGCGGTTGTTAAGAAGTTGGTCAACGGCGAAGCATTGCCGCCCAAGAATCACGACCATGCGCTCTCCAACAACTGGGCCAACCATCGCGAATGCCACATTGCGCCCGACTGGCTCTTGATCTACCAGATCAAAGAAGACGTGTTGGTCCTCGAACTCACCCGCACCGGTTCGCATGCCGACCTGTTCTGAGGGCAGATCTGAACCACGGATGACACGGATGGACTTCGCGAATGGGTGTTCGAAATTGTTGAACCGCAGACGAACACAGATACGCTTCGCCAGCGCTCGCGAATTCCAGTAGCCGAGAATTCCGTGCACGGGCGCACGACGTCAGGGAGGCGACGTGGAGACGGGAGCCGAGGCGCGGGGCGACGGGTGCCCTGGTCAGAGCGGACGACACCGCGCACACGCATCGGAACGTCTTTCATTGGTGCGCCTAGAGGGACTCGAACCCCCACGCTTTCGCAGTGGAACCTAAATCCACCGTGTCTGCCATTCCACCATAGGCGCGCGACGCGTCCGCGCTATTTCTGAAGCTTGTCCTTGTGCGAGAAAAAGATCCTCGTCTTGTTGGCGAAGGACTGCGCCTCGGGGAACGTCCCGCCGGAGGCGAGCTTCTGGAATTCCTCAAGGAGCGCCTTCTGCCGACGATCGAGATTGGCCGGCACCTCGAAGACGAGACGCACGGTCAGATCGCCCGGCGATCCCCCGCGAAGCGAGGGCACGCCTTTGCCGCGCAGACGGAAGAGCTTGCCGTTCGGCGTCCCGGCAGGAATCTTCAGCGTCGCCGCGCCTTCCGGCGTCGGCACCTCGACCGTGCCGCCCAACGCCGCCAAGATCGGCGATACCGGGATATCAACGCCCAGATCCGGCCCTTCGCGCTCGAAGATGTCGCTTTCGCGGACTCCGATCTGAACATAGAGATCGCCGTTCGGCCCGCCGCGCAATCCGCCGCCACCCTTCCCCGAAAGGCGCAGGCGCGACCCGTTGTCCACACCGGCGGGAATCTTCAGCGAAATGTGCTGCGGCATCGAGATGTGCCCCGTGCCACGGCACCGCCGACACGGCTTCTCGATGACGGAACCTTCACCGCCGCAGGTCGGGCACGTCTGACGCACCTGAAAGAATCCGGCGCCGCCGATGACCTGACCGCGTCCGCCGCACGTCTTGCACGTCACGCGCTGGGAACCCGCCGCCGCGCCCGAACCGCCGCAGTCGGGACACGCCGACGGCAACGTGATGTCGATCGTCCGTTCGCTGCCGAAAATGGCCTCGTCAAAGTCAATGTCCAGGCGGAACGTCATATCCTCGCCGCGACGCGCCGCATTCGGATCGGCCGCCGGACGCCGTCTGCGCCCGCCGCCGAACAGGTCCTCGAAGCCACCGAAACCGCCGCCGGCGGAATGGCCGCCGAAGATGTCGCCGAACATGGAGAAGATGTCGTCCATGTTCATGCCGCCACCACCGCCGAAGCCGCCCATGCCGCCGTTCATGCCCGCATGGCCGAACTGGTCATAGCGCTGGCGCTTCTCGGGATCGTGCAGGACGTCATACGCCTCGGCCGCCTCCTTGAACCTCTCCTCGGCGAACTTGTCGCCGGGATTGCGATCGGGGTGGTACTTCATCGCCAGCTTGCGATAGGCGGACTTGATCTCATCCGCCGTCGCCGTCTTGGCAACGCCCAGCACCTCGTAATAATCTCGTTTGTCTGCCATGGCCGATCGTCTCTTATTCCGCCTTGCCGGAACTGACCACGACCTGCGCGACGCGCAGGACCTTACCCTTCAGCATCCAGCCTTTCTTGGACTCGATGGAGACCTTGCCAGCCGCGACATCGGACGATGGCAGATGGGCGATGGCCTCCATCTTCTCCGTATCCAGTTCAAGACCGACCGAATCGAACGGCTCGGCCTCGTGATCCTTGAGTACGGCGAGGATGCCGTCATACACGAGCTTCACGCCTTTGACGAACGAATCCTCCTTGTTCTCCGCCTTGTCGTACGCCATCGCCAGATTGTCGACAATCGGCAGGAGGTCACGGAGAACCTGGCTCTCCACATAACGGTAGGTTTCGTCGCGATCCCGCGCCGCACGCTTTTTATAGTTGTCGAAATCGGCCAGCAGACGCGCGTACTGCAACTTCCAATCAGGTTCGGCAGACGCTGCAGGCTGCTGTTCAGCGGATTTCTCCGCAGGTTCCTCGGCGTTTTCCTTTCCGGACGCGCATACGGCGGCATCCGACGGCGCACCGGCCTTCTCCGACGCCTCCTCCGGTTCGCCGGCTTCGCCCGCCTTGTCGGGGGCGTTCGCACCCTCCTTTTCGTCCGTCTGATCTTTCTTGACTTCTTCTTCCGCCATCTTTCTAAACCACCATTTCACGATTCGTGCGCAACTTCGCGGAACCCCAGGGCCTCAGCCCTTGATCTGCCCGGCCCTGGCGAGCATCTTCGCCTCGACGGACTGAATCTCGGCGAAGCCCTGCGAGCTGTGCGGATTGAGACCGTTGGAGGCCTCCATCGAGCTGTCGGCCTCGTTGTAGATCGTCGCCTTGAGCCCTTTGAGGGACTCGAAGAAGATGTTGCCCTTGTAGAGGCCCAGCGTCACCTCCGCCGTCGCGAAATCGGCCCAGACCTGAATCGCCGCGCGCGCGGCCCGGGTCGCGGGATCGAACCAGCGGCCATCGTAGATCTGATCGGAGACGAACCTGGAGAGCCGCTGGAAGAGGAGCGCCGAACGGCGATCCATCACGCCCTCGTAGATATACTTGAGACCGTAGGAGAGGACCTCCATGCCCGGGGCCTCGTAGACGCCGCGGCTCTTTGTGCCGATGATGCGGTTCTCCAGCGCGTGTTTCATGCCGATGCCGTTGCGGCCGCCGACCTTATTCATCTCGAGCATGACCTCGAGCGGGGACATCTTCACGCCGTTGACGGCGACGCAGCGCCCCTGCTCGAACGTCAACGTCACCTTCTCGACCGCGTCCGGCGCCTCTTCGGGCCACACGCCCATGGTGGGCTTCACGATGCGCATCGAGGTCTCCATCGACTCAAGGTCCTCAGCCTCATGGGAAAGCCCCGCGAGATTCGCATCGGTCGAGTATTTCTTCTTCGTGCCGACGAACGCCGTGATGCCGCGCGCCGCGAGGAAATCGACCATCTGGGTGCGGCCCGGGAACTTGGTGAGGAGATCCGCATCGCGCCAGGGGGCGTAGACGCCGAATTCGGGATCGAGCACGTTCGTGTAGCGCTCGAAGCGCATCTGGTCGTTGCCGCGACCCGTCGCCCCGTGGACGAGCACCGTGCACCCGGCCTTTTTCATCTCCGGGAGGAGCTTCTGCACGGTTACCGCACGCGCGATGCCCGTGGAGTTCCAGTAGCCGCCGTCGTACATCGCCTGGCACTTGACGGTCTCGAAGCAGATGTCGGCCATTTCCTTCGTCACGTCGACGATCGTGGTCTCGACGCCGGTCGGGGCCATCTTCTTCTTGATGTCGTTGATGTCCTTCTCGTCGGGCTGACCGACATTCGCGGAAAACGCCTTCACATTCACGCCCGCGTCCAGAAGAACGCAGCAAATGGTCTTCGAATCGAGACCGCCGGACACGCAGACGCCAACCGTCTTACCCTTAAGATCCTGAAGCTTCATTTGAATTGACCTTTCTGTTTTGAAATTGGACGCATATTATAGCACAAAACAGGTCGCATGGGGACTGCCCCGCCAAAGCAATCCCCCGCCGCGCGACCTGCGGGCAATACCCCGCCTTCGGGGATGGCGGTCCCTCTGCCGACGCGGTGCGGGATGCAGACGGGGCGAAGGGTGGCGTGCCGGCTCCCGCAAGCGGTCGAATCATTCGTCGAACCGGATGTCGTCCGCGACCGTGACCGTCACGGCGGCGGGGAGATCCGCGGACGAACCGCCGAGGCGGAGACGGTAGGCGCCCGCGAGCGTGCGCCAGCGGTGCGTGAGAACATCATAGTAGGCGAAGTCGCGCGGCGAAACCGCAAGCGTCGCCGTCTGCGTCTCGCCCGGCTGCAGCGCGAGCTTCACGAATCCCTTCAGCTCCTTCTTCACGCGCTCGACCTTGTGTTCGACCGGCTCGACGTAGAGCTGGACGATCTCCTTGCCGAAGACCTTTCCCGTGTTCGTCACCGGCACCGTGACGGTCCAGCCGCCCGGCTCGACGGCGACCTGCGCCGCGCCGTAGCCGAATGTCGTGTAGCTGAGGCCGTAGCCGAACGGAAAGAGCGGCGCGATGCCCTTCGCGTCGAACCAGCGGTAGCCGACGTAGAAGCGCTCGTTGTAGATCACCTTCGTGCCGTTGTAGGTGCCCATCTGCTGGACGGCGGTATCGGCGAACCGCTTCGGCCAGGCGGCCGTCAGCTTGCCGGAGGGATTGACGTCGCCGAAGAGCATACGGGCGAGCGGACGGCCCGCCTCCTGCCCGAGGTAGGGCATGTGGACGAGCGTCGCGCACTTATCCGCCCACGGCAGTTCGGAGAACGCGCCCGAACGGTTGACGACGATCGTCTTCGGAAGATTCCAGGAGAGGATCTTCGCGATGTCCTCGTCGTGGCCCGGCGGCAGCGACATATCCGGGCGGTCGCCGCCCTCGGTTTCGTGCGCACGGCCATAGCCCATCGTGGTGCCCGTGAAAACGATGACGACATCCGCCGCGCGGCACGCCTTCTCCACCGGATTCTCCTGCGCCTTCAGCTGCGAGGGCAGCGTCCAGCCGAATTCCAGCCGTTCGTCCTTCATGTCGCTGCCTTCGACGTCGATCCTGAGCTCGTAGATCCTGTCCTTATCCAGCGCCTCGGCCGCCTGGAGGCGGCCGTCTCCCGCCGTCGCGGCAAGCCGCCCGTCGATGTAGAGCGACATGCCGTTGGACTTCAGCCCCTTGCCGCCGAACTTGTAGAGTCCCGTCTCCGGCGCACGGATCCTGGCGACGTAGCGGCTCGCACGGCCCTTGACGCCGGTCGGATAGTCGACGTAGTTCTCGAGTTTCTGGTTCTCGTCCTGCCAGTCCTGCCCCTTCGCCCAGCCATACTGCTCCCACGCGCGGATCACGTACGCGGCGCCGCCGTTCGGCTTGAACGTTTCGAGAAGGTAGTTGTCGATCTTCGTCACTTCGGAAGCCTTCGCAACCTCGGCGCCGAGCGGATAGACATCCACCTTGGCATATGCCGCGAGATATTCCCGAAGCCCCTCCAGCGGCGTGATCTCGTAGACCGGATGCGCCTCGCAGGAGCAACCGAGGTGCGCCTGCTTGAGATCGGCGGCAAGCCCGACGACGGCAACCGTCCCGACGGCGGTCCTGTCGAGCGGCAGAACCCCCTTCTCGTTCTTCAGGAGGACGATCGCCTCTTCGCCAATCGTGCGGGCGGCCTGCTGATGCTTCTCCGTGAGGCGCTCGCCCTTGTCCTGGATCCGTTCGAAGAAACCCGTCTTCGCCATCGCGTAGAGCAGATGGAAGACCATTTCGTCGACGGTGGCCTCGGGGACGTCGCCGCGCTTCACCGCGTCCAGGAGCGGGAATCCGCCCGTGCCGTAGTAGTCGGTGAAGAAACGGATGCCCTTGCCGCGGTCCATCTCCACGTTGCCGCCGTTCAGCGCCGCCGGCACCGTGGAGTGCTGCCCGCCCCAGTCGGTGACGATCTGGCCCATGAAGCCCCAGCGGTCGCGGACGATGCCGCGCTGGAGATAGGCGTTCTCCGAGCAGAATACGCCGTTGAACTTGTTATACGCCGTCATGAGGCCGAGCACGCCCGCCTCCTTGACCGCCGCGCGGAAGGCCGGGAAGTAGATCTCGTGGAGCGTGCGCTCGTCGACGAGCGTATCGACCGAATTGCGCGCCAGCTCCTGGTTGTTGACCGCAAAGTGCTTGACCGTCGCGACGACGCCATGGCTCTGAACGGCCCGGATGAGCGGAACGACCATCTGCGCGACGAGATACGGGTCCTCGCTCATGTACTCCCAGTTGCGGCCGCAGAGCGGCGTGCGGTTGATGTTCACGCCCGGCCCCAGCATCTGATCCTTGTTAAGTCCGCGCATCTGCTCGCCCATCACGTGACCATGCAGCGCGGCCAGTTCGCGGTTCCACGTGCAACCCAGCGCGGAGAGCGGCGCCAGCGCCGTCGAACGGTCGTCGACGCCCTGCACGTAGGGCCAGTCGGCGCGGCTGTGCTCGGGTTTCATCGCGTGCGAGCAGTCGCTCATCGCCCATTCGCGATAGATGCCCGCCTCGGGGATCGCCTTGAGGTACATCGTGGCGCAGCCGCCGAGAAGCGAGACCTTCTGCTCCAGCGAGAGCCTGCCTTTGACCTCCTCGGCCTTCGCCCGCGCGTAGTCGTCAGGCAGCGGAAGCGCAGCGCAATGACCGTCGATACCCAAGGCGGCCACGACCGCCCACAACGCGAATTTCATCTTGTTCATATATCCCGTATTATACCAAAGGCGGAGGAGGTGGTGGCGTTCAAATCCGGAAATTGAGCGGCCCGCGATTCGTCTACTGCGCCGGCTTCAGCGTCACGTGCTGCAGCGGATCGCCGTAGAAGACGGTGGCATCGCGATCCCAGAGGCGGCCGATGAACTTCTGCGGATCGGCGATCGGCCCCTTGGCGACGAAGCGGAACGCGCGCGCCTCCGAAATGAGTCGGTCGTAATCCGCCGCGCTGGCATATGCGGGACGGAAGTCGCCCGCATTCGCGACCGTTTCCTCCAGTTCGCGGATAAGCTGCTCGTTCGCCGCGAAATAGGCGTCGACGAGCGACATCCCGCGGCTGAAGTTCCCCAGCGTCCCCCAGCCGATCTCGCCGAACCAGGTGGTCGTCATATAGCCCACGAACTGATTGACCTTGCCGAAGCCGAGCGCCGTCATCACCATATTGTCCCCGCCTTGCAGATTGTCGGCGATGAGGCAGTTGCCCGCCGCAAGCCATACCTTCTCGTGCCGGGGCGGTGCGAGGGGAAGCGCGGGATCGCCGGCGGCGGGGCCGTCCGCCGCGCCTTCTATCGCCCGCCCCGTGGCGTAGTCGATCAGCATCCGGTTGGGAAGCGTGAAGAAGCGCCCCGCGCGCGGCACGACGTTGCCCCGCGAGAACGGCATCTCCAGATTGCGCTGCGAGGCGTGGGCCGAGGTGAGGAGGAGATCGGGATCTAGCTCGTTCCAGGCCCGCGCGAAGACGTGGCTCGTGTCGTTCGACGTGGAATGGTGCGCAATCTTCCCGTCCGCACCCTTCTCCCGCCAGCAGCCCGGCGGGTTCGCATCCGACAGGCAGACGAAGCGGCCGGGGACGAAATCGTCCGAGATGCCCGTCGTCGTCAGCGCCGTGCGGATCGCGCGCGGCTCCCGGGAGGTGGCGATGCGCCGCGCGTCCTCCGCCGTCGGCCCCGTCACGATGCCCCATTTCGCATCGTCGTAGGGATCGTCGTCCAAGTCGCGCATCCCGCGTTTAAGCGCGAGAACCGTCGGGAAATCGACCTCCTCCGGACGCATGACGAACGCGACGTGCGTCGGTCTGGACTGCGCAAGCGCGGCGAAGACCGCGGCGTTCGTCAGGGTCGGATGCGTCTGGAACTCGATGCGCGCCTCCGCCGCGTGCTTCTCGCCCAGGAGACGCGGAACCTCCCGCCACGCCGGCGTCCGGGCGGTCAGGAGAGTGGAGACGACGACCAGCGTGAGATTGGTCATCTGCGGCGCGCCTTCGCTGCGGCCCGGACCGCATAGACGACGAGGACGAGGGCCAACGCCAGCAGAAAGCCCGTGGCGCCGCCCTTCACCCAGTCGACCGTCTCGCCCGAAAGGCTCTTCCAGCACAAGGTGCCGAGCGCCAGCGACGAGACCGAGAGCATGAACGCCATCGGCAGGGCCGTCATCCACGTCGGCCGTTCGTGCTTCATGAACCACAGCGTCGCCGCAAGCAGCGTCAGCGCCGCGAGCAGCTGGTTCGCCGAAGCGAAGATCGTCCAGAGCTGCTTCGCCGTCTCCGGCGCGCCGAGGAGAAGCGCCGCCGCCAGTCCGACGACGATGAACGTGCCGACGTACATGTTGTAGGCGACCTTCCGCAGGCCCCGCCGTTCCGCCTGCGCCGCGCCCGACCCCACGAGTTCCTGCCAGCTGAAGCGCGCCAGCCGCGTACCTGCATCGACGGATGTCATGAGGAACGCCGAGACGGAGAGGAGGATGAAACTCTCGGCGATGCGCCGGCCGGTCGCCGGTTCGAGGCCGATCGCCGAGAACAGCTTCACGCACATTCCCGCCACGGTGGACGCGAACATCTGCACGGGTTCCATGCCCTTGATCGCCGTCACGTAGTCCTGCTGCGAAGCATAGGCCCCCGCCACGCCGATGACGGCGATGATCGCGAGAACGCCCTCCAGCAGCATGCCGCCGTAGGCGATCGGCCGCACGCTCCGCTCGTTGCCGAGCTGTTTCGCCGTGGTGCCGGAAGCGACCAGCGCGTGGAAACCCGAACACGCGCCGCAGGCGACCGTGACGAAGAGGAGCGGGAACAGCATCTGCGGGCCGAATCGTCCCTCGCCGACGAAGCCGGTGAACGCCTCGATCCGAAGAGCCGGGTGCGCGATGAAGACGCCGGAGAACCCGAGGGCCATCATTGCGTAGAGGAGGTAGGCGTTGAGGTAGTCGCGCGGCTGGAGCAGGATCCAGACGGGACACGTCGCCGCAAAGAAGCAGTAGACGAGCAGGACGACCGTCCAGACGGCGCGCACCGTGTCCGGCGACCAGCCGCAGCACGCGACGAGATCAAGCGGAAAGGCGTTGCCGACCCACACGAAGCCGAACATCACGGGAACGAACACGAGCGACGTCCAGAGGACGGACATCTTCCACCGGTTCACGCAAAGGCCGAAGAGAACCGCCTCGCCGATGAAGAGGAGCGAGGCCGTCGCAATCGCCGGATCCGCCACGAACGTACCCGCGACCTGCCGCGTGAACTCCGAAACGACCAGTACGAGCGCCGACCAGCTGAAGAGCAGGAAGAGCACCTTGCCGGGCTTCCCGAGAACCGTACCGATCACCGAGCCGATCGATTCGCCGCCGTGGCGGATCGACAGGAAAAGCGAGATCATATCGTGCGCCGCGCCGATGAAAACGCAGCCGAGGATGATCCAAAGCGCAACGGCGCCCCAGCCGAATTCGGCGGCGAGGACCGGCCCCACGATCGGCCCCGCACCCGCAATCGCGGCAAAGTGATGGCCGAAGAGCACGGTCGGATGAGCCGGAATGAAATCAACGCCATCCTTCTTCACGTGCGCCGGCGTCGGAATCGACGGATCGATGCCGAGCTTCCGCTCGATCAGCTTCGCATACAGGAAATAGCCCGCCAGAAAGCAGACCGACGCCAGGATAAGAAGTATCGCACCATTCATGACCAACCCCCTGCATTACACGCCGCCCGGAAGCCGGGCGGCCGCTCAGATCTCCTTCAGACTCGCGCCCGTCGACGCGTTGCCGACGAACCGCGCATAGCGTTCGAGCCAGCCGCCCTTGATGCGGGGCGACCACTTCTTCGCCGTCTTCGCGCGCGCGGCGATCTCCTTCTTGGAAAGCGTCGCGTGAATGGCGCGGTTCGGGATGTCGATCGTAATCTCGTCGCCGTCCTTCAGCAGGCCGATCAGTCCGCCCTCGGCCGCCTCTGGCGAAACGTGCCCGACGCACGCGCCGTGCGTCGCGCCCGAGAAACGGCCGTCGGTGATGAGCGCAACGGACTCGCCCAACCCCGCGCCGATGATGTACGACGTCGGCGCCAGCATCTCCTGCATGCCCGGGCCGCCCTTCGGCCCTTCATAGCGGATGACGACGACATGGCCCGGCTTCACCTTGCCGCCCAGGATGCCCGCGCAGGCCTCTTCCTGGGACTCGAAACAGATCGCCTTGCCCGTGAAACACATCATCGACGGCGCAACGCCGCCCTTCTTGACCACGGCGCCCTTCTCGGCGAGGTTGCCCCACAGCACGGCAAGGCCGCCGTCCTGCGAATAGGCGTTCGGAAGCGTGCGGATGACATCGTCGTCCCTGATCTTCGCCGCCCTGATCTGCGCGCCGAGCGTCTTTCCGGACACCGTCCTGCAATCCAGGTGAAGGAGCTTGGACGGAAGGCGCTTCAGAATCGCCATGACGCCGCCCGCGCGATCGAGATCGGCCACGTGGTAGTGCCCGGACGGCGAGAGCTTGCAGATGTACGGCGTACGCGCGGAAAGTTCGTTCATGCGCGCCAGCGTGAAGTCGAGGTCGGCCTCGCGCGCAATCGCGAGCGTGTGCAGCACCGTGTTCGTCGAACCGCCCATCGCCATGTCGAGCGTGAGGGCGTTGTCCATCGCCTCCCGGGTGACGATCTCGCGCGGCAGCGGTCCGCCCGCCTTCGCCATCTGGACGATGCGTTTCGCCGACGCCTTGTAGTGGTCGGCGCGGCGCGGATCGGTCGCAAGAATCGTCCCGTTGCCCGGCAGAGCCATGCCGAGCGCCTCGTAGAGGCAGTTCATCGAATTCGCCGTGAACATGCCCGAGCAGCTGCCGCAGCCGGGACAGGACGTCTCCTCGATCTTCTCCAGGTCCCGGGCGGAGATCTTGCCCGCGTTCTCGGCGCCCACGCCCTCGAAGACGGTGTTGAGGTCGGAATCCGCCCCCGTCAGCGGATGCGTGCCCGGCGCCATCGGGCCGCCCGACGCGAAGATGGTCGGGATGTTGACGCGAAGCGCGCCAAGCAGCATGCCGGGCACGATCTTGTCGCAGTTCGGCACGCAGATGAGCGCGTCGAAGCAGTGTGCCCGCGCGATCGTTTCGACCGCATCGGCGATCAGTTCGCGGGACGGCAGCGAATACTTCATGCCCCCGTGGCCCATCGCGATGCCGTCGCAGACGGCGATCGTGTTGAACTCCATCGCAACGCCCCCCGCCTCCTCGATGCACTTCCGGATGTACGCCCCGACCTTGTTGAGGTGGCAGTGGCCGGGCACGAACGACTCGTACGAGTTGGCGATGCCGATGAACGGCTTTCTGATGTCCCTGCGCTTCATGCCCGTTGCAAACAGAAGCGAACGATGCGGTGCGCGCTCCTTGCCGGCCTTGACCTGATCGGAAATCATTTCTTCTCTCCCTTCTTGTCCTCTTCCTTCTTGCCGAAGATGTAGATCTTGTTCTCGGTACCCGCCACGAGGCGCCCGATGTTCGCCCGGTGCTTCCAGATCACGAACGCCGCGATGAGCGAAACGAGAACGCCCTGCGGCCAGTCGGCGCACCCCCTGCTCCCGAGGACCGGAAACCAGATGGCGATGCCGATGAACGCCGCCGCGCAGCACGAACCGAGCGAAATGTAGTTCGAAACCGCGAAGAACGCCACGAAGACCAGAAGGGTGACGCCGGCCAGAGCCGGCACCAGCCCCAGGAGCATCCCCGCCCCCGTCGCCACGCCCTTGCCGCCCCTGAACTTCATATAGGGCGTCAGCATGTGGCCGACCGCGCACATGACGCCGACGGCCAGCGGCAGCCAAGCCGGCAGCGGCGCGCCGGACGTGCCGGACGCGGCGGCAGACGATGCCGCGACGAGCCGACAGGCGCACGTCGGAAGAAACCCCTTCATCATGTCGCAGAAAAGCGCGAGGAAGCCCCACTTCCTGCCCACCGTCCGGAAAACGTTCGTTGCACCGATATTCCGGGATCCCACCGTGCGGACATCCACGCCGCGCGCCTTGCCGATGAGAAAACCGAACGGAATCCCGCCCGTGAGATAGGCCGCCAGAAGCCAGATTGCTGGAACAAGATAGCTTTGCATGGTCGGTAATTATATCATTTTTAAGGTCTTCTGGAACTGCCGGAGTTTGCGCACCCGTTCAGTTCCACACGCGCAGTTCGTCCAGAGTGCGCGCCAGTTTGGCGACCTGCCAGCGCCTGCGCCAGCGCGGCAGGTCCTTCCAGTAGGCGAGAAGCTCCTTGATGCGCCCGACGACAGGACGCGTTCCGCACAGCTCCGCAACCGAAGCGGCGACATACCGGTCCAGCCACATGCCGATGTCGTCCCGCGCGCCCAGATGGCGGAGAAAGGCACGGCCGATCATAAGCGGCGGCGCAGGCTCGCCGGACGGAGCCGCCGGGCCGACGAAACCGGGCAGCGGAATGTCGCCGTTGCGGACGACCGGCATGCGCGCCGCCGCCTCGATTCGCCGCAGCATCCCGCCGTCACAGCGTCCTTCGTACATCTGCTCGGCCGTGCGGGCGTGGACCGTCAGGAAGCGCAGCGGGAACTCGTTAAGCATCGGCATCAGCCGCAGGAGTTCATCCGTGCGCGACACGCCCAGGCGCGTTTTGACGGAGAACCTGCCCGGTCCCATCACCTCGCAGCCGACTTCCAGCATCCGCCGCAAGACCTCGGGCGTACGCAGAAGGCCGCTGCCGCGGCCCTTGTTGCGCACCATCGGGAACGGACACCCGCAGTTGAGATCCGCGGTTTCGTATCCCGCCGATTTGATGCGTTCGAGACCAAAGCGAAGCGCCTCGGGATCCTTGCCGATGAACTGGGGCGTCAGACGCCATGGCGCCGGGGCGTTCGCCGCGCACCCTGCGCCCGTCTCCCGCCCCGTCCGAAGCTCCCGGTCCTTGAGCGGATCGACGCCTGCGCTGGCCGCAATGAACGGCGTGACCGCCTCGGTGAAACCGGCCGCGCGAATCACCTCCGCAAAGACCTGCCGGAAACAGCGGATGGTAACTCCGCGCAACGGCGCCAGGATAACATGCCGCCCGTTCATGCCGGGCGGATCCTCGCGCAGGCGAGACACTCCGCGAGAGTCGTGCGGCGTTCGCGGACGGTGTTGTTCTCGATGGCCTTGGAGATGGCGTAGGGCACGCCGATCAGGAGCACGAGCTGCTTGCCGCGCGTAATGCCCGTATAGAGGAGGTTGCGCTGGAGCATGACGTAGTGCTGGGTGTGAAGAACCATGATCACGGCGGGGTATTCGCTGCCCTGCGACTTGTGGATGGTCGTCGCATAGGCGAGGACGAGTTCGTCCAGGTCGCCGGCATCGTAGGTCACGGGGCGGCCGTCGAACGTGACGACGAGCCGGCGGCTTTCCGCCTCCACGGACTTCACGAAGCCGATGTCGCCGTTGTAGACGTCCTTGTCGTAGTTGTTCCTGAGCTGCATCACGCGATCGCCCGTGCGAAAGGTCGTGCCGCCGCGGATAACGGCATCGCCCGTCGGATTGAGCGCCTTCTGAATCTCGACGTTGAGGTTCTCCGTGCCGAGCAGGGTACGCCGCATCGGGGAGAGTACCTGAACGTCGGCGAGCGGATCCATTCCGAACTTGCGCGGAATGCGCGTCGTCATGAACTCGATGACGCGGCGGACGCACTGTCCGGGATCCTCGCAGCGGATGAAATAGAAGTCCGTGTCGCCGGGCCGCACCTCCAGCGGCTCGCCGGCATTGACGTGATGCGCATTGACGACGATGAGCCCCGAGGCGTCCTGGCGGAAGATATGGTCGAGGCGCGTCGAGGCGACGGCGCGCGAGGCGATGAGATCGCCGAGAACGCTGCCCGGACCGACGGACGGCAGCTGATCCGTATCGCCCACCCACACGACGGTCGCCGTGTCGGGGAGCGCGGCGAAGAGGCTGTTCGCGAGATTGATGTCGATCATCGACGTCTCGTCGAAAATGAAGACGTCGGCCTCGTAGCGGTTCTCCTCGTCATAGGTGAAGCGGTTGGTGACGGGATTCCACTTGAGCAACCGGTGAATCGTCTGGGCGGTCTCGCCGACGGACTCCGTCATGCGTTTCGCCGCGCGCCCCGTCGGAGCCGCCAGCACGACCTTGATCCTGCGCGTCCTGTAGATCTCCACCAGGGCGCGGATGATGGTCGTCTTGCCGACGCCGGGGCCGCCCGTGATGATGGAGAACTTGTTCGTGAGGCTCCGCGCCAACGCCGTCGACTGCTCGTTCGCAAGCGTAAACCCCGCCCGCCGCTCCCACCACGCGAGCGCCTTCCCGGCATCAATCGGGCGGAACGAACAGGGCGTGGCGAGAATCCGACGCACATGGGCCGCCGTCTGCCGCTCGGCCCAGTAGTACGAGCGCAGATAGATGCGGCGCGGCGCGGTGACATCGTGGCGCGCCGCCCAGGTCGCGGACGCTGCGGCGGGATCGGCGGCGGATTCGACGGCGCCGCCCGCGGCCACGAGATGCCCCGCTTCGAGCTCGGCTTCAAGCGCAGCGCCCAGGATCTCCGTCGGGATTTCGGTCAGTTCGTTCGCATGCAGGAGGAGATCGTTCTCGTAGGTCCAGCAGTGACCGCCGTCCTCGGCTTCGGTTTCCAGCGTATGGGTCAGCACGGCGCGCGCCCGGAGCGGGGACTCCTTCGGGATGCCGACGGAGAGCGCGATCTTGTCCGCCGTCGCAAACCCGATGCCCCAGATGTCGCGGCAGAGGCGGTAGGGGTTCGCCTTGATGATGGCGATGGCGTCAGGGCCGTACTTGCGGACGATCTTCGTCATCTTCGCGATCGAGATGCCGTAGGTCTGGCCGAAGATCATGTTCTCGCGCATCGTTGCATTCGCGTGCCACGCCGCGCGAATCTGCGCGATCTTCGCCACGCCGAGCTTCGGCACCTCCGCCAGCCGCGCGGATTGGTGTTCGAGAACGTTCAGCGTCTCGGCGCCGAACGTCTCGACGATGCGGCGGGCGAGCACCTTGCCGATGCCCCTGATGAGACCGGAGGCGAGGTAGCGCTCGATGCCGACGATGGATTTCGGCGCCACGCAGGTGATGTTCACGGCCTTGAACTGACGCCCGTGCACCTTGTCCGTAATCCACCGGCCCTCCGCCTTGACCTCCTCGCCCTCCCATACGGCCTGCGCCTTGCCGACGATGGTAATCTCGCGCCCGCGCGCCAATTCAAAGCCGTTGGCCGGCGGCTCGACGTGGAGAACGGTATACCCGTTCTCGTCGTTGTGGTAGACGACCGATCTGATCGTCCCCTCGACCGTCTCCCGCTCTTCCCGTTCGTCTGCCGCATCTTTCATCGGCGGTTATTATACCATAAGCGTGCAGGCGCCCCGCCTCATCGGAGCACGTGCGCGACATAATCTGCATAGATGCGCCGCGCGTCGAATTCCGCCGCCGCCAGACGTCGGGCGCCGGCCTTCGCCCCGGCGAGATGCGCGCGCAGCCGCGTGAGCGCCGCGACCAGCGAGGCGACATCGCCGCCCGCATAGGCTTCGCCGGCCCCGTAGCGCGTCAGCAGCGCCCCGCTCTCGCCCCCCAGCGAGCTCACAATCGCCAGCCCCGCCCGCGCGTAGTCCGCGAACTTGTAGGGGATCCCCACGCAGCTCTCCGGGTTCATCGGCACCAGCCCGACGTCCGCCCGGGCGAGCAGCGCCGCCATCTCCTCCCGTCCGCAATACCCGTGGAAGCGGACGCGCGCCGAACGGCAGTTTCGCAGCAGCGCCTCCTGCGCCCCCGCGCCCGCCACGTCGAGCGTCACGTCCGGCAGCCGCGCCACCGCCCGCAGAATGGTCGCGAGATCATAGGTGCGCCCCAGGTTCCCGAGGTAGAGGAGCGCGAGCCTGTCGGATCGATTGGCGGAAGGGTCCGGCTGCGGTGGGCCGATCCGGCCGCCGTCCGCTCCGTCGCCTTCCATTTCAATGCCATGGTAGAAGCGGGCGAAGGGTTTGGGGGCGACGAGATCGCCGTAGCGATCGGCGCAGCCGGTGACGAGATCGGCGGCCGCATAGAGCCGCCGCGCCGCACGATGGGCCGAGGCGAAGAGAAGGCGCCCCATCCAGCGCCAGCCGCGCGGCAGCAGCCGGTAGAACGTCCCCGGCCAATCGTCCATGATGTCGACGACAAGCTTCGCCCGCCAGGCGCGCGCCAGGCGAATCGCCACCTCGCCCGTCGCCAGCGGCGGCGTGGAGAGGATGATCACGTCAGGTCTCCCCTTCGCCGCCGCCTGCCGCGCCGCCCGCGCCCAATTCGCCGCATACCGCCGATGGCTGCGGATGCGCGCCAGGCCGACATTCGCGCGATAGGGCGGTGCGGGCACGGTGACGAGCGCAATGCCCGGCGGTGCGGCGACCGGCGACAGCGCGCGTTTCCGTTTCGTCGTGTGATTGAAGTCGGCCGTCCAGTAGACGACCTGATGACCCGCCCGCGCGAAGGCCTCGGCCATCAGCCAGAAACGCTGCGGACGAAAGCCCTCCGCCGGGAGGTTGTCAAACGGGTTTTCAATCCAGACGCGCATGGCGGGAGGGGGTTTCCGATACCGTATAGTAGTGTCGGCCCTCCGGCTTCTCCCGAAAAGCCTTGAACGGGAGGTTCTTCGCCGTGGGCGTAAAATCGAGGATGGGACGGTAGCCGAGCCGATCGCCGACATAGCGATAGACGAAATACTCGAGCGTCCGGCCCATCGCGCGACAGCTCATCACGAAATCCGTCACGTGCCGGGACGCGAGATCGACGACCACATAGCAGACGATGCCCATCTCGGCGAAACGGTCGCCCGCGCGGAAGACGAAGACGCGGCGGGCGGGATCCCGGAGCAACGCGGCGAATTCGTCGCGCGTCCGCCGCAGGGTCGTCGCATTGAACTGATTGGTCTTCCCCGCCATCTGCGCGAGGCGATCGAGATCCCCTTCCGCCGCCACCGACGGCGCGACATGCAGTCCCAGCGATTCCAGATAATCGCCGACCGTCGCGAAATCCGCGACCTGTGACGCGGCGCGCGCACGATAGCCGGCGGCCCGCAGACGATCCTCCTCGGTGCGCCCCATGTCGGCGAAGAAATACTCCCGCAGCCGGCGGATCGTCTGGCGAGACGGCGCGCCGCACCAGGGCGCAATCGCGACGGACGGCAGATGCGCCGCCATCTGCGCCCGTTCGTACGAATTGTCATCGAGGAAGACAACGGACTCGACGCCCAGATTCAGTTCGCGGCAGAGTTCGATGACGCTGCCCGCCTTGGGGCGCCACGTCACCTTGCACACGGCGAAATCCTCATCCGCGAGCGGCATATCCGCCCGCATGAACGGGAACACGGGATCGTTTTTCGAGACGAGCGCGAGCACGACGCCTTCGTCACGCAACTGGAGCAGCCCCCGCTGAAAATCGAGATAGGGCGCGACCGACGCCTTGCCGTCCTCGGAGATGACGCCCGCCCAGAGTGTGTTGTCCGCATCGACGGCGAGCACCTTCTTCGGCGCGGCGGCCAGCTGCCAGGCCAGCTCGTCGACGATGGCGCGGATGCCGTCAAGCGAATAGGGCATCGACGCCAGCGCGCGCATACGTTCGTCATGGAAGTTCGGCACCTCATCCGCCAGCACGGCATCATGCGCCGTCACGTCGTAGACGACCTCGGGCCTGAAGGCGTGGAGCGGCGACGCGGGATCGAGCAGTTCCTGCCGCCAGGCGCCGAATCCCGCAGGCACGTAGACCTCATGTCCCGCCGCACGAAAATAGGGGGCCATCAGATCCAACGCCACATCGCCAGTCAACGCAATTCTCATGTGGAAGGGATTATATCAAATTCCCCTGGAGATAGGAGTGGCGTTGCAGCCGGCGATCTCTTTCAGCCCACCGTGTAGGCCTACCTCCCGGCGGATTCGCGCTTCAACAGATTATCGACGACCGACCTATCGACCGCAAACGCCGTCCCGTGGCGGATGCCCTTCGGGAAGCTCAGGCCCTCCGCAACCGCCGACCACGTACGACCGCCATCCACGCTCTTGACCGCGCCATAGCCGCCTTTGCAGTACCGGTCGAAATAGACGTAGAGCGTGGAGCCGACGAAGAGCGGACTCGGCCCCTCTACCCAATCGGGAGAAATCTTCGCCGAGACTTCCGTCGGGAAACCCTCCGCCAGATGCGCCGTGCGCGTCACGCGCAGGTTTTTCTCGGCGGGCGTGTGATTCTCGTTCTTGACGACCAGAATCCAATCCTTCGTCCCGGGGTCGCGCACGATCGCCGCGTCAATCGCGCTGAAATCGGGATTGAACCAGAGTTTCGTCGGCGAAAAGGTCCTGAAGTCCTTCGTCGTCGTCAGGTAGATGCGGTGGTTGAGCCCGGCCTCCTTCGTCTCCATGCCCGCGATCGGCGTATGGCGCCCCGGAATCGTGGTCGCCCAATAGATGTAGAAAAGCCCGTCCTCGGGGTTGTAGGTGATCTCCGGCGCCCAGCAGTTGCGCGCCGTCGGCTCGCCTTCCATGACCGGAAGCGCCCGCTGCGCCGACCAGTGGAGGAGATCTTTCGATGCGGCATAGCCGATGATGCGATCATTCCAGCCCGATGTCCAGACCATGTGGAACGTGCCGTCGGGTCCCTGGCAGACGGACGGATCGCGCATGAGCTTGTCCCTGCCGATCTCCGGCACCAGCAGCGGTTCATCCTTGTTGAGCGCCGTCCACTTCAGCCCGTCGTAGGAGTACGCGAGATGCAGCCCCGCCGCCTCGCCGCGTCGCTCCCCGAAGCCCTGGTTGCTGAAATAGGAGAAGAGGTACGCCTCTTCTCCGAATAAGCGCAACGCTGCCGACGCGATAGCCGCCATCACTACTAAACGCGCGACCGTCATTATCGCAGAATGATCATAAGACCCGAATTAACGACCCTGCGCACGTATTCGAACGTATTGTTTCTCACTCGCGCGATCCAGTGATAGTTGGGCTTGGGATCGTCGGGGACGAGAAGTTCGCATTCGGCCGGATCGCCCGAGACCTTGCCCGTCGCCGTCAGCACCGCATACCTGCACGGATCGACGATCGTCTCGCTCTTGGCCGCCAGCTCCGCCTTCAGCTCGTCGTCGATCGCCAGGACGACGCCCGTCACGTCCACGTCGCTCGACACCGTAATCGTGGCATCGGGATTGAACGCGATCTGCGCGCCGGGCTCGAACTTCGCGGCGCCGAGCGCGAGGTCGGACGTCGACGCGATCGTTGCCCCGACCTTCACCTCCACCGATGCCGTCTCGCTGCTTTGCGTGAACGTCGTCACCCCGTCTTCGCAGACCAGGTTGTAGAGGGACGACATCCCGTTCGCGAACGCTCCCGCGCCAATCTTGCGAATCGTGAACCGGTCGCAGCCTTCGGTCCAGTCGGAACCGTTCTGCGTGTAGGCCTGATAGGGCTTGCCGGTGCTCATGGCCATGGCGATGGTGCCGTCGCCGCCGCCCAGCGTCAGCGTCATGCCCTTGCCGACGGCGGCCTCCGCCGGCATGTTGATGCCGCGGTTGTCGCTCGAAGTCATGGTGACGTTGCCGCCCAGCGCGAACTCGCCCTCCGCGAACCAGAGCCACAACGTACCATTGATGTCCACCTTGGTCGCGTTCGGCAGACCGGATTCGGGCGTCATGAAACGCGCGTCGACGTTGTCCTTCCGGAAATAGCCGGTGAAGCCCGAGTTGTCGCCGTAGAAGCGGACCTTGTCGTAGACGCGCAGGTAGCCCGCGCCCGTCACCGGCGCGTAGACCGCGAGTTCGACCGGATTGCCCTTGAGCCACGAGTCGGAACCGTCGCTCTCGGTGGAGACGTACTCGAGCGTCAGCGTCTCGGCGACCGTTCCGGGAGACCCGTTGGCCTCGATGCCTACGTGGTAGAAACAGAGCCTGCCCTCGCCGGAGACTTCCTTCAGATAGATGGTCGGGTTGCCGGCCGAGCACTTGAGCAGCACGGTCGCGCCGGCCGAGACGACGAGATTCGAGATCGTCTTGCTGGCTTCGATGCGGCAGAGCGCGTCCGAATCGAAGCGCGCGACGCCGTTCGCGGCTGGAATGCCGTATTTCCAGTTCGCGGACTCGTTCCATGCACCCTCCGCGCCGCCGATCCAGACGTTCGCGGAATCTGCGGGCACGGCCGCGGTCACGGTTTTGCCGTCGTCGGAAAGCGACCAGTCGAATTGCGTCCCGACGACCTGCACCGACGGCGTCGTTCCGTCGGCGAAAGTCACGGCCGCGAGCGAAATCGTCGATCCCGCGGCAAGATCCTCCACCGCGGAACCGTCGACGACAATCGTTCCGCCCGAGACGGCGACGCCGACGGCCGCGGAAGCGTCCTCGGCCTCCGCCGCCGACATGACGATTCTGCCGCCGGTCAGCGAATACGTCCCGGCGGAAACGGGCGGCAGATCGCGGTAGTAGTAAAGCCCGTCGGCCACGACCACCTGGGCGAACGATTCCACGTTGTCGTAGTTGGCGATCGTACCGCCATTCAAAATGAGCCGCGAATCCGGGCCGAAGACGACAACGGCGGATTTGAAGTCGAACCGGCAATCCTTGTCGACCGTGAAATCGCCGTTGAACTGGTTCCCGGTGGCCGACGACGAAGTTATATAGCTGTTCTTCTCGGGATTGGAAAAGCGCACATTGCCGTTCACGATTGCATCGCTATTGAAAACCGTGTAGCCGGTCGTCACCTCGAGATTGCCATTGATGGTGCAAGGGGTGATCCAGGTGTCGGAATTGGCGCTCGTGCGGACGATCTGGACGGTGATGCCGGTGGAAACCACGAGATCGTCGCCGGGCGCATTGCGTTTTTCCAGCCCCAAACGGCGCAACTGCAGAATGCCGTGCCCCACGATCCGGTTCTTGTCCAGACACGGATTCCAGTTGTTCGGATGCTGCGCGAGCACAGTCGCGCCGCGGATTGCCATCACCGCGCAGGCCCGATTGTTGCCGGCGCCCCAGTTCGCCGCGTAGACATTCATCGTCGCATCCGCGCAGAAAACGGTTATGTCGTGGCTTTTGTCGACCGGCTGGCCGTTTGACCAGGATGCGTTCTGGTCGATGTAATTGTCGGTGGCGATGAACGTCGTCACCTTGCGGGTCGAAGCCGCGTTGTCGACGCCGGCAATCGTCGCGACGATCTTGGCCGTGCCGTCCTCGCCGCTCTCCTTCCGCAGCGTGTATTCCACGACGGGACCGTAGAGGAAGATCGCCTCCTCCAGGACATCGTCTTCGTACGCAAAGGCAATGTCGCCCTTCGCCGTGAAGAGGTCGATTTCGTCGCCGACCGCCACCGTTCCGGCGTCGATGGCGGAAGAGACGTCCACGGCGATGGCGCCGGACGAACCGATTTCGACCGCGCCGGCGAACGCGTGGCCGGCGGCGACCTTGAGAACGCCCTGGCGCACGATCGTCGCGCCCGTGTAGGAGGTCGCGCCGGCGAGCGTCAAATCGCCCTTGCCGGTCTTGACGAGCGCGCCGGCGCCGCCGATCTCGGCCGCAATGGTCGTGGCGAAGTCGCAGTCGAGCGTGCCGCCCTGTTCGCCGATCGTCACCGTCTGGTTGGCGTAGGAGGAAATGAACGCGTCGTCCGTGCCGGTAGGCTGGAGCGTGCCGCCGTCGATCTCGATCCGGACGGTTGGCGCCGCGCCGGAGGGGATGTTGATTCGGCCCGTCTGCAGCACGCCGCCGTTCAATCTGAGGGTGCAATCGCCGCCGTCGAGATACAACCAGCGTACATTGTCCGCCGAGCCGACGTGCACTTCGCCGCGGTCCGAAATCTCGAGCTTCGAAGTCGCGCCGCCGTAGCCCAGGCGCATGTCGTTGGAGGACGAAACGACGCCGCTGCCGGAGACCGAAAGCGTCGAAGACGATCCGGAAGACATGCCGAGGTGGATTTTCCCGTTCGCGACCAGTTCGCCACCCGAGACGTCGACCGAGGCCGCGCCGGCGTTTTCGCCGATCGTCAGCGCCTCGGAATCGTTGCCGCCGTTCGTGTTGTTGGCGCAGCGCAGGCGCCCGCCCCGCATGACGAGCGCGGCGTTGCCCTGCATGTTAAGCCGGCCGTTGCTTTGCTCGCCGCCGTCGCGGTAGCCCAGGACCAGCTCGCCGCCGTCGATCTCGATCCGCGCGCTGTCCGTCGCCGGTATCCAGTATTTCGTCGTCGTGCGGCCGCCGACCAGATGCAGAAAGCCGCTGCCGGACAACTGGATGTCAT
Source organism: Kiritimatiellia bacterium (assembly GCA_051884875.1). GTDB lineage: Bacteria > Verrucomicrobiota > Kiritimatiellia > RFP12 > UBA1067 > UBA1067. Next base: position 29,389 of record JBJEWD010000023.1, read on the forward strand.
TCGCAAAATTCCAAATGCCGCTTTCGACCTTAAGCGCGCCCTTGAGAGAAAAGTTACCGGCGGTGGTCTGGCTGAGACTGTTCGTCCCCCCCCCCCCCTCGTCCGTTGCCGCAAAGACGAACGGCGCGTCGGCCGTCCCGCCCGAAAGAGACGCAGAACCGCCAAAAGTGTAATCGCCGTCAAGCATTACCGTCTTGTTGTCACCGGCCTGATCGGAAAAGACCAGGTTCTCCGTCGGCACCTGGCCGCCCTCCCAGTTGGCGCCAGTGCCAAAGCGAGAATCTCCCCCGGTACCAAGCCATTCTGCACCCCAAACACCACCAGTCACGGCCGCGACGCAGCCGACCACCATCGATTTAATGACTTTTGCCGACATATGCCAATTCCTTTCAGAATTTACCCGACGATATTCCCCTCGACTAGTTTGATCTGATTATATCACTGAAACGGGCAGAAGGACAACTCCCCCTTTTGCGCACCGGGAAGACGCCGATGGGGAGGACCCCGGTGTTCAGGCAACAAGCCTCCGCACCAGCGGTCTGCGGTAGATCTGCGTGTTATCCAGACGGCCCCAAGGTCGGCCGGGGCACCCGAAACCCCCACCTTCGCGTCCCGAGACAAGGCGCTCCGGACATGCCGTCACGTCATCCCTGGGATCCCCTGACTCAAATTCCCATCAGTTCGGCGAGGGCGGGATCTTTTTGCCGCCGCTCTTCGGGGGTCAGTCCCTCGATTTCGTGCGGAAAGACGAGCCAGTCGCTGCCGACGTCCTTGACGAAATAGTCGGGTCTGAGGTCCGTCTGATTCTTCGCGGGCTTCCAGTAGACACATGCCATGCGCATGTCGGCGCCGGCCGCCGCAGTACGGGATTTCACCGCCCGGGCCGTCTTGCCCGTATCGAATACATCATCGACGACCAGCACCTTATCGCCCGCATGGAGCCGTCCGAAAATCTCGTCCCCGAACGTGAAGACGACATCGCCCGCATTTTCGCCGATGCCCGTGTAGCTCGCGCATTTCAGAGGAATGTGCCGGATATCCCAGCCCTGAGCCTTGAGGAACTCGTGCACCGCGACACCGACGGCCGCACCGCCACGCCACAAGGCGATGAGGAGATCCGGCTGCCAGCCCGACGCCTTCACCCGCGCGGCCAAACGCCACGAATCGCGGAGGAGCTCATCGGCCGACAGGAATTTCTTCCGGAGGTCCATTACACCCGCCTGCCTTTGCGGGAATAATGGAAGTAGAGCGACAGATCCGCCGTCACGAGAGCCATGTCGAGGAGGTAGACGAAGCAGAGCCAGTTGTTGCCGACATCGGAATCGACGAGCCGCGCGACGATGCCGCAGCCGTATCCAAGCAGGACGATGATCATGAACATCGGCGATTTGCCATCGACGCGCTTGGCCCTATAAGTCTTCCAGATCGCGAACGGCCACGAGAAGCCGAACGTGAACAGCATCGCGAGCTCGAAGAAATGGCTCCACTCCATGATCAGCCCACCGTGCGACGGATGACGCGTTTGGCCTTCCCCTCGTTGCGCGGCAACGCGCCGATCGGGAAGACTTCGCCCTTCGGCAGAAAGCCGAGACGCTCCTTGAGATGCTTGGCGACCGTATGCCCCGTTACGCCGGGTTCGGCCTCGACGTTGACCGTGACATCCGTCATGCCGTTGCGGTCTTCGAGGATGATCTGGAACTCGTCCCTGACGCCGGGAATCTCCATCAGCGCCTGTTCGACCTGCCGCGGATAGAAATTGACGCCCTTGACGATGAGCATATCGTCCGTACGTCCCGTGATGCGGTCGATGCGAAGTCCCGTGCGTCCGCACGCGCACGGCGCACGACTGACGATGCGCGAAATGTCGTGCGTACGATAGCGGATGATCGGCATCGCCTCGCGCGTCAGGGACGTGATGACGACCTCGCCGTATTCGCCGTCCGCCACGGGTTCGCCCGTCACGGGGTCGACGATTTCGGTAATGTAGTGGTCGTCCCACTGATGGAGGCCGCAATGGTAGCGGCAGTCCTGCCCCGACGTGCCGATGCCGCCCGTTTCGGTCATCCCGTAGATATCGAAGCACTCGATGTGCAGACGCGATTCGATGCGGCGGCGCAGCTCGTCCGAGAACGTCTCGGATCCGAAGATGCCGACCTTGAGCGACGGGATGTCGTGGTCGCCGTCCGTCTCCGCATCCAGTTTTTCGATGATGCGCGGCACGTACGAAACGACCGAGCAGAAGCCCTTCACGCGGAAATCGCGCATCAGTCTGATCTGCCGCTCGGTATTGCCCGATGAGGCCGGCACGCAGAAAAGCTCGGCCTTGCGGCACCCGTGATAGCAGCCGAAACCGCCGTTGAAAAGGCCAAAGGTCGGCATGATCTGGAAGGCGTCGCCCTTTTCCAGCCCCGCCATCGCCAGGCACCGCGCCATGCATTCGGCCCACTGGTTGAGGTCATTTTTCGTGTACGCCATGACGACCGGCGTGCCCGTCGAGCCGGAGGACTGGTGGAATTCGAGGAGATCCCTGCGGTCCGCGCAGTTCATCTTCAGCGGATAGGCGTCGCGGAAATCGTCCTTCGTCAGGAACGGCAGTCGGCGAAGATCGTCAAGCGTCCTGATCTCCTCGGGGGACGCGAGACCGCCCCGCGCAAGGCGCGTGCGGTAGAACTCGTTGCCCCACACGCGGCGAAGCGTCTTCCGAAGACCTTTGAGCTGCACCTTATCCAGCTCTTCGCGCGGCATCGTCTCAGCCGACCGGTTCCACATGGACATAGGAATGATGGTAATGAAGGGTGAAAGAAGGGTTTTCGCTTATTTACGGGCGACGGCGCGACCGAGCTCGAACGCCTTCATGTTGACGTCGAGAAGCTTCGCCTTCGCTCCCGTGAACATCTCCGCCATCGCCTGATGCCACGTATCGACCGAGAACGGGCAGAGAACGGAGAGGGCGCCCGCGATCACCATGTTCATCGTACGCGCGTTGCCGACGTCTTCCGTCGCGATCTTCATCGCATCGATGAGCCGGAGATTCCTGATCGCCCTGACCTTCGCATCGAGATCGACGACATCCGCCTGCTGACCCGAGGAGACCGGCACGGGGACGAGATACATGTCGTTGACGAGCGCCGTCCCGTCCGCCGCGAGAAGATGCGCCGTGCGGACGGCCTCGAGCTTGTCAAAGCTCACGAGAACATCGGTCGTTCCCTCCTGGATGACAGGCGAGGCGACGGACGCGCCGAACCGGACCTGCGAACTGACGCTGCCGCCGCGCTGGGCCATGCCATGAATCTCGGACTTCTTGACGTCCAGTCCCGCGAGGGCCGCCGTCTTGGCGAGGAGGTCGGCCGTGAGGATGATGCCCTGGCCGCCGACGCCGACCAGCGAAACGTTGACCGTCTTCATTTACATCGGCCCTTCCTCAAGAACGCGCTCGACCGTGATCTCGGGGTCGATTTCCTGCAGTCCCGCCTCGATGCCCTGCTTGAGCGTCATCATGGCGAACGGGCAGCTGCCGCAGTGCCCGACCAGTCTGAGATAAACGACCTTTCCCTCGATCTTCACGAGTTCGAGATCGCCGCCATCCGCCTGAAGTCCGGGACGCATCTCGTCGAGCTTAGCCTTGATTCTATCTTCCATGGTTTCCTCCTGCTCACCTCGGTTATTATATCACAATATCACATTCCACGCTTGCCGGCGGCAAACCGTCCGTGCGAAAGCGCCGCGCCCGCCAGCAGGAACGCGAGGCCCATGCCCAGCGGAATCTGATAGCGCTCGCCCAGCGAGGCCTCCTCCTCGTTCTGCTCCTTGATCGCCACGTTGCGGAGGAACTTGCGGTAGATGTCCCCGAGCGTCGTGTCGGCCATGCCCGTCGTCGCGAGCGGCACGTAGCGCCCGCCCGCCGAGGCGGCCGAAATCCTCTCCAGCGTCTCCGACTCCAGCCGGACGGTCACGGGCTGTCCCTTGAACATCTGCACCCCGCGACCCTCCTCCGCCGGCAGCGTCGCCGCAATCTTCGGATCGCCGATGCCGACCGTGAAAATCGGAATGCCGCGCGTCTTCGCCAGCTCGGCGTTCTTGAGCGCCTCCGCCCGCAGATCGCCGCCGTCGGAGATGAGGATGATGGCGCTGTGGGCATCCGCCGCCGGATCCAGCGCGTCGAGCGCCGTGCGGATGGCGCTGCCGAGATCCGTCTCGCCGCGCGGCGCCGAATCGGGCGTCAGCGACTCGAGCGTGCTGCGGAGAAACGCGCGGTCGGTCGTCAGCGGACAGAGGAGGACGCCCGTGCGGCGGAACGCCACGAGCGCGCACCGGTCTTCCTTCAGCGCATCGATGAGATCCGCCACATCGGCCTTCGCCCGTTCGAGACGGTTCGGACGGACGTCCTCGGCGAGCATCGACCGCGAGACGTCGATGGCGATGGCGACGTTGCGGCTCCGCGCCACGCGCCGCGTGCGCCCCCACTGCGGACGCGCCGCCGCGAGCAGCACGAAGAAAAGCCCCAGCAGAACGCAGGCCATCTGGAGACCGGCCGCCGGCGCCGCCGGAACGTTCAGCGTGATCCGCGTCAGCGCCTTCGCCCGCCGCGCGCGCAGGAAGGACCAGAACAGGCCCGCCAACGGCACCAGAGCCGCAAAAACCAGGAACAGGGGGTAGGCAAATCTCATCGTCAGTCGCGCTTTCCTTAGTGATCGTGCTTCCCTTCGCCGTGCCACGGGATGAAGGCCGGCACCGGTTCGACGCCTGCGGCAATCCGCTGGCGGACGGCTTCGTAGAGCAGAATCGTCGCCGCCGCCGAGACGTTGAGCGAGTCGGCCAGCCCGAGCATCGGAATGCGCACGCGCAGATCCGCGCCGTCCATCCACTTCGCCGTAAGCCCGTACTGTTCGGCGCCGAGCGCGACGGCGACGTTGCCCGTCAGCGGCACCTCGAAGTGCAGCTTCTCGGCGTGCGGCGTCGCCGCCAGGATCCGGAAGTTCCGCGCCTTCAGCCACGCCAGCGCCTCCTCGCTCGACGCCTCGACGATCGGCACCGAGAACATCGTACCCGTCGACGCACGCACGACGTTCGGATTGTGGATGTCGGTCGTGCGGTCGCAGACGATGACCGCCGCGACCTTCGCCGCGTCGGCCGAACGCAGAATCGTGCCGAGGTTGCCCGGCTTCTCGATGGCCTCGGTGACGACGACCAGCGCATTCTCAGGCGGTCGGAGGTCGTCGAGCCGGATCGAGACGTGGGGCCCTACCATCAGCAGCCCGTCGGGACGTTCCTTGTAGGCGATCTTCTCGAAGCAGGTCTTCGAACAGGTGTAGACCTCGGCTCCCCGCCGGACGCATTCCGCGACAACCGCCGGTTCGTTTTCGTTCTTGAGGTAGAAGGCGGGGCAGTGGAAGATCGCGCGCGGCCGGTAGCCGTTATCCAGCGCGCGGCGACATTCCCGGAAGCCCTCCACGATCATCTCGCGGTTCTCTTCACGCGCCGAGCACGTACGCAGCCTGACGACGTACTTCAGCTTGGGATTGGACGGGGAGGTCAGTTCCATGTTTCAGCGATCAGCGGTGGTGCCCGCAATGACAGTCGTGGTCCTCTCCGTGCCCGTGGCCACCACACGTGCATGCGTGGCCGTCCGCATGGTGATCTCCGTCGCAGCGGCACTCCTTGAATTCAATGGTCGCGGCGGCGCGAAGCTCGGCCACGAACGCATCCATCGCCTGCCCGCGCGCCTGATGTCGAAGAAGGTCCTTGATCTGGTCGTGGACATCGACGAGCGTCTGCGCGCCACCGCCCTTCTCATCGGCCTTGTAGATGATGTGGTAGCCGAACTGGGTCGTCACGATGTCGGAGACCTCGCCCTTCTTCATCGCGAAGGCGCACGTGTCGAACTCGGGCACCATCATGCCGCGGCCGAACCAGCCGAGCGAACCGCCCTGCTGTCCCGACGGACAGTCGGAGTGCTTCTTCGCCTCCTCGGCGAAATCGCCGCCGGCGATGATGCGCGCACGGATGGCGCGGATCTTCTCGAACGCCGCGCTTTTGGCCTCGGACGGATCGCCTTCCGCGCTCTTGACGAGGATGTGCTGGCAGAGGACCTGCGGCGCGACGACATACTCGCTCCTATGGGCCTCGTAGAAACGGGCGATCTCCTCCTCGGTCGGATCCGCGACGCCCGCGCAGGCCTGGCTGACGAGTTTGTTCACGCGCGCGCCCTTCTCGAGTTCCCTGCGGAAAGCGGCCCCGGTGATGTTCTGCGCCGCGAGCGCCTTCCGGAAATTCTCCTCGCCGCCGACCTGGGCGACGACCTTGGCGACTTCGGCATCGACCTCCGCGCCGGTGACGGGAAGGTCGAGCTGGCACGCGCGGTCGAAAAGCAGCTTTGCGCCAATGGCCTGGTCGAGCGCCTTCTCCTGCAGCTTCGGAAGGTTCTTCCTGATCTCCTCCATGGTCATGCCGTGGCTCATGTAGAAGCGCACGAGACGATCGAGTTCGAATTGGACGGCCTCGCGGCCGACCTGGTGTCCGTTGACGATGGCGATTTTCATAGGCTCGGGCGAACGGGAGGTGAGAGGGACGGGGGGTTAGAACAGGCGCGTCACTTCGTCATCGATCCGATCGATGTCGCAGACGCGCGTCTGGGCGATCGGCCGCGTTTCAAGATCCCTGAAACTCGGCGGCGGATTGTCGAGGACATCGGCGCCGAACGCGCGGCGGCAGGTCTCGGGGAACTTGTACGGGGTCGCCGTCGCCGCGACGACGACGGGGCGGCCCGCCTTCGGATAGCCGAGCGTGCGCGCCACGAAGGTCGCGACCGCCGTGTGCGGATCGAGGATGTAGCCGCAGCGTTCCCGCACGCCGCGCATCTCGGCCTCGGTCTCCTCCGGGGTGGCGACGCCGCCCGCAAAGTCCGCGAAGAGCCGCGCCTTCGCCTTTGCATTCAGCACGTAGCGCCCCGTTTCGGCGAAGTCCTTCATGAGGCGCGCCGTCTCGGCGCCGGCGCCGGCGACATCGCCTTCGAGACCGCCGTTGAGCAGCCAGAGGAGGCGCTCCACGTTGGAGCTTTTGCGGATATCCATCGACGGCGAGTTCGTGATCGTGAATTTCTCGCCGGGGTCGTAGACGCCCGTCTTCACAAAACGCGCAAGGACGTCGTTGACATTCGATGCGCAGACGAATCTGCCGATCCGCGCGCCCAGCATCTTCGCATAATAGGCCGCGAGGATGTTGCCGAAGTTGCCGGACGGCACGACCACATCGTATTCCGCACCGAGCTTCGCGGACGCGAGCACGTAGTACGCGATCTGCGGAATGAGCCGCCCCGTGTTGATCGAGTTCGCAGACGAGAGCGTGACGCCGTGCGCCGCCGCCGCCGCGTTGATCGCCGGGTCGGCGAAGATGCGCTTCACCGCCGCCTGCGCGTCGTCGAAGTTGCCCCTGATGGCGACGGCATGGACGTTCCCGTCGGCCGGCGTCGTCATCTGCAGGCGCTGGATCTTCGAGGTTCCGACGTTCGGGAAGAAAACGAGCACTTCCGTTCCCTCCACGCCCGCAAAACCCTGCATCGCCGCCGAACCCGTATCACCGGAGGTCGCCGTCAGGATGAGGACGCGCCGACCGCCCGCCGCGTGCTTCATGAAGACGGGCAGCATCGACAGCGCCACGTCCTTGAACGCGCCCGTCCTGCCGTGGAAGAGCTCGAGGATCTTCATGCCGTCCGCCTCGACGAGCGGAATCGGATCGTTCGCGGGAAAGCGCGACAGCAGACGGTCGACGGCCGCCGTGCGGACCTCCGCCGGCAGGTCGTCGAAGAGGCGCGCCAACACCGCCTCCTCGGCCGCGCGCAGCGACCCGATCGCGTGCAGATCAACCGGCTCCACGCCCGCGAGCGTCGGCACGAAAAGTCCGCCGTCCGGCGCCAGTCCCTGGAACACGCTCTCCGCGCTCGTAGCCGTCGCGCCCTTCCTTGTCGAAACAAACTTCATAGCCAATTCCCCTTGGTCAATCCGTCAAAACGCCGTTTACCTGCTGAACAGGAACTCGACCACATCGCCGTCCTGCATCTCGTAGTCCCTGCCCTCCGGCCTGAGCGTACCAGCGGCGCGGGCGCCGGCGGTGCCGTTGCCCCGGATGTAGTCGTCGAACGCGATCACTTCGGCGCGGATGAAGCCCTTCTCGAAATCGGTGTGGATGACGCCCGCGCACTTCGGGGCCTTCCAGCCGCGGCGGAACGTCCAGGCGCGAGATTCCTTCGGGCCGCTCGTGAAGTAGCTCGCGAGACCCAGCGTGTGGTAGGCGAGTTTGATCGTGCGGTCGAGCGCGCTCTCGGAGAGGCCGAAACCCTCCAGCATCTCCTTCGCCTCGTCGTCGGAGAGCCCCGCCAGCTCCGCCTCGACCTGCGCACAGACGACCACCATCGCGCAGCCCTGCTTCTCGGCATAGGCGCGCAGCGCCGCGACGTGCGCGCTGCCTTCGCCCGCGATGTCGTCATCCGCGACGTTGGCGCAGTAGATGACCTTCTTGTCCGTCAGGAAATGGAGATCCCGCAGGACGGGCAGAATCGCATCGCCTTCGGCGCGCGGGAAGCTGCGCACGGGATTCCCTTCCTCCAGATGCTTCAGGAGCGCCGCGCAGGCCTCCGCCTCGGGACGCAGCGGCGGCTTCGCCTGGGCTTCCTTCTTCACGCGGTCGTAGCGCTTCTGAAGCTGCTCCAGGTCGGCGAGGATGAGTTCGGTCTCGATGACCTCGGCATCCCCGACAGGGTCGATCGGCGCGGACTTGCTGCCGCCTTCCTGCACATGGATGATGTCGTCGTTCTCGAAGCACCGGACGACGTGCAGAATCGCGTCGCACGCGCGGATGTTCGCAAGGAACTTGTTCCCGAGTCCCTCGCCCTTCGACGCGCCCTTGACGAGACCCGCGATATCGGTGAACTCGACCGTGGCGCGGACGATCTGCGCGGGGTGGTCGATCCCCGCCAGCGCCTCCAGCCGCGAATCCCTGACCTCGACGATGGAGGTGTTCGGCTCGATCGTGCAGAACGGATAATTCTCCGCCGCGGCCTGCTGTTTCTTCGTGAGCGCGTTAAAGAGCGTCGACTTGCCGACGTTCGGCAGGCCCACAATACCTACTGCGAGACTCATTGCTCCTCTTCTTTTTCCTTTTGCGGGAGCCTGTACTCCCAGTCGGGATACAGGTTCTTCAGCGTTGTCCTGTAGAAATCGGCATCCGTCATGCGGTCGGCGCGGATGGAACTGACGTACAGTCTTTCGAGCGCGCGGATCGTCTCGGCCTTGCAGGCGGCAAGGCGCTGCGCCGTCCGCTCATCCCGCAGCCGCTCCGCACGGGCCAGTGCGCGCGCGCCGCGCGACAGGCTCATATCGTTCTCGGGAAGCGGCGGTCCCTCGGGTTCCTTGACCTCCTCCGCTGCGGTTCCCGTCGTCACCAGATCCTTGACCGTCTTCTCGGGACGAAGCGCCGCTTCGCGCGCGTCAAGGTCGCGCTTGAAGTCGAGGAGATCGCGTTCGAGCGTCTCGAAGTCGATGCGCTTGAGTTCGAGCAGCTTCGCCTCGGCGACGGTTCGGTCCGCAATCGCCTTCTCGCGCGCCAGCGCATCGGCGGCGGCCTGGGCCGCGAGCGCGGCCTTCTGCGCCTCGGCCTTCGCCGTTTCAAGCGCCAGCTGGGCGGCCGCTTCCCGGGCCTTTTCCGCCGCCTTGCGGTCGGCCGCCTCCTGCGCGGCGGCCTTCGCCCGGTCGCGTTCGACCTCGGCGGCCGCCTTCTTCTCCTCCGCCAGCCGGCGCTGCTCCCGATCCGATTCAAGTTTCGTCTCGGCGGCGCGGCGGTTCTCCTCCGCCGTCGCGGCAGCCTTCTTCTCCAGCGCGAGTTTCGCTTCGGCGGTCGCCTGGTCGGCCTCGGCCTTGCGGGCCGCTTCGCGCGCCGCATCGGCCGCCGCCTCGGCCCGGTCGCGCGCCGCGCGCGCGGCGGCCTCGCGCTTGTTCATGCAGACGACGCCCGCAACGGCGGACGCCAGCACCGTCGCGCAGAGGAGGATGATGGTGATGCTTTTGCCCTTCATGACGATCACTCGGCCTTCGTTTCGCGCGCCTTCTGCGCCTCCGCCGCCGCATCAAGCTTCGCCTCGGCCTTCTCAAGTTTCTCGGCGCGGATCGTCCTGGCGAGCGCCTCGGCATCCGTCGCGCCGTCCTTGAGTTTCCGGTCGAATTCCTCGCGCGCCTTCGTGTCGAGCTCCTCGCGGTGCTGGTCGATCCAGAAGCGCTCTTCCGCCTTGTCCTGCTTCTCGAGTTCCTTCACGCGATCCATCGTCGCCTTTTCCAGCGCCAGCTTCGCCTGACGATCCTCATCCTGCTTCTTCCACTCGCCCTTCTGGCGACGGAGCTGCTCCTTCTTCGAATCGGGATCGGCGAGCGGCGAGGCGGACCAGCCGCCGGGGTTCATCCACGGGCGCGCATCGCTGAGCGATTTCTTGCGGCGCAGGGCCTCGTTCTGGGCCGCATGGGCATCGTCGAGGACATAGGGCGTCATGAACACCAGAAGCTCCTTGCGCTCCTCCGACTGGGAGGTTGAGGAGAAAAGCCACTTGCCGATCCACGGAATGTCCTTGAGAATCGGGATGCCCGTCTCGGATTCGCTCATGGTCGTTTCGGTCAGTCCGCCGAGGACGACCGTCTGCATGTTGTCGAGCGTGATGTCCGCCGACATCTTGCGGGTGATGGTGGTCGGAACCGAGACCGAGGAGGTCGTGGAACCGCCGACGTTGGCCTGGATCGACTGGTTGGCGCCGACCTGCGAGTACTCCTCCTCGACCTTCAGCATCACCGTTCCGTTCGGGTTGATCTTCGGCGTTACCTTGATCGTGAGGCCGATTTCCTTCTGCTCGTAGTCCGGCACCGTCGTGCCGTTGTAGGTCGAACCGGAATACGTATAGCCCTTGAGGAGGTAGCGCATCTGGGTGGCCTCGATGGTGGCCTCCTTGTTGTCGACCGTCATCACGATCGGCGAGGCGACGTACTTCGAGCGGTTGTCGTCCTTCGACGCCTGGATGACGGCGGCGATGTTGAGTTTCTTCGACTTGAGCAGGTAGTTGATCCCGCTGCCGATCGGGTTCGCGCCGCCCCAGACGCCGCCGACGGCATTCGTGCCGACGTCCATCATCGTATTCAGGAGCGAAGCGCCCGAGCCGCCGCCGCCGCCGAGCATGTAGTTGCCGTTGAGCATGCCGCCGCGCGTCATGGCGGACGAGGTGTTCTCCACCCACGAATAGACGGGCGTGTACCACTTGCCGTCCACGCCCTCGAAGGCGCCGTCATCGCCCTCATCCGCCTCTTCGTAGCCCGTCAGCTTCTGCGAAAAGGTACCGTTCCCCTGCCGGGAGTAGGTCTTGCCCTGCTGCACCCAGTCGATGCCCGTCTTGAGCTCGTCGCCGAGCGTGACTTCGACAATGGCCGTCTCGATGAGCACCTGCGAGAGCTTCACGTCCATCGAGTCGATGATCTTCAGGAGCGTGGGCATGTCTTCCGTGCGCGCCATCACGACGAGGCCGTTGATGCGCTTGTCGGCGAGCACCGTCACGTTGTCCTTGGAAAGCTCTCCCGCCTTCGACTCGCCGGAGCGCGTGTTCGCGGGCGCACGGGTGCTGGTCGCCGGGGACGGCGTGTTGCGCGTCAGGTTGCTGCCCCCGCCGGGGCGGGCGTTCTGGTTCGTGTTCTGCCGCGTGTTGGACTTCGAGCTCGAGGAATTGCCGATAAGGTCATTGATCATGTCCGCGACGTCCTCGGCGTCGGCATACTTGAGGCGGATGACCTTCACGTCGACCTCCGGCGTCGTCTCGACGTCGAGATCCCGGATCACGCGCTCGAAGAAATCGTAGTTCTCGCGCGACGTGATGAAGATGAGCTTGTTCGAGCGCTCGTCGGCGATGATCACGACCTTGCCGCGGATGAGACCGCGGTCGGCGTCGGAGATATTCGCGTACTGGAACTCGGCCTTGGATTCGGGCGCGGGCGCCGCCGCCCCGGGGCGGCGCAGCAGCGAGGGCGATTGGATTGCGCCCGTCGCCGCGTTCTGGACCTTGGCCTGCCCCTTGCCCTCCTTCTCCAGCGCCTTCTGCGACTCGACGACGATCTGCTCGAGCGCCGCCTTGATATCCGTCGCGCTCGCATGCAGCACCTGGTAGGTGTTGACGACGTCGTTGACCTTCGACTCGACGTCGATCGCCTCGACGGCCTCGAGCATGCGGTTGATGTTCTGCGCGATATCGGTGACGCGGATCTTGTTGATGCGTTCGAAGACCTGCACCGTGCCCTCGGCGGAGACGAAGAACTTGATCACGCCCTCGCCCTCGTCCTTCGCGGAAACGTTCTTGAACGGTATCAGGACGGAGATGACCTTGCCGGTCTCCTCAATGCGCATCCCGGGCTCGTAGACGACCATCGGCACGCCGGCGTTCGGCACCGTCTTGCGGGGCTCGGCGTAGACGAAGCGCTCGCCGTAGTTCTCCATGTGGACGCCGTTCATCTCGAGCATGACCTCGATCGCCTCGATGCGCTCGGCGTCGGTCAGCTCCTGCCCCTCGCGGGAGGTCAGGTTGATCTGCACGTTCGGGCACTTCGGATCCTTGAGAACCGTGCGGTTGACGAGTTCGCCGTAGATCTTGAGCACCATGTCGAGCTCGGTGTTGACGAAATTGAGCTTGCCGGGCTCGTTGGCGACCTTCGTCTCGGATTCCGCGTTCGCGGCGGCGGCCGGGGCCGGCGCGGCGGCGCGGCGGGATCCGAGCAGCGACGGGCGACGCTCCTGGGCGGTGGCCGCGGCGGCGGCCAGGCACAGGAACGCGGCGACGGATGACGGCTTGAAGCGTTTCGGCATATCGAATTGTTCCTCTCTGAAGATGCGGCGCCTACCGCGTCGGCTCGCGCATGTAGGCGCAGGTGATGACGAGCGAACCCCTGAAGCGCCCGGTCTTGGGATTCGGCTTGAAGTTGAGCGAACGGATGTCGAACATGCCGTCCGCCGTATTCTCGAGTTCGTGCAGGAACGGGACGAGGTGATCGAGCGTCCCGTCCCAGTTCCGCGCTTCGATGGCGAGTTCGTAGACTTCGCCGTCCTGCGTCTCGTCCAGCGCCTGGCGCGCCGTCAGCGTGATCCTGTGGTCTTCGGCGAGCTTGTCGAACTTCCTGAGCCACGTCGTCTTCGTATCCTCGTCCGCCGCAAACAGCTGCATCAGCGACTTCTCCTGATCGTACGCCTCCTGCAGTTCGCCCTTCTGGGCGATGAGCGCGCGCTCGCGGGCATAGCGCGTCTTCTCGCGCACATAGCCCTCCCAGGCGTTCCGCCACGACTGGACGATCGGCGCGTAGCAGAAACCGAAGAGGGCGAACGCCAGAACGACGCCCAGAACGGACAGGATCTTCTTCTCCTGAATCGTGCGACCCGCCATTATTCCTCCTCCTTCCGGCACTGGCAGTTGATGTCGAAGCGCTGTTTGCCCGTGCGCGTCGCGGACGGTCCCGTCAGCACCACGTCGGCGAAGACCCTGTCGTCGGAATCCCCTTCGGCGCCCAGCGCCATCAGCTTGTCCTTGATGTCGTAGACCGACCCCGTGTCCGGCGCCTCGCCCGAGAAGCGGACGCCTTCGCCGCGCTTGTAGTTCCAGCTGTTGAGCTCGACCCCCTCGGGCAGGCGGTCGGAAACCGCCTTCATGATCTCCAGCGCCCCGCGCGCATGGTCGCTGTACCGCCGCACGAGCGCAACCCGCGCCTGCATATCCTTCACTTCGCGGTATTTGCGGCCGTGCTCCTTGCAGAGCGCCGTCTGGTGCCGCGCCATGAAGCCGAAGACCACGGGGCCGCCGAAGACGACGGACGCGATCAGCACCCAGACGAGCCCCGCACCGAGCAGGAACCGGCGGCGGGATGCCGTGAACCGCGTCTCGGCGAGGACCTCGCGCCAGCTCGCGGGCAGCACGTCCAGCGTGAACGGATCGGCCGCGCGTTCGATCATTCCCCTGACCGACGGCTCCCCGGCGGGAATACGCCGCACCGGCGCCCGCGCCTCAAGACCCGCCACGTCGAGATCGCCCACGACGACCGTTTCGGCCAACGGACGCGCGCCGCCGAAATCCTCCGCCTCCAGCAGCGACAGCATCACCTCGCGGCCCAGGTCGCCGCCGTTCGAAATCGCCCGGATGGCGCTCGGACGATCGTCGTCCAGGACGAACAGCGACACGCAGTCGGGGCCCGCCAGAAGCACCAGGCGGCGGAGACCGCCGCGCCCGTCGTTCAGCTGCCCCCACAGCTCGCGCAACTGCCCGAGCGCAAGAATGTCGATGCGCGTGACGCTGTACTTCCCCTCGTCGAGCGCCGCGCCGATGTCCCCGGTCGAGCTCTCGGGAATCGCGGCGGCGATGACGACCAGCTCGTCCTCCGTCTCGCCGACCGTCTCGCAGGAAACGGTCAGCTCTTCGTCCGGATAGGGGGACATCGCCCGCAGGATCGGCGTCGCGAAGGCGACCGGATCCTCCCGGTTCGCCGCCGGCACCCGGACCATCTTGACGAGCAGGCGGTTCAGGGGGAGCGCGAGGACGACCTCCGACGAGCCGTCCCCCTCGCGGGTTACGCGCAACGTTCCGCCCTCGAAGGCGGCTATCTGGACACTTTCAGCCATTTCAAGGTAGTATATCAAAAATTCGTGGACTTTGTAGAACGCCGCGCGGCGGTGCCGGGGATCTTCAGAAGCAGTCGGTATTTGGCGACCGTGCGGCGGGCGATGTCGAGGCCACCGGCCTTCAGCAGCTGCGCGATCCTCTCGTCGGAGAGCGGATTCGCCTTGTCTTCGCCCGTGATGAGGGCCTTGATTTTGTCCGCCACCGCATCCCGGGCGACCTGTTCGCCGCTGGCGGACACGAAACCCTGCGTGAAGAACCGGCGCAGCTCGACGGTGCCCTTCGGCGTCGAAACGTACTTGTCGTTCACCGTGCGCGAGACCGTCGTATGGTGCACGCCGACCTTTTCGGCGATCTGCTGCATCGTCAGCGGCTTCAGCCCCTTCAGCCCCTCGTCAAAGAAACCCGGCTGCGCATCGAAGATCGCCTGCGCAATGTTCGAGATCGTCTCCTGGCGGTGCTCGATCGCCTCTTCGAGTTCGGCGATCTTCGCAATGTGTTCGCGGATGTAGGACCTCGTCTCCTTGTCCGTCTTCGGATTCTCCAGCATGCGGAGATACCGCTTCGATACGTGGATGTCGGGGAGGCTCCGGTCGTCGACCCGCGCCACCCACCGGCCGTCGCGCCGGACGGCATGCACCTCGGGATTCACGAAGGTGACGGGCTTGCCCGCCCGCCGGTACGCCCGCGCGGGACGCGGTTCCAGGGTCCGCAGCGCCGCCAGCACGTCGGCATAGCGCTCGTGGCTCATGCCCAGATCCTTCTCGACGACGCCAATGCGCCCCGCCGCGATATCCTCAAGATGGTGGCGTTCCAGAATCTCCCGGACCTCCTGCTGATAGGGCGACCCATCCAGTTTGTCGAGCTGCGCCAGAAAGCATTCCTCAAGCGTCGTCGCGCCGCATCCCGGCGGATCCAGTTCCATGATCTGCCTCAGAACGGCGCGGATCTTCTCCTCGCTTTCGCCCGTCACCATCATGACATCGGGAATCGACCCGCCGAAAAAGCCGTTGTCCTTCAAGTCGCCGATGAGCATCTGCGCGAGCGGAATGTCCTCGGGGGCGATGTCGGACATCTCCAGCTGGTTGACGAGATGCGTCTCCAGCGTCTCGTCCGCCGTCTGGGAGTCGAAGAACTTCCGGCGGCGCTCCAGAGCGTCCGCATCCGCCGTGTAGTCGGCCTCGGCATGATCGTCCATGTCCGTGTCGTAGGGATCCGCGCCCTCGTACTCCTGCGCCTCGGCCTCGCGCTCCTTCTGGGTCGTCGTCTCCTTCTCCAGCGTGGATTCGATCTCCTCGATGCAGGGGTTGTTGCGGAGCTCCTCGTGGAGCTGGGCGCGCAGTTCGGGCAGACTCATCGCCAGCATCTTCAGGCTGCGCTGCATCTGCTGCGACAGCATCTGCGTCTGCGCCATCCCCTGCGTCTGCCGCTGTTCCCGCCCCAGATTCACGATTTCACGCCCTTCACGTACGCCGTTCCCCGTTCCGCGCTCACTGCTCCTCGGTCACGCGCATGATCTCCTTGACGCTCGTGACGCCGCGGAACACCTTCGCCCAGCCGTCCTCGCGCAGCGTCTTCATGCCCTTCGCGAGCGACAGATTGCGGATCTGCGTCGCGTTCTCGCGGCGGACGATCGCGCCTTCGATATCCTCGTCGACCTCCAGCACCTCGAAGAGCGCCCGCCGGCCCTTGTAGCCCGTATGCGTGCAGTTGTCGCAGCCGCACGGCTCGAAGACGGTCTCCTGCGCGGGCGGATACGGCAGCGTGTAGTACTTGCGGTCGATCGGCACTTCACGCCGGCAGTCGGGACACAGCCGGCGGCAGAGACGCTGGCCCATGACGCCCGCAACGGCGGACGCGATGAGGAACGGCTCGACGCCCATGTCGATGAGACGCGGAAACGCGCCTGCGGCATCGTTCGTATGCAGGGTCGAGAACACCATGTGGCCCGTCAGCGAGGCGTTGATCGCGATCTCCGCCGTCTCGCGGTCGCGGATTTCGCCGACCATGATGATGTCCGGATCCTGGCGCAGGAAGGCGCGCAGCGCCCGCGCGAACGTCATGCCGATGTCAGCCTGCATCTGCACCTGGTTGATGCCCGCCATGTGGTATTCGATCGGATCCTCCGCCGTCATGATGCGGACGTCGATTCGGTTCACCTCGTGCAGGAACGAGTAGAGCGACGTCGATTTGCCCGATCCCGTCGGCCCCGTCACGAGGAAGATACCGTTCGGCCGGCGGATGATCTTGTCCACGACCGCAAAGTCGCGGTCGTTGAACCCGAGGTCGGCCATCTTGACGAAGTTGCCGCTCTTCGCGAGGAGTCGCAGTGAAATCGACTCGCCGTACGCGGCCGGCATCGTCGACACGCGGATGTCGATGTCCTGCCCGGCGATGCGGATGCCGATGCGGCCGTCCATCGGCAGACGCTTCTCGGCGATATCGAGATTCGCCATGACCTTGATGCGCGAGATGATGGCGGATTTGAGCCGGTTCAGCTGGGGCGGCACGTCGACCTTGTGCAGCATGCCGTCGATGCGGTAGCGGATGCGCAGCTCCGTCTCCTGCGGCTCGATGTGGATGTCCGTCGCGCCCTGGCGGTCGGCTTCGGCGATGATCTGGTTCACGAAACGGACGATCGACGCCTCTTCGCCCATCTCGTTGACGTCGATCTTGGTCATCGCGCCCAGATCCTCGTCGACGGAATAGCGCCCGTCCTCGATCATCTTCTCGATCGCGTCCGCCCCCACGCCGTAGTACTTCTTGACGGCCTTCTCGACCTCTTCGCGCGGCGCCAGCACCGTCTTGACCGGGCAGCCGAGGATCAGCCGGAGCCCGTCCGCCGCCCGGGTGTCGAACGGATCGGACGCCACCACGGTCATCGTCTGGCCATCCGCGCGGAATGGCAGCACGTTATACTGGTAGACCGCACTCGCGGGGAGCCGCGTCAGCGCGTCGGGAGCCGGCGTCTGGCGCTCCAGATCGACGAACTCCAGCCCGAGCAGCCGCCCCACCGCCTTCAGGACTTCCGCCTCTTTCGAACCACCGAATTTGACGGCGGCCTCGATCAGCGGCATCCCCGGATTCGCGGCACGGCCGGCGGCAATGCGCTCGAGCTGCCCGTCGGAGAATATTCCGGCGGACTTCAGGATCGTGTTGGACAAGGATTCGTTCGCGCTCATGGCGCATATTCTACCAAAAAAGCCGAACGCGGAGACGCCCCGCTCAATCGAACTTGTACGTCTGTCCGGGCAGAGGGGCGACGGCGTTTCGGATGCCCATGTCGACAAGGATCTGCTGCATGGCGGCGACCTTCTCGGGTTCGCCGTGCACGGCGAAGGCGTGGCGCACGTTGTCCTTCACCTCGCCGATCCAGTCCATCAGCCCCCGGCGATCGGCGTGCGCCGAGAGCGCGTCGATCACCTCGACCCGTGCCTTGAGCTCGACCTCTTCGCCGAGGATGCGCAGCGGCGTGCGCTTCTCGACGATGCGACGCCCGAGCGTATTCTCCGCCTGGAAGCCGACGATGAGCACGATGTTGTCCGGGTCCGAGATGCAGTTCTTGAGGTGGTGCACGACGCGCCCGCCTTCGCACATGCCGCTCGCCGCGATGATGATCATCGGCCCTTGCTGGCCGTTGAGCGCCATCGACTCCTCCGGCGAGCCGACGAACGTCATCCCCGGATACTCGAGCGGATTCTCGCCCGCCTCGATCATCCGCCGCGCCTCCTCGTTGTAGACCTCGCGGTGATTCGCGTAGATCTGCGTCGCCTTCTGGCTCAAGGGCGAGTCGATGTACACGCGCACCTCGCGCGGCACCTTGTTGCGCGCACGGAGCCGGTTCAGATAGTAGATGATCTGCTGCGTGCGGCCGACGGAGAACGCGGGAATGAGCAGCTTCGAGTTGTGGCGGTCGATGTACTTCAGGTACTTCTCGAGACGGAGCTCCACGTCGTCCGCGCTCGGATGGTAGCGGTCGGCGTAGGTCGATTCGACGATCAGGATGTCCGCGCCCGAAGGATACTCGAAGTGGCGGATGATCGGCTGATCGGGCTGGCCGAGATCGCCGGAGAAGAGCAGGCGGTGGCTGTGCCCGTGATCCGCGCGGATGTCGAGCTGCACCAGCGCCGAACCGAGGATATGCCCCGCGTTGAAGAACTCGAGCGTGATGCCGCGCGCGATCTCGCGCGGTTCATGCATATGCGTCGGCACGAAAAGCTGCATACAGGCCTCGACGTCGCTCTCCAGGTACAGCGGCTCGAAAAGCCGCTTGCCCGCCGCGCGGCGCTTCCGGTTGACGTACTCCAGGTCGCGGTTCTGCAGGAAACACGAATCGCGCAGCATGATGTTGCAGAGATCCGTCGTGGACTGGCGCGCGAAAATGCGCCCCCGGAAGCCCTGTCGCACCAGCTGCGGCAGGTTGCCCGAGTGGTCGATGTGCGCGTGCGAGAGAATCACGTAGTCGATCGTCCGGGGATCGATCGGCAGGTTTCTGTTCTTCTCGAAGGCCTCCTTGCGGTGCCCCTGGTAGAGCCCGCAGTCGAGAAGGATCCGCTTGCCGTTGGCCTCGACGAGATGCATCGATCCCGTCGTCGTCTGAGCTGCGCCGTAGAAGGTAATTTTCATGTCTCTATTATAACACAAAAGAAAACGCCGTTGAGACAATTCCGCACGAATGAAAAGCCGTGATTCCGCCTCGGCCCCGCCGCCCTTGAAATGCAAATCGGCCGCGCTCCGGCGACGGCGTCAGCCACGAGGGGATTCGGGCGCGGCAAAGTGGACCGCCGCAAACGGATTGGTCAGCCTCGCCGCTACCGCACCGACACGAGTTTCGTCCGCGTCCTGCCTTCGGCGTCCTTCCAGGTCAGGCGGTAGTTGCCCCTGAAGCCGCGGAAGGCGACCCGGCCGCCGGCGACCCTAGCCTGCATCCGGGTCTTCCACGCGTGGTTGACGAGATCGTCCATCGCCCAGTAGGCGGTCTTCGGCTGCATGTCGCGGGTGAAGAGGCCGCTGATCGACGGCTCGCCCGGCGCCCCGCAGTTGTCGACGACGTTCCACCACGTGATGCCGTTCATCTTCTCCACCGCGAACCACGCACGGTAGCAGTTGTGCAGGATGATCGCCTGCACCATCTGCCCCGCCGGCGAGTTGTCCGGCGCCGTGATCGTAATCTCGGAAAGGTGGATGGGCTTGCCGCCCGATGCCGCCGTGATGCGGCGGAACGTGTCGGCGATGCCGTCCGGGCTCGTCTTCGCGAAGACTTCGTCGGCGAACTCGCCTTTTGCGATCTTCGCGGACTCCGCCGGATTGAACAGATGCATCTGCGAACCGACGACGTCAAAATCGGCGCCGTGCGCCTTGAGATCGGCGATCTGCCCCGGAAACGCATCCATGTTGTATTCGTTTACGTTGAGCCAGGCATCCGGCTTCATGTACTTGCGCGCCAGGACGAGCCCCTGGTGGGCGTAGTTCGCCGGCATCAGGCCGTACCAGCTCTTCGTCACGGGCAGCGTGTTCACGGCGGACGACTCGCCCGCCGGCCACGTGCGTTTCGCACCCTGCGCCCAGTCGGTCGCGGACTCGTTGACGACGTCCCAGCTGTCGATGCGCGTACCGTAGCGTGCGGCAATCTCACGGATGCGCTTTTCGTAGAAGAAGCTCTGCGCCTTCACGAACTCCGGGATGAGCGCCGCCAGCTGCTCTTCGGAAAGCTGCGCGTAGATCTGCCTCCAGGCCTCCGGCCACGAACGCTCGTTCGGATCGGCCTGCATGTCCTTGACGCCCATCGGCAGACGCCAGTTGCGCCGCGGGATCGCCACCCCCGTCGCCTGCTCCAGCGCGAACTTCTCGTGCTCCGGGCAGAAGTCCTCCCACAGCCACGTCGGCGTGTGCCACGCATTGTTGCCCCACACGAGCGGATGCCCGTGGATGCGCACGCCGCGCGTCCGGCAGAAGTCGACGACGGGATCGGGCGCGGGGCGCCGCCAGTGGGCCTTGCGCATCATGCCGACGGGATCGCGCGCGTATTCACGGTTCCAGTACTCCTCGGTGTCCTCATACGCTTCGGCGAAGCGCGGCGCAAACGGATAGCGCTCGAGCGTCCGCCAGTAGAACGCCACCGTCGCCGAATTGAAGAGCGTCCCGTACAGCTCCTTGTAGCGCGCGTTCCACTCCGTCTTGCCGAGCTGATTGTAGTTGAAGATATGCGCACCGAAGAAAAACGCGTGCGAGATCTGCTCGACCGTCACCTCGGCGCCCTCCGGCGCCGCGACCGCGACGGACGCATCGGCCTTGCGGTATTTCTCGATATCCGCGTCAATGCGCCGCTGGACGTTCGCGTTCCAGACCTGCCAGTAGCGCTCGGACATCACCTGCCGATCCATTTTGAATTCCGCGCGAAGCCCTGCGGCCGCCACCGCCACACCGGCGAGAATAAGACTTTTCATGCCCCGATTATAGCGAAAAACCGCCCCCCAGGCCATACCCAAACCAGCAACAAAACATCATCTTTCCGGCAACCGCTTGCAGCGGTCGCGGGGCGGGTATCCCGTTATCCGGCCATTCTGCTATAATATCCCCCATGAGCAAGAAACCGATTGAATACGTCGACCGGGCGACCGGGAAGAAGGTCGTCGAATCCGTCATGGGCGACAGGGCGCTGCGTTTCGCCTACGAAACCCTGCTCGGGCGCACGCTCTGGCCCGTTCTCTTCGGCGCCGGAACAATCTCGGCCTGCCTGGGCCGCAGATACGATGCGCCCGCCTCCCGCAAGAGCATCGCCAAGCTCGCCGCCATCCCGGGCTGCCGCGCCGAAGAAGCCGAAAAGCCGATTGCCGAATATGCGTCTTTCAACGACTTCTTCACCCGTCGGCTCAAACCCGGCGCCCGTCCGTTCGGCGCGGGCATGACGAGTCCGGCGGACGGGCGGCTCATGCTCTACCTCAACGCCGACGCCGATCGACCGTTTCCGCTCAAGGGTGCCGTGCGCCGTCTGCGCGAGGTGTTCGATCCTTCGCCCGCCGCCGCGCGCTATGACATCGCCGTCATCCGCCTCGCGCCCGTGGACTACCACCGCTTCCACTTCCCGTATGCGTGCACGACGCCCGCGCCCGTCCGGTCGATTCCCGGCACGTATCACTCGGTGAACCCGATCGCCCTTCTGCGCCATCCCGATCTCTACGCCGAAAACGAGCGACAGATCCTCCGCTGCGAGGCCGACTTCGGCCCGTACTGGCTCGTGGACGTGGGAGCCTTCGGCGTCGGTACGATCGTCCAGACCTACACGGGCGAGTCCCACGCCAAGGGCGATGAAAAAGGCTACTTCAAATTCGGCGGCTCGACGATCATCCTCATCACGAAAGCCAGTGCGCTAAAGTTCGACGAAGACCTCGTCCGCAACTCCGCCGCCGGTCTCGAGACCCGCGTCCTGTGCGGCGAGAAGATCGCCGCCATAGGCTGACGTCAGCCGCCCACCCGGGCCTGCGCCTGCGCGCGGGTCTTGCGGGCCGCCTCCTCTTCCTCCGCCGCCTTCATCTTCTGCCGAAAGGCGGCCTGACGCGCCTTGAGCGCCTCCATCGCCTCCGGTCCTTCGCTTTCACAGCACTTGGCGAGTCCCCAGCCGAAACCGAAACACATCGCGCCGTAGCCGACCATGCCGATGTTGTTGGCGAGCGTCACCCAGACGTGACCCTCGTTCCGCAGACCGCGCTGCCGGAGCAGCATCGACAGGACGACGAGATACTCATCCGTGTTCTGCACGAGATCGTCCTTCAGATACGGGACGCGCGCGAGGCAGGTCGCGGGATCGGCCTTGCGGACCATCTCCACGCCCTGCTTGGCGAATACGCCCGCGATGAAGCTCGTCGTCATCACGTCCTTGACGATCGTCTTGACGTATGCGTCCGGTCCCTCGGGCTTGAACGCACCATCCCGCAGAGCCGCCTGCCACTTGTCCAGAACGGGTTTGAGAACGCCGTCGGGACCGCCCAGCGCACCCAGTTCGGCGGCGAACTCATAGACGGGCGTCGGCACGCCGACGGCGCTGTCGAAGAGTCTGCAGCAGGCGTTGGAGACGAAACGGACGTCGAGACGCGGCACGCCGGCGCTCTGGACGCGCTGCATCACGACCTCCAGGTTTTTGCGGTCGAGCAGGAGACCCCGGTTGTCGTCAAAGGGGTTCACCGCAAATCCGGCGAGTTCCCGGTTGTCCAGCAGCAGCCGGAAGAAAGCCGGCAGACTGACGCCCGCATTCCCTACGGCGCCCTTCTTCACGGCCTGTTCGCGCGAGGTGAAGATCGAGAGCATCCGTCCTTTCGGGGTTTCAAGCGCCATCCACTTGATCGTACCCTTCTGCTGCAGCGCCGCGACGTCTTCCTTCGTCTCCACGGGAACGTAGGCGACGGCATTCTCCTTCACATCGGCCTCCAGGGCCTCAAGCAGCGCGATGTAGTTCTCCTGCTTCGGGTCGGCCTTCATCGCCGCATACGCCGCATGAAACCGGACGCATTCCTTCGGCGGGGTCGCCGCCGGCGCCCCGTCATTCCTCTCCGTATCTCCCGCCATCTGTCGTTGATCTCCCTCCTGGTATTCCCGGAACCGGGCGCTAGAGCGCGACTTCAAAGAGCACGAGGCCAAAGGGCTCGAAGGCAAAGGCGATGTCCTTGCCAGCCGACTTCGGCGACGCGAACCGGACGTCGTGCGAATAGACGGTCTTCATGCCCTTGACGGTCCCGTCCGCATCCTTGCCCGTAAGTTCCAGCAGCTGCGCGAGCGAAGCGGTGAAGGTCTGCGCCCGATCGGACGGGTTGCGCAGAACGACGATGCCCTTCGCCCCCTTCGCCCCCTTCACGTAGCTCGCGTAGCCGTAGACCTCGGCGCCGGCATTCGTGTTCGGATCGCCGCCGACCCAATGCACGTCGACGAGCGTCTTCTCGTTGGCCTTGAGCCACTTGACGCCGTCCGCGAGAATATCCCACCATGCCGCGTGCATGAGCGAGGGCGTGATGTAGTACTCCTGAAGATCCGTGCCGCACGCGACCGCCATCCACACCTCGTCGGCAAAGTCCCGGGTCGAAATCGGACTGTTCGAGACATCCGTCACGTTGGGCGGACCGTGCCGCGTGACGATGATGCCGTGGCTCATTATGGAGTTGAGAGGGAAGAGCGGACTCTTCGCCACGAAGCGGTCGTGGATCTGGTTGTCGCGGTAGGTGATCCACTTCTGCCGCGCCGTCCCTTCGCCCTTCTGTCCGAAGTCGCCATCGCCGCGCCAGATCGAATCGGCGAACATGACCCAGAACGGGCTCGCCCAGGTGCCGACGGTGGCGTTGACGAAGACGTCCTGCTTGGCCGCGCGCATCTCGCCGATGAGACGCACGATCGCCTCCATGTCCGGCGCGTGCGAGGCGGGCGCGCCATCGCAGTCGTGGCCGACGCCCATGCGGTCGAACTTGAAGATGTTCATGTCGTAGTCCGCGATCATCTTCAGGACGCGGTCGCGGAACGCCTTGTAGTAGGTGGGCGAGCTCATGCGCAGCAGGTTGTCGTTCGGCCCGATGATGCCGTTCTTCTTCGCGTAGGCCACGCGCCGCCCGCAGCTGCCGCCGTAGCCGCCGCACGGGCTCATCCACGCGCCGATGGACGCGCCCTTGTTCTTGTGGGCCTCGTCGGCGAGCTTCTTGAAACCGTTGGGAAAGCCGGGATGGAAATCCCAGAGGCTGTCCCAGTCGTCCCAGCCGTCGTCCCACAGATACGAATTGATGAAAACGCCGCGGTCGCCCATCTCCTTTCGGAAGGCCTGCATGACGCCCATCGCCTCGGCCTCGTTCATGCGCTTCTCCCACGGCAGATCGTTGCGGTTGATGTTGATGTCGTACCACGAGTTGTAGTGCGGCAGCACGCGATAGGGGTGGGCGCGCTCGACGTTGAGATACTTCTGGAAGTCGCGCCGGAGCTGCCCGTCGGCATACCGGCCCAGCACCCACGAGACCGTCCAGGTTTCGCCGCCGCGAATCGCATATTCGCGCGGCAGAATCGCGGTCACCCTGCCATCCTTCACCGTCAGCTTGGTAAGCGGATTCTCCACGCCCACATAGGCGCGCTTGCCGGGGAAGATGGCGACCGCGCCATCGGTATTGCCTACGCGCTGGCCGTCCGCCACGCCCTCGGGCGTCCAATCCCTGAGGATGTCGAAGCTCTTGATGACGACCTCGTCCACGCCCGTGTTCTTCACTTCGAGCGTGTACTTCTGATAGCCGAGTTCGGCGTTCGTGACACGGAAGACCCGCGCCGCCAGCGTCCCCGCCTTCGCCGGCGCGGAGTTCACGGCCTTGCGCGCGCGGCGCTCCGACAGCCGCGCGGCCTGGGGGTTCGCGGGCAGCTTCACAGGCCGGGCCGGGCCATCGGCGGGCACCTCAAGCGTGCCGCCGTCATAGACGACGGACACCTTGCCGAACGATACGGCGGCCCGGACGAACGATGCCGCCAGCGCCGCAGCGCAGACCAATAGCAGTCTTCCCATGGATGCATTCCCCCTTTTCACTATGCGTTTCAGACCTTCTTCACGACCGTCTGGCCGTCCTTCGAATCCTTCACCGTCCAGCCGGCGGCGGCGATCGCGTCGCGCAGCCGGTCGGACGCCGCCCAGTCCTTCGCCTTGCGGGCTTCTGCACGCTGATCAAGGAGCGCCTGAAGCTCCGCCGGAATCTCCACCTGCTTCGGCTCGTTCCCGAAGAAAATGACGCCCAGCACCTCGTCCATCCGCCGGAAGACGGACAGCGTTCCCGCCGCCCCCCTGCCGTTGGCGTCGCGCACGAGCGCGAAGAGCGCGGCAAACGCGCTTGGGATATTGAGGTCGTCGTTCACCGCCGCCGTGAAGGCGCCGAGATGCGCCTGCGCCCATTCGGGAACCGCGCCCGCAGTCGCCTGCGCCACGCACGCGTCGATGCGGGCGAGCGCCTTGCGCGCGTCATCCAGCGCCGTGAACGCGAAGTTGAGCCCGCTCCGGTAGTGCGCGTTAATGAGCACGTAGCGGATCTCGCGGCCCGTGTAGCCCTTCTCCAACAGATCGCGGAGCGTGAAGAAGTTGCCGAGCGACTTCGACATCTTCTCGCCGTTCACGCGCAGATGCGCGCAGTGCATCCACGTCTTCACGAACGCCTTGCCCGTCGCGGCCTCGGCCTGGGCGATCTCGTTCTCGTGGTGCGGGAAGAGGTTGTCAATGCCGCCGGTGTGAAGGTCGAACGTCTCGCCGAGGTACTTCATCGACATCGCCGAGCATTCGATGTGCCAGCCCGGCCGGCCCCGGCCCCACGGCGAATCCCAGCCGACGGGACCGTCGGATTCCTCCCACGCCTTCCAGAGCGCGAAGTCGCCGACGTTCTCCTTGTCGTACTCGTCCGCCGCGCAACGCGCACCGGTCTGCTGGTGGTCGAAGTCGATGTGCGCGAGCTTGCCGTAGCCCGGGAACTTGCGGACGTTGAAGTAGACCGATCCGTCCTCGCTCCGGTAGGCGATGCCCTTCGCGACGAGATTCTGCACGAGATCGATCATCTCGGGGATGTGGTCCGTCGCCGCCGGATAGACCTCGGCGGGCTGGATGTTCAACTTCTCGAGATCGGCGAAAAACGCATCCTTATAGGTCTTCGTATAGTCCGTCAGCTTCACGCCCGCCGCATTCGCCCCGCGGATCGTCTTGTCGTCGACGTCGGTGAGGTTCATGACCTGTCTGATCTTCATGCCGTTGAACTGGATCACGCGGCGCAGAATGTCCTCGAAGGTATAGGCGCGGAAATTGCCGATATGCGCAAAATTGTACACCGTCGGTCCGCAGGTATACAGGCGAATCGTGTTGTCGGCGATCGGCGAGAGCTCCTCGTTCCGACGCGTCAGCGAGTTGAAGACTTTCATGGTGGGGGTATTATATCAAAATACAGACGGCGTGCACGACGATGCCTTTGCCCGCGCCGACATCGTCCATTTTCTCGTTGGTCTTGCCCTTGACGGAGATCTGCGCGATCTCCACGCCCAGAAGCCGCGCGAGACGCGCGCGAATCGCCTCGGCATGGGGCCGCAGCTTCGGGCGTTCGCAGATGACCGTGACGTCCAGATTGCCGAGCGTGTGGCCCGCGTGACGCACCTCGTCCATCGCCGCGACGAGGAGCCGCGCCGAATCGGCGTCCTTCCAACGCGCGTCCGTATCGGGGAAATGCGACCCGATATCCCCCAGCGCCGCCGCTCCGAAAAGCGCGTCGATGACCGCGTGGATCAGCACGTCGCCATCGGAATGCGCCTTGAGTCCCGGCGATCCGGGAATCAGAACGCCGCCCAGCAGCAACGGCTTGGCGGCGTCCGTGAAGACATGCGAATCGTAGCCGAACCCGATGCGCATTTAGAGCAGCCCGACACGGGTGAGCGTGGCGCGCAACTGCGCGAGGTTCGATGCCGTCGTCTCGCAGAGCGGCAGACGGAATACGCGTTCGAGCCTGCCCATCATCGCCATCGCCTCTTTCACCATCACGGGATTCGCGTCGATGAAGAGGTCGCGGAAAAGCGGATAGTACGTCGCATGAAGCCGACGGGCCGTCGCGAAATCACCGGCGAGCGCGGCACGAACCATATCGCCCATCTCGCGCGGAATCAGGTTCGACGCGACGGAGATGACGCCTGCGGCGCCCACGGCGATCATCGGCACGGCAAGGCCGTCGTCGCCGGAAAGCACCGTGAAATCGGGGCAGCGGCTCTTGATCGCACTGACGCGATCGACCGATCCGGCCGCCTCCTTGATGGCGATGACGTTCGGATGCGTCGAAAGGCGCGCCACAACGTCCAGCGGAATCTCCCGCCCCGACCGACCCGGCACGTTGTAGAGCACCACGGGCAGCCCGAGATCGGCGATCGTCATGAAGTGGCGGTAGATGCCTTCCGCATTCGGCTTGTTGTAGTACGGCGTCACCTGCAGCGTCGCATCCGACCCGCCGGCGGCGATCGCCGCCTTCGTCAGCGAAACCGCCTCCGCCGTCGAATTGGCGCCCGTGCCGGCGACGATCTTCACCTTGCCCTGCGCAAACTCGATCGTCTTCTCAATGACCCTGTGGTGCTCGTCATGGTCGAGGGTCGGCGATTCGCCCGTCGTGCCCACCGCGCAAATGCCCTCGACGCCCCCTGCGATCTGTTCTTCCACAATCGCCTGCAGACGGCCATAGTCAACCGAACCGTCCTTCGCGAACGGCGTGACCATGGCCGTAATAGTACCTGAAAGTTTCATAATGTGCCAGTATTATACCACAAAACGGCAAGTGATCGACAGCCCGGACACGCCTTCCGGCAGACATCGCCAGGCCACGGGCGCGTCTGCCCGGTCCGAAGCGGCGGAAAGCGCACGCAGGTCATTTCGCGGGCAACGCCAATCCGGCGCCTTTAAGATCGGTCCAGAGCGTGCCTTCGCCCGAATGGATGACGCGAATGCAGAGGTTCGTCGAGAGCAAATCGACGAAGGTCAGATCCGCCCAGAGCGACGAATCCCTGAACGCGGCCGCGCGGCGCTTGAGCCCGAGGGCCTCTTCGTTCTCCACCATGAATTTCGCCTGCGCCGACGCCTTGCCCTGCACCTCGACGATCTCGGCCTGGATCTTCGCGGTATCCAGCTCGATCTGGGCGACTTTCAGCTTGGTGGCGGCATTGATGAGCGAAACCTCCTTCTGCGTTTCCGCCTTGATGGTGGCCACGAGCTTTTCGGTTTCCTGCTCGACTTCCCGCCGGAACTGTTCGATCCGGGCGACTTCCGCGTTCAGTTCGGCGCGGCGTTTTTCCGTCTGCTGCTGGGTTTGGTTGGTCAGATCCTGCTCCTTGGCGATCGCGGCGGACTGGATCGGCTTGAGGATCTCTTCGGGCACCTCGACGTGGCGGACGATGGCGTTGCGAACGACGATGTGCTTTTCCTTCATCACCTTCACGAGCTCGTCGGTCATCTCCTTCTGGAACTTGAGCCGCCCCTCCCCGTCGATGAAATCACGCGCTTTGTAGTCCGAACCCTTCAGGCGCGAGATCGAAAGAATCTGCGGCATGAGGATTTTCGACACCACCGCCGGCAGATCGCCGTAGAGCATGAAGATGCGCGAGATGCTCCCGGGCAGCAGCTCGAACTCGACGGTCATGTCGAGCATGATCGAAAAGCCGTCGGAACTGGGGAATTGCACGAATTGGTTCATGCCGAAGGCCACCGAATCGCCGGTCGGCAGCGACGGCGCGCCGGCGGAATGGGCGGACGGCGCGCCGGACGCGTTCACGGCCCGCACGTCGTCCGCATCCTCGCGTGCGAGGTGGATCTTCGATTTCCTTTCGGGCGCGCGGCCGAGCGAGCTGGAGCCGCCCAGGCCGAGCATCTGCGAGAAATTGCGCGCGGCCGAATCGTCGACAATGCCCAGATTGGCGTTCTGGGTTACGTACTCCGCGCGTTTCTGCACCTGCTTGCGCAAAGTCAGTTGCTGGAGCTCGTCGAGTCCGCCGACGCTCTGGTTCTGGGCCTTGGTGAGGACGACCGTGCCCGACTTGCCGATGATGGAGACCTGGTTCATGCCGATTTCCACGACATCCACCTGATAGGCGCGCGGATTGATGTAGTAGAGTCCCGGCTGCAAAGCCCGCTCGATTACGCCTTTTTCCCCGACTTGGGCGAATTGGCCCTTCGCGGCCGGTCGACCGGTCAGGGAGGTCACCACGCCCACGTAGCCGATGGGGATGTTGATGGCGTTGAAGAGCTTCACCGCATAGCCTTCCGGATTGAGCCGGTAGGTGCCCGGTCCCAGCACTTCCTTCCACACGCCTTTGGACGCGCGGTCGGCGGCGATGATTTCGCCGTCGGCGAGTTCCCGTCCGCTCTTGGCGGTAACCACGCCGACGCTGCCGGCGGGAATCGTCGTCACCGGCACCAGGCGCCAATCGTGGGTGATCGGATTGAGGAAGTGGCGGCCCTCCGCGAGCGGAACGCGCTGCACGCCTTTCTGCCCGGGCTCGGCCAGAATCGAATCGGGCGGCAATTCCTCGCCGGTCTTGGCCGTCACGATGGCCATGTGGCCATGCGGCACGTACACGCGGCAGCACGTCCAGACAAACCCGAAAACGAGGATGGCCAGTCCCGCGAGCGATGCGGCGATCAAGACTGCCATCTTGCCGACATTGCCGATGGAGTTGCTCATTGCGCACCTCCCTTCACGCCCGAGAAACCGCTTTTGATGGGTATTCCCAGCAATTCGCGCGAATCGTCC
The DNA here is from genome assembly GCA_051884875.1 of Kiritimatiellia bacterium. Lineage (GTDB taxonomy): Bacteria > Verrucomicrobiota > Kiritimatiellia > RFP12 > UBA1067 > UBA1067. The sequence goes on from JBJEWD010000023.1 coordinate 59,323, forward strand.
CGGGTGAGCACCTCGGTAATCCGCGGGGCGGTTTTCTCATAGAACCGCGCGCGCAGGTAGTCGCGCTCGTCGGCGTAGATCGACAGCTCGCTTTTAAGCACATTCGCCTCGGCGAGCGTCCGGGCTTCGATCACCTGGCGATCGGCCTCGGCGCGGACGAGTTTCGCCTGCGCCTGCGCCCGGGCGCTGTCGAGATACACCTTGGCGGACTCGAACTTCGTCTCGGCGGCGATCGTCTCTTCGCTCTGCGCCTGCTCGGCCTCGATCTTGCGCTGGATGCGGTCGGTGTCGGCGGCCACGGTCCGCGAATTGCGCTCGGCCAGGGCCTTCTGGCGCCCAAGCTCGGCCTGGCTTTTCGCCTGCACGATCTGCTGGTCGATCTTCTTCGCCTCCTGCACGGCCAGCTCGCGCGAACGGATGATGGCGGCCACTTCCTGCGGCGCGAAGATGTCGCGGATGAGCACCGAGTTGAGCGAAATCCCCCACGGCCGGCAAATCTCCTTCAAATACGCTTCGAGCGAATTCTGGAAGGCCTGGCGCGATTCGCCGACGATGAATTCGGTCGCGTGCTTCTTCGAGCCCTCGATGCGGGAGAACCCACGCGCGGAAGGCAGGATGAGCTTTTGCAGAATATCGTCCATATCGCCGACCTCGTGGGCGAGCAAGGCCACGTGGTCGAGTTCGAGATTGAACTCAAGCGTTCCTTCGGCGCGGACGGTGAAGCCGTCCTGGGTGAGGAAGCTGATGGCATCGTCCCCGCTCAATTCGAAGCGCTGACTCTGCACGTTGACGATCGTCACCGAGAAGAGGAAAGGATTCAGACGGTGGGTGCCTTCCTTCAAAATCTCGTCGGTGACGCCCTTCTCGCCGACCCTGACGAGAAACGAATCGCCGCCGGCGCCGCTGAAGACGTCCGCCCCGTCCAGGCGCGTAACCACGCCCACGTGGCCGGGCTTGATGGTGATGTCGTCGTAGAGCTTCACGTCGTAGGCGTAGGGGTTGATGCGGTGGCGTCCGGTGCCGATCACTTCGCGCACGATGCCCTTGTAGGTCTCGTCGCGGGCGATGATCTCGCCCGAAGGCAGATCCTTGCCGAACTTGCGCACGAGCACGCCGAAGCTCCCGGCGGGAATGTCCAGCGCCTTGAAATACGCCCACTCCCACGTCCAGGGATTCCGGAAATAGCGCCCTTCGGGCAAGACTTCCTGCTGAATGCCCTTGTATTCCAGACCGGGTGCCAGAATCGCATCGACCGGCAGATCCTTCCCCGTCTTCTTCATCAGGACGGCGATTTGCCCGTTCTTCGGCTCGATCCGCCAGCCTTCCCAGACCCAAATCGACAGGCCCAAGACGACAACGCCCGCCAAAAGCGGCATCCACCTATTCATGTGCGCCCTCCTTCCAGATCTGCATACCCACCGCACCAGTCAATTTCGCCATCTTATCGGCCTACTTTCGCCCGGTATTATACCAAAAAACCGCACGCCCGCGGATAGCGGATTCCGGAGACAGCCCCGTCATCGTCGCAAATGCGGATCTCGACTGATGTATCCGCGCCCTTGCGCATTGCATTTATGAACTTTGCGCTGTACTCGCCATGTGCCATGCAGACGCATGCTGCCAAGCAAAACAACACCAATGACATTCTCATCTCAAACCTCCTACTTCCATTACCTTTTCGTAGAATTTGATTCTGAATGTCAGCGTACTGCGTGTCGAACTCGTCGTTCTCCGCGCTCTTGTCGGTTGAAAGAGTTTTGTGCTTGCACAAGGCTTTGTCTTTCTCATTTCGCCTCAAGGTTCGTGTCGTTAGGGGTAGGGTTGAAATAGTATGGCATTCTTACAACAGGGCGTCCTTGATGGTCTACTGCAAATTTTACATTGACTATCCCAACATAATTATAATAAACACAGCCGTCAACATCATTATTGCTCCGGCGACGAATTATTGTGAGTCGGCCGCATAGGAAACGTGCTTGT
>JBJEWD010000024.1:0-58256 GCA_051884875.1 Kiritimatiellia bacterium
ACAAGCACGTTTCCTATGCGGCCGACTCACAATAATTCGTCGCCGGAGCAATAATTTGATATAATCATTGCCATGAAACGCATATTCCTTTTTCTGCTGACCAACTTGGCGGCCGTCGCGATGCTGACGCTCGTCGCGTCCGTCGTCCTTTCGTTCCTTGGCGCGGATTTGTCGGAGCTTACCGGCAATCCGTCGGGTTGGATGCCGCTGCTCGTGTTCTCCTTCATCTTCGGCATGGCGGGGTCGCTTGTTTCGCTGTTCCTCTCCAAGACGATGGTGCGCTATTCGATGCGTTGCCGCACCATCACCGGCACGGAGGGCGACGACGAGCGCTGGCTCGTGCAGACGGTCGAGGATCTCGCGCGTCGCGCCGGCGTGAAGACGCCCGAGGTCGCCATCTATCCCGGCGAGCCGAACGCGTTCGCGACGGGCGCGTTCAAGAACGCCGCGCTGGTGGCCGTTTCGGACGGCATCCTCCGGCAGATGAGCCGCGAGGAACTGCGCGCCGTCCTCGCTCACGAGATGTCGCACGTGAAAAACGGCGACATGGTGACGATGTGCCTGACGCAGGGCGTCGTCAACACCTTCGTCATCTTCTTCGCCTATGTGCTCGCGTTCCTGGTGGAAAGTGCGCTTTCGCGGGACGAGCGGGGCCGTCGGCGCGGCAGTTTCGGGCTCGGCTATCTGCTGCGCCAGATCTTCCAGCTCCTCTTCGGCGTCCTCGCCGCGGTGGTCGTCATGTGGTACAGCCGCCGACGCGAGTTTGCCGCCGACGCGGGGTCGGCCGACCTTCTGGGCTCGCCGATGCCGATGATCACGGCGCTGCAGCGTCTGGGCGGCCTCAAGGTCGGCGCCATGCCCAGTTCGATGAAAGCCTTCGGAATCGCCGGCGGCATCGGTTCGCTTTTCGCCTCGCATCCGCGGATCGAAGATCGCATCAAGGCCCTGATGGAACTCCAGCCGGGTTTCCGCACGCACTGACTTCGCGTGAACCGCACGGCGGGCGGCGGCGTTTCATCGGACGGAAAGGTCGTGTTCACGATGAGGAAGTTCCTGTGTACGGTTGCAGCGGTCGTCTGCTGCGGGGGTTGGGCGGAGGAGCCCCTGGAGGCGTCTTTGGCGAAAGGCGCCGCGTTTCTGCTGGCGCAGCAGGATCCGGCGGGCCATTGGAGCGACCGTCAGATGCCGGCCCTGACGGCGCTTCCGGTGTGGGCGCTCTCCGGCTGCGCCGGAGAAATGGAGAATGACCGCGCGCGTCTTTCCGAGGCCATCGGGAAGGGTGTGAAGTACGTCCTTTCCACGCAGCGGGAGGACGGTGGTTTCTACGTGCCGAAGCCGGGGCGCGGCGGTTCGGGTCTCGGCAACTACAACACGTCGGTCTGTCTCTCGGCGCTCTTCGTCTCGGGACGCGCCCCGACGGCGGCGCTCCTCAAGGCGCGCGAATACATCGCGTCCTCGCAGCTGACGGGCGACGATACGATGGCGGGCGGCTTCGGCTATGACAAGGTGTCGCGCCGCCGTTATGCCGACCTTTCCAACACCTCCTATGCGATGGACGCGATGCGGCGGACGCAGTCGCTTGAGGAACTGCGGTCGGGCGGCCGGCGCGTCGATCTCGATTGGGACAAGGCGCTCGCCTTTGTGGAGAATCTCATGAAGAAGGAAGGCCCCGATGCCGGCGGTGCGGCTTACAACGACCGTACGCCGCAGGGCGGCACGGCGACGAATGCGGCGGGGCGGGTGCAGCTGCGCGCCTACGGTTCGATGACGTACGCCGCCGTGCTGTCGATGTGCCACGCGAATCTCGACCGCTCCGATCCGCGCGTCAGGCAGTCGCTCGAATACCTGGAGCGGAACTGGTCCGTGCAGGAGAACCCCGGCATGGGCAACCAGGGCCTCTACTACTTCTACGACATCATGGCGCGTGCGCTTTCCGCCGCGCAGGTCGAGAAGGTGGGCGCGCATGACTGGAAGAAGGAGCTTTCCGCCGCCGTCATCGCGCGGCAGAAGGAGGACGGCAGCTGGGCGAACGACAACAACCGTTTCTGGGAGGCCGACCCCATTCTCTGCACCTCCTTCGCGATGCTGGTGCTGGAACTCTGTCGGTGAAAGGAGGTCTATGGACGCATTAAAAGCCGTCGGCGTTGGCCGTACGTATGGGAACCAGCAGGTGCTGAACGATTTCTGGCTGACGCTGGAAGAGGGCGGTTTCGCCGCGCTGATGGGCCCCTCGGGCAGCGGCAAGTCCACATTCCTCCATCTGGCGGCGGGACTGCTCGCCGTCGAGGCGGGAAGCCTGATGGTCGGCGGACGGAACGTAGCGCAGATGACGGATGCGCAGGCGACGAAGTTCCGTCGGCGTCACGTGGGGGTCGTCTTCCAGGCGTTCAATCTTCTGGATGGGAAGACCGTGCGGGAGAACATCGAGCTGCCCGTGAAGCTGGATGGCGGCAAGGTCGATGCGGCGCGTTTCGACCGCCTGGTGGCGCTCCTCGGGCTTGCCGACAAGCTGGACCGCAGGCCTGACGCACTCTCCGGCGGCGAGCAGCAGCGCGTGGCGATCGCGCGTGCGCTCATCGCCGCGCCGGACGTCGTCCTCGCCGACGAACCGACCGGCAATCTGGACGCGAAGGCGGCCAAGGACATCTGCCTCCTGCTGAAGGAACTGAACGCGACCGACCGGTGCGCGATTCTCGTCGTGACGCACGACCCCGTCGTCGCGTCCTGCGCCAAGACGGTGCATTTCCTCAAGGAGGGGCGCATCGCCGCCGCGTACGAGACGAACGGCGATCCCGCGCGCGTCTCCGAACTCTATCTTGAAACCTATCGGTAGACGACAATGAAGGCGCGGCATATCTGTGCGGTGGCGGGCGTGGCGATTGCCGTTGCGACGGTGGTCTTCATGCGGTCGCTGACTCTTTCCAATGCGCGGCAGGGCGAGGCCTTTGCGGAACGGCTCCTACGCGAGATGCCCGTCGCGGACACGGCGCGGGTGACGATGCTGCTGCCCGACTACCGCCCGAACGGGATCCCCCTGCAGGGTCGGCCGATGATGGCGCTCGTGGCGACGCGGGAAGGGGATGACATCCCCGAGGACGGCATCATCGTCTCGCGGGCGCTCTTCGCCCAGCGGCGGCTCGCGCCGCCAGCCGTCGGCACGGCGATTCCGTTCACGGGCCGGCAGGGCACCTACGTCCTCAAGGTCGCGGGCGTGATCGATTGGGCGAAGCCCGTACGCGGCTATCCGAACGGCTACGTGTCGCCGCAGACCGCCGCGCGCATCGCCGAGGCGTGGCGTGGCTGGACGCCGAAGACGGCGGCGGAACTCGCGCCCGCGCTCGCCACGGACGAGGGGCGCAACCTCGGCTATGCGAAACCGCTTCTGATCTGGGCGGCGGTGCTGACGGCACTGTGCCTTCTTCTCAATTCCCTTTTCCTCTCCATCGAGTCCCGGCGCCGCGAGCTGGCGGTGCTGCGGGTTCTCGGGATGACGCGTCTGGGCGTCGTGCGCGTCTGTGCGGGCGAGGCGCTGGCGCTCGCCCTCGCGGGGACGTTCCTCGGGGTGGCGGTTGCCGTGCCGGGCGTGCTCGCCTACGTCGCTTCGGACAAGGCGCTCTTCCCGATGGGGGCCGCCCTCGCCTGGCCGACCATGGCGGCTGCCTTCGCCGCCGCGCCCGCCCTCGCGCTCGTCGCCGTGCTGGTCGCGTTGCGCCGCGCGCTGGCGGTGCGTCCGCTGGAGGCCGCCTCGAACCGCGTGCCGAACCGGCGGCCTCTCGGCACGTTCCTTTCCTTCGCCTTCGGCTTCGGCGCCTTCGTGGCGGTCGAAGTCTGGGGCGGCTCGCTGATGAGCGCGTTCGTCCCCTCGCCCGAGTGGCCCGATGCGATAGTCTCAATCCTGCCGGCGGGCGTTTCGAGTTTTGACATCGAGAAACTGCAGGGGAAGATCCCCGGCGTCCGGCGCATCCACGAGCTTCAGCCGCTGCAGGTCGATTTCGCGCCGCGGGAGGAGCTGCGGATGCGCGACCCCGTCGAGGAATCCCGAGGGCCGCGGCAGGCGGCTTGCCGCAATGCGCTCCTGCTGGCGAGCGACTGGCTGCCGGATTTCCGCTTCGTCGCCGGCGACCATGATGCGGCGGCGAAGGCGCTGGCCGAGGGCGACAACTGCGTCATTACCGAGATGATGGCGCGGGCGCGGCGGCTGGAACTGGGTTCGGATGTCACGCTCGACTGCGGCGGGGGGCTGACGAACGTGCTGAAGGTCGTCGGCATCGTCGATCTCAACTGGCATATGGTGACGAGCCGGGGGCTCGTCCGCGGGCTCAACCGCAAGCCCGTGAATACGGACGGTCCGCTCTTCGTCAGCTTCGACACGCTGGCGGCGTGCGACATCCGACCGGCGCAGATGGTCGGCATGACGCACCTCTGGCTCGACTACGAACCCGCGTTTCTCGCCGCGCACGGCGTCTATGGTGCGGGTCGCCAGGTGGAGGAGGCGATTATCGCCGCGCTCGCGGGGGCGGATCGCGTGATGGAGAGCGGCGAGGTGCGCGGCAACAACGTGCAGCTCCACCAGCGCGACGAGGTCGCCGACGGGACGCTTGCCCATGGCGTGGACATCATCGGCTCGATGGCGCGCATACCATTCGTCTTCCTCGCCGTCATTTCGCTCGGACTCGTCGCAATGCTGGTCGCGCGCGTCGCCGCGCGGCGGCAGGAATTCGTGGTGCTGCGGACGGTGGGGATGACGCGGGGCCGCATGGCCAGGCAGCTGGCGCAGGAGGCGGTCTCCGTCGCCCTGAAGGGTATGGTCGCGGGATTCGTCTTCGGCGCCGCCGCCGGCTGGCTGTTCACGTCCGTGACGCGCGCCTCGATGGCGAACTGGGGGCTCCCCGCCACCTTCGCCGTGCCTTGGCGCGCCATCCTCCAGGGTGCGCTTGGCGCGCTCGGTTTCGTCCTGGCTGTCGCCGTTCCGACCTCCCTCGCCCTCATCCATCGCAAATTCGACCGGCGCCGTCGCCCGAAATCGGGATTGGAAACGCTTTGCATTTGACTTGGGACGCCTAATAAGAGTAAAATATCCAGCTCTTATAGAAAGAAGGGCATCTGATGAAGCAGATTGGAGTTGGAATTCTTGGTTTCGGGACCGTGGGCGCCGGCGTCGCCGACGGGCTTTTGCGGCATCGTGACGTCATGGCCAGGCGGCTGGACGTCGACATCGTCCTCCGGAAGATCGCCGATCTCGACATTACGACGGATCGCGGCATCACGCTGCCCGAGGGTATTCTGACGACCGAGGCGGCGGCGGTCATCCGCGACCCGGAGATCCAGATCGTCGTCGAGACCATCGGCGGCACGGGTATTGCGAAGCAGTTCGTGCTGGAGGCGCTCCAGAACCGCAAGTGCGTGGTGACGGCTAACAAGAAGCTGCTGGCCGAATACGGTCGGGAAATCTTCGAAACGGCGAAGGCGAATGGCGTCGACATCTACTTCGGCGCGTCCGTGGGCGGCGGCATCCCGATCATCCGCGTGTTGCGCGAAGGCCTGTCGGGCAACGACGTCGAGTCGATCCATGGCATCCTCAACGGGACCTGCAACTACATCCTCACGCGGATGGAGAACGAGGGACTGCCCTTTGACGTCATCCTCAAGGACGCGCAGCGGCTTGGGTATGCCGAGGCGAACCCCTCGCTCGACATCGACGGTTTCGATACCGCGCACAAGGCGTGCATTCTCGCCGCCCTCGCGTTCGGCTTCCAGCCGTCGCTCGAACAGGTGCAGGTCGAGGGCATCCGCAACCTCGCGGGCGAAGACGTGCGGTATGCGGCGGATTTCGGCTACCGGATCAAGCTTCTTGCGGTCGTCGCCCGCTGCGGCGATGAGGTCGAGGTGGGCGTGCATCCGACGCTCGTTCCCTTCTCGCACATGCTCTCCAACGTCAACGACGCGTTCAATGCGGTGATGGTCAAGGGTGACATGAGCGACTATACGATGTACTACGGGCGTGGCGCGGGGCGTGCGCCGACGGCCTCGACGGTCGTGGGCGACATCGGCGACATCGCGCGCAATCTCGCGCACGGCGAGACGCGCTACACGCGCGCCGTGCCGGACTACGCCGAGGGGCGGATCGGCCTCCGGCCGGCGGGCGAGATCGCCTCGAAGTACTACATTCGCTTCCAGCTTGAGGATCGGGCGGGCGCTTTCGGCATGATCGCCACCATCCTCGGCCAGCACGGCGTTTCGCTTGCGGCGGCGTCGCAGAAGGCCGGCAGCGTCGGCAACCAGCCCGTGCCCGTCGTCGTGCTGACGCACGCGGCGAAGACGAAGAACCTGGAGGCGGCGCTCGCCGAGATCAAGGCGAGCGGCGTGATCGGCGGCGAGCCGGTCGCTCTGCGCGTGCTGTAAATACCCCCCCCCCCCCCACCGGAAGTTTCAGAATAATGAAGGTTTGCAAATTCGGCGGTTCATCCCTTGCGGATGCGAAGCAGCTCAATAAGGTAATAGACATCGTGCTCGCGGATCCTGCGCGGCGCATCGTGGTCGTTTCGGCCCCCGGCAAGCGCCACACGGGCGACACGAAGGTGACGGATCTCCTCATTACGCTGGCGCAGACGGCGCAGAAGGGCGCGAACACGGATCGCGAGTTCGGCGCCGTCGTCGAGCGCTACGCGGAGATTGCGTCCGCGCTTCGGCTCGGCGAGGAGATCGTGCGCGAGATCGAGATGGATCTCATGGACCGGCTTGCGCAGGTCGCCCGGCTCGCGCCCGACGAGTTCATGGATCTGATGAAAGCGGCGGGCGAGGACAACAACGCGAAGCTCGTCGCCGTGGCGTTCGCCGCGCGCGGCCGGAAGGCGCGCTATGCAAGTCCGCGGGAGACGGGCATGGTGCTGACGGGCCGCTTCGGCGAGGCCCAGCTCGATCCGGCGAGCTATGCAACGCTTTCGCGCGCGTTCGCCAACTTCGAGGGCATTGTGATCTATCCCGGTTTCTTCGGCTATACGAAGGAGGGCAAGGTCGCGACGTTCCCGCGCGGCGGCAGCGACATCACGGGTTCGATTCTCGCGGCGGCGGTCTGTGCCGACGTGTACGAGAACTTCACGGACGTCGATTCGGTCTATCCGGTCGATCCGCGCATCGTGCCCGAGGTCCGCGAGGGCATCCCGACGATGACCTATCGCGAAATGCGCGAGCTCGCCTATGCGGGCTTCGGCGTCTTCAATGACGATGCGGTCATCCCCGCCGTGCGGGCGCGCATTCCGATCAACATCCGCAACACGAACCACCCGGGCGAGCCCGGCACGATGATCCAGCAGTCGCGTCGCGTCGTTCCCGGCACGGTCGTAGGCATCGCCTGCGCCGACCATTTCTGCAACATCGTCGTCGACAAGTACCTGATGAACCGTGAAATCGGCTTCGGCCGCCGGCTCCTGCAGGTGCTGGAGGAGGAGGGCGTACCCTACGAGCACATGCCTTCGGGCGTGGACTCGCAGTGCATCGTCGTCAAGGAACAGCATCTGTCGAAGGAGAAGGAGCGGCGCGTGATCCAGACGATCAAGCGCGTGCTCAAGCCCGACAGCGTGCTCGTCGAGCGCGACATCACGATTCTCATGATCGTGGGCGAAGGCATGTGCTATACGGCGGGTATGCTGGCGAAGGCGTGCCTGGCACTGGCGTCGGTCGGCATTTCGGTTTCGATGGTCAACCAGGGGTCGAGCGAGGTCAGCTTCATGCTCGCCGTCCGTTCCGCCGACCGCGATGTCGCCGTCCGGGCGCTCTACAAGGCCTTCTTCGGTTGACATTTCCGCTGAAATCGCGTAGAATACGGCAAACATTGGATAAACGAAAGAGAACGCCATGTTCAACCTCAGATCGCTCTTCTCCACGGATATCGGCATCGACCTCGGTACCGCGAACTCCCTCGCCTATGTGAAGGATCGCGGCATCGTGTTGCGGGAGCCTTCCGTAGTCGCGATTCAGGCGGGTTCCAAGCGCGTTCTCGCCGTGGGTGCGGAGGCCAAACGCATGCTGGGCGTCTCGCCGCCCAACATCATCGCCATTCGTCCGATGAAATCCGGCGTGATCGCCGATTTCGACATCACCGAGGCGATGATCAAGTATTTCATCGACAAGGTGTGCCCGCGGCGTTTTTTCGCGAAATACTTCAAGCCCCGGCTGGTCGTGGCCGTTCCGAGCGGCATCACCGAAGTCGAGAAGCGCGCGGTCGAGGATGCGGCGCATGCGGCGGGGGCGGGCAAGGTTTTCCTGATCGAAGAGCCGATGGCGGCCGCCATCGGCGTCGGGCTGCCGGTTGCGGAACCGGCGGGTTCGATGATCGTTGACATCGGCGGCGGAACCTGCGAGGTGGCGATCATCTCGCTCGCCGGCATCGTCCATAGCTATTCGGCCCGTCAGGCGGGCGGTGATGCGATGGACGACTGCATCCAGAAGTACGTGCAGCGCGTCTACAATCTGCTGATTGGCGAGCGCATGTCCGAGCGGATCAAGATCGAGATCGGCAGCGCCTATCCCACGGGTGAGGAGAAGACGCTGGAGATCAAGGGCCGTGACATTGTATCGGGGTTGCCGAAGACTTTGACGATAACCTCCGAGGAAATCAGGGATGCGCTCAAGGAGCCGGTCAGTCAGATCGTGGATGCCGTAAGATCCACGCTCGACAAGTGCGAACCGGAACTTGCGGCCGACCTCGTGGACCGCGGTTTGGTGCTGTCGGGCGGAAGCTCGCAGCTGCGCGGTCTCGACAAGCTTTTGGCGGCGCAGACGGGGCTACCCGTCACGCTGGCGGACGATCCGCTCTCGGCCGTGGCCGAGGGTACGGGCGTTGTGATGAACGAGCTTGATTTCCTCGCGAAGAACGAGAGTTCATCGTAACGAAGTCTTCGGCAGATCCCCCGGAAGAAGGGATTTGCAGAAGTGAAGGCGAAAACAACTGGCGCATTGACGATCATCGCCCTGGCGGTGGTCGCGGTGCTTGTCGTCGTCTTCTGGCGGGATGCCGCCGTGGAGACGGTCTACCCGGTTCTGCGCGCGCGGCGTTCGTTCATCCGTCCCGTGTCCGCCTGGTTGTCAGGGCTTTGGGAGGGCGCGGCGGCGCAGGCCGAGAACATCCGTCTGCGCCGCGAACGGGATGCGCTGCGCATGCAGAACGCCGACCGGGCGGCGTTGGTGGAGGAGAACCGGCGCCTGCGGCAGGCACTCGACTTCCGGGCGCGGACGGAGGGGCGCTGGATTGCGGCCGGGGTGCTTTCGACGGGCGGCGGCGCGGCCGGCGCCCGTAAGACGATCCGGGTTGATCGCGGGTCGGGCGCGGGGGTTGCCGAAGGGATGATCGTGCGTGTGCCGGAGGGTCTTGTCGGGCGCGTCGTCGCGGTCACCGCGCACACGGCGGAGGTGCTCCTCGTCACGGATCCCGCGCTCAAGGTCGCCTGCACGCTGGAAGGGTATCCGAAGTCGTTCGGCCTTCTCTGGGGCGGCACGGAGGAGCGGCTGGTCTTGCGTCATCTGAAGGTCGGGCGGCAGGTCGCCGCACCGACGCGGGTCTTAACATCGGGTCTCGGCGGGGTCTTTCCCGCCGGCATCCCGGTCGGCACTTTGCTTGTAGGCGACAAGGCTGCGGATGCGTCCGCAGCGGAGGGTGACGTGCAGCCGACCGTCGATTTCGCGACGCTGGAGGACGTCTTCATCCGCTGTGAAGAATGAACTCGTCCATTTTGCGTTCGCGGCGCTCGTCCTCGTCTTCGGGGGCGCGGTCGAGGAACTTCTGCCCAAGGCTCTCGGCGCGGGATTTCCCGTGCTTCTGTCGGCGGCGCTGGTGATGACCGCCCGCCGGGGCGCGGTGGAGGCCCTCGTGTTCGCGGTGGCGGCGGGGGCGCTTGAGGACGCGCTGTCGGGGCTGCCGGCGGCGACGAGCATTGGATTTTTCACGCTGGCGGCGCTCGTCGGGCGAATCCCGTGGGCGGTGCCGCCGGGCATGGTCGTCGTCTTTCCCCTCTACCAGCTCTGGCTGTGGATCTGGATGCCGTCGCTCAACGGCAGCATTTTCAGCCGGCTGCTGCTGGCGTTCCCGTTCGGCGGGGCGGCGCTGGTGGGAACGGCGGCGGTGATGATCTGGCTCGAACGAAAGGCGGTCCTCGATGCGAAATGAGCTCGAGATGCCGGGTGGAATCGCCTGCTGGGTCATGGCGGCGCTGTTTGCGCTCGGGTTTCTCGTCCTGGCGGTCAAGCTCGAGCACGTGCAGCTTGACGGCGCGGCGGGCGCGGACGAGAAGCTCCAGGGTCAGTCGGTCCGCTGCGTGCGGACGGCCGGCGTGCGCGGGCGCATCCTCGACCGCCACGGGCGCGTGCTGGCGGCGAATCGTCCGTCCGTCGCGATCGCCTATCAGGCGGAGACGTTCGAGCGGCGCAACCGGGATGTCATGGCGGTGGAGATCCACGGCATGGTTCAGTACGCCGGTCGCCTCCTCGGGCTGGAATCGAAGCTTACCGAAGAGGCGGTCGCCCGGCATCTCCAGCAACGGCTGGCGCGTCCGCTCGTCGTCTGGGACGACGTCGATGAAGCGGTGCTTGCGCGTTTTGCCGAACACGCGCTCGAACTGCCGGGCTTCGCGCTGGTGGAGGAGCTGCGCCGCGTCTATCCCGAAGGGACGTTGGCGGCGCATCTGCTCGGCTACGTGGGGGCGGAGCGGGTGACGGTGCCGGCCGGGGACGGCCGGGTCCATTTCACGGACTACGAGATGCGCGGGCGGAGCGGGCTCGAATACTACTACGACAGCTATCTGCGCGGCGTGCCCGGCGAGACGTCGGTGCTCGTCGACGCATGCGGTTTCGCGCGGCGCACCTGGGAGGTTCAGCCGGGCGGACGCGGTTTCGATTTGCAGCTGACGATTGACGCCGGCCTTCAGGCGGTGGTCGAGGAGCAGCTGCGCGGCTACAAGGGCGCCTGTGCGGTGATCGATCCGCAGGACGGCGCCGTGCTGGCACTTGCGAGTGCGCCGTCCTTCGATCCGAACGGCCTGCTGCCGGCGTACGATCCGAACGGCTTCCGCCCCGTCCTCGCCGTCGGACGCTACACCGGGCTCGTCGACGACCCGCGCAAGCCGCTCCTCAACCGCGCGGTGGGCGAGAGCTACGCGCCGGGTTCGACCTTCAAGCCCATCACCGCGCTGGCGGGGCTTATCGTCGGCGTGCCGCCCGACGCGGCGTATGAATGCACGGGCGCATACTACCTCGGCAAGATGCGCATCCGCTGCGCGCGTACCTGGGGGCACGGGCCGCTCGACCTCCGCCATGCGCTCAAGGAGAGCTGCAACGCCTATTTCTGCCACCTTGGCATGGAGGCGGGGACGAACGTCCTCGCGACGGTGGCGCGGGCGTTCGGTCTCGGGGCGCCGACCGGCATCGACTTCCCGCAGGATGTCCGCGGCGTGGTGCCGGACGACGGATGGAAGCGCGAGACGTACCGCACGCCCTGGTATCCGGGCGATCTCGCGCAGATGGCGATGGGGCAGGGGATGCTGCTCGTTACGCCTCTCCAGATGGCGCGCGTCGCGGGTGCTCTCGGCACAGGTGCGCTCGTGACGCCATATCTGAAGGACGACATGGCGACCGAACCGCGTCCTCTGCCATTCGGCCGGCGCGACCTCGACATCGTGCGCGACGGCATGCGGATGGTCGTCGACGGCGGCACGGGCCGCCGCGGCGGCACGGGCGTCGATGCCTTCGTGATCGGCAAGACGGGCACCGCCGAGGTCGGGCGCGGCGCGACGCGGCGCAAGAACACGTGGTTCATCGCCTATGCGACGGGTACGCCGGAATCGCGCCCCGAGGCGCGCCACCGCGCGCTCGCCATCGCCATGGTCATTGAAAACGGCGAATCGGGCGGCGGCACGACCGCGCCGAAGGTCAGTGCCGTCCTGCGGGCCGCCTTCAACGATCCGAACCGGAAGGGGGACGACGATGTGGAGTAGGCTGAGGAACTTCAACTGGGTCTCCTTCGGCGCGATGCTGGCCCTGATCGCCCTCGGTACGCTCGCCATCTGGTCGGCCGGTTCGGCGCGGTCGGAGGCGTTCCACGGGATGTGGAAGGCGAACCTCACGACGGCCGTGTTCGGGCTGGCCGTCTATTTCGTCCTCGCCTGGACGGACTACCGCAGACTGCTCGACTGGGGCGCGGCGCCCGCCTATTTCGGCGCGCTCGTCCTGCTCATCCTGGTGCTGCTGGTCGGGTCCGAAGTCTATGGCGGCAAGCGCTGGCTCTGGTTCTTCCAGCCCGGCGAGATCGCGAAACTCGCCCTTCTGATGGCGCTCGCGCAGGTCTACGGACGGCTTGACTTCACGTTCGGCAGCCGCACCTGCGACCTCGGCGGCCTCACCGGTTTTCTTCTGGCGGTTGTGCTCGTCGGCCTTCCGTGCCTGCTCATCCTGATGGAACCCGACCTCGGCACGACGCTGGCGCTCATCCCGTCCGTGGTCGTCCTGCTGCTGTCGGCGGGCGTCTGGCGCAAAGGTTTCGCCGTGCTGCTGGCCTTGGGCGGTCTCGCGGCCCTGCTGCTGCTCGGGGCGGTCAACGAGGCCGAGAAGCCGGGTGCGTCGGAAGCGGTGCGCGCGCGCATCCATTATTTCGTCGGCGGCGACGATCCGACGGCCGCGCGCTTCGTTCTCGCGCCGCTCAAGCCGCATCAGTACCGGCGGGTGAAGACGTTCCTTCATCCCGACAAGGATCGTACGGGCGCGGGCTGGAACCGGGCGCAGGCGCAGATCTCGATCGGCACGGGCGGCTGGTCGGGCAAGGGCTTCTGCCGTGGCGAGAACAATCGCCTGAAGTTTCTGCCGGCTTCGGTTTCAATGAACGACTTCATCTTCTGCGTGTATGCCGAGGAGACGGGCTACCGGGGGTCGCTCATCCTGCTGGGGCTGTTCCTGACGTTGTGCGGGACGGGCGTATGGACGGCCTGGCGCGCGGTGGACATGCGCGGCCGTCTGCTGGCGCTCGGGGTGACGACGCTCATCTTCGCCCACGTCTTCATCAACATCGCCATGTCGATCGGGCTGCTGCCGATCACGGGCCTGCCGCTGCCTTTCATTTCATCCGGACGCACGTTCCTGGTGGTCGTGATGTCCGGTTTGGGCCTAATACAAAGCGTGTCTATGCACAGAGAGGAGATCAGATGAATCTGTTCGGTTGGTTCAAGCGCTCGAAACTGAAGCGCGAGATAATCGTCAACGTCGAGAAACTGGAGACCCGGGTCGCCGTGATGGAGAACGGACGGCTGGAGGAGTATATGGTCGAGCACCCCGAGGAGGAACGGCTGGTGGGGAGCATCTTCAAGGGGCGCGTCCAGAACCTCGAAAACGACCTGCAGGCCGCCTTCGTCGACATCGGCCTTTCGAAGAACGCCTTCCTGCACTACTGGGACATGACCCCGGACGCGGACGCGCTCCTGGACGACGATGACGAGCCGCGCAAGGATCGCGGCAAGGGCCGCCGCGCGAACCGCCTTTCCGATGCCGAGATCGCCAAGCGCTTTCCGCCGGGTTCCGAGATCATCGTGCAGGTCACGAAGGGGCCGATTTCGACGAAGGGTCCGCGCGTCACCGCGAATCTCTCCATTCCGGGGCGCTACCTCGTCATGATGCCCGGCACGCGCATCCGCGGCGTGTCGAAGAAGATCGGCGACGCGAAGGAGCGCCAGCGGCTGAAGAAGATCCTCGACCGTCTGCCGCTCCCCGAGAACGTGGGGCTCGTCGTCCGTACGGTCGGGATGGGGGCGAGCGCACGCGCGTTCGCCCGCGACCTCCGGAACCTCCTTTCGGTCTGGAACGAGATGCAGATGAACACCAAACGTCTTCGTACGCCGTGCTGCATCTTCCAGGAGCCGGATCTCTGCGAGCGCGTCGTGCGCGACTGGCTCACCGAAGATGTCGATGCGATCGTCATCGATGAGGCGAAGAGCTATGAGTCGATGCGCGCGGTCACGGGGATGATTTCGCGTCGGGCGAAGGGGAAGATCCGCCGCTACGACGGCGACACCTGCATCTTCGAGCACTACGGACTTGAACGTCAGCTCGGCGAGGCGTTCGCGCGGCAGGTGCCGCTCAAGTCGGGCGGTTATCTGGTGATCGACGAGACCGAGGCGCTGATCGCCGTTGACGTCAACACGGGCCACTACAAGGGCAAGGGTTCGCAAGAAGAGGCGATTCTGGAGGTCAACCTGGAGGCGGTCGACGAAGTGGCGCGGCAGCTGCGTCTGCGGAACATCGGCGGTCTCGTCGTCCTCGACCTCATCGACATGAAGAGCCGCAAGCACCAGAACCAGGTCTACAAGGCGCTCAAGACCGCGCTTCGCCGCGACCGCGCGCGCACCAACGTGCTGCAGATCTCCGAGCTGGGGCTTCTGGAGATGTCGCGCCAGCGCCAGGATCGCTCCATCCTTTCGCAGCTCACCTCGACGTGTCCCTACTGCCAGGGCCACGGACTCGTCAAGTCGCCGCTGGCGATCTCGATCGAGGTCCAGCGCCGGCTCATTGCGCTCCTCAAGAAGGCCGAGGCCGAGAAGAAGCCGTTTGAGCCGAAGATCGTCATCGCTCCGCAGGTGATGCAGCGCCTGCGGACGGAGGACGCGGAGATTCTTGCGCAGTTGCAGAAGGACTACAACACGCGTCTGACCTTCGTCTCGGAGCTCCACCGCCACCCTGAGGCGTTTTCGATACTGGACGCGGCCACCTCACACGTGCTATACTCCCAGTCATGAAACAGACCCCCTTCGCAACGATAGCCGCCGTGACGGCGGTTCTCGCGGCTTCCGCCGCGCAGGATCCGATCGGCTGGAACGGTTCCCCCCGCCAGACGCTCACGGTCTCCGCCGACCGCATGGCGGCGGACAACTTCACCGGCGACGTGGTCGCCACAGGGCACGTCCGGGCGGTGACGTCGCCGCTGGGGATCGCCCGGGACGCCCGGCCGACGCCTATCTGCCTCCTGAGCGATTTCGTGGAGAAGAAGGGCGATGAATACCGCTTCGCCGACGGCACGACCTTCTCGACCTGCACGAACGACGCGCACGCCTGCCACTGGTCGGCGTCCGGCGAGGTCGTCTACCGCGAGGCGCGCGGAATCGTCGCGCGCAACATGACGCTGCGGCTCTTCGGTCGGCCGATCCTGTGGCTGCCCTACTGGTATTATCCGCTTGACACGGACTACGGGCTCCGGATTTCGCCGGGCTATTCCAGCCGTTGGGGCGGCTATCTGCTCACGAAGTACGTCTATCACCTCGCAGGCGATTTCGGTCCCGATGCGTGGGGACTTGACGGCAGTTCGCGCGTCGATTGGCGCTCCGAGAACGGCATCGCCATCGGACAGGGCTTCCGCTGGCAGCTGGGGTCGTTAGGCCGCGGGCGCTTCAAGGCGTATTATGCGTGGGATCAGGACGCCGACACCTACGACCACCACTGGACGAGCGGCCGGCACTGGCATTACGAGAACTGGGGCAGCAAGGTGCCGGACGAACGGTACGGCCTTCTGCTCGAGCACCGCTGGGACGCGACCGAGCGTGATGTCGTGCGTCTGAAAGGGGCGTATTACAGCGATTCGTACTTCCGCAGCGACTTCCTCCGCGACGGCTTATTCGGCGCGCGCAACCGCTTCCTCGGGCACGAGGGAAACGAACTCGCGTGGGAACACGTCGAGAACGCCTTCGGTTTCGGCGTCAGCGTCTCGGGTCCCCTCAACGACTTCTACGGCGGCACCGCGCGTCTTCCCGAGGCGTTCTTCGACATCGCGCCGCAGCCGCTCTTCGGCCTGCCGCTGAACTACGAGTCGTCTTCGCGCCTCGGCTTCCTCAACCGCAACTACGCCCGGCACGGCACGACGCGCACGGCCGTTCCGTTCCGTTACGATCCGGGCGCCTGGGCCGACTATTCGACCTTCCGCCTCGACACCTATCACCGTCTCACGCTGCCGTTCAAGGTCGCGGATATCGTCTCGGTCGTTCCGCGCGTCGGCGTGCGCGGCACGTACTGGGAGCGCACGGGCTTCGAGAACCTCGACGGCTACGGCCGCGCGGGCAATACCGGCGACGACGCGCTGCGCACGATCGTCGAGGGCGGCGTCACCTTCAACGCGCGCGGCACCGCATGGCTGAATGAAGACTGGCAGCATCTGATCGAGCCTTATCTCGACGTGCTGGCGCAGGAGGCGGACTATTCGGGACTCGGTCGCGGACAGCGTCCCTATGTCTTCGATTCGATCGATGCCTCGTCCGACTACCTCGACCAGTTCGCCGGGCGCAGCCGCAATCTGCCGTATACCTGGTACGGCGTGACGCCGGGCGTGCGTAATGCGCTGCGTCAGACGGACGAGAAGGGGCGCCTGCGGACGATCCTCGACCTCGACGTCTACGCGGCCGTGCAGTTCAACGATACGGAATGGACGCGCGGCAACCGCTACCACCGCCTCGCCGCGCATCCTGAAGACCCCAACTACGGCAAGGATTGCGGTACGGTGATGCCGGGACTGCGCGTGCGCTGGCTGCCCGCCGACGACATCGCGCTCCTGAGCCGCGTCGAATTCGACACCGAAAACGATACGGTCGCCTATGCGGACGTCTCGTGGCGCCAGCTCGTTTCGCGGGATTTCCGCTACGCGGTCACCTACTTCGGACGCGATCACCGCCATTGGGATTACTCCTCGACGCCATTCGAGGCCGACGGCATGCGCAACGAAGACTTCAACTGGAATCGGTTCGGCTACCTCGAGGTCAGCTGCGAACACGACCTCTGCGACGCCGTCGCCTGGGGGCCGTTCGTCCGGTGGGACTGCCGCGAATCCGAGTTGGACGAGATCGGCACCTGGCTCGATCTGCGCACGGATTGCCTGGGCTTCCGCTTCAGCTTCTCGTACGAGAACGATTACCGGCGCATCGACGGCTCGAAGTCGGATGACGACTGGCGCTTCGGTTTCTACGTCTACCTGCGGGCGCTGGGGCCTGAAAGCGGATCGGCATTCTGAGGACGGGACGTGAGAAAGGCACGGCAGAGCGGCATCGAGCGGCTGGAGAACCGACTGGTCAAGCTCATTCAGGAGAAAGGCGCCGACCAGAACCAGCCGGGCGGCGTGCAGCTTCTCCTCGCCGTGCTCAAGGTCTTCAGCGGACTGTTCGGCCTCATCGTCGCCATCCGCTACATCCTTTTCCGGACGGGGCTCAAACGGCGCTTCCCGCTCGGAGTGCAGGTAATCTCCATCGGCAACGTCACGGCGGGCGGCACGGGCAAGACGCCCGTCACCGAGATCTTCGCGCGCACGCTTGCCGCCGAGGGCCGCAAGGTCGCGATCCTTTCGCGCGGCTACCGCCGCAAGGAGGCGCCCTGGTGGCAGCGGATGTTCACCCAGGTGATCGATCCGCCGCTCGTGGTCTCGGACGGCCGGCGCGTGCTGCTCGACTCCGCGACGGGCGGTGACGAGCCCTATATGCTCGCCTCGAACCTGCCGGGTGTCGCGGTCGTCGTCGATCGCGACCGCGTCAAGGCGGGGCGCTACGCGGTCAAGAAGCTCGGCTGCAATACGATCATCCTGGACGACGGCTTCCAGTACCAGAAGCTCAAGCACTCCATCGAGGTCGTGCTCGTGGACGCGACGAATCCCTTCGGCAACGGCAATCTGCTGCCGCGCGGCATCCTGCGCGAACCCGTGCGCCATCTGAAGCGCGCCGACATCATCTTTCTCACGAAGTGCCGAGGCGATGTGAGCGATGTCGTCGCGGAGGTCCGCCGCTACAATCAGACGGCGGAGATCGTCGAGTGCCGCCATGCGCCGAAGGTGCTGAAGGACGTCTGGAGCCGGGAGGAGTTCCCGCTCGCGTGGCTGGAGGGGAAGACGACGTGCACGCTTTCGGGCATTGCCTCGCCGAAGGGCTTCGAGAATTCGCTCCGTCATCTCGGCGCGAAGGTCGTCTGGTGCGAACGCTACGCCGATCACCACCGCTACGACGCCTCCGAGATCCTCTATGCGCTCAATCGTACCGCCGACATGGGCGCGGATGCGCTGGTGACGACGGAGAAGGACGCCGTGCGTTTCCCGCGGCTCGAGACGTCCCCCGTCCGCTGCCTCTACCTGCGCATCGCCATCGAGATCCTGAAGGGCGGCGAGAACTTCCAGGAGATCATCAACCGCATCTGTTTCCGCAAGTAGGAGCCTTTCTCCATGCCCGATTCCTTCAGACCGCAGGATACGGCGCTCGGCCGCTGGCTCGACCGGTGCCGTGCCCCGGGCGTCGTGCTGGCGCTGACGGGATCCCGCGGCGCGGGCAAGGCGGCGTTCATCCGCCGCTGGGCTGCCGCGCGGGGCGTCGGGACCGCCGTCGTGGACTGCTCGCGCTTCGCCTGCCTGCGGCTTGGATGCGCTGCGGATATCGTCGCGCACATCCAATCCGATGCGGGCGCGGCCACGACCCTCGTGCTGGAGGAGCCCGGCTATCTGCCCGATCCCGCGGCCGTCTTCCGGCTGCTGGCCGCGCGGCCCCATCCGCGCCTCTGTCTCGTCACCTCCTCCGCCCGCATCCTGGCCGCCGACGTCGTAGGGGCTCTGGGTGAAATCGAGGAGTTCCGCCTCCGCCCCGATCCCGCCCGGCCGCTGGCGCCGGCGGAGATTCAGCGGCTTTGGAACACGTGTCTTCTCCGGGACATCGGCGGCACGGGGCGGCTGCAGAATCTCCGTCAGGCGGAGCGGCTTGCGCAGCTCCTGTGGGATCAGCGCGGCGATTCTATCGCGGCGCGGCGGCTCTCCGACGAGCTCTCCATGCCCGGCGAGCGCCTGTCGCCGAACTCGGTCGAGGCGTATCTGCGCCACCTCGTCGATTCGTATCTGGTGGAGAAGGTGGCGATCTACATGGGGGACAAGCGACGCCTCTGCAAGAGCGGTTTCCGCTATTTTTTCAGCGATCCCGCGCTCGTCTACGGCGTTTTCGGCCCCTCCCCGGCGGAGGATGCGCGTCATGACGATCTCAATCGCGCGTACCTGGCGCTCGTTGCGCGCGGCGGGATGGTCCGCATTGCGGCGAATTTCGGTGAGAACTGGCGTTTCGTGACCGGCGAACCGGGCCGGGGTCACGCGCTCTGGCGCTTTGACGGCGCGCGTTCGCTCATCTCCGATGCGGGTGTGCGTCTGGCCTGGTGAAAGGAAGCTGCGGCATGGCGGGGGTCGGGGGAATCCTGAAGAATACGGTCTGGGTGGGCGCGCTGACGGCCTTGAGCCGCGTGCTCGGCCTCGTCCGCGAGATGCTCCAGTCGCGTCTCATCGGCGCGGGGATGGCGCAGAGCGCCTTCACGCTGGCGTTCGCCATTCCGAACATGGCGCGCAAGCTGTTCGGCGAAGGGGCGCTGACGGCGGCCTTCGTGCCGGTCTTCCGGGGCGAGGTGGAGTCCGAATCGCTGTCGAAGGCGGCGAAGCTTGCGCGCGCGGTGATGACGATGGCGCTGCTGATGCTGGGGGCGATCGTCCTCCTGTGCATGGGAGGGCTTGAACTCGTCAACCGCTTCCGCGACGAACTCGGGCTTCACGACATGGAGCGTCTGCGGCTGACGATCCGCCTCGTGAAGACGCTTCTCCCCTATATGATCTTCATCTGCGGGGCGGCCTTCGGCATGGGCGTGCTCCATTCGCTCGGGCGCTTCAAGGCGGCGGGCTTCATGCCCAGCATCCTCAACATCTGCTGGATCGGCATGCTGGCCTGGATCTGCCTCTGGCCGGAGATGCGGCTCGATCAGCGCATCCACCGCGTGGCGGTGGCGATCCTGGCGGCGGGAGCCCTTCAGATGGCCTTCCTCTTCTGGCAGATGGCGCGCGCGGGCGTGTCGCCGATTCCGACGTTCGCGGGCTGGCGGGACGCGAAGGTGCGGCTCGTCTGGCACAACGTCGGCATCGCCGCCGTGGGCGCCGGCGCCATCCAGATCAACTATATGCTCGACCAGTTCCTCGCGCAGGTGTCGAGCGAATGGGCGGCGGGGGTCATCGGCTACGCCGAGCGGCTGATGGATCTTCCGCTCGGCATCATCGGCGTCGCCTTCGGCACGGTGCTGCTGCCGACCTTCGCGGGACTGTTCGCGAAAAAGGACGTGGCCGGCGCCCGCGAAGTGATGACCGCCTCCGTCAAATCGCTGATGTTCGTGATGATTCCGGCGGCCGTCGGACTTTGTGTCCTCGCCAGGGAGATCACCGAGGTCATCTATGAGGGCGGCGGATTTGACGCACGGGCGACCATCCGGGTCTCGCGGGCGCTGGCGGTCTATGCGCTGGGGCTCGGTTTCTGCGGACTTCAGAAATCGCTGGTGCCGTGGTTCCAGGCGCAGAACGACATGAAGACGCCGCTCAAGGTCTCGCTGATCACCATTGTCCTCAACGCGACGCTGAACGTCCTCGCCGTCTTCCTGCTGCCGGTGGACTGGCGGCATGTGGGGTTGGCGGCTTCGACCGTGTTCTGCGCGGGGGTGGGCTGCCTGTTGCTGGCGGGATTTGCCCATCGCCGCAACGGGTCGGTGGGCCTTGCCGCCTGCGTGCGCCCGCTGGCGAAGATGTGCGCCGTGGCGGTGGTGATGGGACTGGTGATCTGCGCCCTGCGGCCGCCCCTTGTCGCCGCATTGGCCGTCCTTCCCCAGACGCCCGCGCGCCTCGTCGCGCTGAGCGTGCTCATCGCGGCGGGCGCCGTCACCTACGCCCTCCTCGCCCTCCTCCTGATGCCCGACCTCCTGAAGGGCATCCTGCACCGCCGCCGATAAAAGCGGTGGCCATGGCGAGGAACCTGCGCCGTCCGCGCACGGGCGTATTACTCGTTTGAGTATTGTCCGGGAGGGGGGGGGGTGCTATAATAAGCGCGTCATATAGGGTTCTAATCGCCATGTATGGGGTGACCTGTCAGGCGATTGCAAATTCCAGCGGGAGGCTAAGGATGGACATCTCGAAGTTATTCGTGAGGCACAAGCGGTATTGGACAACGCTGGCGGCGGTGCTGTTAATCGCCGGACGGGGATACGCTGCGCTGGAAGAGACGTCGTTCAGCCGCAAGATGGATATTGTCGCCGCCAACTACGCGGGCACGGAAGTGTTGGCGAATTTTCCGGCGCTGATCCGTCTGCCGGCCGAATTCGCGGAGTGTGCCGTCTCGTCCGATGGCTCCGATCTGCGGTTCGTCGATAAAAATAAAAATCTCCTTCCGCACGAAATCGACAGCTGGAATCCCGATGGAACCTCGCTCGTTTGGGTGAGCGTGCCGTCTCTCTCGGCTGAGACGACAATCACCGCCTACATCGGAGCGGAAACCCCCGGCGATGAGGCCGAAGACTCGCTTTGGACCGGCTTTGCTGGTGTCTATCACCTGAATGAAACCGATGCCGGTGCCGTCACCATCGCCGATGCCACCGGAAACACGACTGCTAGCGCCCACGCCAAGTCGCTCGTTATGGACGGCGTCATCGGCTCCGCCCGTGGACGAACCGATGCCTTCGGACAGAACGGTAACATGATGACGGCAGATGCCTGCGATGCCCTGAATGTCACTCCCTCCTTTACGGTCTCCGGCTGGCTCTACCCGACGGCCGTGCCGACATGGTCTTACGTTTTCGCTCGCAAAAACGCCGACTCCTACAAATCCTGGGGCTGGCAATTTCGCAGCAAAACGGCTTTGACTCCCGTCGGCATCTACTCCTGCGGCACCAGCGATGTCGACGAGCAACGAAACATCTTTTCCGTCTCGGCATTCGCAGTCAATACCTGGACCAAATACGATGTGGTTTGGAATGATACTTCCGTCTCGCTCTACTTGAACGGTAGCTTGATCGAAACCCAGACCATCATACCCTCCGGCACCGCCCTTGATGGATCGCTCGCTTTCACTGTCGGCGGCCTGAGCGGCAGCGGCTACGGCACCCTAAAGGCATATCACGACGAGGTGCGCATCGCCACGACACCACTCTCGGCCGACTGGGTCGCGGCCGATTATGCACAAGTCGCCAATAGCGATTGGTATACATATGGCGATGTGATGCCGGTCGATGACTCGGCAATCGTTTTTGCCGATGAACCGATTGTCACGGAACACGACGGCCAATTGATTCTCTCGGTTTCGCTGGCGGAAGACTCCGGATCCGGCTCTCTCTCGGCAATCTACGGCGACGCTCTCCCGTTCGCCGCAACCAACCAATTCGAAAACGCGGCAATCGCCGGACAGACCTATTCGACTGCGCTGACTGAACTGACGGACGACACGTCGTACCGCTATGGTGTCATCGGCGAAAACGACAAAGGCACAATCACTCGGAAGTTTTCCTCCCAAGCATTCTACAACGGCACGCCGCAATTGACGGCCGGGGAGGACGCGGACGAAGTCAATCTGAAAACGCCGGGAACGATTGTCGTCTCGCGCTCTGACTCCATCGGCGATTTGACAGTCAATTATACGGTATCCGGAACCGCCGTGGCAGACGTGAACTATGTGGCCCTGTCGGGTACGGTTGTCATCCCGGATGGCCAAACGAGCGCCAACATCGAGGTTTATCCGCTCCGCGTCAAAGACGGCGACCATACGGTCGTCGTCACGTTGGCGGCGGGCGCGTATCTCTTGGGTGCGACGGCTCCTTCGGCTGAAATCGCGGTCAAGGAACTCCAGTCGCCGGAAGGCTGGAATACATGGGTTGCCGCCGAAGCGGGCAACGCCAGTGATGCGGACAACTGGTCGGATGGTGTGCCTAAATCCGGCGATAAAGTGCTATTCGCGTCTTGCTTCTCGAATGCGGATTGTCGGTGGGACGTCGTCCATGCGGACGGCAAGGCCGTGCTTGCGGCATGGACGCAATCTGGCGATGACAACGCCTATACCGGAACAATCGTTTTCGAAACGACATATCCCGATGCGGATGGTGCTCTTAAAACGGTGGAAATCACGGGAGATGTCGATTTGCAAAGCGGCACATGGACGCACCCAGCCAACGGTGCCAATGAAGAATACCGCTTGTCCGTTGCGGTCGGTGGTGCGTTCACGCTCGGTGCGGATGCGACCTTGAGCGCGGCACAGAAAGGCTACGGAACTGGGAAATGGCCCTCCGGCAGCGCGGCGGGTTCTCACGCGGCGAGCGGTTCGGGGCGGCAGTATGTCTACGGCAACGTCTACCGTCCGTCCAACTGCGGCGCCGGATCGAGTGACGGCGCCGGCGGCGGTGCCATCTGGCTTGAGGTCGGCGGTGCCGCACAGCTCGACGGTCTGGTCGATGTGCGCGGCTACTCCGCCGACAACAAGTCCCAGGCAGCTTCCGGCTCTTTCTACCTCAAGGCCGCCTCCTGCGCCGGGGCGGGCAAAATCTACGCCAACGTAGCCATTGCCAGCTGTTACAGCGGAAGCTATGGCTCCGGCGGCCGCGTCGGCATCGAATTGACGGGCGCCGAAACGCTCGATTTCCCGGTCGCCAACATATCCATTGCCGGCACCAACTCCGGCGGGTCCGGTGGCGGCGGCGGTACGCTGTGGGTCGGAACGGCCGATTCCACGAAGCCTAATGGTACGCTCTACCTGAACGATTCCCGTAACAAAAACTACGGGGCGCGCTGGCAGAAGAGGACGGCGGTCGCCGCGATTCCCGCCGGAGAAACGTGGACTTTCGATGAAATCAAAATCCAGAACTACGGGATGCTCACCGTGCCGTCGGGAACGAAGCTCATCCTCAAAAATGGACCCCAGAGCGTGAGCGCAAGCTCCTCCTTCCAGGGCGGCATTGTCGCCGATGGCGGCGAAATCGACTTCGGCGATGGTCCTTGGACATTCTCCAACCAATGGATCTTCTTCCCGAATGTCGAATATGCGTTCGATGGCGACGTCACCATCGCCTCGGGCGGTGCAATCGGATGCCTCATTTTCCAGGGTACGGTCTCGGAGAACATGGCATGCCGCCTGAAGGTGAACGGCGACCTGACGATCGAAAGCGGCGGCTATCTGCTGGGCAATGGCCGCGGTCCCGACGAGAACAACAACCGCAACACGGCGAATGTCGGCCACGGCGGACAAAACGGCCGCAATACCGCTTCGCTCGCTTATGGTTCGGTGTTCAATCCGGCCCTCGCCGGCATGTCGCTGGCAACCGGCGATCAGGCAACCTCCGCACCGGGCGGCGGCAGCTTGCAAATCATCGTCGCAGGGACACTGACGAATAATGGGGTCATCGGTGCCGATGGATCGGTTAGATCCGGAGTGGAAGGCGCACCGGGCGGCTCGATCAACATCGTTGCAGGCGATCTGGCCGGTACCGGTTCGATTTCAGCCCGCTCCAAAACCGCATCCTACTGGCAAAGCAATGACGACGCCTACGTTTCGACCGGCGGCGGTCGCATCGCCGTCCGCTTGACGAACGGCACCATCGGCACAGAGGGCATCTGGGCGAACATCAACGCCGCTGGTACAACTTTCTCCAAAACTGGCAACAATTACACCTACGCATCCTCCTCCGCCGGTACAATCTACCTGCAGGGCGCCGACACGCCTGAAAAAGCCGGAACGATCTTCGTCGCCTCCGATAACAACGCGAACAATCCGACCTACACGGCACTGCCCTCTCTCACCAAAACCGAAGAGACGGCCGCCGACTACACGAAGGCTACGCTCGCCATCGCCAAATGCGGTCGTGTCCGTCTCTTCGAGAATCTGGTCATGGACCGATTGACGATCGAAACCGATTCGCTGCTCGATCTGAACGGCCGGACGATGAAAGTCCGGTTCGCGAGCATCGGCGGCGAGAAATTGTCGCCGGGCGTCTATGACGCATCATCGGCGCTCGCCGCTCTTCTCGATTCGAGTGAGGAGGCGACCGGTATGCTGCAGGTGACGGGTAGCCCCCTGTTCCTCATTATTCGCTAGCGTATCGTTGCTGGGAAAGGGGATGAAATGAAAAACAAACTCGTGTCATCGTGGCTCGGATCGGCGCTGTGCGGACTGCTGCTCGCGCGAGGAGGTCAGCTGCGTGCTGACGTTCTCCTCAATGACGGCTTCCCGACGGGGACGGACGGCTATTGCACCGGCACGACCAAGGTCGCGCTGAAAAACTTGACTGCCGCGAGCGAAACGATCGTCGGTTTCGCGGAAGCCTCCTACACCCGCGGCACTGGCACCATTTTCGCCATGCCGGCGGGAAACGGACTCGCCTTGCCGCAGGCGCTGGTCGATGCCGGTTTGAGCGCCACCGGCGAGGGTTCGGCGGCCATCGGTCTGCAGAATTCGGCGCAAACCGCCGGAACCGACAAGTACCGCCACCAGAGCCGCAAAATCTCTGCCTCGCTCGCGCACGAGGCCGGAGAGACGCTGTTTTTCCGCGGGCTCTTCAAAGTCGACAGCGCCAGTTTCTCCACGCTGGTCGCCGCCGATGATTTCACCGTCGCCAACAACTACGGCATGGGCTTGTGGAATCCGACGGATACGGTTCTGTCGGGGAGCAACGCATACATGACCTTCATCACCGCGGCCTCGCGCTTTCTCTACTTCAATTTCGCCAAAACCGCCGCCGGCACGGCCCAGATTCGCCTGACGCTCAAAACCGGCGACGGCACCGTTTCCACCGTGGCGCTGGTCGATGGCGCAACCGTTGGGGCGACGTACCTGTGCGTGGCGAAAATCGTCTACAACGACGCCGGCACCCAAACCGTTTCCGCCCAGGCCCAGAGGGTCGACGGCTTCGATTTGAATACGAATTATACCGTGGTCGGCGAGAAGATCGCTCTTTTCGACGATTCGACCTTCTCGCTGCTTTTCGGCGGCAACTACGGCTCCACAGGCGCGGCGACTTTTGACGAATTCCGCCTCGCCACGAAGGAAAGCGAGGTGACCGTTCCATCCCAGCCGGCCACGGTCCAATTCGCTTCGGTCGAAGCCGAAGGGAAGGCAACGGTGCTGAACGCGAGCGTGCAACTCAATACGGTCGATACCGGTTCGGTCGAGCTGAAATACGGCCCATCCGCGGACAACCTGACGGAAACGCTTTCCTGTGGCACCGTTGTCGAAAACGGTCCCCTCCAAGTCTCTCTCGGCGAAATCTTCCCGCAAACATGGTACGGACAGTTGACGATCAGCTGGGACGGCGGCAGCTACGATTCGCCCGTCTTCTCGTTCGTTGCTCCCGGAATTCCCGCTTTCTCCAATGTCTCCGTCGGCGGAACGCTCTTTAGCGACGACGGCATCTGGGCCAAGGCCACGTTGAGCGACCAGGGGTTTGCCGAAACCGGCGTTTCCGTTACGCTCCTCATCGGCGACAGCGAGGATGCGCTTTCCGCCACCAACGTCTGGACGGAGGTCGTATCCGGAAGCGAACTGGACTACGCGCTTCCCGACCCTCCCGCGCCCGGCGGCACGGTCTATTGCCGCTTTGTCGCGTCCTACGAGTATCAGGGCCAAACCGTCGAAACGGCTTCCGAAACCGTGTCCGTCAAATGCGAAGGCGCGGAAATATGGACCGGCGCCAACGGCACCGATTGGCACGATGTCGGCAACTGGAGCGGCCTCGTCGTTCCCAACAAAAGCGTCGACGTCAGGTTCTACAACGGCGGCGGACAGGTCGCGGCGGCCGCCGACGCATTCGCCAAATCGATTGTCGTCACCAACGCCGCCGCGCTCGCGCTCGACATGGGCGGCAACACGCTCGACACCGACAGCTTCGCGATGAGCCGCAACTCGTCGGCCGCGACACTGGCCAACGG
Organism: Kiritimatiellia bacterium; assembly: GCA_051884875.1. Classification (GTDB taxonomy): domain Bacteria; phylum Verrucomicrobiota; class Kiritimatiellia; order RFP12; family UBA1067; genus UBA1067. The sequence goes on from JBJEWD010000024.1 coordinate 26,735, forward strand.
CGTCTACCATCTGGGCGCGCAGAAATGGCCCGAGGCGGCACTCTCGGGCATGAAACTGACCATCGCGGCGGACGCCGAAGTCGATTCGTCGGGCAAACTGGCCTACTGCGCCGCCGATGATCATGTGTCTGTCTACGGAAAATTCAACCACACGGGCGAGATTCAAATCGGTCCGCGCTGGGGCAATTCGATGACAGGTTCGACGTTAGAGGTTCACGATGGAGGAGAGGTGGTTGTCGGGTCGACATTGTCGATCGGCTGGTACAACTGCAAGCTTTTCGTCTTGAACGGGTCCTCGTTCAAAGCGGCCGCTCTCCACCTCGGGGCGGGTCTTTCCGATCAGGGTTCGTGGGCTCTCGCCTGTGTCTCGAATGCCACGCTGACGACAACGGGTAACCTCGGCGTCGGTACGGACGACCGGACGGCCAACTCGATCCTGCGTTGCTACCATGATGAAGGTGCACCCGCGACGCAGGTCAACGTCGGCGGGGATCTTTACACGTCGAATTCCGGCGGCACGATGCGCAACTGCCAGGGGAATAATATCATCATGTACGGCGGTACGCTGAATGTGAAAGGCAACATCCGCATCGATGGGACGACGATCAATGCCGCGCGTACGAATATGCTTTTTGTCACCGGACGCGAGACGCGCATCACCGCCGCGAGCCTCACGCTCAACAACAACGCACAGTTCAAATTCAGACTTCCCGAAAATGGTTTCCGTCCGGGCGCGGTTGTCGACATCACGGGCACCTGCTCCTTTGCGACGGAGAACGTCCGCATCGTCATCAATGCCTCGCAGTGCCATGTGCCCCAATGGCAGACGCTTCTGTCGGCCGGTGCCATCAAGGGTCTGACGGCCGAGAACCTCGGCGACTATGTGACGATTGAGGCGTCCTACAACGGCTATCCGGTCGTGACAAAACTGGTGGACAATCAGCTCATGGCGAAAGTCGCCTGCGCCGGGTTGACAATCATCGTCCGCTGACGGTTCCGTCCGCTCGTCGTTCCTCCTCGTCCGCCACCGGAGATCGGAAACGGGGGCTTCCCAGGCGGTCGGTACTGCCGGGCGGGTCGTTTTTTTGGTATAATTTCCGGAAATGCGCATAGTCTTCATGGGATCTTCCGCCGCCTCGGCAACGTGTCTGCGCGCCATTATGCGCGAGCCCGAGCTTGAGGTCGTCGGCGTCGTCACCCAGCCGGATCGCCCGGCCGGGCGGGGCAAGGCGTTGACGCCGTGCCCCTGCAAGGTGTTTGCGATGAGCCGCGGCATCACGCAGATCATCGCGCCCGAAAACGTGAACGACCCGCAGCCGATGGCGCAGATCTACGCCTGGCGTCCCGATGCCATCGCCGTCGTGGCCTATGGGCAGTTCCTCAAGAAGCCGCTTCTGGATCTGCCGCTTCTGGGGTGCATCAACTGCCACTTCTCGCTGCTGCCGAAGTATCGCGGCGCCTCGCCGGTGGTGGCGGCGCTCGCGGCGGGCGATCTTATGACGGGCGTCTCGGTGATGCGCATGGGCGTGGGTATGGACAACGGACCCGTTCTGCTGCAGAGCTACGAGCCGATTTATTCCGATGCCACGGGCGGCGAACTGATGGATGCGCTCGCGATCGCCGGCGGGGTGACGCTCGCGCGGGCGCTGGTCGGGCTCTGGAACAATTCGCTCCCGCCTCCGGTGCCGCAGAACGAGGCGGAGGCGACGTTCGCCCGCAAGCTCAAGAAGACGGACGGACTCATTCGGTGGGAGGATCCCGTGCTGGTGATCGAGCGCCGGATCCGCGCCTATTCGCCGTGGCCGGGCTGCTATACGTTTCTGCCGTCGCGTTTCCGCCGGAAGGGCAATTCGGGGCGTGTCGTCATCGCCAAAGCCGAGGTCTTCGGGCGGATGAGTCCGGCGTGGCGCGATGTCGCCCCGGGCACGGTGCTGGCGACCATTACCGCCAAGTCGCAGGAATTCCCGAAACTGGGGCCGATCATCAAGTGCGGCGATACGGCGCTGCTGCTGACCCAGCTGAAGCCGGAGGGCGGTTCGCTGATGGACGGCGGCGCGTTTCTGCGCGGCCGTGCGCTGGTGGCGGGCGAGGATCGGATGTTGATCGACTGATGGAGGGATTGTCGGATGGACAGGGAAGAGATTGAGAACAGGCTCAAGGAGCTGATCGTCTCGAGTCTCGACCTCGAGGATGTTGCGCCGGCGGATATCGTGACCGACGAGCCGCTTTTCGGCGAAGGCCTCGGTCTGGATTCGATCGACGCCCTGGAGCTCGGCATGGCGGTCAGGAAGTCGTTTGGCATCGCGTTTTCCAAGGACCCGGCCGAGAACCGGCGGGTTTTCCATTCCGTGAGGTCGCTGGCGGATTTCATCATCACATCCAAAGGCTCCCTTTCATGACAGACCAGGAAATCGAATCGACGATCAGGCGCATCCTCGTCGAGGATTTCGACGTCGATGCCGCGAAACTGACCCACGAAGCCAATCTGTTCACGGATCTCGACCTCGATTCGATTGATGCGATTGATCTCGTCGTCCGCCTGCGGCAGGAGACGGGCAGGAAGATGGATCCCGAGGACTTCCGGCAGATTCGCACGCTGAAGGATGTCGTTGCCGCCGTTTCGAAACTCGTCAACGGCTGACATGCTCTCGGCGGTTTTCGCGATTCTGTTCGGGCTTTCGCTTCTGCCGGGGCGCAAGCCCCTGTGCCTGAGGTTTGCCGAGCGGATGTCGGCCGGCATCCTGCCGACGGGCGCCGAAGGCTATTGCCGACGGCTGACCTGGATCTGGTTCGGGATTCTTGCGACGCTCGCCGGGTTGCATCTGGCGTGTGTCCTGTGCGGTTGCGGGCCGTCCGCATGGGTCGGGGCGTCGGGTCTGTCCCTCCTGGTCGTTCCGGCGACGTTCTTCATCGAAAAACGCATCCGCGACCGCCGGTTCTCCGTCACCTTCCGCACCTCCGGCTCCACCGGTGGATCCAAGACGATCGTCAAGACCTTTGAATCCCTGGCGCGGGAAGTCGCCTATCACCGCGATTTCCATACGGCGCGATTGCGGGCGGCGGGCGGGACGGAGGAGCGTCCGGTGCGGCTGCTTGCCACGATTGATCCCGGGCACATGTTCGGGACGCTTTGGCGGGTGATGTTCCCTGCGGCGATGGGGTTTTCCGCAGATGATGAGATAATCCGCGCCCCCGAGGCACTGCTCGAGAAGATGAAGACGGCCGGGAAGGTGTTCCTGGTGACGACGCCGAGTTTTCTCGACCGCTTCACCGCCTATGCCGACCTGTACGACGTGCCGCAGAACTGCGTGGAGATCGTGACGAGCGGGGCGTTGCTGGCGAAGGATGTCTCCGACCGCGCGAAGACCGTCTTCGGCGTCGAGCCGCGGCAGATCTTCGGCTCGACGGAGACGGGCGGCGTCGCGTGGCGGCGCGGCGATGGTGCGTGGCGGGTGTTCCCGGCGGTGAAGGTGCGCGCCGCGCGGACGGCGGCGGGTGCGCCGGCGCGTCTTGCCGTGCGCTCGCCGTATTCCTTCCGGAAAGGGTGGTATGTGATGGGGGACGGCGCGGAGGTGGCGGCTGACGGACGCACCTTCCGGTTGCTCGGTCGCGTGGATCGGCTGGTGAAGATCAATGAAGAGCGCGTGAATCTCGCCGAGCTGGAGGAGAAGATCCGCGCCCTGGGCTATGTCGATTGCGCGCTCGCGGCGCTGGACGGCGACCGCGGGCCGTTCCTCGGCTGCGTCCTCGTTCCGCCGTCCGGTCTGCCGTCGTCCCGTCGTCCCAACGCGCTCGCCCTCCGCCGGCGGCTGCTGCCGCTTTTCCCGAAGGGCGCGGTGCCGAAGCGTTTCCGGCTGGTGCACGAATTGCCGCGGAATGCCCAGGGCAAGGTGCTGAACGCCGAAATCGTCCGGCTGTTGGAATCGGCGCTGGTCGAACCGGCGATGCGGAACGTACGGCGGACGGCGGACGCATTCACCGCCGAGGTGACGTTCGATCCTGCGGCATCGTATTTCCGGGGGCACTTCCCGTCGGCGCCCATCCTGCCGGGTGTCGTCCAGCTGGGCTTTGCCGAGCGTTGCGCGGAGCGGTTGCGCGGCACGTCGGGCGCGCTCAAGGGCGTGAAGAAGATGAAGTTCGTCCACATCATCGAACCGGACGTGGAGGTCACGCTCCGCATCGTCCGCACGGGCGAGGACGAGTTTACCTACGAATACAGGCGGGGAGAGGTGTCATGCGCTTCGGGTGTGCTGGTCTTCTGACGGGATGCCTCTGTGCGGTGGCGGCGGGGGCGCCGACGACCGGCTTCATCCGGGAGGTCCCCGGGCTGCTGAAGGCGAAACTGCTGGCGACGAACGAGGTGGCGGGGACGTTCGTGCAGACGAAAACGGATCCGGACGGACGCGCCTTCGTGTCGCGGGGCGTCTACCGCATTCGCCCGGGCGTCGATTTCGCGTGGCGCACGGTGGAACCGTTCGACGCGCTGTTCTGGGCGGACAGGCGGACCTATGTCTATTCGAACGAGGACGAATGCGTGACGCGTCCGCTCAAGGACCTCAGGGGATTCTCGCATTTCGCGGCGGTCGGCGAAGGGGATTTCGCACCGTTTCTGCAGGCGTTTGATGCGCGCTACAAAGAGGAGGAGGGCGTCTTCCACGTACTCGCCAAGCCGAAGGAGCGCCGCCTGGCGAAATTCCTCTCCCGCGTGGAGGCGGACGGCTTGGTGTCGAATTGGGTGCTGAAGGCGACCTTCCCCGACGGGACGGTCTTCGAGGTGAAGTGCCGCGACAACTGAGCCAAGCCCTTTGGCTGGCCGCACGGCCGTCCAAGAATGTCGGACGACCGGAACGGGGGGCGCCTCTCGTGCCGATTCCCGTCCGAATCCATCTTTCCCTTGTCTAACTCGCGTTTTTTTGGGATAATCCCCGATTACTAACCCATACAACAAAAGGAAACCAGTAACATGTGCGACAAGTGCTCGCCGGCCGCGGCCGGTAAATTCGCCGAGCTCGACGCATTCATCGAGGGATTGAAGCTAGACCTGACCGATGAACGCCGGCGCGGATTCCTCATCCAGATCCTCCATCGCGCCCAGCACATCTTCGGCTATCTGCCGCGTGAGGTGCAGCAGCACGTCGCCAAGAAGATGTCGATTCCCGAAAGCGCCGTTTCGGGCGTCGTCTCGTTCTACAACTATTTCACGACCAAGCCGAAGGGCAAGTATGTGATCAACGTCTGCCTCGGCACCGCGTGCTATGTGAAGGGCTCCGAGGGAGTTCTGCGCGAGATCGAGCGCGTCCTCGGCGTCCAGGCCGACACGACCCCGACGGCGGACGGGCTCTTCTCCGTCAGCGCGCTCCGCTGCGTCGGCGCGTGCGGTCTCGCGCCGGTCGTCATGGTCAACGACCAGGTATTCGGCAAGGTCACGCCTGCGAAGGCGGTCGAAATCATCAACGAATTCAAGGCGAAAGGCTGAGCGTAAATGAACAAGATTACCAGCAAGGCCGATCTCGACGCCGCGTTCGAAGCCGCCAAGGGCAACCTCGCGCTCCGTCTCGTGGCGGGTAAGATCGATTCCAGGAAGAAGGACATTCTCTGCTGCGGCGGCACGGGCTGCCACGCGTCCAACTCCCAGCAGCTGATGGCGAACCTCCGTTCCGCGATTGACGCGGCGGGTCTTTCGGCCGATGTGAAGGTCGTGCAGACCGGCTGCTTCGGCTTCTGCGCGCAGGGGCCGATCGTGAAGGTCATGCCCGACAACGTCTTCTACGTGCAGGTCACGCCTGACGACGCGAAGGAGATCGTCGAGAAGCACATCGTCGGCCACGAGGTCGTCGAGCGCCTCCTCTACGTCGAACCGACGCTCAAGGCGGCGATCCACGACTATGCGAAGATGCCGTTCTATGCGAAGCAGCTGCGCATCGCGCTCCGCAACTGCGGCCTCATCGACGCCGAGTCGATCGAGGACTACATTGCGAACGAGGGCTATCAGGGGCTCGCGAAGGCCCTCTCGATGAAGCCGGCGGACGTCGTTCAGGAGGTTCTCAACTCCGGCATCTGCGGTCGCGGCGGCGCGGGCTTCCCGACCGGCCTGAAGTGGAAGATCGCCGCCGGCGTGCAGGCCGACGAGAAGTACATCGTCTGCAACGCCGACGAAGGCGATCCGGGCGCGTTCATGGACCGCTCGATCATGGAAGGCGATCCGAGTTCGGTCGTCGAGGCGATGGCGATCGGCGCCTATGCGATCGGTGCGCAGCACGGTCTCGTCTACATCCGCGCGGAGTATCCGCTGGCGGTGAGCCGTCTCCAGCTGGCGATCGACCAGGCGCGTGAAGTCGGCCTGCTCGGCAAGAACATCCTCGGCACCGGCTTCAACTTCGACATCGAGATCAAGCTTGGCGCGGGTGCGTTCGTCTGCGGCGAGGAAACGGCCCTCATCCACTCGATGGAAGGCCAGCGCGGCGAGCCCACCACCAAGCCGCCGTTCCCGGCCAACATCGGCGGCGGCTACTGGGGCTGCTCGACGAACGTGAACAACGTCGAGACCTATGCGTCGATTCCGGTCATCCTGGTGAAGGGCGCCGACTGGTACCGCAAGATCGGCAACTGGAAGGCGGAATTCGACGAGAAGGGCAACTGGGTCAAGTCGATTTCGGGCAACGCGGGCACGAAGGTGTTCGCGCTCGCGGGCCAGATCAACAACGTCGGCCTCGTCGAGGTCCCGATGGGAACGACCCTGCGCGAGATCATCTACGACATCGGCGGCGGCATTTCCGGCGGCCATCCGTTCAAGGCGGTGCAGACGGGCGGCCCCTCGGGCGGCTGCATCACGGCGCAGGACCTCGACACGCCGATCGACTACGGCGCGCTGATGCGGATCGGCTCGATGATGGGGTCGGGCGGCATGATCGTCCTCTCCGACAAGGACTGCATGCCCGCGATGGCGAAGTTCTATCTCGGCTTCACGAAGGACGAGTCCTGCGGCAAGTGCACGCCCTGCCGCATCGGTACGCGGCGGATGCTCGAAATGCTCGAGAAGATCTGCAACGGCACCGGCACGGAGGAGATGCTCGCCGAACTTGAGGATCTCGCCAACACGATCAAGGACACCGCGCTCTGCGGCCTCGGTCAGACGGCGCCGAATCCGATTCTGTCGACCCTGCGCTATTTCCGGGACGAGTACATCGCGCACGTCCGCGACAAGAAGTGCCCGGCCGGTACCTGCACGAAGCTCTACCACCTCGAAATCACCGACGCCTGCAAGGGCTGCACCAAGTGCGCCCGCAACTGCCCCGTCGGCGCGATCAGCGGCGCGATCAAGCAGAAGCATGTCATCGACCAGCAGAAGTGCATCAAGTGCGGCGCCTGCATCGGCGCATGTCCGTTCAAGGCCATCGTCAAGGCGTAAGGAGAATTGGAAAATGGCTAACGTTACTGTCATCATCAACGGCACTAAGGTTGAGGTGCCCGCCGGCGCGACGATTCTCGATGCCGCGAACAAGATCAACGTCCATATCCCGACGCTGTGCTACTGCAAGGACGTCGGCTGCGGCACGGCCAACAAACCGGCCTCCTGCCGCCTCTGCCTCGTCGAGGCGACGGGCATCCGCGGTCCCCGCAAGATCCTCGTCCCCGCCTGCGCAACCCCTCTGAGCCGCGATGGCGTCGAAGTCTGGACGAATTCGCTGCGCGCCCTCAAGGCCCGCCGCACGGTGATGGAGCTGCTGCTCTCCGACCACCCGCAGGACTGCCTCACGTGCACGAAGAACCAGGACTGCGAGCTGCAGAAGCTCGCCTCCGAGTTCGGCATCCGCGAGATCAAGTTCCAGGGCGAGCGCAACGAGCTTCCCGTCGATGAGTCCGCCGCGCTCGTGCGCGACCTCTCGAAGTGCGTGATGTGCCGTCGCTGCGAAACGGTCTGCAACAAGGTCCAGACCGTCGGCGCACTCACCGGCAACGGCCGCGGCTTCAACGCCAAGGTCGGCACGGCGTCGATGATCCCGCTCGCGGATTCGAGCTGCACGTTCTGCGGTCAGTGCGCGAACGTCTGCCCGACGGGGGCGATCACCGGCAACAGCTACGTCTCGAAAGTCTGGAAGGCGATCAACGATCCGACCAAGACCGTCGTCGTGCAGACCGCCCCGGCCGTCCGCGTCGGCGTCGGTCAGGAGTACGGCTTCAAGCCGGGCGAGCCGATTACGGGCAAGCTGGTGGCGGGGCTCCGCCGTCTCGGTTTCGACAAGGTGTTCGACACCGACTTCTCGGCCGACCTCACGATCATGGAAGAGGGGCACGAGCTCGTCGAGCGCGTGAAGGCGGGCAGGAACCTGCCGATCCTCACCTCCTGCTGTCCGGGTTGGATCAACTTCCTCGAACATCACTATCCGGATCTCCTCGACATCCCGTCGAGCTGCAAGTCGCCGCAGCAGATGTTCGGTTCCATCGCCAAGAGCTATTACGCCGAGAAGGCGGGTGTCGCGCCGAAGGATCTTGTCGTCGTGTCGGTCATGCCCTGCCAGGCGAAGAAGTACGAGGCCGCGCGTCCCGAGTTCGCGCACGACGGCGTGCGGGACGTCGACTACGTCGTCACCACCCGCGAACTGATCGCGATGTTCCACGAGGCGGGCATCAACCTCGCCAACCTCCCCGATGAAGACTATGACAGTCCGCTCGGCGAATCGACCGGCGCCGGCGTCATCTTCGGCGTGACGGGCGGCGTTCTGGAGGCGGCGCTCCGCAGCGTCTACACGATGCTCAACGACGGCAAGAATCTCGAGGGCGATGCGATCAACTTCCGTGCGGTCCGCGGCCTCGATGGCGTGAAGGAGGCGAAGGTCGAAGTCGCGCCGGGCCTTACGGTCAACGTCGCGATCGCGTCCGGTCTCGGCAACGCCCGCAAGGTGCTCGACATGGTGCGCGCCGACCGCAACCGCTTCCAGGCGATCGAGATCATGGCCTGCCCCGGCGGCTGCATCAATGGCGGAGGTCAGCCTTTGATCAAGGACGACCGCGCCGCGACGCTGGAGATGCGCATGAAGGGCCTCTATGCGGAGGATGCGGGCAAGCCCTGCCGTCTCTCGCACGAGAACCCCGACGTCAAGAAGCTCTACGCCGAATACCTCGGCGAGCCGGGTTCCGAGAAGGCCCACCACCTTCTCCACACGGTCTATCATGAGAATCTGCGCGCGTAACCGCGAAACACGCGGCGGAACGAACGGCGGCCCTTTGCAGGGTCGCCGTTTTGCCGTCTGGAAAGTAAAGGGTCTGTCCATACAGCATTATTGATACACTAAGCTGATGGTGATATAATCGTCTCCCACGAGAAAGGCGAGAGTGATTGAACATTGCAGGTGTTACCGCACCAGGAGTACAGGCTGGCATGAGCTACTGTATCGCGGATTATGGTATAATACCGGAGACATGAACAAGAATATCGTCTGCATTGGTGCGGGGTATATCGGCGGCCCCACCATGGCGGTCATCGCCAAGATGAATCCCGATCGTCGGGTCGTTGTCGTGGACATCAATCCGTCGCGCATCGACGCCTGGAATTCGGCGGATTACGCGCTGCCGATCTACGAGCCCGGGCTGGTCGATGTCGTGAAGGAGGTGCGCGGCAGGAATCTTTTCTTCTCGACGGACATTGCAGCGGCGGTCGACGCCTGTGACATCATCTTCGTGGGCGTCAATACGCCGACGAAGATGTTCGGTCGCGGCAAAGGGCGCGCGAGCGACCTCCAGTACTGGGAGGCGACGGCCCGCAGCATCAAGCAGATCGCGAAGACGCCGAAGATCATCGTCGAGAAGTCCACGCTGCCGGTCCGCACGGCGGCGGCGATGGAGGCGATTCTCAACAGCGGGGACGAAGGGCTGTTCACCGTCCTCTCGAACCCCGAATTCCTCGCCGAAGGTACGGCCGTCAGGGATCTGCTCGCGCCCGATCGCGTACTGATCGGCGGGCCGCAGGATGCGGCGGGACAGAGTGCCGTTCAGGCGGTTGCGGACATCTACCGTGGCGCGAAGGGCGATTGGGTGCCGCAGGAACGCATTCTGACGACGAACGTCTGGTCGGCGGAACTGACCAAGCTTGCCGCGAATGCGATGCTTGCGCAGCGCGTGAGCTCGATCAATGCGCTGGCGGGACTCTGCGAGGCCACGGGCGCGGACATTGACGAAGTCGCGCGGGTGATGGGTGCCGATCACCGCATCGGGCCCAAGTTCCTCAAGGCGGGGCCGGGCTTCGGCGGCAGCTGCTTCAAAAAGGATGTGCTCAACCTCGTCTACCTCTGCGAGTCGTTCGGACTGCACACGGCGGCAGAGTACTGGTCGCAGGTCATCCGGATGAACGACCACCAGCAGGAGCGCATCGTTTCGCGTCTTTTCCGGGCGATGTTCAACACGCTCGCCAACAAGAAGATCGCCGTTTTCGGCTTTGCGTTCAAGGCCGACACGGGCGATACGCGCGAAACACCGGCGGGCACGGTCGTGCGTCTTCTGGACGAGGAGCATGTGCGGCTTTCGATCACCGATCCCAAGGCGCTGCCCAACGCGAAGAAGGACCTTGCCGACATCGCCTCCGAAACGCTGTCCTTCACCGACGATCCCTACGCGGCGGCGGCAGGGGCGGATGCCGTGCTGGTGATGACCGATTGGGCCGAGTACGCGACCTTGGATTGGGCGAAGATCTATGCCTCGATGCGCAAGCCCGCGCTCGTCTTCGATACGCGCAACTGCCTCGATGCGGCTGCGCTCAGGAAGCTGGGATTCAAGGTCCTGAACATCGGCAAGTGATTCCGCCGGGACGCAGCCTCCCTGCCGCATCGAGGGCGCCAGCGCCGCGCGCCGGTCTGCCGCCGCCGGGAATCCGGGGAACTCGTTCTTGCGCACCTTGGCGCGGAATAATGATATAATAGGCGGAAATTTGGAGAGGACGAAATGATTGACATCAAGAAGATCCGGGATGATTTCGATGCCGTCGTGGCCGCCGAAGCGCGCCGGGGCGTCGATAGGACCAAGATTGAGAACGCGCGTGATCTCGATGCACGGCGCCGTGCGCTCATCGCCGAGACGGAGGCGCTGAAGGCGCAGCGTAATGCGGCCTCGAAGGAGATCGGTCGGCTGGCGAAGGAAGGCGGCGATATCGCGGCGGCCAAGGCGGAGATGCGCAAGGTCGGCGACCGTATCGCCGCGATCGACCGGGAACTCGCACAGGTTGACCATGACCTCCGCGAGGCGCTTCTGATGATCCCCAATCTGCCGGCGGACGAGATCCCGACGGGGCTCGATTCCTCCGCCAATGTCGTGGTACGCCAGGTCGGCGAATGGAAGGATCCCGCGTTCAGGATCCCGACCCACATCGAAATCGGCGAAAAACTCGGCATCTTCGATTTCCCGCGCGGCGTGAAGCTGACGGGGACGGGCTTCCCGATCATCCTCGGGCAGGGTGCGAAGCTGCAGCGCGCGCTTATCCAGTATATGCTCGATCTCCACTGCCAGAAGCAAGGCTACACCGAAATGCTGCCGCCGTTCGTCGTGAACAGCGATTCCATGACGGGCACGGGTCAGCTGCCGAAGTTCGCGGAAGATCTCTATCACTGCCAGACCGACGATTTCTGGCTGATTCCGACCGCCGAAGTGCCGGTGACGAACTACTACCGTGATGATATCCTTGAGGCGAAGAAGCTGCCGATCAAGCTGACGGCCTACACGCCGTGCTTCCGCCGCGAGGCGGGTTCGGCCGGCAAGATGACGCGCGGCATGCTGCGCGTCCACCAGTTCGACAAGGTCGAGATGGTGAACTTCGTCGATCCCGAGACCTCGTTCGACCAGCTCGAAATCCTCGTGAAGGAGGCCGAAGAGGTGCTGACGGGCCTCGGGCTCCATTTCCGCGTCCTCATGCTCTCGTCGGGCGACATGGGCTTTTCGGCGGCGAAGTGCTACGACCTTGAGCTCTGGGCACCGGGTGAGCAGCAGTGGCTGGAGGTCTCCTCGTGCTCCTGCTTTACGGACTATCAGGCCCGCCGTCTGAACTGCCGTTTCAAGGATCCGAAGGATGGCAAGACGAAGTTCGTCCACACGCTCAACGGCTCGGGCGTCGCCCTGCCGCGTCTCGTCGTGGCGCTTTTGGAGCAACACCTCAACGAAGACGGCTCCGTAACGATTCCAGAGGCCCTTCGCCCGTACATGAACGGGCAGGAGAAGCTGTTGCCCATCAAATAAGGACCGAGACCACCCATGACAACCAGATTACTGATGGCCGTCTTCGCCATGGGCTGCCTGGCGGCCCCAGGCGGAAGCGTCCCCGCGTCTGCGGCGGCGGAAACGGAAGGAACTCTACCGCCGGCCGCGTCCCCCTTCAAGTTTGACGCAGGGGCCGACCTGCGCATCCGCCAGGAGATGATGCACAACGTGCCGTCGATGCAGAACGGTATGATCGGCCAGCCGGGCGTCGGGCGCGGCAAGACGCGCAATCACCTGCGGTTCCGTCCGCGCGTGTGGGCTGAACTGCGGATGGGCGAGAACTGGCGCCTCTATTCGCGGATCTGCGATGAATTCCGCGCGGGTCTCGTGCAGCCCAAGGCGGTGCACGCCCAGACGTGGCCGGGTGAGGTGGAGGTCGACAATCTCTATCTGGAGGGCAAGGGCCTTTTCGACGAGCGCATCGATGTCCGCGTCGGTCGCCGCGACATCTACCGCCTCTACGGGCTCGACCATATCTTCGTGGACGGCACGGCGGGCGATGGTTCGCGTTCGGTCCACGCCGACATGGCGTCTTTGACCTGGCATGTGGACGAGGACTCGACGCTCGACGTCTTCGGCATCCTGAACAAGGACCGCGAGTACATGCGTCTCGGCACGCACCGCAGCTACGACGGCACGCAGCTCACGGGCTTCGGCGGCAACGATACCGAGATGGACGACTGGGGCTGGGGCGCCGTCTGGGGTTCGAGGGTCGGTTTCGTCAACTACCAGCTCGTCGGCATCCAGAAGAACACGGCGAGTTTCCACCGCCGGGGCGTGAAGCATCCGCGCCGTCAGGTGAATCTGCTCGGCACGAAGATCGTTCCGTTCTGGACCGAGAATTTCTCCACGCCGATCGAACTCTACGGGCAGCTCGGCCGCAACGGCGAAAACTCCACCCTGACGGGCTGGTCGTCCTACGTGGGCTTCGACTGGCGCGACCGTGCGAAAGAGACGTGGCGTCCGTTCTGGGAGGCGGGACTTCTCGTCTTCAGCGGCGATAAGGACGCGCTGGATGAGGACGGCGGGCATCACGGTTGGGATCCGATGTGGTACCGCGGCATCGACGATTCCGAGATGATGCTCTACGGTTCGACCTATGGCGTGGGCTGGTGGTCGAATATGTACAACCTCAAGACGCGCTTCGGCCTTGAGTTCGGGCCGCTCCATAAGCTGGCGATCCAGATGGGGCCGATGTTCGCCCAGGCGCAGGATCACGGAGGCGGCGGCGAGGGAATGTACAAGGGATTCCTGAGCCAGCTCCGTTACGATTTCCCGCTCTGGTCGGGTGCGGAGGGCGGTTGCTGCGAGCGTTTCCGGGTCTTCGGGCACATCCTTCTGGAGCATTTCGCCCCAGGCGACTACTACGACACCGACAAGCCGGCCTACTTCGTGAGATGGCAGATCGACTTCAAGTTCTGACCGCACGCTATTCGGCCTACGTCGATACGTATCGCGGGGAGGACGGAAAGCTTCCCGCGATGATGCAGCTCAAGCTGACCCATACGAAGATGGTCGTGGACGCGGCGAAGCGCATCGCCGCCGGGGAGGGCTTCGAGGCGCGCACGGCGGAAGTCGCCGAGGCGGCGGCGCTCCTGCACGACACCGGGCGCTACGAGCAGCTGAAGCGCTACAACACGTTTCGCGATTCCGATTCGGTCGATCACGCCGTCTTCTCGCACGCCATCGTAAAGGAGAGGGGCTGGTTGGAGGGATGGGCGGACAAGGACGCGATTCTGGCGGCCGTCCTCTACCACAACCGCCGCGAAATCCCGACGGGGCTTGATTCGCTGACGACCGCCGCGGCGAAGGTGGTGCGCGATGCCGACAAGCTCGATATTTTCCGCGTTCTGGAAGATCAGATCGCGCATACGGACTGGCGCCATGACGCGCGGGCGTTCTGGAACCTGCCGACGACGAAGGCGCCGAATCCCGTGGTGGCGGCGGCGATTCGCGCAGGGCGTCCCGTAGACTACCATAGCATCGAATCGCTTGCCGACTTCGTGCTTATCCAGGTCGGATGGATGATCTCCGGTCTTGAGTATGTGACCACACGCCGGCTCTGCGCCGCGCGCGGACATCTGGCGTATCGCCGCGACTTCCTGCACCAGCTGACGGATTCGCCGGTGGTGGACGAGCTGTGCGATCAGGCGGCGCAACGCCTGGCGGCGGAAGACTGATGCCCTGGCGAACGCCGTCCTTCTCGGCGGGCGGTGAAAGAACAGAAAAATTGGCGAATCGCGGGTGAAGTGGCGTAGCTCGATTCCGTGGAGTTCCGCCCGGCATTCCTGAAGCGCATCCTCCTGCTCGTCCAAAAGCACGTGCTCGTTGAGAAGACGCCGATAAAGCCCTCGGTGCCGGAAGAAAAGGGTCAAAGTTTATCTATACAGTACTATTGATACACTAAGCCTCTTGTAAATCACGGGGACAGACCCCGTATGACCCCTCATGCGTCGCACGGTCGGGCCCGAGATGGGCGTCAAGGCGGCTGGCGGCATCCGCGACCGCAAGACCGCCCTTGCCATGATCGCCGCCGGCGCGACGCGAATCGGCACCAGCGCCGGGCGGTCGCTGCTGTAACGGGGCGGTTCGCCGCGCTTGCGGTCGGCGCTTGACGGCAACGCCAACGGCGCTGGCCGCGACCGAGTAGTCGCCGCATCCCCATGGGCCTTTTGTTTTGCGTTCACACCGCAACACCGAAATATGGTAAAATCTACGGTGTCAAGTTCATTGCGGCCTGACGATCTCAATCGTGTAGCTGGAAATGAGCAGCTGGAAATGAAAGGAACAAGTCCATAGACAGTTAGACTGATAAGGCGGGAGAAATCCGCCACAAGACAATTTGCGCTGCAAAGCGGTCGTCGAGCGAAATGTGAGAGTTTCAATGAAGACGGCACTTGGCAGAGGGGGCGCATGATGCGTTCGCCTCGCTTCGTGTTTCTTCATGGGTAATCTCACAACCTCGCTCGAGACACGAAGCGAGGTTTTTTTCATGCCTCAATTCGTGTCGATGTTTCGCCAGCGGCGGGTACGGAAACAAAGAAAGGCATGAAATGAGGACAGGACAACTACTCTGTGGCGCATTTGCGCTAATTTCTGGATTCGCTGCGTCGGGCGCGGTCGAACGAGTTGGTTACGCGATTGACAGCAACATCCAGCGGCGTGAAATCGCCCGGAAAGAAACCCAATACACCGTCGATGGTTGGTCATTGGCGGCGTTTGGAGTTGTGCCGATGCTCTCGTTCCCGGACGCGAACCACGAGATTGACGGCTTGCGATTCAATCTCTTCGCGGGAGAGCATGTTGATGTCTATGGACTGGACATCGGCGTATTCGGCAATGTGACGAGAAGGGAATTCTGTGGACTTCAGATTGCGCCGCTCTTCAATAAAATCGGCGAATCGGGCGGTGCCTTGCAGATTTCTGTTTTCAACCGATGCGAGGGCTCTTTCTGCGGACTCCAAGTCGGCGGCATCAACATCGCCGAAAAAGGCGCGGGTGCACAAATTGGTCTGGTCAATGTCGGAAACAATTTCCAAGGGCTTCAGCTGGGGGTCATCAACATGATCTCCGCATCGAACCATCCATTCTTGCCATTTGCGAACTTCGCATTCTGAAAGGGCACAGGTCATGAAAATGCTATTGATGTTCTTGCCGTTATTTGCGATTGCCGTGACCGGGTGTGTGTCCGACACGAGCGGAATCCGAATCGAGAATTCCCGTCTCATCGTCGACAATCCGCGATTTGCGTCGCATTTTCGCATCTCACACCATTTGAAACGCCAGCTGGAAACCGGTTTCCTGCAGGTACAGTTGACGGTCCAGAACGATGATCGCGGTGATGTCCGCTTCCAGTACCGCTTCGAGTGGCTTGATGCGGACGGAATGCTGATCGAGGAGACTTCGCCCATGTGGCAGGTTGCCTCCATTCACGGCAAGGACAGGAAAGTGCTTGAGGGCGTGAGCGAATCGAAACAGGCGGCCGACTTCCGCCTTGTCATCCGCAGTCTCTGAAAGGAATCGGTCCATGAAGCGAATCACAACGTTTGCAGTCGTTGCCGCATGTGCGGTGCATACACTCTCTGCCGAGCCGGTCAAGGCACTGCTCGTCGTGCAGAACCACACTGCGATCACGAATGTCGCCGTGCTTACGGCGGCCGGCGATCTGTTCGCGTCGGCGCTTGGCGATGAGCGTTTCGAGATCATCAATCCGAACGATGTCATCGGCGAGAACCAGAATGTCGGACCTTGGGGGGAAAGGATGCCGACGTCAAGCGCCGTAAGACTGGCCGAGTCCTGCGGCGCCGACATTCTTCTCACCGCGGCCGCCGACGACTTTTCCCGCAGGAATTTCGGTTCGCCTCCAATTGCCGCGGCGCTGACGATGACATGGACGATCGCCGCAAAACGCGTTCCGGGCGGCGGCACCATCTGCTCGGTGACCGTTCCGTTCACGGGGAAGCGGCATGCGGTCGCCATCATGGCCGAGAACGCTTCATCCCTCGGCGATGAGATTGTTCGCGATTCAACGCGAAGCGCAGCTACGGCGTTTCTCGCCAAGGCAGCCGGAAAGAATTTCTTGCCGCGCAAATCCGAGTTCGTCTCCGTGGCGTTCGTGGCAAACGTTGCGGGCGCGGATGTCAAGATCGACGGCGTGTCGCGCGGTATCGCATCGACGGATTTGTCCAAGCCGTTTTCGGTCGAAGTGTCAAAAGGTCTGCACAATCTTGAAATCTCCTCTCCGTTCATGCTCCCGTACAAGACCACGGTGCGGTTCGACACGGCCAGTACGTTCGCCGTCAATCTCCACGAGTCGCCGATTGGACGCGCAATGCGGATGGAGGACAAGATGTTTGAAGCCGCAGTCGGACGCATCGTCAATGGCGGCGCGACCGACGACGACGTGAAACTCATCAAGGCCAGGGGCTACGCGAAGTGCCTGGAGGCAAGTTCGTTCAAGATCGAGGGAATGCCCGAACGGCTGACGATGGTCAAGGGTGACGTCGGCGCATTCGGCCTCGGCATCATTCAAAAAGAAGATTGAGGATTAAAGGAATCTGAAAATGAAGAATCTGGGTCTTGCAGTTACCGCCGCCGTCATGTTACTTGGGTGCGTTGAAGTGCCCAAGCCCGAAAGATTGCGCCTTGAGCCGAACTCCGAGCCAATCGCGAAGCCGATTCCCAGGGGGGAAGCCCGTTATGTCGAGCAGGGCGAAGTCATCAGCGGCAGGGCATCCGAAGCGACAATGTACGATCTGGAATCGGGTACACAGGAACTTCTGAAGAAGATGCGCAAGAGCAATCTCTTCCAGCAGAACTACAGGAAGGTCAAGGCGGCCAAGAACGGCGATCTGCCGGTCATCGTTCTCGGAAACATCGAGAACAAGACATCGTCGCGGATTCAGGAACGGCTTGATTCCGTCCGTGACATCGTGCGCACATCGCTCTTCGAGACCGACCTCTTTGAGGTGAAAGACGATCAGGCTGCCGCCCAGATTGCGGCGCGAATCGTGCAGAGCGAGACGGGCGGTCTCGAGAACGGCGCGGCGATCAACGCGCTCGGCACGCACGATTCTCCGGACTTCATGGTGCTGGGAGACCTTCGCGCCTTCGAGGATCACGGCGGTTTCCATACTTACAAACTCCGTCTCGCCGTCCACAACCTTGCAACCGGCAAGATTGTGTGGGAAGGCATTCAAACGAAGATCAAATTGTAATCAAGGAGACAATAATGATGAAAATGATTTCCATTCTGATGGTTTTTTGTTGTGGATGTGCACATGTTCTTGAGATAACCAATCTTGATGATTATCGTTCCCAAGGTGACGGGGTTTTTCGTCACAAGGTAACCGTAAAGATTGAGAATGGGGATGACTCTGAATCCACACATATAATCTGTAAACAGATTGAAGCGGAATTGTCCAGACGGGGATGCGTCATAGTCGATTCTGAATCGTCCGAATATCTGATATCGTGCGATGTTGGTACAGTCGAATCTGCGAATGCTTCCAATTTCTGGGTTTCATGGCCTGGATATATAATCTTCGCGCATGCTTGGTTAGGATATGGGTACGATGTCAGCTACATATTCAATTGTGAAATCTTGAAAACTGCGGACAAGGCACTTGTCGGACGAGTAGAGGATTCGGTGGAATTACACATGCGCTACGCTGACTTCGGAACGACATGGGGGGCTGGTTGCGGATGGATTCCGTATCTTGGCATATTTCCATCCGTAATCAATGGTCTTTATGTGATGAGTGTCTATGATGAGGACATTACTCCTGACTTGCGAGCAGAAACACACCCTGTACTTGCAGAGTTCATCGTGGATAAACTGATTGAAAAAATGAATAATGGGGAAAATCAATGACATCAGAGAAAACGCTTCGCAAAATCAGTAGGGTGTCAACGACGCTATTACTTTGTATTGGTACTGGTTGCGCAACAATAGTCAGCAATTCAGAATATACGCTGAATGTTGATTGTAACGAAGCAAGTTCGACGGTCAATGTCTACAAAGGAAAACAACGAGTTTCAACCGCGACTACTCCCGGCCAGGTGTCGCTATCGGCAAGCGGTGGTTTTTTTAAACCAGCGGAGTATCGCTTTGTATTCAGCAAACCTGGATTTAGCGAGGATGAACGAAAAATCGTAGCGAAAATTGATCCTTGGTACTTTGGCAATATTGTAATCGGAGGGTTTTTAGGTGCGGGGATAGTAGACCCCGCAACAGGTGCCATGTGGAAGTTTCCGAAAGATACAACGGTCAAGGGACGCATACGTAAAGATGAATGTGTCAAGCGTGACGATTTGCCAATGGCTTCTGCAAAGGAAAAGGACATAGCGCCCAAGGTCATGAAAGGGATAAATGCAAATGAGGGAAAGACCGACAAGGTGCCTAAAGAAGATTTGGGGCAGTCGGCGGTGGCGCAGTATAGAATTGTGTCATGTGAGCGCGAAAGTGGAAAGGACTTTTCTTATCGCTTTGTACTTGAAATCAAAGACGACAGTAACGACCCGCTGCGGATGTTTCGAACTATACAGAAAAATTTTCGAGCGGCGATCAAAGAGGATTATGCGGAATCATTCTCGAACATCAAGACGGATTCTCTTTTCGTAGACTTCCCAGAATACAGGCAGAATAATAATCGTATTGAGGGCCGCGCTGTCGTGCTGACAATCGCCGTCTCGTCTCTCGCCTACGACCCGAACACGCGAAAGGGCAAATTGGCGGTCAAGGTGAACGCCAACCAATACGAGGAGGCCCGGAAATGGATTCGCAAGAACATCGAGACGCTGGCCCGCGACAAGAACATCGCGCTCACAACGGGCGAGATCCCGCCAGCCGCCAAGTTCTACCTTGGACGCGAGGAGTTGAGGGACGGCAATGTGTTGGAGATTGAATTCGAGACGGAATAGCCTCAAATCGCGGGGACAGACCCCGCATGACCCTCGACCGGCTTTGCGGCGGGCAAGGGATAAGGGCCAGAGTCTATCTATACAGCACTATTGATACACTAAGCCTATTGTGATATACTCTTTCCCATGAGAAAGACGAGAGTAACTGAGCATTGCAGGTGTTACCATCTGATCAGCCGATTGGCACATCAGGCCTTCTTTCTAGATGACGAGGAGAAGACGCGCGCGGTCGAGCTTCTGCGTCGGGTTGAGGAATTCAGTGGCGTACTCGTTCTCGCGTATGCGATCATGTCGGATCATTTCCACATCTTCATCCATGTTCCCGAACCCGAGGAGCTGGACGATGAAGAGATTCTCAAGCGCATCAATATCCTTTATCGTGATGCTTCGCTGTCGCGGGTGCTAGGCGAGTGGACGCGGATGAAGCGCGAAGAGGAGAGGATGCCTGAGCATGCTTGTCCGACCGAGAAGCTTGTCTCCCGTTTCGGCGAATACCGCAAGTCATTTCTGCGGCGGATGTGGAAATCTTCCGAGTTCATGCGCACATACAAGCAGCATTTCACGATGTCCTTCAACGGACGCCGCAACCATCACGGTACGATGTTCGAAGGGCGCTATCACGAACGGAACCACAAGCCGAGTGGACCAGTGATGTGGCGTACCTCGGCGTACATTGACATCAATGCCTGGGAGGCCGGCGTCGTGGAACGGGCGGAGGACTACAAGTGGTGCAGTTTCGCCGCGGCGGTGAAGGGGGATGAGAAGGCGCGGCGCGGCTATTCCTTCATGTACGGGAACGCCGGCAATTGGGACGTGATCCGCGAATGTCATGAGAAGTCGATGCGCGAGGCGATGAGCAAGATTCTCTCCGCACGCGAAGCGGAACGGGCGGCGCGAGAGGCGAATGGGGGTGCCGAGGCGAGGAGCCGAAGAACCCCGCCGCATTCAAAAGCCGATCCCGGAGTCAATGTGCCGCGGAAGTTTGTCCTGGAGCTGAAACGCGGCAATGCGTCAATCGTCGAACGGATTGTCGGGCTCTTGTCGGAGGGACCGATGAAGCCTTCGGCGTTGCGCAGGGCGATTGGCATCAGGAGTCGGATTCACTTCAACCGCTACTATCTTGTGCCGATGCTCGAGAAGGGGCTTGTCGTTCGGACAGATCCTGACCACCCGCACTCGCCGCAACAGGAGTACAAGCTGGTATGAGTTACCGTATCAATAATACCGTATCAATAAGTTCAGACCCTTTTTTTCCGGTCGGTAATTCTGCGGTAGACGGCGCCGGGTCGCGCCGTCGGCAGGATGCCGCCGAGACGTTGTTTCACATGAAGGGGGAAAGGATCAAACGATGAAAATGTTGCTTGAGACATCCGCGGCGGCGATGGCGGCTTTCGCCTTTTGCGGACTGCTTTGCGCCGCGCCGGCTGAAGCGCCCTACGGCGTATTGCCCACGAGCGCCCATCTCGACTACCACGCGCGCGAGGTGATCGCGATCGTCCATTGGGGCCCGAACACCTACACCGGCCAGGAGTGGGGGTTCGGCAACGTCAGCCCCGAGAAGGTCACGCCCGACCGGCTCGACCCCGAGCAATGGGTGCGCGCCATGGCCGACGGCGGCATCCGCGCGGTGGTGCTCGTCTGCAAGCACCACGACGGTTTCTGTCTGTGGCCCTCGCCGCTCAACCGCGACTATTCGATGTCGGCCGTGGGCGGGAAGTACCGCGGCTTCGACGTCGTCAAGGCCACCGAAAAGGCGTGCCGCAAGTACGGGCTCGACTTCGGCGCCTATCTTTCGCCCTGGGACCGCCGGCAGGCTTCCTACGCCACGCCTGCCTACGTAGAGTATTTCCACGGCCAGTGGGACGAGCTCATGACCAAATACGGCGCGATCTGCGAAATCTGGCTCGACGGGGCCAACGGGGGCGACGGCTGGTATGGCGGGGCCAACGGCGGCAAGGGCGAGCGCCGTTCGATCGCGGCGGGCTACTACCAGAAGCCGCGGCTGCTCGCCCGGCTGCACCAGCTGCATCCGCGGGCGGTGGCCTTCGGCGGCCACCACAACTGGTCGGTTCGCTGGTGCGGCAACGAACGCGGCACTTCGCCCGAAACGTGGTGGAACGTCGCCAAGGGCGACGACGGCGTCGAATACTGGATGCCGTCCGAGGCCGACACGCCTTTCCGCGGCGGCTGGTTCTTCCACGAGCACCAGCAGCCCAAGCCGCTCAAGCGGCTCGTCGACATGTATTTCGAGTCGGTCGGCCGCGGGGCGGTGCTTAACCTGGGCATCGCGCCCGATCGCCACGGCGAGGTCTGCGCGGCCGACGTCAAGCGGCTGAAGGAATTCGGCGATTACGTGCGCAAGTTCAACGCCGTCGATTTCGCCGCCGGCGCGCGCCGCGCGCAGCAGCGCCGCGGCGACGAACTGACGATCGCCATTGCGCTGAAGAAGCCCGCGCAGTTCAACTGCGTCGAACTGGCCGAGCCGATCGAACTCGGCCAGCGCATCGATTCGTTCAAGGTCGAAGTCCAGGAAAACGGCGCGTGGCGCGAAGCGGTCCGCGGCACGACCGTCGGCTACCGGCGACTGGCGCGGTTCGACGAAGTTCTCGCCGACAAGGTCCGCGTGACCGTCCACGGCCGCGCCAAGCCGCTGCTCAAGCCCGTGAAGCTGCGCTACGCCCCGCCGGTCGAGGACGCCGGGGCGCGTCCGCGCGATCTGCTGCCGAAGAAAGACTGGCGCATAATCGACCAGACCTGCATGCTCACCGCCAACGCCGACAAGGCCATCGACGGCGACGAGCGCACGCTCTGGCACACCCATCCGGTCGGCCGCCAGCCGTTGCCGCCGCCGCAGAGCTTCACGGTCGACTGCGGCAAGAGCGTGAAGATGCGCGGGTTCGACTACGTTCCGCGCATGGACGGCTGCCAGCACGGCATGGTCGACGGCTACGAGTTTTCGGTCTCCGACGACGCCCGCCAGTGGCGCAGCGTAAAGTCCGGCGAAATCGGCAATCTCGCGGCCAATCCCATCCGCACGCGCATCTCCTTCGACGCGCCGGTGACCGCGCGGTATTTCCGCTTCACCGCCACGCATTCGCTTTCGGGCAACAACCAGTGCTGCCTGGCGGAAATCGATCTCTGGTAGCGCTGAGCCGTCAACGGCACCACGCATATAGATTCTTTGCCAAGCTATTCCCTTTCTGCCGCGCATAACCTCCGGCGCGGCGCGCCGGCCTTGCCTGCAGGGGTGAAAGCGCGCAAGATTATTGTATCGGCGCGCAGGTAGGGTCGGCATGCCGTGCCGAGCGCGTCGGATTCGGGAAACGACACGTGGCTGTTGTGGGATTTGCGCGTGAGTCGCGCGCACAGCGGGCTTTTCGCGGCAGTCGTTCAGATTCATTCCACGTCCCCTCCACGGGGATGAGAGGGGGAATTGTCGCTCCTTCAAACTTGGCCAATGCTTATGGGCAACGAATGGTAAACGTGCGTTCAGCTCTGAAAACCTCATTGTTGCTGATACATAAATACATAAATCCATATTGCGATAAGGAGGAAAGGTTTGGTATAATCGCCGGTATGAGAACCACGTTGGACATACCAGATACGATGTACAGGAGAATCAAGACGCGTACGGCGCAGGAAGGGATTACCGTGCGGGCTATTACGCTTGTGCTGTATTCGCAGTGGCTTGGCGACGAGCCGGCTCCTGCTTCGTCGCGTTCTCCCGCACGAAAGAGAACGACGCCGTTGTGGTTCGGGAGCGTAAAAACGGATGCGAACATACCGCACGACATGGCATCCATTCGCGAAAGCATTGCCCGCCATCATGGAGCGTGATGGCATGACCTTCGGACTCGATACGTCGGTTGTGCTCAGGCTTCTTACGGGACAGCCGCAAGACTTGGCGGCAAAAGCGCTTGCCCGCTATCAGGATGGCATTGCCGCCGGAGACGTTTTTTCCGTGAGCGACCTTGTCGCCTCCGAATCGTATTATGCCATTCAGCACCATTATGGGAAGACCAAGGAAGAGGCGCTTGACGCCTTGAAGAACTTCTCGCGCGGCGAAGGCATTTCGTTTTCGCAGAATTTCTTGACGGCCGTCGACACGCCTAACATCCATAAGGCCAGTCCAGGATTCGTCGATCGGCTGCTGGCTTCCGATTATGGCGGCAGGGGACAGATCACGCTTTCGTGCGAGAAATCGTTCCGGCGACTTCCCGACACGGAAGTGATTTCGTGAAAGGCCGTGACGCATGACTGACGAACCCAAGCCGGAAGAACGCGCGAGAGTGAGGCGAGTTGCGTATCTTGCCGTAAATGGCTTGATTGTCGGTGTGGCGCGCAAGGCGATCAAGAACCTGCATCTCTCCGTCTATCCTCCGGACGGGCGCGTACACGTGTCTGCGCCCCTTGAATGTTCCGACGAGCGGATACGGATGTATGTGCTGGAGAAGTGGGTGTGGATTGCGGAGAAACGCCGTATTATCGGGGAATACACCCGTCAGGATGAGCGTGAATATGTTTCCGGAGAAGCCCATTATTTTCGCGGGAGCCTCTACCGGCTCAAGGTCGAAGAGGACAACAACTCAAGGCAAGGCGTGAGAATAGACGGCGACTATCTCGTCATGACCGTCCGGGAGAAGTCTTCTGCCGCACATCGTGCGGCTGTCATGGCGGCGTGGCACAAGAAACAGTTGGTTCCGATCGTTGAAGAGTATGTGCGGAAGTGGCAAAACGAACTTGAGGTGAAGTTGGCGTTGTTCGAGATCAGGGCCATGTCCGCCAAGTGGGGAACCTGTTCAAAGGCAAAAGGCAAGGCCATCTTCAATGTCGAGCTGGCGAAGAAGCCGCTCAAGTGTGTCGAATATGTGGTCGCGCATGAACTCTCCCATCTCATCGAGCGAACGCACAACGCGGATTTCAAGCAGATTCTCGATCGCCATTTCCCCGACTGGCGCGAGATAAAGGACAATCTAAACCGTTTCCCGGTTTGAGGAGGATGACATGGCAAGCTTCACGGAAGAAAAAGAGCGCGAGTACCAGAACGCCATCGTTGAAATGATGAGGGATGTTGATGGCCTTGCCTACGCATACCTCGGCAATTTTCAGTACGACAAGGGCGCGAAGTCCCGCTCCGGCGGCATAAAGAACGCGAACATTATCGAGGACGAGATGCGCAATCATCTCGCGGATTCCGGCTATACGCAGATGCAGATAGAAGCCGCGCTGCACAAACTGCGGGGGCAGGCGGCGCTTCCTTCCGAGAAGTTCGCAGACCTCCTTGAATGCAACGCCGCATTCTACAACCTTCTTGTCTCCGGGACCAAGGCGAAGCCAAGTCCGGACAAGCCGGAAGAGGATGTGATGTTCTTCGATTTCGCCCACCCGGAGAAGAACCGTTTTGCGTTGGCGGAGGAGGTCAGCTACATCGATCCGATGACGGGCCGTCACGCCCGTCCGGATATCGTCGTTTACGTGAACGGCATCGCCATCTGCGTGATTGAACTGAAGCGGTCGCTCGTGACGATCGACGAGGGCGTTCGCCAGTGTCTGTCGAACGAGCGCGACTTGATACCGTCGTTTTTCACGACCGTGCAATTCACCATTGCGGCGAATCCGAAGAAGAACAGCGAAAAAAGCGAGAACACGGGTTTCAAGTACGCGACGGTCGGCACGCCGCGGAAGTTCTGGTGCAATTGGAAGGACGATGGGCAGAAGGTCGGGACGCAGCTCACGGACGCGGCAAGTTTCATGCGCTTCTTCGACAAGGAGTCTTTCCTCTTTCTGGTGCGCTACGGCGTAGTGTCCGATGCCGGCGTAAAGAAGGTCATGCGTCCCCACCAGTTCCACGCGCTTCGCGCTTGCCGCGACCGCCTTGCGGACAAGGCGAGCGGCGTCATCTGGCACTCGCAGGGCAGCGGCAAGTCGCTGACGATGGTGTGGCTCGCCAACTATATCCGCAGCAATTTCCCCGATCCGCGCGTCCTGGTCATCACAGACCGCACCGAACTCGACGAACAGATAAAGCGCAATTTCCAGCACACGAACAATTCCCTCTATCAGGCCAAGTCGAAGTCGGACCTTCTGAGGGTTCTGAACGGCGGCACCGAGTGGCTGATATGCTCGCTTATCCACAAGTTTGGGGTCCTTCCCGAAACGGAGTCACGCGACCGCAGCAGCGTGAAGATCCCTCTCGACAAGTATCTTGAGAAATTGAAGGAAATCATCCACGAAGAGTATCCGCACGGCTTTGCCGTCAAAGGCCAAAACATCTTCGTGTTTGTGGATGAATGCCATAGAACGCAAGGAGGTTCGCTCCATGCCGCCATGCGTGAAATCATGGGACAGGAGGTTATGCTCATCGGCTTCACGGGAACGCCGCTCCTCAAGGACGAGAAAAAGCGGGGCTACGAGGCTTTCAAAAATGCGAGCGAAGTGCGCTTCGGCAAGTTCATCCATACCTATCTCCACAAGGAGGCCGTGGACGATGGCGTCATCCTCGACCTCCAGTACGAAGCCCGCGACGCGGAACAGCGGCTCGACAGCAAGGATCAGCTCGACGCGAAGTTCGCCGCGCTTGCGGCAGGTCTTGCGCCGGAGCGCGTCCAGGAGCTGAAAGACCGGTGGGGGACGCTGGAGAAGGTCTATTCCGCCAACGAGCGCATAGAGCGTATCGGCTACAGCATCCTCGATGACATGACGGCGAACGCGCTCTTTCGCGAGGACTGGTGCAACGCGATGCTTGTCGCCGACAGCATCTATTCCGCCTACAAGTACTACGATTTCTTCCAGAACCGGTGCAGCAACACCGCACTCAAGAACCGATGCGCCGTCGTGACGAGTTTCAGTCCGTCTGACGACGACTTGCGCAAGCACGCATCCGATCCGCACGAAGAGGACGAGCTGAAATTCAAGCACGACATGGCGATCAAGTCGTTTGCCGATCTTGGCGTGAACGACGTGGACAAGTACGAGGAGAAGGCGAAAAAACGCTTTTTGGAATCTCCCGCGCAGATGAAGCTGCTGATCGTGGTGGACAAGCTGCTGACCGGCTTCGACGCGCCCACGGCGACCGTCCTCTACATCGACCGCGATATGCGCGACCATACGCTTTTCCAGGCAATCTGCCGGGTGAACCGGCTGGGGACGGACGTAAAGGACAAGGACGGCAAAGTCGTCCCGACGCACAAGGAGTTTGGCCTTATCGTCGACTTCAAGCATCTTTTCGACAAGATAGAGGATGCGGTGACTCGGTTCAACTCAGGCGCTTTCTCCGGTTTCGACGAGGTGGATATAGACGGTCTCCTCAACGACTCCATTGCACGAAATAGGATCAAGCTCGAAGCCGCCCGTTCCGCTTGGTCGGCACTTCGCTCGGATTGGATTGCGCGCGGTCTTACGGACAACGACCTTCTTGTCGAATACTATAAGACTGACTTCCCGCCGGACGACATCGCCAAGGTACGTCGCCAGATGATGTATCGTATCACGCAGAATTTCGTCGTCGCGTACGCAAACCTCGCCGACAACATGGGCAAGGCCGGATATTCGAGCGAAGATGCGGCGCAGATGCACAAGGAGGCTTGCGAGGCTCGCCATGTCAACCTCTACGTGAAGCAGAACACGGACGACTTCTTCGACCCGCGCCAATACGACCCCGGCATGAGGGCGTTGCTCGACAGGTTCGTACGTGCCGAGGAAGCAGAGACCATCATTCCTGCGACCGCCGATTTTTCCTTCCTCGATCTCATTGGCGAGGGCGTCGAAACGGACGATGCGGCGGAAAAGACGACGCGCGAGGCGGGGAGCGCAAAATCCGCCGCAGAGGTCATCGAGGCCAAGGCCCGCAGCGTCATCAACTCGTTCAAAGACAGCGACCCCGCCGCGTACCGCACCTACGGCGAACAGTTGCAAGACCTTCTCGCCGCCATACGTACGGGAACTCTCACATTTCAGGAGCAGATGAAACAGCTCCTTGAATTCATCAAAAAGATGAAGACCGGCGAAGGCAGTTATCCGGAAGGAATCAAGACGAAACGCCAGAAGGCGCTTTGGAATAACCGCTACGACTGGATGACGGACGGCGAAAGCGAGGACGCCGCCGTGTCCGCGGCGTTAGAGGCGGATAAGTTGGCCGAGAACGATGCCGGCTTCGACTGGCGCGATGCCAACTCCACGGACGCATTCCTCTTTCAGGGACTACTCAAGGATCGCTTCCCCGGACGCACCGAGGAGCAGATCTACAACCTCTACAAGTATCTCGCGCAGAATTCGTAACGGAGAAGAGATCATGGCGCTCAAGAAATCGCAACTCTACAGCACGCTTTGGGAATCGTGCAACGCGCTTCGCGGCTCGATGGACGCAAGCCAATACAAGGACTACGTGCTGATGATGCTGTTCGTGAAGTATCTTTCGGACAAGTCGAAGCAGCATCAGACAAGGCTGACCATTCCGGAAGGATGCCGTTTTGACGATTTCGTCACCCTCAAGCAGAATGCGCACATCGGCGAGGAAATCAACAAGCGCCTTGAAGCGATAAAAGAAGCCAACAGCCGCATCATCGGCGATTTGACCCTGCCGAACTTCAACGATCCGGCGAAGCTTGGCGAGGGCAAGACGATGGTCAAGACCCTCTCGGAGCTGATTGGCGTGTTTCAGGCCGATGCGCTCGACTTCTCGAAGAACCGTGCCGCCGACGACGATCTGCTTGGCGACGCATACGAATACCTGATGAAGAACTTTGCCGCCGAAAGCGGCAAGTCCAAGGGGCAGTTCTACACTCCGGCCGAGGTGAGCCGGATCATCGCGATGGTGCTGGAGATGGACGAATTCGAGCGGGCGTCCAATACGATATACGACCCGACCTGCGGTTCGGGTTCGCTCCTCCTGCGCGCACTCGGCGAAACGCCGCGCCAGAACTTGAGCATTCGCGGACAGGAGAAAGACGCGACGACCGCCTCGCTCGCTAAGCTGAACATGCTACTCCACGGCATTCTCAACGCCAAGATCGAAGTCGGCGACACGTTGAACGACCCGAAGTTCAGGTCTTCCGACCATCTTGCCACATTTGACATCGGGGTCGCCAATCCTCCGTTCTCGATGAAGAACTGGCTCGGGGACGCCGGAGAGAGCGACATCTACAACCGGTGGAATCCGAATCTTCTGCCGCCGGAGAAGAACGGCGATTACGCCTTCCTGCTCCACCTTGTCCGCTCGCTGAAGGACGATCCCGGCCACGAGGGACGCTGCGCCTGCATCCTTCCGCATGGCGTGCTTTTCCGCGGAAATGCCGAGTATGCGATACGGCGCGATCTCATAGAACGGCATCTCATCAAGGGCATCATCGGCCTTCCGCCCAATCTCTTCTTTGGCACGGGCATTCCGGCGTCGATCATCCTCATTGACAAGCGCGGCACCCAGGAGCGCACGGGCGTGTTCCTCATCGATGCCAAAGAGGGCTTCATGAAGGATGGCGCGAAGAACCGCCTCCGCGAACAAGACATCCGGCGGATCGTCGATACGTGGCGCGGACAGCAGGAGATTGCGCACTATTCCCGGCTTGCGACGTGGGACGAAATCGCGCGCAATGACTTCAATCTCAATATTCCCCGCTATGTGGCGGCGAGAGACACCGGGGTGACGCACAATCTTGACGGACATCTTCGCGGTGGCATCTCGAACGGGGAAATCGACGCCTTTGCCGCGGAGTGGCAAAGCTTCCCGGAGATGAAAGCGCGTCTCTTCAAGCCGTTGCGCAAAGGCTTTTCCGCGCTTAAAGTTGCCGCCGCCGATATCGCCGCGCTCTTGGAAGCATCGGAATCGGCTGCGAAGATCCGCACCGACCTGGCCGGAGCGTTTGCGAAGTGGGCGGATTTTGCCCGTTCCTGCATCGCGCAGGAACTGTCGAGAAAACCCAAGGCGACAATCGAACTCCTCGGCACGGAAATGCTTTCGGATGCCCGCGCCGTATCGTCCGTCGTCGATCCTTACGATGTCTATGGCATGCTGATGGATTACGTCAACGAGACCATGCGCGACGACCTCTACATTCTCAATTCCGATGGTTGGCTCGCGGGACGGGAAATCGTCGTCGCCAAACAGACGCGAAACGCCAAGGAATGGGACGGGCTCCTCGTGCCGAAGGCTGTGGTGGCCAACCGTTTCTTTCCCGACCTTGTGGAGAAGGTCCGGGCCGCCGCAGAAAAGGCCGAGGCGGCAGAGGCCGCGTACGATCGTTTTATCGAAGAGGAAACGGACAAGGGACAGGATTCCGACATCCTCGAGCAGAACGGCGACGAATGGAAAGTCGTCTCCGACAAGGAACTCAAGAAGCTGTCTTCCCAAAGCGACGCCGCGAAGAACTGCCTTGCCTTGAAAAAGGCGAAGACCGACGCCGCAGCGGCCGAGAAGTCCGCCAGCAAGGCGCTGGACGAGGCGACCGAGAAGAAGTATCCGCTCCTCACGGAAGAGGAAATCAAGTCAATGCTGTTCGACGACAAGTGGTTCGCCGCGTTGCGGACATCCGTCCTGTCGATCTTCGACGCCTCCCTGCGCAAGTTCGCAACCGCGCTCGCTTCGCTTGCGGAACGCTACGCCCATTCGCTCGGAGAACTGGAGGCGAATCTCGCCACATCGCAGGACGAAGTGCATGCCGTCTTGCGGGAAATGGGATTCAACTGGTAGGGAGGTTTCGACATGGGAAAGAAGAACGGCAAGAGCAGGTGGGATTTAGAACCGCAGAAGTCGTCTGCGGCGCAGTTCCTCACATATATTGCTTCAACTGGTGCGGGCGGCGAGAAGTATGAAATCCGCTATGAGAACGAGAACATCTGGATGAGCCAGAAGATGCTTGCGGCGGTGTATGGGGTGGACTTGCGCACGATAAGCTATCATGTCAACAAGATCTTCAAGGATGCGGAGCTTGACAAGAGTAGAAGTATCCAAAAATATTGGATACATCTCGATGATGGGCGCAACTACGAGGTTGCGCACTACAACCTTCAGGTGATAATAGCCGTCGGGTTCAAGATAAACAACGACCGCGCGGTGCAGTTCCGCAAATGGGCAAACCAAATCGTCAGCGAGTACACGGTCAAGGGCTGGGTTCTGGACGACAAGCGTTTGAAGGATGGCACACCTCTCGGCGACAAGTATTTCGATCACCTGCTTGCGAGAATACGCGAAATCAGGCTGAGCGAGCGCAAATTCTACCAGAAGATTACCGACTTGTATGCGACGGCGGTTGATTACGACAAGACATCCAACACGACGCGCAATTTCTTTGCAACAGTCCAGAATCGTATGCACGTAGCGGTTCACGGACATACCGCCGCGCAGCTGATATATACGCGGGCGGATGCCGAGAAGGAACATATGGGTTTGACCACCTGGGAGAACGCCCCCGATGGTAAAATCCAGAAGACCGATGTGGTGATTGCCAAAAACTATCTTTCCCAGGAAGAAGTGACAAGATTGAATCGCATGGTCAACGCCTACATTGACTACGCAGAGGAGATGGCGAATGAACATATACCTTTGACAATGGAGGATTGGGTGCGCGAGCTCGACCGGTTCATCAAGTTCTGGCGGCGGGGCGCACCGCCCAAGTGCGTGGAGGAGGTCACTGCGGCGCTCGCCAAAGCCCACGCCGAAACAGAATTCGAGAAATACCGGGTCATTCAAGACCGCCTCTTCATGAGCGACTACGACAAGTATCTCTTGGAGTTGGAAGAACAGCTCAAGAAGGAAAAGAATGGCAAGGATGATGCGGAGGACGAGAACAAATGAAGTCCGCTGTCGACAAAAATACGAGCGTTTTTCCGCGCCCCCACCTCGACCGTTCCAACTGGAAGCGCGTCA
>JBJEWD010000025.1:0-154468 GCA_051884875.1 Kiritimatiellia bacterium
TTTTTCCCCGCGCCTCCCCTCACCGGGAGGCGCGTCCCTTTTTTGCGGAAAGGATTTTTTTCAATTTCCCCCTTGCGTACGTGATTCGAATATGATATACTACCCGGCGTTTTCTGATTTGGGGCTGTAGCTCAACTGGATAGAGCATCAGACTACGAATCTGAGGGTTGTGGGTTCGACTCCCGCCAGCCCCGCCAATTCAGGGAATTCAGATTGCGGGATAGAGCAGCTTGGTAGCTCGTCAGGCTCATAACCTGAAGGTCGTTGGTTCAAATCCAGCTCCCGCTACCAATTTCGTGAAGATCTGACTCACGACGGCACGGCGGACCGTAGCGCAGCCTGGTAGCGCGTTTGCTTGGGGTGCAAAAGGTCACGAGTTCAAATCTCGTCGGTCCGACCACTTTCCGCGAGCGATCGCTGGAGGTGGCCGATGCGTACGGGAAGTTCGATTAGGTGGGATGGCCGAGCGGTTAGGTTACGGACTGCAAATCCGTCTACAGCGGTTCAACTCCGCTTCCCACCTCCATTTTTCTGAGTGAGGGCTATGAGTGGTTTCCTGCTGTCGCTGAAGGATGTTTCACTGGCGTTCGGAGGTCCGTCGATTCTGGATCGCGTTTCGCTGTCGATTTCCAAGGGGCTTCGCGCCGCGCTGACGGGGCGGAACGGCGAAGGCAAATCGACGCTGATGAAGGTTATTTCGGGGACGCTGGAATGTGATTCGGGCGAAATTGTCCGTGCGCCCAATCTGAAGACGGTTTACGTCTCGCAAGCTGTTCCGTGCGACCGTCCGGGTGATGCGGCGTTCAACGCGCTTTCGGGCGGCAAGCGTCGGCGACTTATTCTTGAAGAGGCGTTGCTGGCCAAACCCGATCTCCTGTTGCTGGACGAACCTACGAACCATTTGGATATCGAGGCCATCGACTGGCTGGAGGGCATGATTCGCCGTGCCCGTGAGATGGCCGTTCTGATCGTGACGCACGATCGTCATTTTCTTAAGCGTGTGGCGACGAAGATATTTGACTTGGACCGTGGCGAACTGTCGGGCTGGGAATGCGATTATGCGACCTTTCTGCGGCGCAAGGCGGATCTTATGGCGGATGAAGCCGTGTTCTGGGAGCGCAAGTCGAAGAAGCTCGCGCAGGAAGAGGCGTGGATTCGCCGCGGCGTGAAGGCGCGTACGACGCGCAACGAAGGGCGGGTTGCGGCGCTTATGGAACTGCGCAGGGAATTTGCCGCGCGTCGGACGCCGACGGGAACGGCGACGATTAGACTCGATACGGCGGCGCCAGGCGGCGTACGCGTTCTCAAGATCGAGGATCTCGGTTTTGCGTATGACGGCGCGAACTACATTCTGCGCCACTTTACGGCAGACGTCCTGCGTGGCGAGCGCGTCGGGATTCTCGGGCGAAACGGTACGGGCAAGACTACACTCCTGAAACTGCTCACGGGCACCCTGTCGCCGACGGAAGGTTCGGTGACGATTGGGACGAACGTGCAGCTCGCGTTTTTCGATCAGCTGCGCAGCGAGGTGAAGAGCGAACTTACGGTAGCCGAGAATATTGCGAGCGATCGGGACGAGGTGATCGTGGGCGGGGTGAGGAGGCACGTATTCTCCTATCTGGCCGATTTTCTCTTCTCGTCCGAGCGCGCGCGCACGCCCGTGAAGGCGCTCTCGGGCGGCGAACGCGCGCGTCTGATGCTCGCCAAGCTTTTCCTCAAGCCGGCGAATCTTCTGGTGATGGATGAGCCCACGAACGATCTCGACATCGAGACGCTGGAGCTTTTGGAAGAACAGCTTCTCGCCTACAAAGGCACGCTTCTGCTGGTTTCGCACGACCGCGAGTTCCTGGATAACGTCGTCACCTCGACGCTGGTTCTGGAAGGCGACGCCACGGTGAGATCCTATCCGGGCGGGTATGAGGATTATCTCCGCCAGCGCCCGAAGGAAGAGCGGGCGGCGCCGCCATGTCCGCCATCTGCTGCACCCGTCCCATCCCCGCCGTCCAGGAAGCTCTCCTACAAGGAGCAGCGCGAGTTCGATGCGCTACCCGGCCAGATGGAGGCGGTGGAGGCGGAAATCGCCGCCATCAATGCGCTCGATCCCGTGAAGGAGTACGCGCGTTTTGCGGAGATTCCCGCCCTACAGGCGCGGCTTGACGCGCTGGAGACCCGCTGGCTCGAACTGAGCGACCGCGCGGGATGAGATTTTGATATAATGTGCGCGCACCGGGGATGGAGACCGGAAAGTCCTGTGCAAATCAGGCGCTGTCGCGCAACCGTAGAGTCGGAACACGCGTCTCCCCCTTAAACCGTAAGTACCCTCGCATGAGGGGGAAAGCAGGAGAAAATGAACAGACGAAAACTCGTCGTGGCGTGTGCCGCGACTGGTGTTCTCGGCGTGTGCGCCGAGACGAATACGAATGCGGTTGCCGTGGCGGAACTTCCGCCCGTGACCATCGAGGCGTCGCGTCTTGACAAGACCGCCCTGGAGATCCCCGCGCCCGTGCAGGTCATCACGCGCCCGGAAATTGCGCAAAGCGGCGCAAAGGACGTGGTCGATCTTCTCGCGAAGAAGACCTCGTCGCTCAATCTCATCCGCACGGGCGCCGGCAACCCTGCGCTGGCGCAGGTCGCCATGCGCGGCTGGGGCGAGAACGGATTCGGCCGCGTGCTCGTGATGGTGGATGGCCAGCGGCTCAATTTTGCGGATATGTCCGCGCCGCTCCTTTCCCAGATCGATCTCGGGAGCATCGACCGTATCGAGATCCTGCAGGGTTCGCAGTGCGTCCTTCAGGGCGATGCGGCGTCGGCCGGCGCAATCAACATCGTGACGGATCCGGCGGACTATGACACACACGGGCGCATCGAGACGTACGGGGGCAGCTGGGAGACCTTCGGCGCCCGCGCCGCGTTCCGCGGCGGTGATGCCGCGGCGGGCGTGAAGTACTGGGCCCATGGGGCGTGGGAGCATTCGGAGGGCTATCGCAGCAACAACGGTTGGCAGACCTGGAATCTGGGCGGCGGCCTGCGCAAGGACTGGGAGAACGGTTCGTATCTGCGCGTGAGCACGTCCTACAACGATTCCGACTACGAGCTGCCGGGGTATCTCGGCGCGGCGGAATGGAAGCATCACCGTACGCGCACGCACTCGCCCGCCGATACGTACCGGCGCACGACCTACGGTCTCAACGCGACGTTCGAGGGCGTCGTCCATGCGGACAACCGCCTTCGTCTGAATGCCACCGCGTCGCGCAGCAAGATGCATACGCGCAGCTACTTCACGGGTGTCTACGAGGACTACAATCCCGCGACCTGGTTGCCGCAGCAAGTGTCGTATTCGGATGACTATCGCATGACCTATGACCTCTATTCGTACGAGCTGACGCCGCAGTGGATCAATACGACGCCGCTCGGGGGGCTTGATAACGAGCTCATCGTCGGCGCGATGTTCCGCTACGACCGCCTGCACGGGGACAACCGCGACAGCTACCGGGCGTGGCCCGACTTCTGGGACGCGAACGGCGTCACCAGGACCAAGTATGCGTACGAACGCCAGTCCATGGGCTTCTTCGCGCAGGATACGCTTCACGTAACGGAGTGGCTGGCGGCGGAAGTCGGCGGACGCTATCAGCGCACATGGAGCAAGAACACGGTGCTGACGGACGAAAAACGCATCGCCGACACCTATGCCGCCGATGCCGCGCTTCTGTTCACGCCGGTCGAGAACGCGAAGGCCTACATAAGATTCGCGCGCTTCTTCCGCAATCCGTTCCTCGACGAGAATCCCTACCGAAACTACCGGGCGCAGGAGATTCTGCGGCCTGAAACGGGATGGACGGTGGACGTCGGCGCGGATTACACATTCATGGAGGAGTTCAACGTCTACGGCGACATCTTCATCACGAAGACGAAGCACGAAATCCTCTACGACAAATTCGTCTGGAACAACAACGTCAACGCGCCGTGCGACATCCTGCGCGAGGGCTTCACGCTGGGCGGCCGCTGGGAGCGTGACAAGGTGGCGGGGGTGAACATTTCCTACACCTTCGTCGATGCCGAATTCGACGGGGGCGCGTACGACGGCAACGACGTGCCGATGACGGCGCGATCGACGCTGCTCGTGAATGGCCGCGTCTGGCTCTGGGACGCGTGCTTCGTCCACGGCGGCTATCGCTACCTTTCCACGCGCCGGGCCTATTCCGACTTCGGCAACGAAGGCAGCCGCCTGGCCGCCTACGGCGTGTTCCATCTGGGGGCGCAGTATGCGCCGAACTACGAATGCCTGAAGGGCCTCAGGATTGGCTTTTCGATCGACAATCTCCTCGACCGTCGCTACGCCGACTGCGCCACGCGTTCCGCCGCAGGCTACGAGGTCTACTATCCCGCCGCCGGACGCAGCTTCATGCTGACACTCGCCTGGGAGTTCTAGTGGAACTCCCCGTCCTCCCGCACCTACTTATGCTATAATACGGCCCGGATATGCAAATCGGCATCGAGAGGACCCTGAAATGGCCTATTCCAAACGCTGTATCGTCACCGGCGCGGCGGGCTTCATCGGCTCGGCGCTCGCGCGCCTCCTCCTGCGGGAGACCGAGGCGACCGTGCTGGCCGTCGATAAACTCACCTACGCGGGCGTCCCCGAATCGCTGAAGGAGGTCGGTCTCGATCCGCGCGATCTCTCCTCCGCGAATCCGCGCCTCGCGTTTCTGAAGGCCGACATCTGCGATGCGGCGGCAATGGACAGGGCGTTCGCCGGATTCCGCCCCGATACGATCTTCCATCTGGCCGCCGAATCGCACGTCGACCGCTCGATCGACGGGCCGGGCGAATTCGTCCGCACCAACATCGTCGGCACGGCGACGCTGCTGCAGACGGCGCTCCGGTATTGGAAAACGCACCCCGATTTCGTCTTCCAGCACATCTCGACCGACGAGGTCTACGGGACGCTGGGCGCATCGGGCTACTTTACGGAGGAGACGCCCTATTCGCCCCATTCGCCGTACTCGGCCTCGAAGGCGAGTTCCGATCATCTCGTGCGGGCATGGCGGGATACGTACGGACTTCCCGTGAAGATCACGAACTGCTCGAACAACTACGGGCCGTATCACTTCCCCGAGAAGCTCATCCCGCTCGTCATTCTCAACTGCCTGGACGGTCGACCGCTGCCCGTCTACGGCACGGGCGCGAATGTGCGCGATTGGCTCTATGTCGAAGACCATGCGCGCGCGCTCCTCCTCGTCAATGAGAAGGGCGTGCCGGGCGAGACGTACAATGTCGGCGGCCACAACGAGCGCACGAACCTCGAAGTCGTGAAGACGGTCTGCGGCATTCTCGACGAACTGCGTCCGCGTGCGGACGGCACGAAGTACGAATCGCTCGTCACCTATGTCGCTGACAGGCCCGGCCACGACCTGCGCTACGCCATCGACCCCGGCAAACTCATGGACCGGCTCGGCTGGAGGCCGCAGGAGAACTTCGAGACGGGCATCCGCAAGACGGTGCAGTGGTATCTCGACAACGCATGGTGGTGGAAGCCCATCCATGAGAAGCGGTATGCCGGCGAACGGCTGGGTACGGGCGGCTGACCAAGCAGCC
Organism: Kiritimatiellia bacterium; assembly: GCA_051884875.1. Classification (GTDB taxonomy): domain Bacteria; phylum Verrucomicrobiota; class Kiritimatiellia; order RFP12; family UBA1067; genus UBA1067. The sequence continues at coordinate 5,596 of JBJEWD010000025.1, forward strand.
GTGGTGTGCGCATGAACGAACTTGCCCAGATTGCCGTTGTCGAAGACGATGCCACGATTCGCACCATCCTTGAGATGGCGCTGATGGGGGCGGGGTTCCGGCACGTCGTCTCGTATGCCCGCGGGGATGCGGGGCTTTCGGAGATCAAGGCACGGCGTCCCGACCTCGTGCTTCTGGACGTGATGCTGCCGGGACTTGACGGCTTTACGATTGCGCGCCGCATCCGTGAGATCAAGGAGCTTGCCGCCACGCGCATCATCATGCTGACGGCGAAGACCCAGCCCGAGGACATCGTGCGCGGGCTGGAGGCGGGCGCCGACGACTACGTCACGAAGCCCTTCGACCGTCAGGTGCTGCTGGCGCGCGTACGCGCCGTGCTGCGCCGGGGGCTGGTGCCGTCGGCGACGAATGATTTCGACGGTCTCGTCCTCGACGAAGGCGCGTACGGCGCCACGTTGAACGGTGCGGCGCTGAAGCTCGCGCCGGGCGAGTTCAAGATTCTCCTGCTCCTGGTCGCCAATCGCGGACGTGTCCTGGCGCGGCAGCGGATTCTGGATGCCGTCCTCAGCGATGACGAGAAGTCCGTCACCGAACGTACGGTGGATGTGCAGATCGCCAATCTGCGCCGGAAGCTCGGTGATTGGGCGGATCATATCGAGACCATCCGCGGCGTCGGGTATAGGGTGAGGAATTGAGAATTGAGAGTTAGAAATTCCGACAGATCCGACTGGCTCGCGCCCCTTGCGGCGTCCGCCGGATTCGTCGTCCTCGTCTGCCTTTTCGGGAGTGAGCTGAAGGATTACCAGCGGGCCGTCATCGGATGGGCGGAACGCGACCTTGCGGTGCGCACGGAGCTGGCGGCGTCGACGCTCAGCGAGGCGCTCAGGACGAGCGATTTCCGCCGCATCCACGCCTTCGGCGACGACTGTGCGGCGGAGGGCGTTCGGCTGACCGTCTTCAGCGGCAGCGGCGGCGTATTCTTCGATTCACTGAAACGGGGCGGCGAAGAGCCGGAGGCGCTGTACGAATCCCAGCCGTGCGGCGAATTTACCGTTCGGCTGGGGCTGCCGATCTCCCGTGTGCTGGCGCCGGTGGAGCGCGCCCGCCGGGGGCTGATCCTGGCGGCCGGTCTTGGCGGCTGCTCCGTGCTGGTTTTCTTCTTCTTCTTCTACCGCCAGCGCGTGCGCATTCGCGAACTCGCGCGCGTCGAGAAATTCCGCCGCGAGTTCATCTCCGACGTTTCGCATGAGATCAGGACGCCGCTTACGGGCATCCTCGGGGCCGTCGATCTCCTGGCGGGCGACTCGCCACTCATCCCGCTCATCCGCAAGGAGGCCAGGCGGCTGAACGGCCTGGTGCAGTCCATCCTCGACCTCTCGCGCCTCGAGCGCGACGAAGGGGCGCTCCATCCGGCGGCGACGGATCTTTCGGCGCTGATGTCCGAATTGGCGGAGGAACAGAAGTGCGCGGCGAAGATTGCGCCGGGCGTCTCCGTCCATGCGGACGCCCAGCTCATCGAGCAGGCCGTCCTCAACCTGATCGCCAATGCGAAGCGCCATTCGGGAACGACGGACATCACCGTCGCGCTGGAGGTATCGGCGGCGACCGTGCGCCTGATCGTCGAGGATCACGGAATCGGCATACCGCCCGAACACCGCGCGCGCGTCTTCGAGCGGTTCCATCGCATCGATCCCGCGCGCGCGTCCGAAACGGGCGGCGCGGGGCTGGGTCTGGCCATCGTCCGCCGCATCGCCCGCCTCCACGGCGGCGACGTCACCCTCGAACCCGCGCATCCGTCCGGCTGCCGCTTCACGATTACGCTGCCGCGCTGATGTCCGGCGGGTATACTTCCCATGGTCCCTTAACACACCATTAACAAAAATTTGGTATCATGTGCCCCATCAAGGACTAGAGCTATGCTAGAAGTAAAAGAACTTAAGAAGAGCTTCGGTTCCTTTCAGGCGGTGAAAGGCATCTCCTTCTCCGTCAAGAAGGGCGAAGTGCTGGGGTTCCTGGGGCCGAACGGCGCCGGGAAATCGACGACCATGCGCATGATTACGGGATTTTTGCCGCCATCGGGCGGTACGGCCGTCATCTGCGGGCACGATATCTCGACCGATCCCGTCGCCGCGAAAGCCGCCATCGGCTATCTGCCCGAGTCCGCGCCGAGCTACCGGGCGATGATCGTCGAGGAATATCTCAGGTTCATCGCCGAGATTCGCGGCTTCCGCGGCAAGGTGGCGCGGGAGAAGGTCGAGGCCGTGATCGAGAAGGCGCGGCTCCAGCCCGTCGCCCGCAAGACGATCGAGACCCTTTCGAAAGGCTACCGTCAGCGCACTTGCTTTGCACAGGCGATTCTCCACGATCCCCAGGTGCTCATCATGGACGAGCCGACTGACGGCCTCGATCCGAACCAGAAATTCACCGTCCGCGAGATGATTAAGGAAATGGCCGCCGAGAAGGCGATCGTCATCTCGACGCACATACTTGAGGAAGTCGATGCGGTCTGTACCCGCGCCATCGTCATCGCCGACGGCGAAATCAAGGCCGACGGCACGCCGGAGAAACTCCGCGCACTTGATCCGAGCGGCAAGCTCGACGTCGTCTTCCGCAACCTCACCCTGCCGAAGGAGGGGACGAAATGAGAAACGCCCTGACCATCTTCAAACGCGAATTCAAATCGTTCTTCGATTCGCCCGTCGCCTATGTGTTCCTGACCGCCTTTCTCGTGCTGGTCGGCTTCCTCACTTTCGGCGTCGCCCTGTTCTACGAGAGCCGGCAGGCGGAGCTTACCCCGTTCTTCATCTGGCATCCCTGGGTCTACCTCCTCCTGGTGCCGGCGGCGACGATGGGGCTTTGGGCCGATGAGCGGCGCAACGGTACGATGGAACAGCTCCTCACGCTGCCGATTACGGTCTGGGAGGCGCTGGTGGGCAAGTTCCTTGCCGCGTGGGCCTTCATCGGCATTGCGCTCGCGCTCACGTTCCCGATCGTCCTGACCGTCGGCTATCTCGGCGCACCCGACTGGGGCGCAGTGTTCTGCGGCTACCTCGGCTCGCTTCTGATGGCGGGTGCGGCGACGGCGATCGGCGTTTTCGCGTCGAGCCTGTCGCGTTCGAGCGTCATCGGCTTCGTGGTCGCGCTGGTGATGATTTTCCTGCTGATGATCATCGGCTTCGATCCCGTCACCGGCGCCATCGCCGGCTGGGGCGTGCCGCGCGCACTTGTGGACGGGCTTGCCGGCTGTTCGCTCTTCGCGCACTTCGAGGCGCTCCGGCGCGGCGTCGTCGATCTCGCGGACATCGGCTACTACGCCGGCGCGGTCGTCTTCTTCCTCGCGGCCGCCAAGACCGTGACGGACGGACGGCGCGGCGCATCCCGCGGCGTGCTCGGGCTCGCGATTCTTGCGGCCATCGTGGTGGCGGCGGACGTCATCCTCGCGAACCTGCCGCTCCGCGCCGATTTCACGGCGGAGCGGCTCTACTCGCTCTCGAAGGGCTCCCGGGCGGTGCTCGCGAAGCTCGACAAGGACGTCACGCTCAAATACTACGTCTCGTCCAGCGCGGCCGAGATGCCGATGGGGCTCAAGACGTACGCGAATCAGGTGGAGCACCTCCTCGACGAATACGCCCGCGCCGCCGGCGGACGTCTGGAGATCGAGAAGTACGATCCCAAGCCGGATTCCGACGCCGAGGAATGGGCGCAGCGCTATGGCATCGAGCCGCAGACGGTCAATCCCTTTGGTGCGCCGATTTATTTCGGCCTTGTTGCGACCTGCGGCGATCAGGAGCAGACGCTCGGCGTCCTCTCCCCGCGCACCGAGGCGACGCTCGAGTATGACATCACCCGTCTCGTCACGCGCGTCGCGTGGCCGGAGCGTCCTGTCGTCGGCGTGATGACCTCGCTTCCGGGCGTGCTCGCGGGAGAACGTAATCCGATGATGATGCAGATGCGCCGGCAGCGTCCGCAGGGCTGGGCCGTATTCACGGAACTGGCCAAGGACTATGACGTGCGCGAGGTGCCGACGGATGCCGAGGCGATCGATGCGGACGTGAAGACGCTGGTCGTGCTCCACGCGAAGGCACTCGCCGACAAGACGCTCTACGCGATTGACCAGTTCGTTTGTCGCGGCGGACGTCTGATCGTCTGCGCCGATCCGCTGAGCTTCAAGTCGCTCATTGGCGCGCAGGGCAACCAGATGCAGCAGATGGAGGCGGCCTCGCCTTCCACGCTCGGCAAGCTCTTCGAGGCCTGGGGCGTGACGTTTGCGGACGGAAAGGTGACCTGCGACCTCGCCGCGTCGACGAAGCTCGGCAACGGGCAGGGCGGCGTCGACGACGAACCCGCGTTCCTTACGCTCGGCAAGGACAACATGGACGCGACGGATCTGCTCGTCAACGGTCTTACCCAGGTGATGTTCCCGTTCGCGGGTGCCTACGCCTTCGAGGGGAAGGACAAGGATCTCGTCTTCACGCCGGTCATCACGACCTCGGTCGGGCATTCGGGCGAAACCGAGAAGATGGGGCTCATGATGGGGCGCGGCTCGCGCGAGGCGCAGCCCGACGGTCATGCGCGCGTCGTCGCCGCACGGCTTGACGGTACCTTCAAGACGGCATTCCCGAAGGGACCCGACGGCACCAACGACGTTGCGAACGCGGTCGCGTCCGGCAAGAGCGCGGTGATGCTTTTTGCGGATTCCGACTTCCTCGCGGACGACTTCTGCGTCAGGCTGCTGCGCACGCCGTTCGGTAACATGGCGCAGCCGATGAACGACAACCTCGCGCTCTTCTCGAACGTCATCGAGCAGTTCGCGGGCCGTGAAGAGCTCATCGGCGTCCGGACGCGGGGGGCATCGAAGCGTCCGTTCGAGGTCGTCGACCGGCTGGAGGCCGAGGCGATGGCCAAGTGGCAGAAGCGCGAGGCGGAGTTCCAGTCGGAGCTTCAGCAGACGCAGCAGCGCCTGCAGGAGCTGCAGAGCCAGAAGACGGGCAACGAACGCTTCATTCTCTCGAAGGAGCAGCAGGAGGAGATCGTCAAGCTCCGCAAGGCGCAGGCCGATACCCGCAAGCAGCTCAAGGGCGTCCGCAAGGAACTCACCGCCGACATCGATTCGCTCGGCATGTGGCTCAAGTGCATCAACATCGCGCTGATTCCGCTTCTTGTGGTCCTGTTCGGCATCGCGCGTTTCATCCGGAGGAAATAAGATGACGACGAAGAATCTGGTGGTGCTCGCGGTGGTGGCCGGCGTCCTCGGGGGCGCGGCCTACCTGACGGGCGGCAACGGCAAGGCGAAGTCCCCGAAGCTCAACGGCGAGAAGCTCGTCGGCGCGTTCGACGTCTCGTCGGCGGCTTCGATTGACATCGGCGACAAGGTGAAGCTGGCGGCCGGCGACGCCGGATGGACGATCGCGACGATGCAGGATTATCCGGCGGATCGCGCGAAGATCGCGGAAAACCTGATGAAACTGCAGGAGCTCAAGGTCGGGCAGGTGGCGCGCGGACGCCAGCTTGCCGCGCCGCTCAAGGTCGCGGTCAGGGATGCCGCCGGCAAGGACCTCGCCGCGCTGACGCTCGGCGAGCGCCATGAGAAGTGGGGCATGGGCCGCTACGCCACCTACAAGGGCGAAACCGTCCTCGTCGGCGAAACGCTCGACGCCTTCGGCGACGACCCCAAGGCGTGGTGCAGCACGAAGATCGTCGATACGCCGTGGATCAGCTTCAAGGAGCTCGCCGATCCGGCGCTCACCGAAGCCGAACTGGGATTCGCGACGGGCGTCGTCGCCAAGGTGACGATCGCGGGTGACACGAACCGCGTCGCCACCGTCGGCGCGACCGTGAAGGACGGCACCGACCGCTACCTGAAGATCGACGGTCTCAAGTGGACATTCATCGTCCCTTCCTATTCGGTCGAGTCGCTGCTGCCGAAGCCGGAGCCGAAGGATGAGCCGAAGGAGGAGCCGGCGACCGAAGAGGCACCGGCGGCGGCAGAGCCGGCCGCGTCCGAAGAGGCACCGGCCGCGAAACCGGCGGCGGACGGGAACGCCACGTAGACGGACGGCGGATCCACGGGAACCGCATCGTCTTCGCCTTGTCAGGCCCGCAACGATGCCGTGGCGGCGTGCAACGCGATGCTATAATATGGAGAATGGCGCAGGGGATAGCAGAATCGGTCGTTGAGGAGATCAAGGCCCGCACGGATCTGGTGGAGCTTATCGCCTCGTACGGCGTTCAAGTGCGGCGCGCGGGGGCGCATTTCGTGGCCTGCTGTCCGTTCCACACCGAGAAGACCCCATCGTTTCACATCAATCCGGGCAAGGGATTCTACCACTGCTTCGGGTGCGGCGAATCGGGCGATGCGATTTCATTCGCGATGAAGATGGACGGTCTCACGTTCCCCGAAGCCGCGCGGAAGCTCGCCGAACAGCAGGGCATCAGGATCGAGACCAGGGAAGACCCCGATGCGGCCCGGCGCAAACGTCTCTACGCGCTGATGGCCGAGCTTGCGCAGTTCTATCACCGCTGCCTTCTGCGGACGAAGGAGGCGCAGTTCGCGCGCGACTACCTCGCGGCGCGCGAACTGGACGTCCGGGTTCAGGAGGATTTTCTCCTCGGCTATGCGCCGCAGGGGGCAGCCGTCATCCTCACGTGGGCGGCGAAGCACGGCTATACCCCGGCGGAGCTGGAGCAGGCGGGCGTCATCAAGGGTCCGGAGCGTCCGGGCGACAAAGGCTACCATCGTTTCGGCGGGCGGCTCATGTTTTCGATCAAGGACAAGCAGGGGCGTGTCGTGGCGTTTTCGGGCCGCCTGCTGGTCGCGCGGAAGAACGCGGGCAAGTACGTGAACTCGCCCGAGACGCCGATCTTCAGGAAGTCGAACGTCCTCTTCGGCTTCGACCGGGCGGCGGGCAACATCGTCAAGGCGCCGCATCGCGAGGTGATCTGCTGCGAAGGCCAGATCGATACGATCCGTCTGCATATCCACGGTTTTGCGACGGCGGTCGCTTCGCAGGGCACGGCCTTTACCGAAGAGCATGCGCAGATGATCCGGCGCGTGGCGGATGCGGCGATCCTGATGTATGACGACGATGCGGCGGGCCACAAGGCGACGATCAAGGTCGCGGGAATGCTGCTCGCGCGGGAGATGCCCGTGCGCGTCGTCTCGCTGCCCGACGGCGACGATCCCGATTCGTTCCTGCGCAAGAACGGGCGCGAAGCCCTGCAGGCGCTCATCGACGGGGCGGAGTCCGTCGTCAGCTTCCAATGTCGTGTTGCGCGGGCGCAGGAGGTGAATCCGCAGTCGATCGACGCCGTCGCGCGCGTCGCGAAGGCGGTGCTCGCGACGCTCGCGGCGTGCCCTTCGGCGATTCTCCGCGCCCGTCTCGTCGACGAGGCGGCGGCGCTGCTGGGGCTGCCCGTCGCGGCGCTGGCGGAGGAGCTGGACGAGAAATGCAAAAGGGAAAACGGGAAGCCGAGGACGGCGGCGGCATCCACCTCCGGCCGCCCGCATCCCGACGCGGACGATCCGCCGGAGGCCGCGCACGATGCTCCGCACCCCGGTGCCCCCGCCTGCCGGCTTTCCGCCGACGTCCCGCCGCCGCCGGCGCGCGAGCGGGCGCTGATGGAGTTTCTGATGGCGAATGAATACGATCGGACGCTGGCGGACATGGTCGGGGAGTTCCTGCCCGCGCCGGTCTTCGTCCATCCGTTCACGGTGCGTTTCGTCGACGTCTGGCGGGAGGAGGCGATGGCGGACGAAGATCGCTTTGCGGCGTTCGCCGAAACGCTGCCGGCCGCCGAGCGCACCTGGTTCGACACGATTCTCGTCGGCGCCGGCAAGACGCAGGCGAGCGGACTCGGCGCGACGGACATCCTGCAGGAGTTCGTCCGTGCGCTTTGGATTGACGGACTCAGGCGCCGTCGGGGCGCGTTGCCGGCGAAAGGGGATGCGGAGGCGGATGCCGCGCGGGTGAAGATTTCGATGGACGTGAAACGTCTCCAGCAGGTAAAATGGAATACCGTCAAGGAGATGGTTCGCGCATGGGCAGAAAGGAGATAAGGAAGATGGACCTGAAAGAGGCTACGAACAGAATCAACGCACAGAAGGAAGTGGTGGCGCGCATCCGCGAGGAAGTCGGCCGCGTCATCGTCGGGCAGGAGAAGCTCATCGACCGGCTGATCCTCGCGCTCGCGACCGACGGGCACATCCTGCTCGAAGGCGTGCCGGGGCTTGCCAAAACGCTCTCGTGCAACACGCTCGCGACGGCGCTCGGGCTGGACTTCAAGCGCATTTCCTTCACGCCGGATCTGCTGCCCGCCGATGTCGTCGGCACGCTCGTCTACTCGCCGAAAACCGGGGAATTCCTGCCGAAGAAGGGCCCCGTCTTCACGAACCTCCTCCTGGCCGATGAAATCAACCGGGCGCCGGCGAAGGTGCAGTCGGCCCTTCTCGAATCGATGCAGGAGCGTCAGGTGACGATCGGCGACGAGACGTATCCGTTGCCGCGGCCGTTCCTCGTGCTGGCGACGCAGAACCCGATCGAGCAGGAGGGCACCTATCCGCTTCCCGAGGCGCAGGTTGACCGCTTCATGTTCAAGTGCCTCGTCGAAACGCCGACGAAGGCGGACGAGCGGCGCATCATGCAGCGTTTTGCCGAGGCGGGCGAGCGCCCTGCCGCGAAGAAGGTCTGCACCCCGGACGACATCCTCGCGCTGCGTGCGGCGCTCCAGGAGGTCTACTGCGACGAGAAGGTCGGCGACTATATCCTCGACATCGTCTTCAAGACCCGCGAGCCCCATCCGCACATCCAGAACGGCGCCTCGCCGCGCGCGACCCTGGCGCTCAACCTCGCCGCGCGCGGCAACGCGCTCATGCACGGCCGCGCCTACGCGACGCCGCAGGACGTGAAGGAGGTCGTGCATGACGTTCTCCGCCACCGCATCCTCCTCACCTACGAGGCGGAGGCGGAGGACATCACGAGCGACAGGCTGATCGACAGGATCCTGGCCGAAGTGCCGGTGCCGTGAGGGGCGGATCTGGTGCGGGAGAAACGATAAAATGGGTTCGGTGTCGAGAAGGTTGGGCGCATTCCCGCGCCATCCGTCCCCTGGCCGCACCAGGCGCCGGACACCGGGCGTCAACTACCAAACACCGACATGACGGACATAAACGAGCTGATGGCCAAGGTGGGGAGAATTCGCATCCTCACCAACAAGCTGATCGACGACCAGTTGAGCGGCGACTACCATTCGACGTTCAAGGGCCAGGGCGTCGAGTTCGACGAGGTCAGGCCGTATACGATCGGCGATGACGTGCGCACCATCGACTGGAACGTGACGGCACGCACGGGCCTGCCGTACATCAAGCGCTTCAGCGAGGAGCGGGAACTCACCATCCTCTTCATGGTGGATGTCTCGGGTTCGCAGAGCTACGGCAGCCGCGGACGCACCAAAGCCGACCTTTCGGCCGAGGTGACGGCGTTGCTGGCGCTCACCGCGCTGCGCAACCAGGACAAGGTCGGGCTCATTCTTTTCTCCGACCGGATCGTCAAGTACATTCCGCCGCGGAAAGGCCGCGATTCGGTGATGCGCCTCGCGCGCGAGGTGCTGGCGGCCTCGGATGGGGCGCAGGGCGGAACCGATATTGCGGGGGCGCTCAGATACCTCAACGGCGTGCAGAGGCGGCGGGCGGTCGTGTTTCTCGTCTCCGACTTCCTCGCGCGCGGCGACTGCGAGAAGCTGCTGCGGGCGACGGCGCTCCGGCACGACATGGTCTGCGTGACGGTGTCGGATCCGGCGGAGTCGCGGTTGCCGGACGTAGGGCTTGTCGAGCTGGAGGATCCGGAGACGGGCGAGCTGATGCTGGTGGATACGTCGAACGCGCGCACGCGCCGGCTGTTCGCCCAGGCGGCGGATCGTGCGCGCGAGGAACTGGCGCGGTTCCTGGCGAAGACGGGCATCGAGGCGCTGGCGCTGGCGACGGACCGTCCCTACATCGAAGACGTGAAGGCCCTGTTCAAGCGTCGGGCGAGGAAGCGATAGGGGGTAAGGATATGATCGGTTGTCTGGTGCTGACGGTACTTTTGAACGTGCAGAAGAACGGCGTCGATCTGACGGTCGCCTCCGAGACGACGACCATCGATCCGGCGCGCTCCACGTTCGTGACGCTGACGCTGAAGGCCGACAAGGGCATCAAGGTGACGCCGCCGGAGCTGCGTGCGCGCGTGCGCGGATTCGCGATGGCCGAGGAGCGGGCGGAGGAACCCGAGACGGCGGCGGACGGTTCGACCGTGCAGGTCGTCGAATGGCAGCTTTTCCCCGAACCTTGCGCCGAGGTCTACGGGATCGCGCCGTTTGTGGTCGCGACCGAATCGGCGGCGGGGCCGTCGTCGTTCTGGGCGGGGCCCGTCTACTTCGAACCGCCGGCGGCGCGCGAACCCGTCACGGGCGGCATGGAGATCGATCCGGAGAAGGTGCTGCCGCCGTTCAGCTGGAAACTCGCGGGATGGTGCGCCCTGACGCTCACGGGCCTTGCGGCGCTGGGCGCGGGCGTCTTCTTCCTGGTGCGCCATCTCGCGCGCCGGGTGAAGGAGCATCGGATGAGCCCGATCGAGCGCGCCTGGGTCGAACTCGACCGTCTGCTCAAGCGGAAGCTGCCGGGCAAGGGACGCTACAAGGATTTCTACGTGGAGCTCACGATGGTCGTGCGCCGCTACGTGCAGCGCAAGTACGGCATCCGCGCGCCGCATCTCACCACGGAGGAGTTCTTCGCGGAGATCGGTCGCACGGGGCGCACGACGGTCGAGCGGGAGCAGCTGCTGCGCGAGTTCCTCTCCAGCGCGGACATGGTGAAGTTCGCGGGCGTCCAGGCGACGCCGGAGATGGCCGACGAGGCCACGGCGAGTGCGCGCACGTATCTGACGCGTGATGCGGCGTCGCCGCAGGAGAAGGGAGGTGCGCGGTGACGCTCATGGGAATCGATTTCGCCGCGCCGTGGATGGCGCTGCTGTTCCTGCCGCTCGGCTTTGCGGCGTGGCGCCTCCTGCGCCGCGGCCGCCGGTCGGGCATCCGGTTCTCCGCCGTGGGGCGCATTCCGCCGCGCGCGGCGGGTTGGCGGGCCATCGTGGCGCAGAAGGCGCCCTATCTGCTGCTGGCGGGCCTGGCGGCGCTCGTGCTCGCCGGGATGCGCCCGCGTTCCAGTCTGGCGCATGCGTCGAGCAGCGTGGACGCCCTCGCCATTGCGATGACGATCGACGTCTCGGGTTCGATGGAAGCGCTCGATCTCGCGCCGCCGTCCGCGCTCGCGGGTCTGCAGCAGCGCTATGTGACGGAATCCGAGCGCGAGACCGTCCTGGAGAAATGGTCGCGGCTCGCGCGGGTCAAGAGCGTGTTCGCCGATTTCATCTCCCGTCGCCCCGACGACCTCATTTCGCTCGTGACCTTCGGCAGCTACGCGAGCGCCCGCGTACCGCTGACCGCCGATCATGCAATGCTGCTGCACGCGCTCAAGGGCGTGGATATTCCGCGCACGGCCTACGATGCGCAGGGACGGACCATTGGCGAGGATGAGGCCAATACGGCGATCGGCGACGGCCTTTCGGTCGCACTTCTGCGGCTCATGAAGGCGAAGCCCGTCTCGAAGGTGGTCATTCTCCTTTCCGACGGACAGAACAACACGGGCGTGAACGATCCCGACGAGGTGGCGGCGCAGGCGGCCAAGCTCGGGATTCGCGTCTACGTCATCGGCGTTGGCACGCGGGCCTCGCGGACGCCGTTCCTCATGCGCGTACCGAGCCTGATGGGGCCGTCGAGCTACGTGCTGCGCGCGGCGAATACCGCCTACGACGAACGGCAGCTCAAGTCCATCGCCGAAAGGACGGGGGCCGCCTACTATTCGGTCAACGACGGCGACTCCCTGGCGAAGGCGCTCGCCGAGATCGACCAGCTGGAGAAGACGAAGATCGACGTCGATGCCTGGGATCGGTGGGATGAGCACTTCGTGCCGTTTCTCGTATCCGGCACGTTGCTCGTCCTCCTCGCGGTCAGTCTCTCGATGGCCGCATCGCGTCGCCCCGCCTGATCTCGCGGCCGTCGGCCCTACCAGGACCCCGCATTTTTGCTATAATACTTCGCATGATCGACTTTACCGAGGGGCAGCGCAAGACGGTGGCGGCGGGGCTTACGCTCCTGTCGCTGGCGGTCGTCGTCGCCTTTGTCTCGTTCGTGGCCTGGTTGGTGATTACGGTTCTGGGCTGTGTCTCGTCCGCGATCACCCCCGTCGTCATCGGGCTTTTTCTGGCGATGTTCTTCAAGCCGTACTACGAATGGTGGCGCAGATGGGTGCGCAATCCTTCCGCCGCCACGGCGCTGATGCTGTGCTCGATACTCGTGCCGCTGTCCCTCCTTCTCTGGTACTTCGGCTCGTTCGTCACCGATCAGCTGTCGAATCTCATCGCCCAGGCGCCGGATCTCGTGGCCAGGTTCCTCGATTGGTTCCATACGATGTGCCCGAATGCGAAGGCGCTGGCGGATAAGATCGGCATTCCCTATCAGGACTGGGTCGACTTCTACAAGCTCAAGGCGGCGCAGGTGGGCGTTGGCGCCCTCGGGTATCTGTCGGGAATCGTCGGTTGGCTGGTGGCGCTCGTCTTCTTCGTCTATTTCCTGACGCGGCCGGAGATGCGGGGCGAGGATTACGTCAAGGAGCTGCCGTTCCTCAAGGCGGAGACGAAAGGTTTCGTCGCCGAGCAGATCGATTCGTTTCTCGACATCATCGTCAGCTTCTTCCAGCGCCAGGTCATCATCTGTCTGGTGGAGGGCTGCCTTTACGGGCTTGGCTTCCTGCTGGTCGGTCTGCCCTACGGCTTCATCATCGGTTTTGCACTGGGGGTGCTCAACCTCGTGCCGTTCTTCGGCACGGTGGTCTGTCTCCCGATTGCGCTGACGCTGGCCTATCTGGGCGTGGACGGGTCGCTGCTGCGTCTGGTGGGGGTGCTGGGCGTCTGGCTGGCGGGGCAGATTCTGGACGGCTATTGCATCACGCCGAAAATCCAGGGCGATCGGACGGGTCTGGGGTATGCGGGCGTCATCTTCTCGTTTTTCTTCTGGGGATCCGTTTTCCGCTCGTTCCTGGGGCTTTTGCTGGCGATTCCGCTCTCGGCATTCTGTGTGGTGCTCTGGCGGGCGCTGAAGTCGCGGTACATCAAGCCGGTGGTGTGAAGGGCGGGCGCCAGGCGCACCAGCATCCCAATTGGCTTGATTCCCGGTGCGATTTCATGATATAATGGAGGCATGAAAATCAAAAAGTCCAAGTTCACGCCCGCGTCGGCCGGGACTGGTGGGGCTGCGATTGCCGATCGTTTCAAACTTGATCCGTCGGCGACGGGGCCCGCCTACAAAGGCCCGACGACGGGTAAGACGGCCGCGACGTGTGCGCTCGTCGCCGGCATCATTTCGTTTGGGCTGATCGGGATCCTGACGTTTGTGCTCTACTCGCATTGGGAATACCTGATGCCGGCCTGAGGAGGCTTCCTGGCATGAAAGACGTGATGCTCTCCACCCGGGCCAAGGCGGCGGTCCGGCTGGCGCTTGATGAAGATCTCGCGGACGCTGCCGACGCGCGCAAGACCGTCTGGTGCGACGCGACTTCCGAAGCCCTGGTCGATCCCGAGGCCGTGGCGACGGGCGAGATCTATGCCAAGGGCACGGGCTGCGTCGTCGCCGGGGCGACGGTCGCCAAGGCCGTGATGAAGATGGTCGATCCGAAGATCCGGGTCACCATCCTGAAGCCCGACGGTTCCGTCGTGCGGCCGAAGGAGACGATTCTCACGTTCCGCGGCAAGGCGCGTTCGATTCTTGCGGCCGAGCGCACAGCGCTCAATTTCATGCAGCGCATGTGCGCGACCGCCACGCGCGCGAAGGAGTTCGTCGATGCGACCAAGCGGTATGGAACGCTGATCCTCGACACCCGCAAGACGACGCCGGGTCTCCGCGTTTTCGAGAAGTATGCGGTGACTTGCGGCGGCGGCGCCAATCACCGCATGGGAATGTACGACCGCGTGCTCATGAAGGACAATCACCGTCGGCTCTGGAAGGGCGGCGATCCCGACGAGCTCGATCAGGCCGTCATCGCGGCGCGCAGGAAGTTCCCGAAGCTGGCCGTCGAGGTCGAGGTCGAGAGTCTGCGTGAATGCGCGTCGGCCCTGAAGGCGAAACCCGAATGGATCATGCTCGACAATATGTCTTGTGCGGATATGAGGAAATGCGTGAAGATGTGCCGGGGGATTTCCAAGACCGAGGCTTCGGGCGGCATTACGCTTGCACGCGCCAAAGCGGTCGCCGCCTGCGGGGTCACCGCGATTTCGCTCGGCTGCCTTACGCATTCCCAGGGGTCGATCGACCTTTCTCTCGAGTGGAAGGCGGTTTGAAGCTGATTGTCGTAGACGTCGGCAACACGAGCACGGCCGCAGGTCTCTGGACCGACGGCCGCGTTTCGCGCGTGGCGCACTGCGATGGCGGATTCGATGAGGCGTCCGCCTATGTCGCCCGGCTTCTCGCCGCGACGCGCGTCTTCGCCCTCGCCTACGTTTCCGTCGTGCCGAAGGTGGACGCGAAATGGCGCCGTTTCGCCAAGGCGCGCCACCTCGACTTCCGCCCCGTCACCCCCGGCCTGTTCCCGCGCACCGGCTCCTCTGCACCCCTCCCCCCGCGTCCGGCGTCCGGCGCCTTCCCCCTTTCCCTCGACTATCCCGACCCCTCCACCATCGGGGCGGATCGTCTGGCGGATGCCGTCGGAGCCGTTTCGCGCTATGGCGCTCCGGTCTTGGTGATGGACTTTGGCACGGCGCTCACGGCGGCGGTCATCACCCGTGATCGCGTCTGGCGCGGTGGTGTGATCGCGCCGGGCTTTCCGCTGATGCGCGACTATCTTTTCGAGCGGACGGCCAAACTGCCGCGAATGGAGCTCGGCAAAGGCAGGCCGCCGAAGATCGGTCGTTCGACGGAAGAGGCGATGCGCTTCGGTGCGCTGATCGGCTATCGCGGCATGGTGCGCGAGATCGTGACCGAGCTGCGGCATAATTTCCGGGAGGATTTTCGTCTGATCGCCACGGGCGGCTTTGCGCGGTGGGCGCTCAGGGATATCGGTCTTCCCTTCACCGTCGACCCGACGCTTACCCTCTACGGCGCCGGTCGGCTGGTCGCGGAGCGCGCGCAATGACCACCTTGATTACAGGTGCAAGCTCGGGTATCGGCGAGGCGTTGGCCCTCGCCTGCGCAAGACGCGGCGACACGCTCTTCCTGTGCGGCCGCGACGCCGCGCGGCTGCAGGAGGTCGTGCGGCGGTGCCGCGCCCTTGACGCCCCGACCTATGGTTCGATCATCGACGTCGCCGACGGCGCGGCGACCCGCGTCTGGATCCAGAACTGCCACGCAATCTCGCCGCTCGACCGCGTTTTCTCCAACGCGGGCATCGGCACGGGGAAGGAAAGCGCGGAAAACGTGCGCCGGACCTTCGACGTCAATGTCGGCGGTAGCCTGAACGTTGTCCTGGAGGCGATCGAGATATTCCGCCGGCGCGGGTTCGGGCAGATCGTCCTCATGGCCAGCATCGCGGGGTATGGCCCGCTCGCGAGCTGTCCCGCCTATGCCGCCACGAAAAGCTGCCTCAAGACGTGGGGACTCGGTCTGCGCGGTCTGCTGGCGCCCGAAGGCATCAGGGTGTCCGTCATCTGCCCGGGTTTCGTCCGCTCCCGCCTGACCGCCCGGAATACGTGTCCCATGCCGTTCTTCATGGAGGCGGACAAAGCGGCGGACGTCATTCTCCGCCGCATGGAGCGAAACGTCGGCCTCATCGCCTTCCCCTGGCCGATGCGCCTTGCCGCCTGGGGGCTCTCGATTCTCCCATTTCGGCTCAACGAGTTCCTTAACCGGTTCCTGCCGGCGAAAGTCGCGGAACGATAGGGCCGGTGCGCGTTCCCCTCCCATGAAATACGCCATACTCAGCGACATCCATGCCAATCTGGACGCTCTTGACGCGGTGCTGGCGGATGCCCGCGCGCAAGGTGCCGGGCAGATCGTGTGCCTGGGCGACATCGTGGGCTACGGCCCGTGTCCGGCCGAGGCGCTCGCACGGATCAGGGCCGTCTGTACGCAGGTTATCGCAGGCAATCATGACGACGCCGTGTCGGCGCGCGGCAATGCCTCGGCGTTCATCGACCTCGCGGCCGATGCCGCCCGGCGCCACCGCGAAGCGCTGGACGGTGCCGCGCGCGCGTGGCTCGGGAATCTTCCCTACACGGTGGAAATCGAGGGCGCGCTCTGCACCCATGGCGACATCGTCGATCCACCCGAGTTCCGCTACATCGAAGGGGAGAAGGACGCCGCCGCCAACTTCGCCGCCTGTCCGGCGCAACTCCTTTTCGTCGGGCATACCCATGTCCCCCGTCTCTTTCTCGTCGGGCGTTCGGGCACCGTCTACAAGACGGACGCCCAGGATTTCACCCTTGAAGACGGCAAACGCTATATCGTGAATCCGGGGTCGGTCGGCTATCCGCGCGAAGCGAACGGGCGGTGCTATTCGTCCTACGTTCTCTACGATTCCGCCGAACGTACGGTCGCCTACCGTTTCCTGCCGTTTTCCGTCGCGTCCGTCATGCAGCGGGGCCCGACCCCGAAGCGCATGCGGAAGATGGCGATTGCGGCCCTTGTGGCGGTGGCTGCCGTCGGTGCCGGGCTTGCGGCCTTCTGGCTGACGCCCAGGGTCACGGTGGCGGACGATTTGGCGCAGCCGCTGGCGACGCGCACCGTGCCCCTCGCCGCCGATCTCAGGCGCATCCGTGCGAATCTGACGCTTGCCAAGGGGTCTGCCCCCGTTCTTCTGCGCGTGTCGTTCTTGGATCGGAACCAGACGCCGCTCACGACCAAGTGGCTGACGGTGAAGAAATTCTCCGAGCGGGAATTCAGTATCCCCGACGCCGCCGCGCAGGTGGTGTTCGACGCCCTGAAGCTCAAAGCCGGGGACCAGCCGGTCATCCAGTCCTTCTCTCCCGCGCCTTCGGCCCGATAAGGCCGGTCCCATGCGTCCCGTCGGCGCTTCGCAAGGCAGTCTGGGCGTAACCCCTGCGCAACCCCGCCCCCCGAGCATACGCATACTCGCCCCTCGAACATGCGCACCTTTTACCTCAGACCCTGCGCACCTTTTGCCCTTTTGCTGCGCAGCAAAAGTTGCTTTGCTGCGCACCAGAGCCTCCGACGGTGCGCTGCGCGGCGGTTTGGGAAGCGGGAAGGGGACGGGCGGAGCTAATTGACCTAGTGGTCTTGACATAGTATTGGGGCCGTGGTACACTGCGCAGCATGAGGGAATCCAGGGCAATCGAGAACCGCCGGTGCTGTCATCTCATCAGCCGGTTGGCGCATCAGGCCTTTTTCCTTGATGACGAGGAGAAGACGCGCGCAGTCGAGCTTCTGCGTCGGGTTGAAGAATTCAGCGGTGTTGTCGTTCTCGCCTATGCGATCCTGTCGAATCATTTCCACATCTTCATCTATGTTCCCGAGCCCGGGGAAATCGGCGATGATGAGATTCTAAGACGCATCAGGGCTCTCTATCGCGACGCCTCGTTTTCGCGGGTACTTGGCGAGTGGACGCGGCTAGAAGGACGTTATCACGAACGGAACCACGGGCCGGAGCGGCCCGTGATGTGGCGGACCTCGGCGTACATCGACATCAACGTCTGGGAGGCAGGCGTGGTCGAACGTCCAGAGGATTATGAATGGTGCAGTTTCGCCGCGGCGGTCAGGGGTGACGAAAAGGCGCGGCGCGGCTACGCGTTCATGTATAGGGACGCCGATGACTGGAACGTGATCCGCGAATGCCATGAGAAGTCGATGCGCGAGGCGATGGGCGAGATTCTCGCCGCCCGCGCGGCGGAGAAGGATGCCGAGCGCATACTCAGGATGCTTGGCGACGGTCCGATGAGGCCCTCGGCCATTCGGAAGGCAATCGGCATGCGTCACAGCACGCATTTCAACCGCCATTATTTAGTGCCGTTGCTTTCGAAGGGCCTGATCGAACGAACGGATCCGGCCCATCCCCAATCCCCGCAGCAGAAATATAAATTGTCATGAGCTACTATATCAACTATGAGAATCGGATTGCCGAATTGCTGGAGACAGAGTTCCCCAATGGAGACGCGCAACAATGAGCAAGACATCATTCAAAACATTCTGTATAGAGTTCTACGCCAACCATACGGGCAAGACGGGGCCTGAGGTCTATGCGGAATTCGAGAGGACGGGTTTGCTTAAGGAACTGGAGAGCGATTATGAAGATCTGCATGGTATGGGCATGGAGGCTCTGATGCAGATGTTCGACGAATATCTTGGAAAGGCGGCGTTAAAATGATTCTCTTTCATGGCGGTACGCACATCATTGAGCATCCAGTGCTAATTACTGGCGATCAAGGGCGCGACTTCGGTTTCGCGTTCTATGCGACGGACATTCGTGAACAGGCGGAACGCTGGGCACGACGCAGGGCAAAATATCGCAGCAGAATCGCAAAGAGTAACGTCAAGGGTATTGTCTGCGAGTACGAATTCGATGAGAACGGATGCGACGATCTTGCTATCCTACAGTTCCCGGAGCCGTCGCTCGAATGGATTGATTTTGTTGTGGCGAACCGGAGCGACATCACATATCGCCACAACTATGATCTGGTGACTGGTAAAATCGCCAACGACCGTGTGGGTGAAACAATCTCGTATGTTGTGCAGGGCGTGATGCGCCGCGAAGATGCGTTGGAACGGCTCAGATTCCAGCATATAAACAACCAGTTCGCATTCTGTACGGAGAAGGCAATCGCCAGACTCCGATTCCTAAGAAGCTATGAGGTGGAGCATGTGTGAGCATCATCTTGTCAGGGCGACCATCATTCCCGAGGTGGTTAGACTTATCGCAGAGCGATTTGGAATTTCTGAAGGGGAAGCACTTGACCGCTTCTACAAATCTGCTACGGCAGAGAATCTCGCCGACGAGGAGAATGGACTCTATGGTCAGTCCGTGCTTTTTATTTTCGGACAGTATCTGCAAGAAATCAATTTCGCAAAGGAATCGAAATGAGCAACTACGGCGATTTGAGCCAGACCCCGCACGACCCCCGCTTGTCGCCGATCCGTGCGGCTCTCGCTACCGCTCCGCCGAATACCCAGGGCTTCGCGTCCGGCATTCACCTTTGACGACCGGTGAAGGATGTTTCAGACTGCGACATTGTATCATCCATCGGACTCGAAGAGGCCGATAAAGACACCATTTCGATTTGCCCATAAGAAGCGGTTGACCTGTGCGAAGCAGCGGAGCGGTAGCGGGAGCACGAACCATCGGTGTTAATTATACCCACTACCCCGCACGACCCCGGATTTCCAGCGACCACCGGCTCACGAAATAGGGCGGAAGGTCGGCGGAGGCGGGTTAAAGCAGATAGTTGACGATTCTTGCCGCTTCTGCGCGATATTCATTCAGTTAGTGAAAGATTCACGGATGTTTGCCCCAAAGATCACGGGTGTTTGCCTCAAAGTGCACGGATGTCTGCCCGAGGGGCGATGATTCGTTCATCCTCCTTGGCTGAAGGCGGCAGAAACCGCCCCTTGCCCTTGGTCTAGAAACGGTAGAAACAGCTCAAAACCGCGCGAGGTTTCGCGAGGGCTCGGCAGCCATTTTCAGAACTGGGGATAATCCAGGGTGTCCCATACTTTGCCGCATGGCCAAAAAATGTTATACTTCCGCCCATGGTCGAGATCTTTGGATATACGTTCAAAAACGCAGCCCTGCTGGAGGAGGCGCTGACGACGCCGGCCTTCCGGATGACCTGTCCGAAGGCGCGGGACAACCAGCGGCTGGAGTTCCTTGGTGACGCGGTGCTGGATTTTCTGGCGGCGGATCAGCTGTTCGCAGCCTGCCCGGACGATTCCGAGGGCTCGTTGACGGTCAAGCGCACGCATATGGTCTCGACGCCGGCGCTCTGTTCCGCGGCGATTCGCCGCGGCCTCGGCGCGCGCCTGAGGCGCAACAAGGGCGCGGCGCCCCTGGCGGACGATGCGAAGACCTATGCCGATGCCATTGAGGCCATTATCGGTGCGGCGTGGCTGGACGGCGGGCTGTCGGCGGCGCGGACGATATTCTCGGCGTTGGATCTGGACGGCTCGGCGGAGACGAGTCCGTGGTCGCACAACCCCAAGGGCGAACTGCAGGAGCGCGCCCAGGCGATGACGCCCTCGCGTGCGCCGCACTATCGCCTCCTCAAGACCACGGGGACTTCCGACAAACCCATGTTTTTCGTGGAGGTCGCCGTGGAAGGGCTCGGCGCGGCGCAGGGCCGGGGATCGAGCAAGCAGGCGGCGGAGGCGCGAGCGGCCGCGCGGCTATTGGAAAGCCTGCCGCAATAATGATATACTGTACTGCCTATGAAACTCTCGATTGATCAACTGAAACTTGCAGCCAATACCGTCCGCTGTCTGTGCGCGGACATGATCGACAGGGCCAATTCGGGCCATCCGGGCGCGCCGCTGGGCATGGCCGACCTGGCCGTTTCGCTCTGGCTCAACCATCTCAACGTGGCGCCGCAGGACGTCAAGTGGCCGGGGCGCGACCGGCTGGTGTTCTCGGGCGGCCACGCGAGTTCGCTCGTCTACGCGCTCTTCCATCTTGCGGGCGTCGCGGGGCTGTCGATGGACGAGCTCAAGACGTTCCGCCAGTTCGGCAGCCGGTGCGCGGGCCATCCCGAGCGCGGGCTGCTGCCGGGAGTCGAGGTGACGACGGGGCCGCTCGGCCAGGGCATCGCCATGGGCGTCGGGCTGGCGCTGGGCGCGAAGAAGGCGCAGACCGCGAACAAGACGTGGGTCTTCTGCGGCGACGGCGACATGGAAGAGGGTGTTTCGCACGAGGCGTGCAGCTGGGCGGGCGCGATGAAGCTCGACGACCTCATCCTCGTCTACGATTCGAACCGCATCACCATCGAGGGCGAGACGTCGCTCGCCATGGCCGATGACGCGAAGAAGCGTTTCGAGGCCTACGGCTGGAAGGTCTTCACCTGCGACGGGCACGATTTCGAGGCGATCGACCGCACGTTCAGGCGGGCGCTCAGGACGGCGGGGCAGCCGGTGCTCATCATCGCCGAGACGCACATCGGCTGCGGGGCGCCGACCAAGCACGATACGCCCGATTGCCACGGCGCGCCGCTGGGCGCGGAGGAGACGAAGGGCCTCAAGGCGGCGCTCGGCTTCGATCCCGAACGGAGTTTCGCCGTTCCAGAGGACGTCTACAAGATGTTCGCCGACCGTGCGGTGCGGCTCAACCGCCAGGCGAAGCGCTGGCGCCGCGCGCACCCGGCGCTCACCGGCGAGACGAAGGCCCCCGACTACATGAAGCTCGTCGCGGCGCTGCCGGCGTTCGATGCCGGGAAGAAGGTGGCGACGCGGGCGGCGTGCGGTACGGTGATGAATGCGCTTGCGCCGGTCGTGTCCGAACTCGTGGGCGGCTCGGCGGATCTCGCCCCCTCCAACAAGACCTATCTGAAGGGGCTCGGCGATGTCGGCCCCGGGGCCTTCGCGGGCCGCAACCTCCACTACGGCATCCGTGAACTCGCGATGGCCGCGATCGTCAACGGCCTGACGGCGTTCGGCGGCTTCCGCGGCTACGGCGCGACCTTCTTCGTGTTCAGCGACTACTGCAAGCCGGCGATCCGCCTGGCGGCGCTGATGAAACTGCCGTCGATCTTCGTCTTCTCGCACGATTCGTTCTACGTGGGCGAGGACGGGCCGACGCACGAGCCGATCGAACAGCTTGCCGCGCTGCGGGCGACGCCGGGTCTGACGACGTTCCGTCCGGCCGATGCGACCGAGACGGCGTACGCCTGGGCGGAGATGCTTCTGAACGTGCAGGGGCCGAGCTGCATCCTGACGACGCGTCAGGACCTTCCGGTGATCCCCGGCGTGCGTCACGAGGGCGTGTCGAAGGGCGGCTACGTCATCCACGAGGAGGGGTCCCAGAGCATGGAGACCCTCCTGTTCATCGCATCGGGGAGCGAGGTCTCGCTCTGCATCGATGCGGCGAAGGAGCTGGCCGGGGAAGGGAAGTCCGTTCGCGTCGTGTCGATGCCGTCGATGGAGCTTTTCCTCCGGCAGAAGCGCGAGTACCGCGAAACGGTGCTGCCCGAGCTTATGAAGAAGCGCGTCATCGTCGAGGCGGGCGTCCGCGACGGCTGGGATCGCTTCCGCATGGACTGCCGCACCACGCGGTTCATCACGATGGATTGTTTCGGCGCCTCCGCGCCGTACGGGACGCTGGCGGAGAAGTTCGGCTACACGGTCGAAAACGTTCTCAGGGCGGCGCGGGAAATTGTCTGATCGACGGAGCGGCCGTCTGGTCGGCCGACGGAGAGGGTTGAACGATGAGTGAACTGATGGCGATTAGCCCGCTTGACGGGCGCTATGCGGGTGCGTGTTCCGAACTTCAGGAGATCTTCTCCGAGTATGGTCTCATCAGGCGGCGCGTGCTGGTGGAATGCACGTGGCTGAAGGCGCTTGCCGCCGATCCCCGGATCCGGGAGTGCCGGCTCACGGCGGTGCAGCGGAAGGCCGTCGACAGGGTCGCCGCCGAATTTTCCGAAGACGACGCCCGCCGCGTCAAGGAGATCGAGAAGACGACGAACCACGACGTCAAGGCCGTCGAATACTTCCTGAAGGAGAAGCTGACCGCCGCATTCGGCGGCGCGGAAAACGCCGGTTCGTCCGTCCTCGAGTTCATCCATTTCGCCTGCACGAGCGAGGACATCAACAACATGTCCCATGCGCTCATGCTGCGCGACGGCAAGGCGGTGCTGCGCGAGGCGATGGACGCGCTGACGGCGGAGATCGCCAAGCTGGCGAAGGCCACGGCGAAGGTCCCGATGCTGGCGCACACGCACGGCCAGCCCGCCTCCCCGACGACGGTCGGCAAGGAGCTCGCGGTCGTGAGCGCGCGCCTCCGGCGTCAGGCCGCCGAAATCGACCGTCTGGTGATGCCGGCGAAGATGAATGGCGCGGTCGGCAACTTCAACGCGCATCTGTCGGCCTATCCGACGGTGGATTGGGAGAAGCTCGCCGACAAGGTGATCCGCTCGCTCGGCCTCCGCCAGAACCGCCTGACGACCCAGATCGAATCGCATGACGGCATCGCGGAGCTCTTTGACGCGATCTGCCGCTGGAACTCGGTTCTCCTGGATTTCGACCGCGACGTGTGGATGTACGTCTCGATGGGTTACTTCAGGCAGCGTGCCGTGAAGGGTGAAATCGGCTCCTCCACGATGCCGCACAAGGTCAACCCGATCGACTTCGAGAACTCGGAGGGCAACCTCGGGCTCGCGAACGCGATCATGGGCTTCATGGCCCGCAAGCTCGCGGTTTCGCGGATGCAGCGCGACCTCACCGATTCGACGACCCTGCGCAACATGGGCGTCGGCTTCGGCTATACGCTCATCGCCATCCGTTCGACCCGGAAGGGCCTCGGCAAGCTCGAACTCGACGCGGCGCGTCTCGCCGAGGATCTCGACCGGAACTGGGAGGTGCTCGCCGAGCCGATTCAGACCGTGATGCGCAAGGTCGGCATGGATCGTCCGTACGAGCGGCTGAAGGAGCTGACGCGCGGCCGCCGCGTCACGGCGGAGATCATGCGGGATTTCATCAAGGCGCTGCCGCTGCCCAAGGCGGACAAGGCGCGGCTTCTGAAGCTCACGCCCGCGACCTACACCGGCATGGCCGAAGAGCTTGCCCGACTCGCCTAAGCTACGGGGCGGTGGATCATGGCGAAGGTCGAATACCGGCACGAGTTCTTTGACCGGGAGTATTCCGCCCGCGTGGCGTATGCACGGGTCTGGACGTATGCGCGCAAGTACTGGTTCCGGCTCGTCGTCGGCATCCTCTGCGGCTTCGTGACGGCGGGTGTCCTCGTGCCGTTCTTCCAGATGGTGCAGCCGGCGCTGGTGCATCTGGAGGAGCACGACGCCCAGATCGCGGCCGAAGAGGCCGTCGCGTCCGCGGCCGATCAGCCCCTGCCGGAGGCGCCGCCGCCGAAGGCGCCGGCGGCGTCCAACGACCTCTCGCGCGAAATCGCGCGCAGCTCCAGGCTGCCGAGCTGGTACCCGCAGGCCGAGCGGCTGGCGCGCAAGGTCGGCATCACGCTGCAGGACGAGCAGGGCGGCTTGGGCGGTGCGCTGGTGCTGATGGTCTGCATCGTGGGGCCGCTGATCGCGCTTACGCGCCTGGGGATGATGTTCCTCAACAACTACTGCCTCAGCTGGGCGGGCGCACATGCCGTGGCGGACATCCGGCAGGATCTCTTCCG
Organism: Kiritimatiellia bacterium; assembly: GCA_051884875.1. Lineage (GTDB taxonomy): Bacteria > Verrucomicrobiota > Kiritimatiellia > RFP12 > UBA1067 > UBA1067. The sequence goes on from JBJEWD010000025.1 coordinate 29,963, forward strand.
TCACCTGCAGAGGCAGAACATGCAGTTCTTCGGACGGGTGGATGTCGGCCAGCTCATGACGCGAACCTCGTCCGACCCGCAGCAGATCCAGGTGATTCTGACGACGATTCTCTCGGAGGTCGCGCTGGCGCCGTTTGAGATTCTGGTGGCGGTCTCCTACATCATCTGGTTCGCCATCGCCAACGAGATGATCGAGACCTTGTGCCTCATCTTCATCGCCTTTCCGCTCTTCGTGCTGCCGATCCAGACGCTGGGGCGGAAGGTGAAGAAGTGGGCGAAGCGTTCGATGGAGCGCAATTCGATGATCGGGGCGAAGATCCACGAGGTCCTGACCTGCATCCGTGTCGTCAAGAGCTGCAACACGGAGGAGTACGAGAACCTGCGCTACGCCGCGACCAACAGGTATCTTCTCAAATCGACGATGCGCAGTCTGCGCATCAGCCTCCTCGTCTCGCCGACGGTCGAGACGGTGGGCGTTCTCCTCATCTGCGCGTTCGTGGTGTACTGCTTCATCCGCGGCATCCGGATGTCCGACGTGCTGCCGATGCTCGCGCCGCTCCTCATCATCTACAAGCCCGTGAAGCAGCTCTCCAAACTGCAGGTGCAGCTGGAGACGGCGCTCGCGGCCTTGAACCGCATCTATTCCGTTTTGGATCTCAAGATGGAGCTGCCTGAGGCGGCGCAGCCGGTGCGCAAGACGACCTTTGACGACCGCATCGTCTTCGAGCACGTCAGTTTCAGATACGAGACGGCCGAGCGGGATGCGGTCAAGGACGTTTCCTTCGAGATCCCGCGCGGACGGCTCGTCGCCGTCGTCGGCGGGACGGGTTCGGGCAAGTCGACGACGTCGGGTCTGCTGGCGCGGTTCTACGATCCGCGCGAAGGGCGCATCACGATCGACGGCGGCGATCTGCGCAATCTGGCGGTCGGGGATCTGCGGAAGCTCGTGGGGGCGGTGATGCAGGAGACGATTCTCTTCAACGATACGATCGAGGCGAACATCCGCTACGGCACGTTCGACGCCACCCACGAACAGGTCGTTGCGGCCGCGAAGCTGGCGAATGCGCACGATTTCATCATGTCCCAGCCCGGCGGCTACGATCGTGTCGTCGGCGAAAAGGGATTTGTGCTTTCGGGCGGCGAGCGTCAGCGCATCGCCATCGCGCGCGCCATCCTCAAGAATCCGCCGATTCTGATTCTCGACGAGGCGACGAGCGCCCTCGACACCGTGACCGAGCGCCAGGTGCAGGAGGCGCTCGACAACCTGATGTCGAACCGCACGACGTTCGCCATCGCCCACCGCCTGTCGACCATCCGCCATGCGGACCTCATCCTGGTCATGCAGGAGGGCGAGATTGTCGAGCGCGGTACGCATGACGAACTCTACGCCGCCAACGGCGTCTACCGCAAGCTCTGCGATATGCAGAACCAGAAATAAGGCGCGCCAGGGGTACGCTTCGCTGGGGGTAAGGGCGGCAGGGTTGCGTCAGCGACTTGCCGTAGGCGCGAATGCCCATCGTCAGCGACATGATCGTCGCTTTCAGATTTTCAATCCGCGATGCCGCTCGTGTTCCATTGCGGCGATGAGTTCGTCTTCGTTCGGCACAGGACTCTCCTTCCGATGTGGACATTCCATCATTTTCTCCTCGGAACGTTTCGATGTGTTTGCTCGCAATCGCAACGCAAGCGTCGGCTAACTTCTTTGGGGCCAGCCCAAACCCTGACGCCCTCACCCCCAGCGAAGCGCACCCCTTACCCCCAGCGAAGCGCACCCCTCTGGTGCGGATTGGTCGGTTCGCGGCTCGTTCCTCGCCGCGAACCGACCAACCCATTACCTTTAAATAAAACGAAAATCACCATTGACACCGCGTGGCAGTTTTTGATAACATACACGCAACTTGGATGTGCAAAAGGGTTTTCGGATGAGATGTCCGGGCCCATGGGTCAAACCCGGGCATGTCGTATGACGGCCTTTGGGCACTGAAGGGTTCTGTCGGGAGGGATGCGAAAACCAAACCTTCCTTCTCCGGCTGAATGGCGAAACATGTGCGTCGACCGTGCTCACGCGGGTGTAAAAAAGTGGGTCGGAAAGATACCTCCGGAATAAAAGGATCGAACGGGTAGCCCCGTCTGCGGCGGAGCCGGTCAAACGTCCGAGCTGCGGGAAAGCAAAAGGAAACACGCAATGAAGAAACTCATGATTGCGGCGATGGGTGCCGCGACCGCCGGTGGTCTCTTTGCCGCCACCGTTCAGGTGTACGACATGACCATCACGGTCAAGTCCACCGAGTGCAAGGACAACAAGAAGGTCTACAGCAACGTCTGCGCCGATGACATCCAGTTCTATCGCGCCCAGGCCACGCAGAAGTTCTACGGCAAGTTCTGGGGCTGCGGCTGCGAAACGCTTTGCGCGCCTGACAGCTACGGCGAACCCAAAAGCGACAAGAGCTTCGTGTTCTGGGGCAGCAATGGCGCGTTCCACAATGCAGATATTGACTGGCCGGTGCTGCAGCTCGTCGGCAAGAACGGCACGAACATCGAAGGCGCGTTCGATCTCAAGCTCTACACCTGCGACGAAAACGGCGATGCCAACGTCGATCCCGATTTCAATCTTTCCGGGGCCGGCTATGGCACGGCGTCCGTCAAGGCTTGCGCCGATGAAGACAACTACGTCAAGTCGATGAGCGGCAATGTCGTCGGCATCGCCAACGTGACGTCGCTTTCGGAGATCACCGGTTGCAAATACTGCGGCGAATACGTCGATTGCCAGCCGTGGGATTTCTGCGACTGCGTTGCGGCAAACGAGAACGTCTCCGCCGCGTTCGGCACCTTCACGCTCAAGTACAACGCTTCGCAGGCCAAGGCGCTCGCGAAGGGCAAGTGGATCGACGAGGCCAACAAGTTCAAGTCGTTCGTGACCGACGAGTTCGCGTGCATCGCCGCTGGCGATACCCCCGTGACGCCCGTTGAGCCGGATGCCAAGGAAGTTGCCGAGAAGGTTTACAAGGAAGCTCTCGCGGCCAAGGAAGCTGCCGACAAGGCGGTCGAAGACCTCCGTAGCACGCAGACCGATCCGTATGGCAAGAAGGGCACGGAACTTCAGCAGGCTGCTGACGATGCTGCCACCGCGGCGCGCGAAGCTCAGACTGCTCTGACTACCGCGGCGCAGGACGTTCCGAATGTTGCCGCGGCGCAGGATGAAGTCGAACAGGCCGAACAGGATGTCGAGGATGCCAAGGAGGCGCTCGCTACCGCTGTGACTCAGGCCGAAATCGCTGCTGCTCGTGAGGCGCTTGCGGATGCCGAGCAGACTCTCGCCGACGCCAAGCAGGCGCTCACCAACGCCAAGAATGCGGTTCCCGCCGCCGACAAGGCGAAACTGACCGCCTATGAGACCGCTCTCGCCAAGTCGCAGGCGGCCGACGCGGCCAAGGACGCGGCTGACAAGGCGCTCGCTGATTGGACCACCAACGATATGGATCCTGATCAGGCGGGTATTCAGACCGGTTACGATATCGCGTATGATGCGGCTTGGGATGCGTGGGATGCGGCTGACGACGCCCTCTTCCTCGCCAAGGTTCAGTGCGCGGCTGCAGGCGCGGAGTGCAAGTAATTGATTCGCCCGCAAGGGTAGGTTGATTACCAAAGGCGGGTGGGTTGAAAGGCCCATCCGCCTTTATTGTCTGACGGAAGTAGAATTTGACCAATACCACGAAGGAATGGCGAGCATGAAGCGTACGGGATTGATGATGATGGGATTGGCGGCGGGGTTGCTATGGACTGGCTGCCGGCGCGAGGCGGAACCGGACATCTCATCCGAGGCAACCGCGACATCCGCGCCGAGCGCGACCACCCGCTCGCAGCGGATCGACTACGCTTCGTTGTCGAACGACCAGGCGATCGTCACGGTCGACGGCAAGGCCCTGACCAAAGGCGCGCTTGAACGCGAATGCGCCATCCGGCAGGCGCTCGCGCGGCTCGCGGACCCGAAACTGACCGTCGAGAAACAAGAGAAAATCCGGCAAAGCGTGCTCGATTCCGCCGTGCGCCGTTTTCTTCTGCGCCAGGCCGTCCTGTCCGAGGCCGAACGGCGCGGCGTGGTCGAAAGCGAAGAGGAGCTTGCCGCCCTGCACGAGCGTTTTCTCCAGTCGCTCGGCCGCAAGCAGCCCCGCCGCACGTTCGCCCAGGTGACGAACCGCCTGTCCGCCGCCGAGGCGCAGGCGCTTATGGATGATTTGCGGCTCGATTGCCGCTACGGCAAGATGCAGGCGATTCTGCGTGACGAGGCCGCCACGCACATTACGCCCGAAGAGACCGAGCGGCGCTTCCGCGACATCGGGCGCTACAACCAGCGCGCCCGCGCCGAAGAACAGCAGATCTACGCCCAGGCGACCAACGTCTACGAGCGGCTGAAAAGCGGCGAGACTTTCGAGAGCCTGGTGGACGAATTCGCCGGGCAGGCGCCGCGCATCGACACCGACCTGGAATGGGGAACCTTCCAGCGCGGGTTCTTCGCCGACGACCCCGAAATCCACCGGCTGCTCGGCGAAATGAAAGACGGCGAATATTCCCCGCCCGTCCAGGGCAACAACGGAATCATTATTATCCGCCTGAACCGGACGGTCGCGCCCGACAAGGCCGACGACCCCGGCGGCGACTACTACCAGCTCGGCAAAATCTTCTTCGCGCTGCCCGAGATTTTCGAGCTTTCCGACCAGGCCGCGCTGCGCGCGCGCATCGAGCGCGAACTGACCGACAAGAAGCTGAACCGCAAACTGCTTGAACTGCAGGCCGCCTGCAAAGTGGAGCATCCCAACGGGGTCGTGGCCATGCCGCGCAACCGCAAGTGAAAGGAACCGCGATGAACGCCATGAATACATTCCGCCGGACGGCTCTGTCCGTCGCCGCCGCGTTGACGGCATCCCGCCTGCTCGCCGCCGCCATCGTGCCGGGCGCGGTCAACGACGATTTCGCCGGCTCGCTGGCCTACGCCGAAGCCCACAACATCCCCCTCGCCGTCGTCTGGGGCAACACGAGCTGCGGGCACTGCACCGCGATGGCGGAGGTCGTCGAGTCGCAGGAGCTCGCGGACTACCTCGCCGGACATCCGATCGTCTTCGTCCACAAGCACGAGCCGTACGGCAGCACCAACGCCGACTATCTCCAGGCGAAGGAGTGGATTAAATCAATCAAGTCGCTGACGTCCTTCCCCTTCGTGGGGTTGATGTGGCAGAAGGCGAACGGCGAGCGCATCGAAGTCGCCTTTTCGGGGCTCGTGGGGAAAATGCCCGCCACGACTCCGGCCCGGGATTTGGGCGGACAGTTCGTCAATTCGCTCGCCCAGACCTTCGCCGGCTTTGGCGCGGGCGAGTCCGATTCCGGCGACCCGGACGCAGGCCAGGAAGACGACGGCACGCCCGCCGCGGACGCATCGTTCGTCGCGTCGGGCAACGAGGGCGACCGTCTGGAGGCCACCTCCGCCACCAAGGTCGTATACGTGCCCGTGCGCCGCACGACCGCGACGTTCGCGGCGGTCAACAATCTGGCGGTCGTCAACTCCTATTCGGGCGACAAGACCACGGTCCGGGTCGCCTGGCCCGCAGGCGTGGCGGAGCGATCCGTCGCGGTCGAGCTGCCCGGCAGATTCGCCGCCGGGCGCTACTGGAAGCTTGATCTGCTCGACGCGCAAGGCGGCGTCGCGGCGAGTTCGCGCATTACCATGGTCGCCGATCCCGGCAATTCGCCGCTCAATCCGCTCTGGCTCGGCGAGCGCACCGGCAGTTCGCTGCAGTATGGCGAATGGACGATGGATTTCGACGTCGCCAAGGCGAAGGTCGCCAGCCAAGGCGGGCATCTGCTGGCCTACTTCGGCGGGCCCCTGTGGTGCCCCAACTGCCAGGCGATCGACGAAGACGTCTTCGACACGCGCGAATTCCGCTCGTGGGCCAAGCAGCGCAAAGTCGTGCTGGTGCTCTTCGAGCAGGGGCAGGCGTCGACGCCCTCGACGCCGCAGGGCACGCGCAACGGCCGGCTGCTGACCTGCGACCTTTCGCGCTACGGCACTTCGGGCGCGGGCTATCTTTCGCGCAAGGGCATCGATCCGTACGGCGAAGCGCCGCAGGCGGTCATGGACCGCGTCGCCGAGCTGACCGCGCGGTGGCTCGAGCCCGAAAGCACGGCGGCGCGGCTCGGCAACCCGACCTTGCTGCTGCTCGATTCCGCGGGCGAGCGCGTGCAGGCGCGCTTCAAGCGCCAGAACGACGGCTACACGATGGACCTGCAGGAAAACCTCGCCCGGCTGGGCGACCTGATCGCGCTCGAGGGCGCCGACGAGCGCGACGGCTACCGCACGACCACGACGAAAGCGCTCGTGCCCGGAGAGACGGCGGCGGCGGAGTTCCACGTCAACCGCCGCACGCTCGTCTGGCGCGTGGACGGGGCGCGATCGGAGGACTATCTGAGCGTCTGCGCGACCTCGGGCGACCGCAACGCGCGCGACGTGACGCTGTCGTTCCTCGACGCGTCCGGCCAGGTGCTCGCGAGCGGACGCAACCGGCTCGTCATGGAGAAGCGCACCGGCGAAATCGACACGGCGGCGATCTACCTTTCGGCCACGGGCTTCGGCGACGACGCCGGAACGCAGTTCTACGGTTCGGGCAACGCATTCGCCGCGAGCGTGATGCTCGGCGAGTCCGACGACCCCGCCGGCGCGGCGGTGCCGTTTACCAGTCTCGGCAAGAACGAGCTCAAGGCGGCCAATCCGCTGCTCTACAAGCGCCAGACGGCGAGCGTGCCGGTCTATGCGACGCAGGCGGACGGCGCGAAGACGGTCGCGGGGGTGGCGGCGGTTTCGATGTCGGCCGCCAACCGCCTGAGCGTGAAACTGTCGGCGAACGGCACCGTCAGCTTCTCCGGCGTCTGGCAGACGATCAATCCCGTCCTCGGCGAGACGTCCGCCCAACTGACCGCGCGCAGCGGCGAGAACCTTTATCTGACCATGGATTCCGCCGGCCGGTGGAGCGTCAGGCTCGACGACGGCGCCGCCGGCATGGCGTGGTCGCTGGCCGACGCGAAGCCGTTCGCGGGCCGCTACACGCTCGCGCTCGCGTCGGCGGACGAAGCGGCGAGCGGCAGCTATCTGACCTTGAACGTCGGCGCGTCGGGCCGCTTCACGGCCTCGGGCTACGTCGGCGACGGGGTGCGCGTGAGCGCTTCGGGCAATCTCGCCGGCACCGCGGACGGCGCGGCGACGGCGGCGATAGTCAAGCAGTCCAGCGCTGGCCGCTTCGCCGCCGCGCTGCGGATCGAGCCGAACGCGGCCGCGACCTGGGGTTCGACGGAGGCGATCGGCACCGTCGGCCTCGCCGACGACGCGGCGCCGTGCGCGTGGGAGCCGTCCGCCGGGGAAACGCGGCGCTACGGGGCCTACGGCGGCTACTGGCGGCGCGGCGCGACGCCCGCGACGATCGCGACCGACTTCGAGACGCCGGCGAACTTCACCCTGACGGCGGACGGCTTGGCGACGGTGGCGGTGGGCGTCAAGGGCAGCGGCTTCGCTTTCGAGCGGACGGCGCTCAAATCGCTTAGCCTGTCGCGCAGCACCGGGGAACTCTCGGGCAAACTGGAACTGACGGTCGACGGACGCAAGACGACGGCGACCATCCGCGGCGCGGCGACGCCGGGCTGGTACGATTGCGGCTGCACCGCCGAGCCGGTGGAGGAGCGTCCGTTCGCCTGGGGCATGGCGTATTGGACGCTCGGGCGCAGCCGCTATGCCGCGGGCGTGCAGCTTGATTACGCCGACTGACGGCAAACGGAGGGCAAACGGACATGAAAGTCAAGCACATAGCCATCGCCTTGGCGCTGCTGGCGGGCGTCGCCATCGTGGCGCTCGTCTATCTGGGGAGCGAAAAGCGCGCGGCGGCGAAAGACGCGCCGGCGGGCCAGGCCGATGCCGGCGCGGCCAAGCGCAACGAACGGCGGGACGGGAAACCGGCCGCCGCGCGGCCGGAAGCGAAAGACGCGGCGGCGGAAGGCGCGGCGGCGAAAGGCACCGCCGAAGCGCCCCACGCGGTGATGCCGGACGACGAGTGGCTGGCGCAGCTATCCGACCGGGAGCGCGCCCTGGCCGTGCAACTGGCCGACGCGATCGACAATGAAGACCTGGCGACGCTCAAAGCGCTGTCGGGCGAAGTGCGCGGGTCCGAGAATGACGAGTTGCGCTCGCGCATGGTCGACGCGTTGTCCTGGTTCGAAGACAAAGCGCTGGTCGAACTGACGCAATACCTCTGTGACCGCAACCCCGAAATCGCCAAGGCGGCGTTCAACGCCTGGGACAGCGCGGTCGAAATGGTCGATGACGAGAAATTCCGGGTCGAGGCGGCCACGATGGTCATGCAGACGCTGACCGACGAAGACTCGCTCAGATTGGCGGCGACCAAACTGGAATCGGCCGGAGACGCGCGCGGCGCACTCAAGGCGGCGGTGGATATTGCCGCAGACGAAGGCAATGCCGCCGCGGTGGCCGTGGCGCGCGAAGTCTACGAATTCATCACCGGCGAAGACTGGCCCGGCCTGGCCTTGGCGAAAGTGAAAACCATCACCTTCGCGACCGAAGACGCCAGCGAGGCCGAAAACCCGCCGCAGGAAAACGAACAATGAAAGGAAACAGACAATGAATGTCGGTATGAAGCGATGGGCCGCGATGAAAAAACTAGTCGCCCTCGCGTTGGCCGCGCAATGCGCGAGTTGGGCAAGCGCCGTCGAGAGATTTACCGTGCCGGATGACTTCTGCGCATGGCAATTCGAGGCGGGTGACGCCGAACCAGACGAGTATCATACGGTCGTGATTCCCAAGAACTTCACCAAGCCTTGGCCGGTGGGAAATGCCTTTGCGTATGATTTGGAAGCATTTGAAGTCGAGCCCGGCAACCCTTGCTACAAGGCAGTGGATGGGGTACTTTACTACAAAGAAGTCGCGGACGAGGGTTGGACGCTGGTGCAATTCCCTGCGGGCAAGACGGGGTCGTTTCGCATTCCCGACGATGTTTGGTGTGTAGGCGAATCCGCTTTTGAATGTTGCCGGCTCTCCAAATTGACGATTGGCCCGAATTTAAGGGAATTCCTTGGCAATTCCTGGGTGGGGAACGAAGAGGACGAAGAATATGCGCCTGAATTGACGATCAATGTCGAGAATAATTCGCGCTTTGTGGTCAAGGACGACATCCTTTACCGCAAGCTGGAAAACGGCAAGTGGAAAACAGCGCTTATAGGCGGCAAAGGGGGGAAGCCGAAGAACGAGTACGTCTTTCCCCGGGAGTTGGCGGAGGACGCGGTGATGGGCCTTAACGTCGCCTATCGCCACGTGTATGTTTCCGACGAACTTGAACTTCCGTTATGTTCTTATCTGGCCAACGGGCAGGTGCTGGATTTTTCGAAAGTAGGGAAGCTGACGTTCTACAGTGCTGAAAGCGATGATTTAGAATGTTGGGTTGAGGAGCGCAATGAGATGATGTGCACCGATCCAAAGCCAGAGACCTTCAGTATTATTGGGTCAGGAAAAGTAAAAGTATATCTTCCTGAGGATACCGTATTCAAAAATGTTTTCATTTGCGATTATGAAGACGATGACGATGATTATTATCAATTAGATATCTATTGGCCGACGAAAAAATCGTATGCCGACGCATTTGCGCTCTGCTCGGAGGTGAAAAGCTCAATCCCGGTGACGATTCATATTCCCGCTTCAAACAACGCGTATTGGCCAGCCCGAATTGGAAAAATTACGATAGAGAGGGATTACAGCGGCCCTGCCGGCGGTTCGGCCAGTGCAATTCCCGCAGCGTGGAAGAAAGCGCGGACGATTACGGCGGTGGCTTTCGATGGCAATGGCGACGTCTTCGGTACTGTCAACGTCAAATGCGGCAAGGCGAATCAGAAAACCGGCAAAGCGTCGGTCTCGATGATTGCAAGCCCGCTCTCCGGCAAGAAGAAAACCTACAAGGCGCAGACCGTGCAGGTCGGGGAGGAGTGTGTCGAGGTTGGCTGGGACGACGCGTTCGTATGCGTAAGCACCTGGTCGGAAGACGGCAAAGACGTTACCGCTTGCGAAGGTGGCTTCAACTGGAATATAGATGGCGAGGATGTGGACATCGAATTCTACACCGATTGCACGATTGGCGGCGCATTGACGCAGGAAGCGGTTTTTGATTTCGGCGAACTTGTTGACCTGGATGCGTTTGGCGACAACGCCGTCCTGGCCAGCGCCGAGACCGCGAGCGGCGAAACCGTCTCGCCGTATGCGGAACTTGGATTTGCGATGGCCGGCAAGAAGTGGACCTTCGACAAGCCCGCCTCGGTGCGCTGGAAAAAAGCGCCCAAGGGGAGCGAGGTCCTGGGAACGTGGCTGATCGACACTTCGAAAGACAAGACCAACATTCCCGGCTTGAAGCTGACCTACAACACGAAAACCGGCCTTTTCAAGGGGTCCTTCAAAGTGTATACGGAATCGGGCAAGAAATACACGGCCAACGTGTCGGGCATCATCGTCGATGGAATCGGCTACGGCAAGGCGACCATCAAAAAGCCTGCGGCCACTTGGTCGATAACAATCGACACCATGGTGCCCAATGGCTGCGATTCGGCGGATTGTTCGGATATCGACTAAAGCCGTTCGCATCGACTTCGACGCCTTGCGCCGTTGCCCGTCGGCAACCCGTGCGTTCGCGGCGCGGCGGACGAAGGCGTGGCTGCCCGAATCCTGGAACGGCGACGAACTGCGGCTTGTCGGCTACGCCATCGATCCGACCACCGCCAACTGCCTGAAAGCCGCCATCGACATCAACGATCCGGCCAATCCGGGAGTGGAGTTCGTTCCGCTGACGCCGGCGATCAGCGCAGATCCAGACGGGTCCAGCGGGGATAGCCAGTAAGGACGTCGCGATTGCCGGGGCAATCGGTAGCCAGGATCCGGCAATCAAGCGCGCGCGCTTTCATCATGAGGTAGGGCATCCCCTCCCAGCGCGAGGGCGAAACCACCCATTCGGCGCATTTCAGATAGCGTTCGGCGTCGGGCAGTTCGCCGGCGAAGACGCACAGGTCGTCCACGCCGGCGCTGCGTGCCAGCGCCCGGCATGCGGGCAAAGTCTCGCCGTCGCCGATGAACAAGGTGCGCGGGCTGCCGTCTGGCGCGCGGCGCAGTTGGGGTAGATGGCGAATCCAGCGGTCCTGGCCTTTCTGGTAGTCGAACCGGGCGATGCACACGTATTTGAACGGACCGCAGATGCCGTCCGGCAGCCTGTCCGCCAGCCGCGGGCGCCATCCGGACAGCGAATTCGGTTCGACGGCGATTGGCAGTTCGCGGCCGTACCAGCGCCGGAGGTCGTCCCGGTCGCCGGGAGTCAGCGCCACGATCAGGTCGCAGCGGCGATACAGCCGCGCTTCGAGCGTGCCGCGCAGCCACCGGCAGACGGCGGCGCCGACCGCCGGTAGTCCGCCTTCGCGCATCCGCCACGCATAGCGGCGCAAATGAATGCCATGGACCACGAAATGCACTCGTCCGTGCGGCCGTATAAAGGGATTGCGATACAACTGCACCAGCGCCTTGAGATGGTTGACGACAATTTCGCCGGCGCCCCAGTCATTCATCCGCCGTGCCGTGCATTCGCCGCGATCGGCATAGAAAATCCGGCAGACGTCCGTTGGATGCCCGGCGATCTGTCGGCGGATATACTCCATTCCTCCGCCAACCGAATTTTTATCGATGAGATAGGCAACTTTCATCTGTCGCACTTCGGCTTTCCCAAGGTTGCGGGGGTTATAGTATCAAAAAACGCGGCAGAAAACAATTTCGCCCGCTGCAATTTGCTATAATGGTGTCTATGCCGTCCAATTCATCCTACCGCATCCGGCCGGCGCGGCCGGACGCGCGCCGCGCCGGACCATGAAAGCAGCACTGCTCCATTATTGGCTGACCAACCAACGCGGCGGGGAAAAAGTTTTCCGCGCGCTTTGCGGATTGCTGCCGCAGGGCGACATATTCACGCACGCGTATCGAGCGAAGACAATGGACGACTGGTTCGGCGGCCGCCGCATTGTCGAGTCGTTTGTCGCCCGGTTGCCGTTTGCCCGCACCCATTGCCAACTGTACCTCCCGCTGATGCCGCTTGCCGCCCGCGCGCTGCGGCTTGACGGCTACGATCTGATCGTCTCCAGCGAGTCGGGGCCGATCAAGGGCATCCGCAAACCCGCCGGCAGCCGTCACGTCTGCTATTGCCACACGCCCATGCGCTATGTCTGGGATATGTACGACGAATACCGCCGCATGGCCGGCTGGGGCGGCAAGCTTGCCATGCGGTTATTCCGCGACGGCTTGCGGCGAGCCGATTTGCGAAGCGCCGAATCGGTCGATCTGTTCGTCGCCAATTCAGCATTCGTGGCCGGGCGCATCCGGCGCATCTACCGGCGCGACGCCGTCGTCGTCCACCCCATGGTCGATTATGCGTTCTATTCCGCCGCCACGCCCGCGCCGCGCGACGGTTATCTGCTCGTCGGCCAGCTCGTCGACTACAAACGTCCGGATCTGGCGGTGGCCGCCTGCATCCGCATGGGGCGCAAACTCAAGATCGTCGGCACCGGACGCCAAACAGCCGCCCTCCGGAAAATGGCGGCCGGACATCCCGGCATCGTCTTCGCCGGCAGACTGGGCGATCTGGAATTGCGCGAAGCGTATGCCTCCGCCAAGGCGCTGCTGTTCCCGGGGCTCGAAGATTTCGGCATCGTGCCGCTCGAAGCCCAGGCCGCCGGCACGCCGGTAATCGCCTTCGGCGCCGGCGGCGCGCTGGAGACCGTTGCTCCGGCAACGGGTTTGCACTTCAAGCATCAAACCGTCGAGTCGCTCTGCAACGCCATCGAAGAATTCGAAGCCCGCCACTTCTCGCAAGACGATTGCCGAGCCAATGCGGCCCGCTTCAAACCGGAAGTATTCAACGCGGCCATGCGCGCAATACTCCGCTGCGGATAGATACGGTCACAACCGCCGGGCGATCCCTCGAACACGCCCTTGCGCCTGCCATCGGAAAGCACGGCGGCGGAATTTGCCGCAATCCGCCCCAAGGGGTTAGAGGCACGAGTCCCGGCGAAAGTCTGCGCGAACCTAAGAAGCAGGCTGCGCGCTGCTTGCCAGAATCTTTCCGGCCAAATATGCGAATCCCAGAACCATCCGCTTGATCGCGCCATGCCTGACGTCTCCCGTGACCGGCTCGGTCAGGCGCCGACACGCCTCGGCCCAGACGGGGCTGCCGATTTTCCGCGCACGAACGAGCAGCAGCAACGCGTCGCGAACGATCCGGTTGTGCATGGCCGAATATTTTTCCCTCGGCAGAGCGTCCGCGAGCAGGGCGTCGACCTTCAGCAGATCGCGCGCCTTGGATTCGGCAGCTTGGCTGTGGGTTATCGAATTGCCGTTTTCGATATACTCGTAGACGACACTATCCACGCACGCCTTCGCAGAGCACCGTGCGTAAAGCTGCTCGACGACAAGCAAATCCTCGCCGTTGCGGATGTCCGGGTCGACTTTGATATCCGCGAACAGACTCTTCCGGATCAGTTTCGCGCAGAGGGTGTTGTAGATATCGCAAGGCCCGATCTCGGAACAGCGGCGGATTTTCCGCTTCCCGTCCCGGGCGATTCGCGCCATGTTTCCGCAGACCATATCCACGTCTGCGGATGCGGCCGACGCCAGGGACGCGATCGCATTTTCCGCCAGACGGTCGTCCGCATCCAGAAACACAATCCATTCGCCTTTGGCGCGCTTCAGCCCGGCCCGTCTTGCCGCCAGCAGACTGTCGGGCGCTTCGGGCGGCGGAGCGGACAATACGACTTCCACGTCCGATCCGGCGGGAACCGAAGCCAGCGCCCGTTCCAGGAACGGCGTCTTTCCCCAGGCGGGTATGATCACCGAGACCCTCAAAGTCCCCTCCTGAACAAGAGCAGCAACCATGAGCGCAGATTATAGGCAACCGTCTCGCGCCAATACGCCCAGTATGCCGTGCAATAGCGGCCTTCCAACCGGCGCCGAGCCTCGGCCAGCGCCTTCAGGAACAGCAATGGAGTTTTCAGATTTCCCGACTGCAGGCTCGTCGCATGGTTGACGCGGTAATCCAGCAGCGATTCGTCCAGTGCGCAAAACGTTTCGGCCTTGGCTAACAACTCGACCGTGAAGGCTACGTCATTCGAGCGCTTTATCGACTGAAAACGGATATTGTGTTTTCTAATGACCTCTGCACGCACGGCCTTGTTCCAGGGCGCCGTACCGAGAGTCGTAAAACGTCCGTCGCCGAGTTCATCGAGCCGGTGCGCTTTCCCATCGGCAAACCGCGCCAGTTTTCCGAGATTGGGAAGCGGGGATCTGCTGCCGTTTGCCGCGTCAACCTTGTCCGCCCTAAACGCAACCACATCCGCGCCCGTGCGCTCACCTGCGGCGATCGCTTTTTCGACCCAATCGGCATGCGGCAGATCGTCCGCATCGAGAAACATGATCCATTCGCCGGTCGCCTGCGCGAGCCCCTCGTTGCGGGCGGCGCCGGCATCCGGCGCATTCGCAGGCGGTTCGCAGCGGATGATTTCCAGGTCGCGGAAAGTTTGAGCCGCCAAGGCGTCCATCGCTTCCTTCAAATAGGGCGTCCGCCCCCAGGCGGGGATGATGACCGAGACTTTCATCCCTGCCTCCCGAACAGAATCCTGCGCATCGTGAAGACAAGCCCGCGATCGCGCAGGCAGCGTACGGCATTGCAGATCTTCTCCCGCAGCGGATAGGCCAGAATACGCTGAAGTTCGGCATATTCTTCTGCCGTACCCGTTTTTTTCAGTTCGCAGACCAGATTCGGCCAAGCATCGGCCAATCGACGGACATGCAGTTTGTAGACGGCTCGCCGTTCGGCGAGCGCAGCCCGCAACCGCACACTCCATCCGCCGCGGTCGATCAAGGCATTGGCATCGCGATAACACGATAGATAGCCGCGCAGATGCCGCAGTGTCGGTTTGGAGGTTACCGTGCTTCCCGCATGGACTTTGCGCACGTAAAGTTTCCAGGGGCGGTGGCTGGCGCGCTCGGCCGCCAGCATGACCTGCGTCATGAAGATGTTGTCTTCATAGAAGATCCGCTCGGATGGAAACCGCAGGTGATGCTTTTCGACGAACGCGCGCCGCAGCATCATCAGGCAGGGGCTGACGCGGAACTCTCGATGGCGGATCATGTCCGCGAAAAGATCTCTCCCCGTGCGCACAGCCGAATAATCACGGCGGCAGATGTAGCTGTCGCTCCGCAGCATATTGGATTCGGCGACGACGCCCGTATCGAAGCGGGTTTCGGCATCGAAGAACAAAACGTCCAGCCGTTCGCGCTCCATCTCTCCGGCGAGGCGGCACAGCGCGTCCGGCGTGGCCAGCTCGTCGTCGGCGTCCATGAAGTAGACGTAGTCGCCTTGCGCCAGCTCGAGTCCCCTGTTGCGCGCCACGCCCTGGCCGAGATTCGGTTGGCGCACCACCTGAAGACTGTCGCCACGACGAGAGGAAAACTCAGACAATACCGTCGCAGATCCGTCCGTCGAACTGTCGTCCACGCAAATAATCTCGATATCGCGCAGCGTTTGGTTCGCGACCGAATCAAGACACTGCCGAAGATACTGCTCGACATTGTAGACAGGAATGATAACTGATACTTTAACCAAACCTTACTCCTGCTATTCGAGGCATATTATGGCAAATGGCACGGTGCCGACCGCATTTACCATTTGACCCCCTCCAGGCCGATTCTCCGCAACACTTTACCCGCCGCGTGTTTAGCCGTATACTTGACACCATTTTCACGCAAACACTTCACACCGCCCCATACCTTTTCCCTGGTCTTGTGACCAATCTGGGATGCAGCACGCTGGACTATTAAACGCAGCTCTGCCATCCGCCACTTAGGCGAAACAATTCCGCCAGCGTTCGCACCCGCCCGCATTCTCATTTTTTCCTCAAGTTTTTTAAGTGCCGTATCAACTTCGTTGAATCGCCGCCGAACATAAGATAACGTATCAAAATATCGCAATGTCAACGGCACGAGATCGCTTGCCTTTAGGGCCGAATTCAAAGCTGAGTCTAGAGACGTCCGCTCGGCAGGAGCCGCTGTCAATGACTCCTGAAACCGACGAAGGTATCCTAACGCATGAGCCCTTAGGAGCTCCCGCTCCTGACTCTCCTCCAAATATCCCTCGCTCCGCTTGAGAATATGACCTGCGATAACACCAATTGCAAGGCTTCGTTCCACCGCATCCGTTGCCGTCATTGTCGACCCCGATCTAACTCTCCTTCGATAATATCGGGCAGGAAGCGCCAACACCCGTTTTGCGGCAAGCAGCGCATCTATGGCGAAGATATTATCCTCCCAAGTCGGTAGTTCAGGAAACGACAACTTCGCCTCGTCTACAAAATCCTTGCGCAAGAACTGAAGACAAGGGGATATAATCATCCCGCCGCGTGTTCTTTGTCTGAAATACAACTCCTCGCCTTTGTACAGAGCCGGGAAGGCGCATTTTCTATGATAAAGTGACTTGTAGGCGGGAAACTTCTTTTTCAACTTGTCCGTCTCATAGAATGAATCCGCCTCGAAATAGATGATATCCGTCTCGTTCTGCTCAGCGAAAAGAACAAGTTCTGCGATGGCCTTGGGTGCAAGGATATCATCACTATCCATAAAATAGAGGTACTTACCTTTCGCAAGCTTCATCCCCTCGTTTCTCTCCCAGCCCTGATGGTGATTGCTGTTGAGAGTCACCGAGATATTATCGTTCGATTCCGCATATCTTTTCAAAACCTCAGCCGTTTTATCAGTAGATCCATCATCCAAGCAGATTATCTCAATAGGTCGATAAGTCTGTTTGAGAAGCGAATCCAGCGTCTCGCCGACATAGTGCTCCACATTATAACACGGCATCACAACCGAAACGAGTGGCGCTTTACCGTCAATTGCCGTCTGCGGCAGCAGCGGATGACTGATTGGCGCTTGCGCGTAATCTCTCAGCCATTCATATGTCAAGACGCCGTCAGGGGTCTTCCAGGGCTTGTCCTTGCTGGAATAATGAATAACCGCGGCATCGGCGAAAAGGTCGCGTTCCGTAGCGTAGTTCGTTCCAAATAGGGTGTTGAGCTGCGCCAAAGTCCACTTTCCCTCCGCACGGATAAGACTCACGCCCTGAAAATTATAACGAATCGGCAAGTATTTCACATGTCCATCGAACACGACGTTGAAGACATTCTGATCCATCAGGTTTGAGTCTTGCTGCGCACGCTTGCAGTCCAGCAAGACGCGCGACATATCATCCTGCCGCATCCTTTTCAAATTCAGAAGCATAACGCCACTGTTGAAGTAGCGCCTGACACGCTTGACATAATCGTGTTTGTAGTAAATCTGCCCGCTGTCCGCCACGACGGCCGCATAGTTATCGCCGAGTCCAACCTTATAGATTTCGCCTAGGCTATGCCGTGCGACAATATCGCCATCCATATAAAGGACTTTGTCGAGATCGGGCAGGAGATCGGCAAGCATAAACTTGAACAAAGCCGAAACCGAAGCCACGCACACAGCGTGCGGATCAAACTTGTGCGCCCCGGCAAATACAGCTGGATCCTGCTCGAGAATATCAACAATCACATCCGGACGCGCAAATGACTTGAATACCGCCTGTGTCTCGGCGGAAAGCGCGGCGGCTACGATGTGAAAGTGATAGGTCTCGCTTGAATCTTTATGATTGATGAAGGATGTCATCGCCACCGAAGTCGGCATGACATAGTTATCGTCTGCTATCATGCAAATATGCACAATCATCCTTTGCATCTTTCACCTCTTCCTTTGAGCGCATCGAAGACATAGGCGACCATCAAACTTAGAATCATCACCCAGACACAGGAAAAATACCTGATTGGATGCGGTCTGTCAAACCCATAGAACGTGATGATTTCCATTACAATCATGCCAATTGGGTAATGGACAAGATAGACAAACAACGACAATCTACGACCGCAATATTCCCATGCGCCAAAACGACGGTTTGAAACAATTCCAAAACAAATCAGGGCAACCGCCGTTATGTAATTACCCAGATAGAATTGGGCAAACCCCATATACCGCGACTCCAAAACGGCCAATACACCCCCCAACAAGCTAATGACAACCAAAAGCCAACCAGGCGCAAAACCTTTTATCCGGGAAACATTCAGGCGCATCAGCATGCCTATCATGAAAAACGGAAATCCTCGAAACAAATATATATTCCTATATGGAACAGTTGCTATCCCGGGCACTCTCAACTCGTTTGCTGTCAGGGGCAGAACATTTGAAATCTCCTGAATATACAATGTAAAAACGAAGGTCAGGACAACAATGAACAGCAGGTATCGATTGAGAACTCGTTTAGGGCAGAAAATCCATATGGTCAGATAACAATAAACCAAAGCCCCTAAGAGCCACAGAACGGGAAACGACGAATTTCCTAAGATAAAGACAATTATATCCGAGATAAATCTGTTTTCGTACAAGGATGATCCGAACGCAGGGAAGACGGAATGAACGGCCATATAACAGATATGAACAAACAACATGATCCGAATTAGTCCGCATGCCCTGCGGAGAATCGCGTCCCTCTGCAGCTCGCCTCTTTCCGACACGCTAAAGAATCCTGAAATAATGAAAAACAGCGGCACCGCAAATTTCAACGACTGCCTCAGCCAATCTCCGTAAATACTTGGGAGATTGTAATGAAGGAGAACCACTGCAATACAGGAAAGGCCTTTCAAAGCGTCCAAGCAAGGAACCCTTTGTGTTGCAGAAGAGGTTCCGGGTGCAGTGTCTTGGGAACAAGCGCGTTCTCGGACACGACGGTTCAGAAGCAACGCGCCAACAACTACCAGCAAAAGGCCTATAGGCCCACCGATATTCATTCGATCCGTTCGTGCCTCACACAACAGAAAGGCAGGCGAATTCTTGTCTTTCCGCTTGAGGGTGCCCCTCTTGATCGAGATTGCAATCTCTGCCTTCAGACGCCTCGACTCAGTGGCGAAAACAAATCTATCAAGCGCATCATACGAATCGTAAACGAGACGCCTGGTGCCGATCTGATGCAAACCAGATTTGCGAATCAAGTTAAACCTGCCAGGTTCAAAATAGAATTTCTGCAAGTCTTTATATTTGAATCCGTGACTTATGTTGAGCACCCCCTCTATCCGCTTAACATCTAGACTCACGATGTAATCTTTTTCATTGTCATCCGAATCTGCGATCTCCGGCATTGCAAATAATATGGTCGAATATGTTTTGCTGCCTGTAGGATTGTCAATGTCCAAATAGACGACTTGGTTGGTCACGGTCGCTTGCCATACGGAAACTGGCGTTAATGTCAATTCATTGGCGGCCAGTGCCATCATCGGCATTAGCAACAGAAGCAGAAAAGTCCTTGGATTGTGCGACAACATTCTCAACTCGCATTATGCAGTAAGGGCCTTGATTCGTCTCAACAACTCATCCTGCTTTTCTATTCTTCCCTTATAGCCACGAATGGATGAGCGCAACTCGTCTACTTTCGCCAGCATAACCGCCTTCTCATCCCGCAACGTCTCGATTCCCGCCTTATAGCCACGAATAGACGAGCGCAACTCGTCTACTTTCGCCAACTGCATGGCCATCTCAGACTCTGTCTTTGACGTCGCGGACTGCACTCTACGCGTGGCCGTGCCCCCGCAGTGACGCACCAGATGAGAGAGTCGCCTACCAAGGCAATCGGCATAGGCGTCGAGCATTTTGCGGGCGACGCAAGGCGAGTTCCATTCACGATCGGCAAGCGCCTGATTCTGGGTGCCAAAGCCCGATGACGCAAGGGTGAAGGCGCGTTCTATTGCCTGCGCGGCAGACTTGCACGAGAATGGATCGAAGACCGGATTGCCTGCCGCGCGGAGGATTTCGCCCACATCGCCCACATCTGGTCCCGCGACAATCTTCCCGAAATAAAAGGCCATGGGAAGGTTGCCGGAGTTGAGAATCTCAAGACGCTGAATGAAGATCACATCAGCCGCAGCAAAATAATCAGGGAGTTCCTCATCCGGCACACGCGCGCCATTAAGTGAGGGCGCCAAGAGTTTGAGTCGCGTCACCTGGCAGGCGGCAATGGCGTCACGCACCAGATTCTTCTCCGATTCGTTTCGGAAGGCGCCAAATGCCAAAACGACCCTATCCTGACAATCAATCCCCAGTCGCTGACGCGCCTCTGCCTGGGGAATCGTACGGTCAAAGTCTTCGTAGGTATGGTGCGGGATGATGAAATGACGTTGCGCGCGAACCGATCTGAATGCTTTTCTGCTATAATCGGACATGTGGAAGACGGCATCCGCAGCCTCTTCCACCGCACGGTAGAGACGACATGTCAGGTCATTCTGCACATTATGCGGTATTGTATTATGCCGCGTGTAGCAAATCTTGCAACCAGCCGTATGGAACGCGGCCAGCCTCCGTGCGAGACTATCCAGTCGGCCTTCCGTGATCTCATCAAGTTTCCAGCGAACAAGATCCTCCGGCCATTGCAACTGGAGGATATCATAGTCAGACGGATTGCACGTCCAGAACTTATCTGCGCCCGCCTCGACCACACATCCCAGCCGCCAAAGCCTTTCGCTGATGACATTGACGAACGGATTGGACAGATTCGCCGCTGTGGAGGTAAAGAGAATGCGCGGCGGCGGAACAGGTTCCATCTCTGCAAACGCTCCCGAGACAACCCTGGCCACGAATTCCTCGCGGAGCGCCACCGGACTGGCCGCCAGCAAGGGCTGGAGGTTTATTGCCGTGGGCCGCCGGTAGTTCGCGCCTTTTATCTCGTCAAGCCGAACCTCTTCGCGGAAATTAAGCGGAGCGACATATTCCCGTCCGACCCCGGCACAGTAATCCTTGAACTGGAACTCGCCTCCTATCGGAATATCCGAAAGTTTCATGAACAGGTTCGGCACGCCATAGGCATCGGCGATGACCATGCCGTGAAGGGAACTCGAAACCACAAAGTCGCAAGAGCATATCTTACGAACGACATCCCGCCAATCGTCATAGCCGCGCATCCTGATGACGCAGACTTCCGGATGCTCTGCGCAGAAACTTCTGAAATGCGGCAGCTCCTGGTCATGACAATGCGGAATGAGGCCAAGCTTAAAGCGTCGCGTCACGCGCGGCGTGAAGAGATAAGGAAGGAGTAGCACGGGATCGCCATAGACCTCCGGACACGCCAGTCCCGCCTGCACCAGCAAGTCCCGCGACAATGGACCGCGCACGGCATGAATGGCCGCAGGCCTAACCTTGGGCATCATGTCCGGAGCATGCACACCCGTCCCCCAAACCTCGACCTTCTCACTCTTGATCAAATGAAAAACAGACCCCACAAAAGCAACGGCCTTTTCAGCATGGACAGCCTCCGGCACATCCGCCAGAACGACCTTGTCTCGAGCTATGGCCGACAAGATGTAATAACTCAACTCATCCCCGACATTATCATGCGCGATCCGTCCAGTGGCATCAGTATGAATCCACCCCGTCAGTGCAATGCGTCGATGTCGATTTGACTCTGAAACCGAAATGCCGTCCGTACACTTTCTGACACACCCCAAAGCAGGATCTTCCGTAATGTTCATACCTTCACCCCCTTGAGGATGATCCGGATCCTCTCCAAGTGCTCAGCATCTGACAAGGTCTTCGGTTTTGCTTTTTGAATACGAACCGCCTCGGCTTGGCGCTTCGCGGCGATCGCCTTGCCATCGAAGATGGGGGCACCCCCCGCTTTCACGAACTCGGCATAACAGTCGCAGGCGCCGACGACATCATCCGTGAAGGCGATCTGCCGGCCTCTGTCGAGCCAGAGAATCTTGTTGCACATTGCGCGCACTTGCGCGAGCGAATGGGAAACGAGAATCGTCGTCGCGCCGCTCTTGATGATCTCCTTCATCTTCGCCTCGCTCTTGGCGCGGAAAGCGCCGTCGCCAACCGAGAGCACCTCGTCGAGAATGAGAATTTCCGGCTGGACGAGAGAGGCGATGGAGAACGCAAGGCGCGATTTCATGCCGCTCGAAAGCTGCTTGAACGGACGGTTCTCGCATTCCTTCAGCTCGGCGAAAGCGATGATCTTATCGTAGGTTTCGTCCATGAACGCGCGCGTATACCCCAACATCGCGCCGCGCAAATAGGCGTTCTCCTTCACCGTCAGATCGCCGTCGAAACCCGAAGCGAGTTCAAGGAGCGCGGCAATCTTGCCGCGACGCGTCACCTTGCCGCAAGTCGGCTCCATGATGCCGGAAATGGCTTTGAGCAGCGTCGATTTGCCCGCGCCATTGGTGCCGATGATGCCGAGCATATCGCCTTTGTTTAAGGTAAAAGTAATATCGCGGTCGGCCCAGAATTCCTTGACCTTGTAATTCCCCGTCAGCCGCCGGACTATCCACTCCTTGAGGCCAACCGACTTGAAGTCGCCCACCATGTAGCGGATGGATACGCGCTCGCACGTCAATATAGGGCCGAGGGAGGAGGGATGAGGGCCGAGGGAGGAGGTCATTTCGCGGCTCCTTTCAGCTTCGTAATCATCGAAACAAGCATTGCTCGAATCTCGTTGATCAGCGATTGCGCGGACTCGATCACAGACAAGTAGCCAAGCCGCAGAGCTATTTCAAGTTGCGTCTCGACTTCATAAAGCGAGCTACGAGCGATGGAAAGGAAATGTGCGTAGTCGGAAGATGATCCGCGGCCATAGCCCTCGGCGATATTCGACGGAACCGAAACAACAGCCCGGGATAATTGAGCACCAAGCCGAAACCGCTCATCAGCCGGAAATGCCTTGATAAGCCGGTAGACTTCCTCCACCAGCTCCATCCCCTTCTGCCAAACAATCAAATCCTTGTAACCCATCTCTATTTCCTTACTTCCTCTTCTCTTTTTCCCTCATCCCTTCTCCCTCTTCCCTCTTCCCTCTTCCCTCATCCCTCGTACCTCTTCCCTCACACATAGTAAAGAAACTTCGTATTGTACCGCTTGTACATCCAACCGCCGATCAGCAGCACGAGCGCGGCGAATGCGGCCAGCGTCAGGTGCGTTTCCCATGGCGGAATTACGCCGTCGAGCACGACCAGGCGGAAATACTCGATATGGCGGTAGACGGGATTAAACGCAAAAACGAGCCGCAGTTTGGGCGAAAGAACCGAAACCGGATAGAAAATCGCCGAGCCGTACATCAACAGCATGAGGAACACGCGCCAGAGGTAATCCATGTCGCGGAAGAACACGTGAAGCGCGGAAAGCACGAGCCCCACGCCGAGATTGAAGAGAAAAAGCGTCAGCACCGGAAAGGCGAGCAGCAGCAACCGCCAGTCGAAGGCGATGTCGTCCAAAGCGCAGAAAAGAAAGAACACGCAAAGCGTCAGCGCGAAATTGATCAGCGTCTGCACGCTGCCCGAGAGGATGAAGATGTATTTCGGAACGTCCACCTTGGTGAAGATCGGCGCATTGGCCAGGAGGCTGCGCATCCCGAGATTGGTCGCCTCGGAGAACCAGGAGAAAACCAGATTCCCGCAGAAAAGGTAGGTGGTGTAGTGCGCCATGCCGCGGCCGAAGAAATTCTCGAACACGATCTTCATGACCAGCAGCGTCAGCAGCGGCGAAAGCACGCTCCACCCCATGCCGAGCACGGTGCCCTTGTATTTCTTCTTGAAGTCGCGCTTGACCAGTTCCTCAAACAGAAACCGGTGCTTGGACATTTTATCAAACATTTGCGAGAATCTCATCGGCATGGCCCTCACCGCGCACCGCGCATGAGAAAGACGGCATAGATGGTGCGTAGGAAGATCCAAAGATCCATCCACGGCGACCAGTTGAGGATATAGTAAGTATCGAGCGCAACGCGCCGCGCATAGCCGGTGTCGCTCCGGCCCGAAACCTGCCAGAGTCCTGTCACGCCGGGCTTCACGGAGGCCAATACCGCATATCCGTCGCCGTAGCGTTCGACTTCTTCGGCGACGATCGGGCGCGGACCGATAAGCGCCATATTGCCGGCGAGGACATTGAAAAGCTGCGGCAGTTCGTCCAGCGAGGTCTTGCGCAAAAGCCGGCCAAGCGGCGTAATGCGCGGATCGCGTTTCAGTTTGAAGTGCCGCCGCCATTCGTCGCGCATACGCGCATCGCGCGCCAGCAGCCTTTCGAGCCGTGCTTCCGCGTCGGCGAACATTGAGCGGAACTTCCAGACCCTGAAGGGTTTGCCATCCTTGCCGATGCGCTGCTGGCGATAGAAAACCGGCCCCCGGCTTGTCAGTTTGATCAGCACGGGGATGAGCAAGAAGAAGGGCAGCGCGAGGGCAAATCCCATCCCCGCCAGTAAGGTGTCGATGATGCGCTTCTGCAGTCGCTGCATTTTCATCCGGCCCTGATTGACCATCTCGATTCCGCCCAAACCGTCAAAACAGACGGCGCGCGCACCGAAAACCGGGAACGCCTTGCCGGAGGGTATATAATCGATATGCGTAAACCAGCTCGCAAGATCGGGCAGCTGCGTACGGAAGAACCGCTCGTCTTGACAGGCGATAAGCAGCTTGATGTCGCGTGCGCGCGATTCGGGCACAATGTCGCGAAGTGTGCCTAAACGGGGAATCTCCAGTTCCCGAAACCGGCGGTTGTTCGGCTGCGAGGGTGGCGGCTGGCCATCGCCGTCACCAGTGCCCTCGAAATACCCGACAATCCGCAAACCCGAATATGCATCGCCTTGAATCGACACGGCGGCCTGAAGCGCCGTCTCGCCGCCGCCGGCCAGCACCGCCGGAATCTGCCCCAGCCGCAATCGGAGCAGAATCCGCCGCATCCAGTTGCGGAACGACTGCGCCAGCACCGCTACGAGACATCCCGACGCCAGCACGACGAAACGGGAGAAGCCGTCCGTCGTGCCATAGGCAAAAGCGAAAACGGCCACGGTGCCGCAATGCACCGCCAGGGCGGAGCAGACGAGCCGTCTGAACTCTTCGATAGGCGCAAGCGGCGCGGAAGGATACAGCCAGTTGCCGTGGTAAAGCCCCAGAGCCGCATTGAGCATCGAAAAGGCGATCGGCACCGGCCAGAAGCCGAGGTAGTAGCCGGGAGAATAGCCGCCCCAGAGGCAGCCCGGATGGCCATGCGCGCGCATCCAGGCGCCGGTTTCCCAGAAGCCATACACCACGGCCGCCCAGACGAGGCTGATGCACAACCCATCTGCCACCCATAAAGCCAGGACCCTGATTCTTCCCTGCATCGACATTTCACCTCAAATCCCGAGGTCGGCATCTGCTCCCGCCGCCAACACCAACAATGACCATGACGTCGGTTCCGCCGTTCTCCCCATACCGAGGGTTTTGGGCACGGATAAAGCTATCACCATAATCTAACGGTAGTTTACGCACGATTGCGCGGGGTCTGTCCCCATGGAGTAGGTCGATTGCGGGCGTTTATTGGCCAAGGGGTTCTCCGGCACCCTGCGGCAGCGGGGTGGGCGACGAATCAAGATCGCCCTCCTCGGCCGCAGCGGCTTCTTCTTCGGCCAGAAGTTTATTGCTCTCGCCGACGATCGCGTCATTGAGCGATTCCGGATTGTCGTCGAGGCGCGACTCGTCGACGCCATTGCCGTCGAGTTCGCAATTCTCGCGCACCCATTGTTCGGCCGTAGCCACGTCGACGTAGGGCTCGCCCGTCACGAACTCGTAGTGTTCGCGCGCCACGCGGCTTGCCTTGGCATTCGGCGAGGAGATAAGGTTGATGATGGTCTGCATCGCCAGGACGTCGTCGCAGTCGCCCAGTTCCATGATCATCGATTCGAGCCCGTCTTCATCGCGGATGACGTGCATGGCGCTTTCGAGCAGCGCGACTTTCTCCCGCTGGTTCTCGACGTCGGCCAGTGCCGTCGTCCAATTGTCCATGGCCGACTGGGCCACGTCTTCGTTGCGATCGGCCATGAACGGCAGCAGTTCCAGCATCGCCCGTTCGCCGAACCATCCCAAGGCGTCGACCATTTCTTCGCGGACCTCGTCGTTGGCGCTCTTGGCCACTTCCGGCAGCAATGCAATCAGCGCCGGCAGGTCTTCCTTTTCCAGCGCATCCTGAATCGCCGTCAACCGGCGCTTGTCCTCTGCGGAAAGATCTTCGCGGTCGGAATAGGAGATTTTCGCGATATGGATGCGCTTTTTCGTCTTCGCCGGTGTCTTGTGGTCGGCGATAAGCGATTTTGCTATGGCGAGGGCTGCTTCGGGCCCTTGCCCGTTCTTGAGCGCGATTGCCGATGGCTTCGCGGCCGAAGGTTTGCCAGGGGCGACCTTGCCGTCCCGGAAAGCAAAGTAGCCTATGGCGACGATGGCGACGACCGCCGCCGCCACGCTTAAAACGATAACTAACTTTTTTTTCACGAACCGATTCCTTTCTCCGGATTTCGTTATTGTAATGCTACTGCAAAATCATGCTCCAACTCGTCCTACGGGATGAGGTCGCGCGAACCTCCCGTACCAGCGCCCCGTTCAGCGAGGTGTCTCCGGCTTGCGGCGGAAAAGCCCCCACACGGTTTTCATTCCCTTCACGCCGCTGACGAATTCGAATTCGTCTTCGGCGAGATCGACGGAAAAATCGCTTTCGCCTTCCAGCCCCAGGCACAGGAAGACATAATCGGGCGGGTAGGGACAGCGGCTCCGTCCGCCGCCGCCCTGCCGCGTGAGCGTTTCGTAGGCACCTTCGGATTGCCCGCGGACGGCCCAGGCGGCGGCCGCGAAATTGCCGTAGACTACTGGCCGGGCGGGCTGGAAATACTCCGCAAGCGTCCGCACGCAGTCGCTCTGCGTCCGGGGGCCTTGGTAATCGGCGCGGATGACCGGGGCGATCTTCGCGGCGGCCGTCAGCGCCTCGCGTCCGTAGCCATTCTGCAGTGCTTTACGGACGGGAATAAAATTTTCGAAGACGAGAACGTAAAGCGCGGCCAGGCAAAGCGCCGCGCGCACGACCGGACGCAGCGCCGGGAACCGCCGCTGGCCCCACAAATCCGCCGCGCCCTTGGCGAGGAACAGCCACAGCAAAGGGGCGAACACGCCGAAGTAGCGCTGCAGCCCCCACAGTTCGCGCTTGAAGAACGCGCCGTCCACGGAAAGCTGGAACGCCTCCATCGCCACGAGCGCGACAAATGCACCGAAAACCGTCAGCTCCATGCGCGACATCCGCCGGCGCGCCGCGCGCGCGCAAACCACCAGCCAGGCCGGAATCGACAGGTAAAGGAAGTGCGCGCCAAATCCCGCGATGCCCACGGGCGTGCCGACCAGAAAATCGTAAATAGCACCCATCGCCATCACCCGCCGAAAAGCCGCTGCCATAACGGAATATAATGCGGCGCCGGCAGCCAATAGCCGGTCCACTGCCAAACCAGAAAGCACATCGGCTGCAGAATCAATACGCCCCAGCCGGTCAGAAGCCAGGTACGCAAACGAAACCGGTCCGCCACCGCATACGCCAGGCCCAGGCCGATGGCCGCGAGAATCGCGTCGCATTTGAAAAGGCAGAGAAAAACGAGCGCCAGCGCCGCCTCGAAGGGAAAGCCGGCGCCGTCGCGGCAGTCGCGGGCGCGAACTATGGCATCCGCCATCAGAACGATTCCCAGCATCTTGAACGGTTCGCGCAAGCCTTCGAGCGCCCAAACGAGCGGCTGCGGGCAGATGGCGAACAGCGCAACCGCGAACCAGGCCGTGCGCGTATCGAAGAGGCGCTCGGCGAGCCGGAACAGCGGAATCACGCACAATGCCCAAGCGAGGGACGAACCCACCGTGCAGGCGGTGAAGCCGTCGAAGAACGGCAAGGTGGCGAGCAGACCGGCGACTACCGTCCCGCCCACGGCGAAGCGCGGGTGGAAGGCGTCGGCCCAATCGCCGCGCGCAAAAGCCTCGGCCATCGGCGCATACCGGCACAGCGTATCGGTGGACGCCATCGGCAGGCAAAAGGCAATTGCCGCTGCCGCGACGGCGAGCGCGGCGGCAACGGCAAGAACCGGGACTCTTGCGGAGAGCCGGATCACGGTGTCAGCTCGACCGCGAAGCCGCGCTGGGTGCTGGCGCCGTCGACGCGGTCGGAATAGTAGGCGGCGCCCGAGAAGATCGACCGCTCGATGCCGCCGGTCGCGACAGTGTCGGAGCAGCCGCAATCCGTCCAGCCCACGAGCACCACGCCCTTGACCGTGAGCGTGACTTTGCTGCCGCCGGCGAAGGAAACCGTCATGCGGCCGGTGACGACGCCGGTCGATTTCGTCAGGCGCAGCGTCACGGTGTGTTTGCTGTCGGCGTTGACCACGGTGAACGAATCGTTCGCCTCCACGTGGACGGTGGCGTCGGGCACGGTCGCGATGGCACCGTACCGCTCGCTCGGCGCGAATCCGTCCACGAGCGAAGATACCTTGAACCGCGTCGTTTCATAGTATTCCTTGCAGCATTGCGCAAAGTTCAAGGTCTTGTCGTAGATTCCGCCGTAGACGCCGAGAATGGCGAACCGGTTGCCGACCGTCGCGTAAGGCTCGGCCTCCGGCGCGGCCAGAACCACCCGGGGATTGTCCTTGCTGACGGAGGCGGCGTTTTTCTTGATGCGCAGCACGACGCCCGCGCGCGCGCCGGACTTGTAGACCGAAATCGGCAGATACGCCCACTGCGCGCCATCATCGCCGGTCGACGCGCCCGAGAGATACGCGTAGCCGCTGAACGCGCGCCCGTTGGGCAGCATGCCGGCGTAGGAAACCTTGCCCAGGCGGCTGAACGTCGAGGTCGACATCTTCAGGTTCACGTATCCGGTTCCCGTCGGGAACGTCGTGCCGCCGTTGCCGACCGGGCCGAGGAACGGCAGCGTGACGGTGTAGTAGCCGGCGTAGGCGGAAAGGTTGCCGTTGATCACCGGGTATCCGCCCAAGGTGCTCAGCGTCGAGCCGTAGCTGTTCGCCAGGCCCGCGATCCGCAATGTCGCCTTGCCGTTGCCGTCGATCGCGAAGTTCATCGAAACGCTGCCGCGGCTGTAGGCGAGCGAAATCGTGCCCGAATCGTCGAGCGTCAGCACGCCGGAGCCGGTAACGCGCGCATTGTCCGCGCCGCGGTAGGATACGCTCGCGCGACCCGTGCGATAGGCTTTGACCGTGGCCACGCCCGCGAGAACGTCGTAGCCGTTGCTCTTGCCGTAGACCGGAACCGAAGCGTAGACCGTGGTGCCCGCGGTGAGGACGGGGTTGTACCCGGCCTGGCCGGGCGTCAGCTTGGTCGGGTCGACCACGGTGACGGTGAACGTCGAGGCGGTGCCGGTGGCCGTCTTGTCGGAACGGCGCTCGGTGACGGCGACGGTGAATTTGTAGCTGCCGGCGCGGGTGGGCTTGCCGGAGAACACCAGCTGCTTGCTGCTCGAATCGTAGACGAGTTTCATTCCGCTCGGGAGCGAGCCGCCGCGCACGACGCTCACGTGCTTGTTTTCGCGGATGTTGTTGACGGCGTAGCGGCTTTCGTGCGTCATGCCCTTGTAGAGGCGCAGGGAGTAATCGGCCTCGGGCAGCACGGGATCGTCGGAATCGCTGATCTTCAGCGAAAACTTCGTGTTACCGCCGAGCGCAGCGGCGGTAGCAGCCGATTTGACGAGCGTCAGCACGAAAGTCTCCTCGGCGTGGAACGTCGCGTCCTGGGCGATTTTGTAGGTAAGCGTCTTCGATCCGGAAACGCCGTCGCCCCAGGTGAACGTGCTGGCGGAAAGGCTTACCCGACCGGTGCCGAGGCTGCCCGAGTCGACCGAAACGGTTACCGTAGCCGCGCCGGACGAGCCGCCCGTGCGGGCGATCGTGATCGTGCCGGAGCCGTCGGCTTCGAGTTTGGAGGCCGAGGCGACGGCGAACTGGATGCTGCCGGGAACCCAAAGCTGATAGGTGAGCGTGGCGTTGGCCGACGCGCTCATTGTCACGTCGCCGGTCAAATTGGCCGTGTAGGTGCCGTCGGTGTTCGCGGTAAACCCTGCGTAGCTGGAGAACCCGGAGAGCTTGTATTTAGACCCTTTCACGACGCTCAGCTTGACGACGCCGCTCTTCGTGGTGAACGTGGACGCTTTTTCGACGGGAACGAGCGTCATGGTCGATCTGACCGTGAATTGATAGGCGGTGTTTCCGCCGAATACGCTCAGATTGTCGCCGTAATGCGAAACGGCCAGATACTTGTTTTGGCCGTCGGCGAAAGTCACCGTGAGCGAGCCGGCGGCCGAGCCGAGCTTTTTCGCGTTGGCCAGCGTCGAGGACGTTTCGTATACGGTCAGAACCGGCGTGACGGCGGACTGCCCCCTTGTCGCTTGCACCTCGAATGCGACCTTGCCCGCGGGCACGTTTGCGAGCTTGAAGAAAGTGGTGTTGGCGTTTACCTGTCCGCCGCCCTGAGAGGTCTCTTCAATCGAAAGCGTCTTGGTGGTGGTGGAAGGCGCCGAATCGCGCATATTGCTGCCATCGAGAGCCAACAGCTCGTTGAGACGGCTGAGCGTTTCCGCCAGCGAAAGGCCCCACGAAGTGGTTGCGCTGTCGCAACCGCTCAGCAGATGCGCCGCGGCCGTGCCGTCGGAATTGACGAGAATGAGCGTGGGATAGCCCGTGCGCATCGCCTCGGGGGCCACCAGCTTGCCGCCTTTGTAGAGCAGGTCGTGGTTGCGCTGCAGGATTTTCTCGGCGTCGGCCACGGCAATATCCTTGCGGCTGAGATAAGCCGCGCCCGACTTGCCGTTCGAACCGATCTCGTAGCGCAGCAGCGTGGGCGGCGCGCCGTCGTTCTTCGTGCCGACGGACGTGACGTTGCCGTTGGCGTCCTTGATATCGGAAGCGGAACGCTTGGGGTTGTCGAGAAGCACGAGATTGACGTTGTTGGCCTTCGCCCACGCGGTGAAATTGGTCGTGGCCAGAACCTTCGATTCGAGCGACGCGCAATACGGGCACCACAAAACGCCCGAGGCATAGGCCAGCGTGTACTGGCGGGTGGTCGTGGCCGCTTTGGCTTTCGCGAGCGCGGCGTCGAGATCCATCGTCCATTCGCCCGCCGAGAAACTCTCGCCGATCCACTTCGGGTTGGTGAGCGAAACGGCCGGCGCGTTGACAATAGTGACGTAGGTGGTCGATTTGACCGTTTTGCCGTCCGCAGCAAGCAGATTCAGCGTCAGCTTCGTTCCGGCCGCCTGGCCGGAGGGCAGCGTGCATTTGACAACCTGGTTGGTCACGCCCTTCGCCCAGATGACGCTCGACGACGTTCCGCCGACGACCTGCAGAGTGTTCGTCGCCACCACGCTCGCCGTGCGAACCAGCGGGATGTTGACGGACGTCTTGCCGACGAGTGCTTCGAGCCGGGCGTTGGCGGTGTTGTTCGTCACGGTGAAATAACCGCCGGTATAATCCTCGGCCGGCTTGTAGCTGCCGAAATACTGGTTCAGGCCCGCCACAAACTGCGCACCCGTCGTTCCCGAAACGTAGGGCGGAATCGACCCTTTGCGTCCGCTGAAATCTACCTTCACCTGCGAGCCGTCGGCCTTCTTCCAGTAGAAGGTCATGAAAGGATAAAGTCCGGAAGTGTTGGAACCCTTGATGAACTTCTTCGCATCCGTCATCACCAATGTTTCGCTGGCGGCAACCTCGACGAAGCACATTACGATTTTATGCGTTTGCACCCACTCGAGAAACTCGCTCGACAACAGCCCCGATGATTTCATGAGTGCGCAATACCCGCATCCGGAAGAGCCCCAAAAACCGACAAACGGAACATTGTGCGCGTCGGCATAGGCCTTGGCCGCGGCAAAATCGCTCGTCCAATACCCTAGGCGCACGCCGGAAGTATCGTGCTCGATTTCCACTTGCGTAACGGCTCGAACCTGGAACGCCAACGCCGTCAAAAAGACGAACAACGCCCCTTTCCACCATTTTCCGATCATTTTTTGCCTCCTTTAGATGATTTGGTCTTTTTGTGCAGCAAAGTGATTTTGACCTCGCTCTTGAGCTTGCCTTCAGCCATGGCCTTTTCCAGCGCGGCGGCTTGGGCTTGGCGAGTTCGTTCCCCGAGCTTTTGCCTGCGCACTTCGTCCGCGGCGGATTGCTCGTCCAATTCCGGCAGAATCGGTGTTTTCTCCAGCATGATCTGTTGAACGTGCACGCGCGAGGGCGATCGCGCCTCGGTTTCGGGCGCGAGCGCGGCGAAAAAGCCAACTCCGGCAATCGCCCCGGCCGCCCAGATCGCGCCGCACGTCGCAATGCGCGCCCGGACGGAGCGGCGCCGAAGCGCCAGTGCCGACAACACGCTCAGCGCCAGCGCCGCCAGCGCGATTGCCGCCAAAGGCACGGCGGCATTCGCCGGCGACGATTGCCGCGCTGGCGCAACAGAGGCGGCCTCGTGCTCGTCGTCATCGTCGTAGCAGCGCTCGAGAATCTTGATGATGTGGTAGGAATAAGGGGTTTCGATAACCTTGCTCATCTGCGCCATAGAAGGTGCGAAGATGAAATCCTTCAACGGCTGGAGCAAGTTGTTGTTGTCCGCATCGAAAAAGCCCCAATCGCCGTTGTCCATGCTCGAACCGCAATCGGAATACTCGTAGGCCGCCTCGCCGAAATCCAGCTTCCCCGACCGGATTTTCCGGTACAAATCTTCGATTTTCGCCCTCAAAAGCGTGTTGGTCGCCGCGGCGGACTCATTAGCCCGGCGGCGGTCGGCAATGCACTCGGCAAGCTCGGCCGGCGTAACTTCGATCGCCGGGGCGAGAATCTGCTCGCGGTATTTCCGCGTCAAAAGGTAATTCGCCTGCCGCCGGGCGAAATAGCCGTCTTTCTTGAGCAGTTGGGCGGCGACTTCCCCGTCGCCGCCTCTGCCGACCGACTTCTCGACGGCCTTCTTCAAGGCGGCGGACAACTCTTCTTCGGTTATCGATAAATTCGCTTTTTTCGCCTCGGCGGCCAGCAGCGCCTCTTTCAGATAGGCGTTGGCCGCGATTTCTTCCATCCTGATTTTGGAATTGGCGATGATCGTATTGACCTGTTCAAGCGTCGCCTGCGGAGGAATGTTCAAGGGCGAGGCCTTGAGCTGCAGCTCGACGTAATCTTCCAGATCGCCCCAGGTGAGCTTTTCGCCGTCAAAATCCAGGCAAATATCGTCGCGACCGTGGGCCAGGCGCTCGTTGCGCTTTTCCTGATTGATCTTCGCCGAACCGCGCCCGACGGAATCTTTCAGCTCGATGCGTCCGCCGACGATCCTGTTCGTATTGATTGCAATGCCCGCGCCACCGGCAGATTTGGACAAGCCCGTATCGCCGCCGGGGAGCTCTTGGGCGGCAACGTTGCCGGCGATTGCCCAGACAACGAAAAGATATGCGGCTTTTCCATTCATGGCGCAAAGGACAATGGGGGTCAGGCGCAAGCACCCAACCCCCACTGCGCTATTAGCTGATTTGAATCAGCATGTCAATTACTTGACCGTGGCCGACCAAGTGCCGCCCATATAAGCGGTGATCTCATCGGCGTCGAAGCTATTGCAATCATCTTCGTAGCCAGCCTCGTCAAGGCAGGTCTCGAAGCAACCGACGAACCAACCGGAGTACTTCTTGAGCGTCACCTGCGGAACGCAGCCGAGGATTTCCTCATCTTCGCCGCAAGCACCGCCGCTGATGGTCTGGTTCTTGGTGACGTAGATCTTGGCCGAGCCGAAAGCAACCTGAGTGATGCTGACGACGTCGATATCCTGATCTTCAAAACCAAGAGCGATGTCGGTTTCGGCCGAGTAGGTCTTGCCGGGCTTCATCGTGTTCTCATTGGTAGCATTCTCGAGGTTCTTGCCGAAAACGGTAAGCTTGTAGACTTCGCCGTCTTCGAGGAGCCAATCGTAAGTCTCCTTGCCGATCTTGACCGTGAGCGCCTCGGTGACGTACTCGCCGATAACGAGCGTGCCCTTGCCCGAGATCTTCTGCACCGTCTTGTAGGTATTCTTGTACTCGGTGGCGGTCTTGCCAGAGAGCTTGACGGTCATCTCGAGGCAATCCTCGACGTCGGGGGTTTCAGCGCAAACACCGGCGTAAATACCGGCGGTCATGGCCGCAACGGCGGCTGCAATCATGAGCTTCTTCATTGTATTTGTTTCCTTTTGCTTTTTCCTTGGCGCGTTCGTTTCACCGAAGTTGCCGCAGACGGAGCTACCCGTTCGATCCTTTTATTCCGGAGGTATCTTTCCGACCCACTTTTTTACACCCGCGTGAGCACGGTCGACGCACATGTTTCGCCATTCAGCCGGAGAAGGAAGGTTTGGTTTTCGCATCCCTCCCGACAGAACCCTTCAGTGCCCAAAGGCCGTCATACGACATGCCCGGGTTTGACCCATGGGCCCGGACATCTCATCCGAGCTGAATGCCCGCCGATGCGGATGCCAACGCCTGCGCTTCTAATGTTCTTCTAATCGCCGTACTGCGGTTTCCCCGGCGACGGCGGCGGATTTCGGCAGAATAACGGCCAAATCAAAGGGTGAAAGCGCCGCCCGGCTTCTTCTAACCGGCTTCTAACGCGCGCGGGACTGCGGTCGCGCAGGAGCACGCCCCTATTATCAGGGGAAAAGCGGCGGGATGCCGCGCAATACCGCATCCACCTTGGCCTGATAGGTGGGCTGGGTGTAGCGCGCATGCATTCCGCCGCCCCCGTGCCCCGTAATCGAATCGGTTATGTGCGGAGGGATTCCGGCTTCGTCCATCAGCGTGATGAAGGTGGCGCGAAGCGAGTGAAAACTGGCGCGGCCGTCGCCTTTTTTCCCGATCTTCGCCCGATGGAAGCCGGCGGTGATTTTGCGGGTAGGCCGTTTTCTGGCCGCCGATGAAAACAGATAGCCCTCCCCGGCGGCCCGACACCGGCGCTCGACGATCTGCCGCGCCTCGCGCACCAATGGGATGGTCAAGGGACGGCGTTTTTTCAGTTTCGTCTTGTTGGGAACGATTTTAAGGCACCAGTTCGAGGAATCCACCTCGGCGACGGCCAGTTCGGCGACATCGCTCAGGCGCAGTCCCGTATAATAGCCGATCACGACCATGTCGTAAAGCTCGGCGTAAGTTGGATTCGCCGCTGCGCACGCGCGCAATTCGTCAAGCACGCCGATTACCTCCGCCGTGGTCAGCCGACGGTAGAATTCCCGCTGACGGCCGGTCGCGGCCGCTGACGGCTTGACGTTCGCGGCGGCCTGCCAGATTCCCGCATCCCAGCCCATCGCCCGCCAGACGTTGCGGAAGAACCGAACCATCCGATCGGCGGAAAGGTAGTTCTGGTGCAATCTATAGGCAATCTTCCGGACATCGGCGGACGTCAGGGATTGCGGCGGTTTGTCGGGCGAAAGCTTTCCGAGGTGGCGCAAATAGCGCCGGTGGTCTTCAAATGTGGCGCTGGCGGGGGTTTCGCCGGTCAAGGCGGCAAAATGGTCGTGGAGGTTCTGCCAGGTGCAGACCTCGCCGATCGAACAAGTCCTGATTGAACGTTCCGCGCGTCTGCCGATTGCGATCAGGTGATTGAGCCACGCCATATTCTCGTCGGCGATTCCCAACAAATGGTGGGCGCGAACAACGGCCAGATCGGCATTGTCGGTTTTCAGGGCCACCCATTTGAGTTTGCTGCCCTGATGCACGGTCAAATACCAGCGTCGCCCCTTGCGTTGCAGCGAACCAAAGCCAAGCTTCATGATGTTGCCCACCGTTGGTGGGGATGCAATGCGCCCATCTTGCTCCGTTTTGCAATTTGCAATTCGTAGTTTCAGTTCCCTAGTATTTTTGTCGCTTTCATGGATTATACCATATTCGCACAAATGTTAGTCGGTTGCGCGGCGGCCGCGCAACCGACTAACCCGCAGCAGGGGTGCGCTTCGCTGGGGGTGAGGGCGTGAGGGTTAGGGCTAGCCCCAAAGAAGTTCGCCGACGTCATCGCCGCGATGGAACACGAGCGGCATCGCGAATTGAAAATCTGAAAGCGACGATCATGTCGCTGACGATGGGCATTCGCGCCTACGGCAAGTCGCTGATGCAACCCTGCCGCCATCACCCCAGCGAAGCGTACCCGCATCACCGACCGTCGAAGGTGAATGCCGGACGCGAAGCCCCAGGTATTCGGCGGAGCGGTAGCGAGAGCCGTACGAATCGGAGTTGAATCAACAGGCGGGGAACGGGGCTGTCCACCCGATTTATAATAAACACCGATGGTTCGTGCTCCCGCTACCGCTGCGCAGCTTCGCATAAGACAACCACTTCTTATAGGGGCGGCGAAGCCGCAGCCTGAAACACCCTTCACCGTTCGTCGAAGGTGAATGCCGGACGCGAAGCCCCAGGTATTCGGCGGAGCGGTAGCGAGAGCCGTACGAATCGGAGTTGAATCAACAGGCGGGGAACGGGGCTGTCCACCCGATTTATAATAAACACCGATGGTTCGTGCTCCCGCTACCGCTCCGCAGCTTCGCACAGATCAACCGCTCACCTTCGTAGCCGACCCTCCTTTCATTGCATTTTTCGCATCCTTTGCGTCCTTTGCGTTCTTTGCGGCTAAAACATACTTCTTTTTGCGGCTAGAACGTAGTTTGCTCTGTCCTGCCATGCCACTAATTTGTGCCTTTGCAGCTTCCCATTTCAGCCGGATGTTTTTGGCCGCAAAGAACGCAAAGGACGCAAAGGGGCGTGGACGCGATTCCACGTGCCAGCCGGGTGTTTGGCCGCAAAGGACGCAAAGGGGTGGTGTTGCAAGCCAATGCAAATGTCATCACGGAAGTGAAATCGTCGTGGCCGCCAGTAGCCGAGCGGTCGGTTTTATCCGCCGCCGTTGCCCTGGAAATCCGCGCGCGTACCCCTTAAGGGGAACGATGAGAGGCTTTGCTTTGTGTTAGACTTCCTCCGTGACAGGGAGGAGTATTCTGTGTTTTCTTCTATTCTTATACTGGCTGCCGTGCTGCAGGCGAAGGCGCCGGCGGTCACCGACTATCTGGCTTTCGGAAATGAGAAGAGTGAAAAGGCGCACGCCTTTGCGGACGGCGGACGCTCCTTTAAGGACACCGGGCTTTATGGCGAAAGCTGCCGACGTATCCGCAAGCCGGAGCAAAGCTTCTGGAGGGCAGGCCCGATGGCGTTCACGCTGAAGGTGAAGCCGGAGGAGCGCAACTACATCACCTACAAGTTCAGTGGCAACGACATGTCACGCGACATGCTCTTCATGACCATTGACGGCAAGGTCTTGGGGCAGCTTCACCTCGGACAATACGACGTCGTCGATTACGAGCCGGAAGAGGCCCCCTACACGAACCGCTGGATGCACTCGACGTTTCTCATTCCGACGAATGCGACGGCGGACAGGGTCGAGATTCGCATTCAGCTTTTCTCGTGCGGCAGGGTGTGGGGGTATGGACAGAACTTCGAGCAATTCCAGAAACAGGTCCATGGCGATTCACGCGGCATCTATTCCGTGACGATTCACCGCGATCCGCTCTGCCCGGAGACGAAAAGGGAACGATTGCAGATAAAAGTCCCGCCCCATGTCCCCGTCGATCCGCCGCCGATTGACATCGAGAAGGTGAAGGAACTCTGCAATCATCATCTCGAACGCTACATGGGCAGAGAGCGCGGACTTCTCAAGACACGCGGCGGGGCGGCGACATTTCTCGCCGATGGCTACAATACGCCGTGGACGGTGGCCTACCGCAACCCCAGGGCCGTGGAGGCGATGGTCGAGGCTGTCGATCACGTGGGTTGGAAATACCATGAAGACCCGAAGAGCGTGGTGCAGAATGGCAGTTGGACGGGGCCGTGGGATGTCGAGATTCCCGTGCCGATTTTCGGTCCCAAGGCCTTTGCCCCGTATCTCGACCGGGAGATCGAGCGCAACGGCACGAAGATGCCGCGCCGCAAGCTCTGGGGCGAGATGTATCTGGCGAACGTGAAGCAGCTGACGACCCACCGCCGTTTCTTCGGCAACCAGGGACAGATCGTGGATATGAGCGGACACTGGGCCAACCGTTGTGCGCACATGTGCGGGTATACGGAGATTCCGCTGGAGACGACGCGCACGTTCGTGAAGCAGTCGATGGGCATGGAGCCGTGTCCGAACGGATACGTCGCGCTGACGCCTGCAGCGCTTTCGAAAGAGGACGGGTATGTCGGCAAGTACGGTGAGTCGACGATCTGGGCAGCGAATTTTGCGATGGCCTGCACGAAGAATTATGAGACCGGCGAGCTTGATAAGGAGCTCCTGCCGTGGTGCCGCAAGGCGATAGAGTCCCGGCTCATCTTCCGCTATCCCGGAGTTGATCCGCGGGGTCGCAAGCTCTATCGCCTGGAGAGCCAGATCGGCTGGCGCAACGAGCACATGCCCGGCGAACACGATTACCTCGACCGGCATTTCATGGTCTCGCCGCTTTTCTGGTCCAAGTCGAAGATCATTTTCGGGGCCATCGTCGAGCAGGTGGCGGATGGCTGGTTCGAGGATTCGGTGATGCGGGCGGTTCATAAAAAGGATCGTTCGGGCGAACTCATGAAACTCGTTACCGCCTGGCCATCCCTTGAGAAAGCCCTGGCGCGTGCGAAAAAAGAGAAGGGACTTAAGTTCACCATGCCGATGGGCGGCGAGGACTTCGTCTGGTGCGACAGCGAGAATGCGGTCGTGGCGCTCAAGAACGGAGACGAGGTGCTCTACGTCAATTCCTATTGGCGTGCCAAAGGGCTTATCAACGGCCTGGCCAAGATTCATTATGTGACGCCCAGGGGCGACTGGGTCGCCACGATATACCAGGACGAGGAGTTTGAACAGGCGCGGGACAAGAGCGGCAATCCGAGGGTGGAGATGCTGCACAACTACTTTGCCTACGGTTGGAAGGGCAAGCTCTACAACGGCTATCGCGCGGAGGACCCGAACTGGGCCGAGGCGCCGTCCTGGCCGCCGAAGAGTGTGGATGGCGGCATCCTGCGGCCGGTGGGCGAGCGCGGCGGACGCGCGACGCACTATCACGTGAGCTTCGGGGACTATGAGGTCTATATCAATGATCACCAGCAGGGCGAGAAGTGGCGGATCAGGATTCCCCAGGGTACGTGGCGGGTGCTGGCCTGGAATGTCGGCGGCGAGATGATGCCGCCGCCCGGAAAATCCGTCAAAGGCGGAAAGACCGTGCCGCTCAACGCCGGAACCTGCCTGGTCCTCCGGCGAACTTCCATCCCCCTTTAAGGGTAAGAGGGGGCGACGCGGTCTTTGATAAAATTCGGCCATCTTAGGGAAGGGGTCTATCTATGAAAGTTGCCAAATCGTCCTTTGCCGCCTGTGCGGTGTTCATGGCCGCAAGCGCTTTTGCCGCCGCCACCGTTGATGAAAACGGTCTCACGCCGACGCTGTGGTACCAGTTCGAGGGTGATTTTGCGTCCTACGGTTCGCAGGCGGTGACGTGGAACAATTTCGCAACGACGGCGGACTATTTTGAGACGATCAACGGCCGTAGGGCTCTCAAATATAACAGCAAGGACCCCTACACGTCCAAGATCGATGACTTCACCCCCTATTTCGGGGCCAATGGTTTCACGATTGCGACATATTGCCGCATGAGCAGCGTGAATAAGCGGGTGACGGTCTCGTTCGGATCACTGAAGGATGCTTACGCCAACCATGAGCTCATGCTCGTAACGGCCAATGACAGCACCAACGTTCGTATCGCCTACCAGGGCGCGGACGGCACGAAGCTCAGCCCTGTTGACGGCGTGAATCCGGGTACCCGCACCGCTTTCCACCATTATGCCATAACCTGTACGCCCAACGTCGACGAATCGACCGCCTCGGTGACGAATTGGACGGTGGCGTTGTATGTTGACGGCACGAAGAAAGGATCCGGTACGATTCCGGGCGTGCCGACGAAGGGCGGCATCCAGCTCTTCAATGTGTTCGACGACAGTGGCACCGGGTATAGTGGCAGTGCGACCGGGGCGTCCGTTGACGATCTGCGCATCTACGATCAGGTGCTGACGGAGGAGCAGATTCAGCAGATGAACAGGATCGCCCAGGCGACGCGCGATGCGCAGGGCCGTTACCCGAACGTATGGCTGTCACTTGACGGCAACATGGATTCGCAGGGACTCGTCACGCTCGCCTGGGGTACGGGCGACGGGATCACTTATTCCGACAACTACATTGCGACGCCGACGGGCAAGGCGCTCTACTATTGGTCGCTCACCGAAGGCAAGCGCCACGACCCCTACACGTCAG
This sequence comes from Kiritimatiellia bacterium, assembly GCA_051884875.1. GTDB lineage: Bacteria > Verrucomicrobiota > Kiritimatiellia > RFP12 > UBA1067 > UBA1067. Next base: position 70,279 of record JBJEWD010000025.1, read on the forward strand.
GGGCCAACGTCCCGGAAATCCTTGGCGAGAGCGGGTTTACCGTCATGACTTCGGCCCGCATGGGCACGGGGACGAAGAATACGCTCTTCGGCATCGGATCGATGACGGCGGGGAGCCTGCATGAACTCATCTTGGCGCAGGGTGGGACACTCGGTCAGGTTGCGCTGGTGGATGCGGTCAAGGGAGCTGTTGCGACCGTCGTTTCAACGAATGTGAGTGACTGTGCGCGCGTCCTTCATCACTACGCCGTCTCCGTGGCCCCGGGCGAGGGGGGGGGGGTATGCGGCGACGCTGTATGTAGACGGCGCCCTGGCCGGAACGGGGACGCTGGGCGATCTTCCGAGTGGTGGCGGCTTGCAGTTCTTCAACGTCTACCAAAACGACGGCAGCGGCTATAACGCCGATCTCGTCGGCGCGGCCATGGATGATTTCCGTATCTACACCGAGGTGCTTGACGCCGCGACGATTGCCGCTTATGCCTCGGAATTCCCGGTCTTTGTCCGGAGGGACGAAAACGACAGTGCCGTAGACGTCTGGATGCGTTTCGATGGTGATAGCGCACAGGATGGTCTCGATGATATCGGAATCTCCTCATCGTCCGCATGGGCAGGAACGTACGAGACGTCTCGCCAGGGGAAGGCTCTCAAGACGTCGAAGGACAGCTACAGTTCCGCGACCGGCGTTGATTTCGGCGACGGAGACTGGACGCTCGTCCTCTCGGCGCGTGCGCAGGTGGTCACGGATGGTCAGCCGACCTGCCTTTGGACCTTCGGCAAGAAGCAAGACACGGCGAATACGCTCGGCTTCTTCGCGACCGAGGGCGGTCTCATGGTCTCGACTTGGAGCAACCAGAGTCTTGCGGAAGCCCCCATCTTCAATCTGACGGATGCGAAGCTTGCGAAGTCCATCAACACCTATGCTCTCGTCTACACGAAGGCGACCGGCGCGCTGGAGCTGTTCCTGAACGGCGTCTCCCAGGGGTCCGTCCCGGCCCCGGCAACGGCGGCGATCCAGGGTCAGGTGACCTGGCAGCTGGTCTCGCTTTACAACGGCGTGTTCGGTTCGCTGACGCGGTATAACTACACGGGGGCTGTCGATGACTTCCGCCTTTACAAGAAGGCGCTGACGACGACGGAGGTGCAGACGGTCGCGGCCGCGAACAGGCCGTACCCGAGTCTGGACGAAAACACCGTGCGTCCGGCCTACTGGTATATGTTCGACGGCAATCTCTCGGCGGAGGGTTCGCGCAGCTGGACGGTCGGGGGTAATAGCGCTGTCACGTATAAGACGGAGGATAACGGTATTCAGGCTCTCGACATCTCAGTGACGCACCCGTACGGCACGGGTATCTCGTTCGGCGACAGCGGCTGGACGGTCGTCCTCCGTGCGATGGGCGAGGCGACCGACAATGCCGTCATCATGGGGCTTGGGGATCGTCGCTCCAACAACGCGTTCGCCTTCGTGATGGGCGGGAAGTCGAGTTTCACCGTGGCGACCTGGACCTATCCGGGCAACGACACCGATGTCGTTGGCCATGAGCATCTCTTCAACGTCACCGTTTTCAATGCCCATCGCCAGTATCATGACTATGCGCTCGTCTACGAGCCGCCGACGTCGACTGAAGAGGATGCGACGGGTACGCTGACGCTGTATGTTGACGGCAAGAACAGGGGGTCGGTCGCCAAGACGCTCAACATGGAAGGCCAGTGGCAGATCGGAAGCGTCTATAGCGGTCCGGCGCAAGTGGAACTCGTGCGCTCCTCCGCGTCTCGTGTGGATGACTTCCGCCTCTACACCGAGGTGCTCACGGCCGAGCAGATCGGGAGGATTGCCGCCGCGAATCCCGTCTGGCCGTATTATTCGATCCCGTTCAGCATTATCCTCAGATAGTCCGCGCACGGCGATTTTCCACCCTCCCGCCCGCCGCCTCGTTCGAGGCGGCGGGTTTTCGGTTGCGGGCAGGTAAAGGGGTACTCCCCGATAGGGGGATGAGCGGATCGCTTGAAAATTGTAGAATACCGGCATGAACATCGCACCGATCTTTGCGGCGGCGCTGGCGGCGTCGACCGCCGGAAAGTTTCAGCCGGACTGGGATTCGCTGGAACGGAACTACAGCGTGCCTGAATGGTACGAAAACGCCAAGTTCGGCATCTTCTGTCATTGGGGGCCGCAGTGCATACCCGAGTGTGGCGACTGGTATGCGCGCAATATGTACAATCCCGGCCATCGGCAGGCCAGGTTCCATGCCGAGAAGTACGGCGACCCGAAGACTTTTGGCTTCAAAGATCTGATTCCGCTCTGGAAGGCGGAGAAGTGGGATCCCGATGAGCTCTGTGCGCTCTACAAGCGAATGGGCGCGCGCTACATCCAGGCGATGGCGAACCACCATGACAATTTCGACATGTTCGACTCGACCTACCAGCCGTGGAATTCGGTGAAGATGGGCCCGAAGAAGGACATTCTCGCCGGATGGAAGAGCGCGGCGGAGAAGAACGGGCTGCGCTTCGGCGTGTCGATCCATGCCGCGCACGCGTGGATGTTCTATGAATACGGGCAGAAGAACGGTGACACGAACATGACGGGCGGCGACCCCGAGATCCAACTCCTCTATCGCCAGAACCATCCGTGCGGCTCGATCGGCAAGAAGAACAACTGGCAGTGGCAGGGGCCGAAGGATTCGCTCCCGACCGAGGATTTCATGGAGAACGTCCGCCTCAGGACGATGGAGATCGTGACGAAGTACCGGCCCGACCTCCTCTATTTCGACGATACGGTGGTGCCGTTCCACAAGATCTCCGACAAGGGGCTGCGCATCGTCTCCGACTTCTATAACATGAATTCCAATGCGGTCTGCACGGGCAAGATCCTTGACCGGCGGCAGCGCAAGGCGATGATCTGGGACGTTGAACGCGGCACGCCGCCGGAGCCGATGTCGCCCAAGTGGCAGACCGACACCTGCATCGGCTCCTGGCACTACAGTACCGACGTCTACGAGAAGAACCGGTACAAGAGCGCGGCCTATGTGCTGCGCATGCTCGCGGACATCGTGGCCAAGAACGGCAACCTCTGCCTTTCGGTGCCGATTCGTGCGGATGGTTCGATCGACGACAAGGAGCGCGCGATCTGCGAGGATATCGCCGCGTGGATGGCGGTCAACGGCACGGCGGTCTTCGATACCGTTCCGCACACCGTCTGCGGTGAAGGGCCGCAGCTTGCGAAGAAGGTCCCGATGAGGGATGAGGGCTTCAACGAGGGCGCCATCCCGAAGGCGACGGAGAAGGACATCCGCTATCTCGCGACGAAGGACGGCCGGACGATCTACGCGATCGTGCTCGTTCCGCCGGCGCAGGACGTGACGCCCGCGTTTGCCGCGCTCGGCGATTTGAGCGCCGCGAAGATCTCGCGCCTGAAGCAGGTCAAGGATCTCCCTGCGGTCTTCAGGATCGAAAGGTAGGGAGTCTGTCCTATGATCGCCCTCACGCTCCTCGCCGTTGCCGCGTTGCCGTTCTCCAACGGAACCGTCGGTGAATACCAGGCTCCGGTGGCGGTCCGCAGCGGGGTTTCCGATTTCGGCAAGGACGCCTTTGGCTGGCTGGAGGTCAAGGGTGAAGGCGAACTGACCGTCCGCCTCGGCGAGAAGCTGCGGCAGGACGGAAAGATCGAGATGAAGCCGGGCGGCACGATCCGCGCAGCGGAGTCGACGGTCACGGCCAAGAAGGGCGAATGGACACGCGTCCCGCTCAAGGCCGACAAGCGCAACACGCGGCAGAAGGGCAGCGACGGATCGGCCGTGCTGCTCCCGAAGGACGTCGGGGTCGTGATGCCGTTCCGCTATGTCGAGGTGGACGGCGGTAAGGCGGAAATCCGCCGTGTCTTCGTCCATTGGCCGATTGACATGAAGAAGAGCGAGCGGAAGTTCAAGGACAAGCGCCTCCAGCAGGTCTACGACCTCTGCCGCTATTCGATTCTGGCGACGAGCTTCACGGGCAAGTACATCGACGGAGACCGCGAGCGCATTCCGTACGAGGGCGACGCCTTCATCAACCAGCTCGGTGAACAGGCCCTTTGGAACGATCCGACGATGGCCCGCAACACGATGGCCTATCTCGTCAACCATCCGACCTGGCCGACGGAGTGGAAGCAGCACTTCATCATGATGGTCTATGCGGACTGGAAGATGACGAAGGAGACGTCGCAGATCGAGAAGTTCTACGAGGCGATGAAGTCGAAGAAGCTGCTCATGGAGTTCGCGCGCGAGGACGGGCTCCTCCGCACCGGCGGCGAGCGCGGACATCACGTCAAGAAGGGCTGGGGCGATCTCGTGGACTGGCCCGGCTGCGAACGCGACGGCTACCGTTTCTCGGCCGTGAACACGGTCGTCAACGCCTTCCATTACCGCAATCTCCTCGAGATGAGCGAAATGGCCGCGGCAATCGGCAAGAAGGACGATGCGAGGGATTTTGCCGCGCGTGCGGCGAAGCTGAAGAAGTCCTTCAACGAGCAGCTCTTTGACGCCGAGACCGGACTCTACGTCGACGGCGAGGAAAGTGATCCCAAGAAGCGCCATTCCTCCCTCCACGCGAATGCGGCGGCGGTTTCTTGCGGTCTCGTCGATGACAAGCGCAAGAACGCCAAGATCGCCGACTTCCTCGTGAAGAAGGGCCTTGCGTGCAGCGTCTACTTCGCCCAGCACTACCTGGATGCGCTCTTCCTGCTCGGCAGGGGCAAGGATGCCGTCGAACTGATGGTCTCCGACGGCGAGCGCAGCTGGATGAACATGATGCGCGAAGGCGCGACGATTACGATGGAGGCCTGGGGGCAGAAATTCAAGCCCAATCAGGACTGGAATCACGCGTGGGGCGCCGTGCCGCTCAATATCATTCACCGACACCTGTTGCGGCGTTAAGGAGACAGTCAGGATATGAAAAAATCTTATAATCACACGGTCGCGTTCTGTATTCTTGTGGCTTTGGGGGCATTTCCCTCGATCGCCGCCATTGAACGCCTGCCATTCGATAAAGACTGGAAATTCCGTGTTGAGGGAACGGGCGCGTGGGAGGATATAGCGCTTCCTCATGACTGGTCGATCAAATCTTCCCCGTTTGAGGAGGCGATCACGGGTCGCGGCGGCGGTTACTATCCAACCGGCACGGGTCTCTACATCAAGGAGTTTACGCTCACGGAAGAGGATGCCATGGCCGACCTGTGTCTCGTCTTTGATGGTGTCTATCGCCAAGCCGAGGTCTCGCTCAATGATCGGCGGGTCTTTGATGGGAGTGCCTACGGTTATACAGGCTTTGAGATTCCGTTGACATTCAACCCGAAGGGGCGCAAGGGCTGTCTTCGGGCTCAGGTTGGCGTGAATCATCTCCGCGTGGTTGTTCGTAACGGCGACCAGCCGAACTGTCGCTGGTATTCGGGCTCGGGTATCTTCCGTCATGTTTGGCTCGAAAAGCGCACGGGAGAATGGCCTGAGGACATCCGCGTGACGACCTCGAATAACGTGGCGACAATCTCCGGTCGCGTGGGTGGCAAAGCGGTGTCCCGGTCCTACACGGTTGAGAACGTCGAGCTGTGGTCGCCGGAGAATCCGAAACTGTACACGTTTGATTTCTACGGCGAACAGGTCAATGTCGGCTTTCGCACGCTTGCGTGGTCCTTTGAAACGGGCCTTGAATTGAATGGAAAGCCAATCAAACTGCATGGAGCCTGCGTTCATCACGATCATGGCCCCCTCGGTGCGGCGAGCTACGACGCGGCGGAACGGCGCAAGGTGCGCCAACTCAAGCGCGCGGGATTCAATGCCGTCCGCACATCGCACAATCCCGTTTCGAGAGCGTTCCTTGACGCGTGTGATGAGGAGGGGCTTCTGGTGATGAATGACCTCTTCGACGGTTGGCGCGCGCGGAAGAACATCCACGACTACCACGAGATCATTGACCGCGATTGGAAAAAGGATCTTACGTGGATCCTGAAGCGTGACCGCAATCATCCCTCAATCGTGATGTGGTCCGTCGGAAACGAGGTCATTGAAATCGACAAGCCCGAATGCATCCGCCTTGCACAGGCTATGGTGGAGATGTGTCACAAGATGGATGGGACACGTCCCGTTACCTCGGCGATTGACAACTGGATGGATAAAAAGCGCAAGTGGCCGGCGATTGATCCCTTTGCCGATTCCTTCGACGTGGCGGGACTCAACTATCTCGAGCACCACGCGGCCGAGGATCGCGTTCGTAAACCCGGGCGGATGCACGTCTTCACGGAGACGTTTCCGAAGGACGCGATCCGCAACTGGCGACTCATCACCGAGCAATCCCAGCTGATGGGGGAGTTCGTGTGGACGGGCATCGACTATCTCGGAGAAGCGTCGATCGGCCGCTACTACTACAAGGGAGTTGAGCCGGACGGGCCGCACTTCACATCCAATCGTCTCTTCCCCTGGCACGGTGCCTATTGCGGAGATATTGATCTCACCGGGTGGCGCAAGCCGATTTCACATCTCCGTGAGACGCTTTGGAACGACAAGGCCCCCACCTATCTCGCGACACGCGAACCGAACGGCTGGCGTGGTGACATCCAATTGACCGAGTGGGCGGTCTGGCCTACGTGGGAAAGCTGGAATTACGAGGGATGGGAAGGGAAACCCGTGACGGTCGAAGTCTATAGCCGTCAACCCTCTGTGACGCTAAAGCTGAATGGGAAGGAGCTTGGCACGAAGACGAACGGGGCGGAGAATGGCTATTGTGTGACCTTCGAAGTTCCCTATGCGCCGGGCATTCTGAAGGCGGTTGCCGGCGATGAATGCGCTGTCCTGAAGACGGCGGGCGCGTTTGATCATTTCGTCTACGATGAAGAAACTGTGGGAGACCTCACCTGGGTGGTGGCGACGGCTGTTGATAAGGAGGGCACGGTGTGTCCTAATGCGGAGGTTGATGTCACCTTTACGGGAGATGTCCTTGCGACCTGTAGTGCCAACATGAAGGACTCCGTGGCAGCACCTTCATGCACCCGCCGAACCTGGAAGGGTCGTGCTATGGCGGTCATCCGTAAAGGTAATGGGATATTCTAAAACACGCCGTTATGATATAATTGGGATGTGCGAGTGATAATCACCACGCTTCTTGCCGCTGTCTTGGCGGCCTCACTCCCTGCCGATGAGGTGTCGGGACGTGAGTCCTATGAAGGCGTCGTGACCTTGCATCGTCCCGGCGACCAGTATTTCTTCGTTCATGCGGCGGACGGACGCAGCTGGCGCTGCGAGACGGGTTTTGAGATGCCGGGGCCGCAGGTCGGTGACGTCGTCTCGGTCACGGACGCCTATCTGGAGAACCCCAGGAAGCGCTTCACGACGCGTTCCTTCGGCGGCGAACTGAAGGTGATAGGCCACGACGAGAGCCTTCTGCCCGAACCCGTCTTCCTGTCGCTTCCCGCGATGCGCCGGCTCGGCAAACGGCATCTTCCCGATCCTGACTATTATGCGAAGATCATCTATACCGAGGGTCTGGTCTATGACATCGTCCGGCGTGAGACGCAGACGGACATCCTCCTCAAGGATGGCGGGGTGAATCTGAAGGTGAGCGTCGTTGTGCCGCTCACCGCCCCGATGCCGTCGGAAATCAAGCTGGGCGCCTGCGTCCGCGTCCGGGGTGCCGTCGTCTACTCGCCCGTCCTCGACCGGCAGGGGGCGATTGCGGGCATTCGGAGCGTGTCCGTGCTGATGAGCGGCTTTGACGACATCAAGGTCGTCGATCGTGCTCCGTGGTGGACGCCGATACGCATTCTAGTTGCGGCGGGCGTCCTCATCCTCATCCTTCTTGCAAGCTGGATCTGGGCGTTCATGTTGCGCCGTGCGGTCATCCGTCAGACGCAGTGCCTGGAGATCTCGATTCGCACCCATCACAACGAGCGGCTTGAGGCGGACGCCGCCCATCGCGAACGCCTGCGCCTGGCGGCCGAACTGCATGATGGGTTCCAGCAGCTGCTGGCGGGCGCGATGTTCCGCATCGATGCGGCCTTTGGCGCGCTCCCCGACAATATCGCCGCGGCCATGCAGCAGCTCGCCGGTGCGCGCGACGCCCTCGAACATACCCAGACGGGGCTCCGGTCCGCGTTGTGGTCGATGATCGAGGAGTCCGAAGGGCCGGGTTCGCTGATGGGACTCTTTCGCTATGCCGCGGGGCGTTTGTGCCATTGGCGCGACCGCGTGTTCATCTCCGCTTCGGGTACGGAGGTCGCCTTCGCGCGGCGTGTGCGCGGCAGTCTTCTGATGGTGCTCCAGGAGGCGGTCGGCAACGCCCTCCGGCACGGACGCGCCACGCGCGTCGACGTGACGCTTGATTATCGCGCCGATCGTCTGGTGATGACGGTCGCCGACAACGGCTCGGGCTTTGATGTCGCCAACTGCGTGCAGGGCATCGGACGCGACAGCATGCGCCGGCGCGTGCAGGAGCTGAACGGCGAGTTCAGGATTACGAGCGAAATCGGGAAGGGGACGACCCTCACGGCGGAAGTCCCCTATCCGAAGATGTCGGAGGATTCCCATGTCCAAGGTTAAGGTTCTGATTGTCGACGATCATCCGATCGTGAGGGACGGACTCGAGGCCATGCTCTCCTTCCGCCCGGGCTTTGCCATCGCGGGCAAGATGGCGACGGGCGAGGAGGCCGTTGCGTGCATCCGCCGGCAGGGCGCTCCCGATGTGGTGTTGATGGATATCCGCATGCCGGGGATGGATGGCTTCGAGACGCTGGTGAAGATGCAGCGCTTCTATCCCGACATCCGCGTTCTCCTGCTGGCGGGCATGCCGCTTCACGCCGAGGAGGAGAAGGCCCGGACGCTGCGTGCCGGCGGCTATCTTCCCAAGAGCGCGTCGCAGATCGTGATCTGCGACGCGCTCAAGACGATTGCCAGGGACAAGAATGCGTTTCTTACCGACGAATGGAAGCCGACCTTCGAAAGCCCGCTTACCACGCGCGAGCAGGAGGTGCTGCAGGCGCTGGCGGGCGGTTATTCGCGTGAAGAGGTCGGCGATCGGCTCGGCATTGCGCATGAGACCGTCAAGGCCCATGCGAAGAACATCCTCCTGAAAATGGAGGCGCCGAACATGCCCAACGCCATCGCGAAGGGCTTCCAGCTCGGCATCCTCCGCGCGTAACGCGGCGCGAAATGCCGCATCAGGGGAGGGGTACGCTTCGCTGGGGGTGAGGGCATCAGGGGTACGCTTCGCTGGGGGTGAGGGCATTAGGGTTGCGTCAGCGACGTTCAGCACAGGTCTCTCCCTCCAATGTGGACATTCCATCATTTTTTCCTCGGAACGTTTCGATGTGCTTGCTCGCAATCGCGACGCAGGCGTCGGCTAACTTCTTTGGGGCAAGCCCAAACCCTGGCGCCCTCACCCCCGGCGAAGCGCACCCCTGCTGCGGGTTAGTCGGTTCGCGGCGGGGAACGAGCCGCGCAACCCTGCCGCCCTCACCCCCAGCGAAGCGTACCCCTGCTGCGGGTTAGTCGGTTCGCGGCGAGGGACGCGCCGCGCAACCGACTAACCCATTACCTTTTGGGGGTATGCGGCGACAACCCGCATGTGCTAGAATAGGCGTATGAAAATCCGACATACTCTTTCCGTCGCGCTGAGCGCGTTCGCCTTCACGGGTTCCGTTGTCGCCGAGACGGCGGCCGACGGCCATGTGCAATATGATGAGCCCTGGCGCAATCCGCAGGTGAATGCCATCAACCGTCTCCCCGCCCGCACCCACGCGATGCCGGTGGCGGAGAACGGGGAGGTCTGCGTGGGTTCGCTCAACGGCGAGTGGAAGATCAACTGGGTGGGGCGGCCTGACATGCGGCCCGCGGATTTCCACAAGGTGGATTTTGACGATTCCGCATGGGGCACGGTCGATGTGCCGAGCTGCCTTGAGATGCGCGGTTATGGCGTGCCCGTCTACACCAACGTGAAGTATCCGCACCAGCGTGATACGATCCCGGATCCGGGCACGAACTACAATCCCGTCGCGAGCTACCGCACGACGTTCGTGATCCCCGAAACGTGGAAGGACCGCAAGATCGTCCTGCGCTTCGACGGCGTCTATTCCGCCTATTACGTCTGGGTCAACGGGCGGCAGGTCGGGTACGCCGAGGATTCCAAGCTCCCCTCGGAATTCGACATCACCTCTTGCGTCAGCCGCGAACCTTCGGCCTCCAACCTCCTCGCCGTCGAGGTCTACCGCTGGAGCGACGGATCGTTCCTGGAGGATCAGGACATGTTCCGCTTCACCGGCATCTTCCGCGACGTTTCGCTCGTCGGCATGCCGAAGGAGCACGCCATCGAGGATTTCCGCGTCGTGACGACGACGAACACGATCGCCCTGGCCGTGCAGACCGATGTCGCGTGGACGGCGAAGCTGCTGGATGCAGCGGGTGGGCTCGTCACAACCCTCGCCGGCGCGGAGGCCGTACGGGTCGACGGTGCGCGTCCCTGGAGCGCGGAGGATCCGTATCTCTACACGCTCGTCATTGCGAACGGATACGACCGGCGCGAAGCGAAGGTCGGCTTCCGCCAGACGGAGATCAAGGACGGCGTCTTCCTTTTCAACGGCAAGCCGATCAAGCTCAAGGGCGTAAACCGCCACGAGACCTCGCCCGAGAACGGGCGTACGGTTTCCGAGGCCGAAATGCGCCGCGACCTCGTCCTCATGAAGTACGGCAATGTCAACTGCGTGCGCACCTCGCACTATCCGAACAGCACGCTTTGGTATGACCTGTGCGACGAATACGGCATCTATGTCGTGGCGGAGGCGAATGTCGAATCGCATGGCATGGGCTATGGCCACGACAAGATCGGCGTCCGTCCCGAGTGGGAGAAGCCGATTGTCGAGCGCAACGTCAATCAGGTGAAGGTACTCGCGAACCATCCGTCCATCGTGATGTGGTCGCTCGGCAACGAGTCCGCCGACGGACCCGATTTCGATGCCGCGTACCGGGCGGTCAAGGCCGAGGATCCGACGCGTCCCGTCCATTATGAGGCGGGCAACGAGTCCGCCGACGTGGACAGCTGGATGTACCGGAGCGTCGATTGGCTCTATCATCGCGTGGCGGTCTGCGAGGGCGGGGAGGAGTTCAACCGGGAAGAGCAGGAGAAGAAGCGCCATTCGAAGGACAAGCCGTTCTTCCATTGCGAATACGCCCATGCGATGGGCAACGCCATCGGCAACTTCGACGAGTACTGGGAAGCCTACTACTCGAGCGACCGTCTGATGGGCGGCTGCATCTGGGACTGGATCGACCAGAGCGTCTGGAAGGATACGGACAGGGTGGACGCCGACGGCGTGCGCGTGCGCTACCTCGCGTACGGCGGCGACTTTGACGACCAGCCCAACAGCGGGGCCTTCTGCAACAACGGGGTCATCGACGCGCAGCGCAGGGGAACGGCGAAGCTCGAGCAGGTCCGCTACACGCACCGCAACCTCGTCGTCCGCAAGCTGGACGCCGGGAAGGGCACGGCGGAACTCTGGAACCGCTTCGAATTTACGGACGCCTCCGCGTTCGCGATGGTCTGGGAGCTCCTGTGCGATGGCGTCGTCGTTGATGAGGGCAGGGTCGAGACGCTGCCGTCCGTCGCCCCGCGTGCGGTCGGGACGCTGACGCTGCCCGGCCTGCCGCTGAAGGCCGATGCGGCGCCTGGCGAGTATTTCTACAACGTGCACTTCTTCCCGAAGCAGCCCTGCGCGCGGTCGTCCTGTTGCGCCGCCGTGGCGGACGACCAGCTCTTCGTCGCCAGGATTGCGGCGCCTGAGGCCGCGAAGGCGCCGGCCGGGACGGTTCAGGTCGAGGAGGAGGACGGACGTCTCACGGTCCGGGCGTGCGGCACGGTCGCGATCTTCGACGCGGCGACGGGCACGCTGGCGGAGCTGTCGATGGACGGCGTGCGGATTCTCAAGGATCGCGCGGGCATTGCGGCGGGACCGCGGTTGACGTGCATGCGCGCCTTCAACGACAATGACCGCTGGATCAAGGGTGACTTCTACGCCAAGGGGATGACGCACCTCGCCTATCACCCCGCGCCGCTCAAGGAATGGACGAATGCGGACGGTTCGCGGACGATCGCCTGCACGGTGACGGTGAACGGCTCCCGTTCGGGCGGGTTCACGCATGTGGCGAAGTACACCTTTGCGGGTGATGGAACGATCCGCGTCGACAACGAGGTCCGTCCGTTCGGCGATCTGCCGGTGCTGCCGCGTCTCGGCGTAACGTGGCGTCTTGACGATGCGCTTGCCGAGGTGACCTGGTACGGACGCGGCCCGCGCGAGAACTACTGCGACCGCAAGAGCGGCAGTTTCATCGGCCTTTACCGGGCGGATGTGGACGACCTCTATGAACCGTACGATCGCATCCAGGACAACGGCTATCGCTGCGACGTGCGTTCGGTCACGTTTGCGGATGGGGAGGGACGCGGCGTCGCGTTCGTCGCCGACGTTCCGCTCTACGTCCAGGCGCTCCGCTACACATGCGAGGACATGGAGCTTGCGCGTCACAATGCGGGCGAGCCGCGCCGTGCGGCGATTCCGGAGCCCCGCGACGAGATCATCCTCAACCTCGACGTCGGTCAGACGGGTGTCGGCGGCCAGGCCTGCGGCCCGAAGCCGCTCAACAGCTACATCTACTGGACGAAGCCGCTGGAACGCTGGTCTTACAGCATCCGCCCAGTGAAGCGTACCCCTGCGCGCATCCTGTGAAAGTGGTATAATACCCGCATGAGAGTTGTCGTCAAGGTTGGTACGCACGCGATCGCGAAGAAGACGGGGCGCCCGGATTATCCGGCGCTTCGGCGTCTGGTCGCCCAGCTGTGCGCGGTTCGCGCGGCGGGGCATGAGGTCCTTTTCGTTTCCTCGGGCGCGGTGGCGGCCGGTGTCGAGGCCCTGGGGCTTTCGGCCCGCCCGACGGACGTCAACGAGATCCAGATGTGTGCGGCGGTCGGGCAGGCCCGCTTCATCTACGAGTATGAAAAGCTCTTCGCGGAGCATGGCGTCAAAATCGGGCAGATCCTCCTCACGCACTACGAGTTCGAGGACCACCGCCGCGCGCAGAACGTGAGAACCTCGCTCGACCGTCTCGTGCGCGCCGGCATCGTCCCGATCATCAACGAGAACGACGTCGTCGTGGACGAAGAGCTCAAGGGCAAGACCTTCAGCGACAACGATTGGCTGAGCTTCCTCATCGCCAGGCTCGTCAGGGCCGATACGCTCATTCTGCTCACGACGGTGGACGGGCTTCTCGACGCGAACCGGAAGCGCATCCCGCGCGTTGATTCGTTCAGGAATGTCCTCCGGCTCGTCCATGCGGGTGAAAAGGGCAGACTTTCCAAGGGCGGCATGGACTCGAAACTCAAGGCCGTCAAGGCGGCCGTCGAGGCGGGCGTCGATACCTACATCGCGAACGGCCGCAAGTCCGTGCTGCTGCCGCTTCTCGCGGGCAAGTCCGTCGGGACCTTCTTCCCGGGCAGCGCGCTCTAGGCATTTCGGGTGGACGCATAGGTATGGAGACCGCACTTCTGATCGTCGGCCTTGCGCTGGCCGTGGCCGTGGCACTGGGGCTCGCGTTCCGCCGTCCGGCGGGCGTTTCGTCCGAGGAGGTCGGCCGCCTCCTGGCGGCGGAGGACGCCAAGTTCAACGAGCTGCTGTCGGCGGCGAAGGAGACCCACGCGGCGAACGTGCGTGCGCTGCGGCAGGAATTCGCCGCGCTCGCGGCCGAGATGCTGACGGGCAAGGTGGAGCAGCTGTCGCGCGAGAACGCGAAGAACGTGAAGCCGCTGTTCGATCAGCTGAAGATCACCTTCGACGAACTGAAGACCGCCTCGGAGTCCGCCCGCGAAGCCAATGTGAAGTTGGGCGAAAGCCTGCGGGGGAAGCTGGACGAGGTCGGATTCAAGGCGCAGTCCCTCGGGCGCCAGGCCGATGAATTCGTCGCCGCCCTGCGCGGCGGGAACAAGGTGCAGGGCAACTGGGGCGAGGGCATTCTCGCGAAGGTGCTGGAGGATGCGGGCCTCCGGCGCGGGGAGAATTTCGTCGAGCAGACGGGGGCGCAGGGCGCGGGGCTGCCCGACGTCACGGTCTTCGACGGCGCCCACCGGCGCATCCTCATCGACGCAAAGGTCAACATCACGTCTTTCATCGAGGCGGTCAACGCCGATAAGGAGGGGCGGCGGGAGGATGCCGCGCGGGCGATGAAGGAGCACGCGAAGAGCGTGCGCCAGCAGGTCAGGAATCTCGCGGACAGGCAGTATCCGGTTCGGCTGAAGGAGAAGGATGCCGATCCGGCGGCGGACTATTCCGACATTGTCATCATGATGATGCCGAGCGAGGCGACCTATGCGGCGGCGGTGACCGCCGACCCGGCGCTCATCGCCTACGCCAACGCGCAGAAGGTGGTGCTGGCCGCGCCGCAGATGCTCTTCGGTTATCTCGTCCTCTTCAAGATGGGGCTGGATCGTCTGCAGGTCGATCGCCACAATCAGGAGATCGGCAGATGCGCGGAGCGTATCGTCGAGCGGATGGATGCCGCGCTGGCGGAACTGGAGGCGGCCGGCAAGGCGCTGGGGGATGCGCAGAACCGCTACGCCACGGCGCTCGGCCGGCTGGGCAACGGCACCAACAATCAGAACGTGCTGACCCCCGCGAAGGAAATCCTGCGTCTCGTGGGCGCCAAGAAACCGCTCAAATCCGCCGCCTTGCGGGATGGGACGGCCTAAGGTCGGAACGGGTTCCCGAGTTCCTCCGTTTTTTTTTGGTATAATCTTGCCGCTATGAAAAAGATGAATATGGTCATCGCCCAGTCGGGCGGCCCCTCGATGGTCATTAACCAGTCGCTCGTCGGTGCGGTTCTCGAAGCCCGCGGCAGTGCGCGGATCGGGAAGATCCTCGGTGCGCGGCATGGGATTCTCGGCATCCTCGGCAACGATTACATCGATCTGCGCAAGCCGTCGGTGAAGAAGCTGGAGGCCATCGCCGAAACGCCCTCGTCGGCCCTCGGCAGCTGCCGCCGGAAACCGGATGCGGACGACTGCAAGGCCATTTTCGAGGAATTCCGCAAGCTGAACGTCGGCTACTTCTTCTATATCGGCGGCAACGATTCCGCCGATGCCGCGCGCATCGTTGCGGAAGAGGCCGAGGCGGCGGACTATCCGCTCGTCGTCTACCATGTCCCGAAGACGATCGACAACGACCTCCGGAGCTGCGACCATACGCCGGGCTTCGGTTCGGCGGCGCGTTTCGTCGCGAGTGCGATCCGGGGCGACGATCTCGACAACCGCGCCCTCGGCGGCGTGAAGATCGATATCATCATGGGGCGCGATGCGGGCTTTCTGACGGCGGCGTCGGCGCTCGCGCGTGTCCATGAGGACGACGGCCCGCATCTCATCTACCTGCCCGAGGTGCCGTTCTCCGAGGAGAAGTTCATCAAGGACGTCCGGGCGGCGATGAAGAAGTACGGTCGCTGCGTCTGCGCGATTTCCGAAGGCATTCGCGGCAAGGACGGCGTGCCGATGGGCGCAAAGCTCGGTTCGGGCGAGACGGACAGCCACGGCAACGTCCAGATGTCGGGTACGGGGGCGCTGGGTGATGCACTCGCGACCGTGCTCAAGACGAAGGCCGCGATCAAGCGCGTGCGCGCCGACACGTTCGGCTATCTGCAGCGTTCGTTCCCCGGCATCGCCTCGAAGGTCGATCAGGCCGAGGCCCGTGCGGTCGGCATCGCGGCGGTCAAGGCGGCGCTCAAGGGCGAACGGACGAAGGGCACCATCGCCATCGTGCGCGCACCGGGCAGGAAGTACAAGGTGGCGTTCGAACCCGTTGCCATCCAGAACGCGGCGAAATACACGCGGTCGGTTCCGGCGGCGTACATTGCGAAGAATGGTCACGACGTGACGCCGGCGTTCATCGACTACGCCAGGCCCATCGTCGGCGAACTTCCGAAGTGCGCAATCTTCTGAGACGCCAGGCGCCGGGCGGCAAACCCCCGGTGGCGGGCGCAGAAGCCGCGGTGCACCCAGCCGGTGACGCAAGGCCGGGGGCTGGTGCACGCGCGCGGCGTTTTTGATATAATATGCCGCAATGAACAAGTTTTGCGCCGTATTTGTCATTTGTTTCGTCAGTCTGGCCTCGCAGGGGGCCTGGTACTGGCCGTTTGGCGGCAAGGGCGGGGATCCGGCCAAACCGCGCATTTCCGAACTGATGGAACCGGCATCGCTGCTCATAGACTCGGCGGCGGATTACGCCGAGTCGGGCAGGATCGAAGAGGCCGTCGGGGCCTACCGCAAGGCTCTGGCGGAGCTTGACCGCATCGAGTACGAGAATCCCGATCGCGTCGGCACGCCTGATTTCGCGACCGTCAACAACAAGCGGGCCTATGTGGACGCCGCCATCGATTCCCTGCTGCTCAAGCAGGCGATGCAGAACGCGAAGGCGGTGGCCATTTCCGATACGACGGAGCTCGAGAAGAGGTATGCGCGGCTGAAAGGCCGGGACGTCCCCGCCGAAGAGCCGGCGCCGGCGGCGAAGAGACCGGTGGCGGAGAAACCGGCCGCGACCCGCAATCCGGCGGTCGGGTCCGCCCCGGCGGAATCCGTCGCGCCGGCGGCGAAACCGGATGCGGCGGGGAAGAAGGAGGCGGTCGATTCGACGAGTCGCAAGGCGCGGCTCATGCTGGCGTTGGAGGATCTGCGCGCAAAGGACTATGAGGCGGCGAAGCTGACCTTGAAGGCCTTGCTCGCCGAGAAGCCCAACGATGCGGCGGCGCTGAACATACGGGCGGCCGTCGAGTCGGGAATGGGCGACTACAAGGCGGCCGAACGCACGCTCGACCAGGCCATCCGGTCCAATCCGCGCAGCCACCATGCCTTCTACAACATGGCGCGGCTCTTCATCCGCACGCGCGGGGCGGACGGCAAGGACTCGGCGCGGCGTTACTATGAGGCGGGGCGCACGTTAGGCGGGCCCGTCGATGCCGAGTTGGAGGGGTTGCTCAGATGACGGTACTGGCCGCCAGCATCCTGATGTTCGCCCAGGTCGCCGCGCCGTCGGCGCCCGCGTTGCCGGCTGAAGCGACGGCGGCCGAGCTCGTGCAGAGCTGCCGCACCATGATTCCGCGCGAAATCACGGTCGAGGGGCGGATCGTCCTGCGCAACCGCAAGGGCATCGTCCAGTCCGAGCACGCCTACGCCCTCCGCCGGACGGCCGGGCGGACGGCGCTCGCGATCGACGGCCGGGACATCGCCGCGCCCGAAGCGTCCGCCGCGCCGCAGAGCCTGCTCGGCACCGACGTCACCTGGAGCGACATTACGCTCGACTACCTGTGGTGGGATGAATTCGCCTATGATGAGGTGCGGGCGCAGGAGTCCGTCCACGGCCAGCTCTGCCAGGTCGTCCTTATGAAAAAGGGCGATCGGCAGGTCCGGGTCTGGGTCGATCGCAAGACGGGCGCCCTGATGCAGGCCGAGGAGCTTAGGGACGGCAAGGCGGTGCGTCGGCTCTGGGGGACGCGGATCAAGAAGTTCGACGGGCGCTGGATGCCCTCGCAGCTGGAGGTGGAGACGCTCGGCTCGGGCCATCGGACGAAAATCACCGTAGAGAAATTGAAGGGGGAGGATCTGCCGTGAGAAAGATACTGAAAAGGCTCGGCCTGGCACTGCTGGGTCTGGCGGGTCTCGCGCTGCTGCTCGTACTGCTGCATCCGCTCTGGATCGGCCTTGTGGCGCGGCCGGTGGCGAACGCGGTCGTGTCGGCGACGACGGGGGCGAACTTCCGTCTGGGCGAGCTGGCGCTCAATGCGTATGCCGGCGCGCTCCAGGTCGGCGACGTGCGGCTTTCCAATCCTACCAACGGCGGGTTCAAGGTGGAGGAGAACTGCGTCGAACTCGGCCAGCTGGACGTCGACGTCGCCATGGGTACGGTCCTTTCGGATAAGATCGTGATCAGGTCGATCGTGCTGGACGGCCTGACGGTCCGCACGACGCTTGCGGGCGGCAACTTCCAGCAGATCGCCGAGAACGCCGGCGGCGGCGCCCGCGACGAGGACTCGACCCAGGCGGCGGCGCCGGGGAAGGAGGATGAAAAGAAGTCGTCCGGCGGCCCCCGGGTGCAGATCGACCGCATCGTCCTCCGGAACTGCACGATCAGGTACGGCGGGGTGACGATCCCGATTCCGACGCTGACGATCGAGAGCATCGGGGCCGATGAGTCGGAGGGCGCCACGTTCATCGATGCGGTCATGGCCGTCTGGAACAAGATCCTGGCGTCCGCCGGCGTCGTGGGCGGCAAGCTCGGCGAACTGGGCGCGCAGGCGGCGGATGCCATCGGCGACAGGGCGGCGGCATCCGCCGAGAGGCTCGGCAAAGAGGCGGGCAAGGCTGCCGAGAGGCTCGGCAAAGAAGCGGGCAAGGCCGCCGACGCCCTCCGGGGCATCTTCGGCAATTAGTCTTTTGTTTGTACAGCAGACCACAAGGGAACCACATGGAAAAGAAAACGAAGAAGAAAGACCGCCGCGTCGAAATGTCCGTCGAGGGACTTAAGGAAGATTTCGCGTGGCATCTCCGCTACACGCTCGCCAAGGACGCGGACCATGCCACGCCGCGCGACCAGTACACCGCTTTCGCGAGCGCGGTCCGCGACCGCATCGTCGAACGTTGGATGAACACGCAGGCCGAGTACGCGAAGCAGAACACGAAGCGCGTATACTACATGTCGCTGGAATTCCTGATCGGGCGTCTCCTCGGCAACAACGTCATCAACCTCAAGGCCGATCGGCTCTGCCATGAGGCGCTGGCGGACTACGGCATCGACTGGAACAATCTGCGCGACTACGAGACCGACGCAGGTCTCGGCAACGGCGGTCTCGGGCGCCTCGCGGCGTGCTACGTCGATTCGATGTCGACGCTGAACCTCGCGGGCATGGGCTACGGCCTGCGCTACGACTACGGCATCTTCCGGCAGAAGATCGTCAACGGCTGCCAGGTCGAGGAACCCGACGGCTGGCTCAAGGACGGCTATCCGTGGGAGATGAAGCGCCCCGAGTACGTGCAGCACGTCCATTTCGGCGGGCACGTCGAGTACGCGACCATCAAGGGCCGCCAGCAGTGGCGCTGGGTTCCCGCCGAGACGGTCGAGGGCCTGCCGTTCGACCTGCCGATCGTCGGCTACCGGGACGCGGTCAACACGCTGCGCCTGTGGAGCGCCAAGGCCGTCGACGAGTTCGACCTCCAGGACTTCAACAAGGGCTCCTACGTCGAGGCGGTCGAAGGCAAGGTGCTGGCCGAGAACCTCACCAAGGTCCTCTACCCGAACGACAACACGATGGCCGGCAAGGAGCTTCGCCTCAGGCAGCAGTACTTCTTCGTCTGCTGCTCGGTGCGCGATATCCTGCGCCGCTACCGTCAGCTCAACGACACGTGGGCGGATCTGCCGAACAAGGTCTTCATCCACCTCAACGACACGCACCCGACGCTCGTCGTCCCCGAACTCATGCGCATCCTCCTCGACGAGGAGGGCCTGGACTGGGACATGGCGTGGGATCTCACGCGGCGCTCCACGGGCTACACCAACCACACGATCCTCCAGGAGGCCCTCGAGAAGTGGCCGGTCGGCATGATGGAGCGTCTCCTGCCGCGTCACCTCCAGATCATCTACGAGATCAACGGCCGCTTCATGCAGCAGGTCTCCTCGCAATATCCGGGGGACGTCAAGCGCCTGCAGCGCATGTCGCTCATCGACGAGAGCGGCGAGCGCTACGTCCGCATGGCGAACCTCTGTCTCGTGGGCACCTCGTCGGTGAACGGCGTCGCCGAACTCCACACGCAGATCCTCAAGGACGATCTCTTCCACGACTTCTACCAGCTCTGGCCGAACAAGTTCCACAACGTCACCAACGGCATCACGCCGCGCCGCTGGCTGCTCAAGGCCAACCCGATGCTCGCGCAGCTCATCACCGAGCAGATCGGCGATGGCTGGATCACCGAACTCGACCGGCTCCGGCAGCTGGAGAAGTTCGAGGGCGACAAGGGCTTCCTTGACGCGCTCGCGAAGATCAAGCGGTCCAACAAGGGCCAGCTCGCCGGCTGGTGCACGAAGAACCTCGGCATCACGCTCAACCCCGAGGCGATCTTCGACGTCCAGGTCAAGCGTCTGCACGAGTACAAGCGCCAGCTTCTCCTCGCGCTCTACATCATCATCTTCTACAATCGCCTGCTGAACGATCCGAAGTACGACCCCGTGCCGCGTCAGTTCATCTTCGCGGCGAAGGCGGCGCCGGGCTACTACATGGCGAAGCTCATCATCCGTCTCATCCATGGCATCGCGGGCGTCGTCAACGCCAACCCGAAGACGCGCGGCCGGCTGTCGGTGGCGTTCCTCCCCGACTACCGCGTGTCGCTGGCGGAGAAGATCATGCCGGCGTCCGAAGTCTCCGAGCAGATCTCGCTCGCGGGCATGGAGGCGTCGGGCACGGGCAACATGAAGTTCATGATGAACGGTGCGCTCACCCTCGGTACCTTCGACGGCGCGAACGTCGAGATCAACCAGGAGGTCGGCGACGACAACATGTTCCTCTTCGGCATGCGCACCGAGGATGTCGCCAAACGCCGTCCGACGTACGTCTCGCGTGATTTCTACCGCAACGATCCCGAGATCAGGCTGGCCCTCGACATGATCAAGTCGAATGTCTTCTCGCTCCTCGAGCCGGGGCTTTTCGACCCGATCCTCCGTTCGCTTCTCGACTACAACGACTACTATATGCTCCTCGCCGACCTGCGCAGCTACAGCGAGGCCCAGGACCGCGTCGATGCGACGTATCGCAACGCCAGGAAGTGGAACAGGATGTCGCTCGTCAACATCGCCCGTTCGGGACGCTTCTCGTCCGACCGTGCGATTCTTGAGTACGCGAAAAACATCTGGGGCGTCGCGCCGGTCAAGTTCGGCTAAGGGACGGCGTCCGAAACGCTCAAAAATTCGCGCACTTTCGCCGTAGAGGCGGCGTGCGCGGATTTGCTATCATATGGGCGGGAAAGGCATCGGGGGGTGCTTTTCCTTTTCATTTTGCCGGGGACGAATCGGCAGTCTGGGAGAGAACGAGGGATGGAGGAGACGGAGCAGCTGAAGTATGCGGCCGAGCCGCTGGCGATCGCGACGGCGCGCGAGATCACCGTCGCCGTGATGGGCGCGGGTGCGCGCGGGCGGGAGTACACCGCCTACGGCAAGATCTATCCCGGCACGTTGAAGGTCGTGGCGGTCGCCGACGTCGATGCCGCGCGTCGCGACCGCATGGGCGACGCGTGGGATATCCCCGCCGGTCGGCGTTTTGGCGATTTCCGCGAGATGCTCGCCGCCGGCCGGCTTGCCGACGTCCTCATCGTCAGCCTGCCGGACGATCTCCATTATGAGGCGGCCATGGCGGCCATGCGCCAGGGCTACGACCTCCTGCTGGAAAAACCGATGGCCCGCACCGCGCAGGAGTGCCGCGACCTTCTGCGCCGACAGCGGGAGACGGGCGTTTTCGTCGCGGTCGGGCACGTCCTGCGCTACGCGCCGTACTTTCGTGCGCTCAAGCGGGCGATCGACGAGGGCCTTGTCGGCGAACTGGTGAGCCTTCAGCACCAGGAACCCGTCCTCTACGCCCACATGGCGCACTCGTTCGTCCGCGGCAACTGGCGCGATTCCAAGGCGACGACGCCGATGATCCTCGCCAAGTGCTGTCATGACATGGATATCCTCCGGTGGATGGCGGGGCGTCGCTGTGAGCGGATCAGTGCGGTGGGGGGGCTCCATCTCTTCCGCCGCGACAAGGCGCCCGCCGGCGCGCCCGCGCGCTGCACCGACGGTTGTCCGCACGAGGCGACGTGTCCCTATTCGGCCCTCGACATCTATCTGCGCCGCCGCTGGTTTCTCTATGCCCTGGATCTCGACCGCCGGACGGCGGCCGACGGGGAGATTCGCGCGAAGCTCGCGGCGTCGGGGTACGCCCGCTGCGTCTATCGGTGCGACAACGACCAGCCCGACCACATCGTCGCCGCGCTCGGTTTCGCGGGCGGCGTCACCGCGAGCTTTACGATGGATGCCTTTACGCCGTGGGGTGGTCGCCGTACGCGCATCATGGGGACGACGGGCTACATCGAGGGCGACGGGACGACGTTTTCCGTTCATTCGTTCCGCACGGGCCGTCGGCTCGTCTGGAAGTTCGAGGCCCCCGAGGGCACGTACAAGGACAGCGGCCATGCCGGTGGCGACCTCGCGCTCATCCGCGACCTCCTCCGTGCCGTCGATACGCGCGATGCCGCCTATCTTTCATCCGATCTGGCGACCAGCGTCGAAAGCCACCTCATGGCCTTCGCCTGCGAAGCCAGCCGCCTGAACGGCACCGTCGAGCGGGTGGAGTAGGCGCCGCGCCGGCGAACCGGCCCCGGCTTTTCCTCTCTCGCCGGCCACGCCCCGTTCCCGCGCACCGGCGTGAAACGGGCCGTATCCGGGCAGGTTGTGGAGCATCCCCGTCACAAGGGACGGGCGACCGCATGGAAAATCGGAAATTCTAATGAATTTCTAATGCAACGCTAATGCGCACCTAACGGACAAAGCGGATAATATGCGTGTCTTAAGAAAACGAGGAAAACCAAACAATGAAAGAGAAGAAGATGGGTCTTGTCGCGCTTGCCGCAACCATGACGGTTGCCTGTGCGTATGCCGACACGAACGGAGTTGACGGGGTCAAGGTCAAGGCGGGCGCCGATGTTCGCCTGCGCTACGACGTAACCAAGGGACTGCCGAAGGCCAGTCATGGCGAGTCGCCCCATTCCGATTACGCGCGTGTCCGGATTCGTCCCTGGGTGCAGGTCGGGAGCCAGGAGTGGGGTCTGTACACGCGGCTGGCCGACGAGTTCCGCTACTACCGCCGCCCCGAATCGAATTCGCGCAAGCAGCGCTTCCCCGACGTCGTCTTCATCGACAACCTCTATTGGTATCAGAACGGGATCTTCGGCCTGTTCGACCTCAAGGTAGGCCGTCAGGACATGGCCTTCGGCGCCAAGCGCGTCATCTCGGACGGCAGTGGCGGCGATGGCTCGCGTTCGGCGTATTTCGACGCCGTGCGCCTCACCTATCATGTGGACGACCGGCGGACGCTGGACGTGTTTGCGCTCTACAACGCCCACAAGGACTGGCTGCCGACGCTCGGCAAGGAGCACGAGAATGGCAAGAAGGCCCACTACTACGACATGAACGGCTACTACGAGGACGAGCTGGGCGGCGGACTCTACTGGCAGGACCGGAGCTGCGCGAATCTCGGCTACGACCTCTACTACATCGCCAAGGACGAGATTCGCGGACACAAGGCGAAGTTCCGCAGCGAAGGCCGCCACGCCCAGACCCACACGCTCGGCTTCCGGCTGCTGCCGCGCTTCTCCGAGACGTGGACGGGCGAACTGGAAATGGCCGTTCAGGCCGGCGACAACGACCTCTTCGCCGGCCAGGGATACGCGGGCGTGACCTACCAGCCCAAGGCGTCCTGGAAGCCCTACCTGACCGGCGCCGTCTGGGCGCTCTCGGGCGACAGCGACGGCGCGCGCGGCAATCATGCATGGCACGCGGTCTTCAACCGTGAAACGGGCCTGGGCGAATCCATTGCGCCGATGTACGAGAAATACAACTACACGAACCTCGTCTACCCGCATCTCGCCGCCGGGTGCGAAATCGGCACGGCATCCGTGCTGAAGGGGCAGATGGGCCCGATGTTTGCACCCGTGGCGGAGGATCGCGCGAACGGGGACGACTATGGCAACTATCGCGGCTTCTATCTCCAGCTGCGCTATGAAATGAAGCTCGACAAGATGACCGGCCTTGAGCTCTTCAAGGGCGCCAAACTCGCCTTGCAGGGCGAATGCTTCGAGAAAGGCAATTACTTCGTCGAGGACGCCGATGGTGCGGCCCTGTTCGCGCGCTGCGAGCTTTCGTGGAAATTCTGATGAATCGGGAAAAGGGAAACAAGAAAACCAAATCAAAGGAGAAATAGTATGAAGAAACAGATTGTCGGTTTGTGCATGGCGGGTCTTGCCCTTGGCGCGGTCGCCGCCGAACGCATCGAACTCAACGGCGCGGGCGGGAGTTTCCCGGCGCCGCTGTACCAGGCGTGGGCGTATGCCTATACGCAGGGGAACTACGGCGCGAAGGTCAACTACCAGTCGGTCGGTTCGTCCGCCGGCATCAGCCAGATCAAGGCGGGGACGGTGGATTTCGCCGGAACGGACGCGCCGCTCAGCGACGCGGACTGCAAGGCGGCGGGTCTCGAGCAGTTCCACATGGTCTCGGGCGCGGTCGTCGCCGCCGTCAACCTGCCGGGCCTGGACGAGGGGCTGGCGCTTGACGGCAAGACGCTCGCGGACATCTTCCTCGGCAAGATCGTCCGCTGGAACGACGCGCGCATTGCCGCGCTCAATCCGGGGCTGAACCTGCCCGACCTCAAGATCACCACCATCCATCGCGGCGACGGCTCGGGAACGACGCACATCTTCAGCTCCTACCTGAGCCAGGTCAGCGACGACTGGAAGAAGGAGATCGGCGCCGGAACCCTGCTGAAGTGGCCCTGCGGCATCGCCGGACAGAAGAACCCCGGCGTCTGCAACAACATCCGTCGGATCAAGGGCGCCATCGGCTACACCGAATATACGTTTGCGCTGGAATCCAAGCTTGCGATCGCGCGGCTGAAGGTCAACGGCGAAACGACGTCGCCCGACCGTGCGAGCTGGCCGATTCTGGGCAAGACCTACATCCTGACGCGCACCGATACGCCGTCCGAGCGGCGAGCGGCCATGAAGGACTACTTCCAGTGGTGCTTCCGGCACGGCGCGGAGACGGCGGTGAAGCTCCACTACATCCCGGTTGCGTGTAAATGAACATCGACAACCTCTTTCGCCGGACCTGCCAGATATGCGCGGCGGCGGGACTGATCGTCGCCGTCGCCGTCCTCGCGGAACTGGCGTGGTCCTCCGGCGAGATCTGGCGGAGCCGGGCGTTCGGATTCCTCTTCACCGACAACTGGAATCCGTCCCAGCTGTCGTTCGGCGCGGCCGGCGCGATTCTGGGGACGATCGAGACGACGCTTCTCGCGCTCCTGATCGCGGTGCCGCTGGCATTTGCCGCGGCGCTCTTCGTGAATGCCGTTCCCCCGTGGGCGGCACGCCCGCTCGCGCACGCCCTCGATCTGCTGGCGGCCATCCCCAGCATCATCTACGGGATGTGGGGGCTGTTCGTGCTGTGTCCGCTTCTGCAGGGCCTGCTCGCGCGCCTGGGAGTCGAGACCACCGGTTTCGGCCTTTTGGCCTCTTCGCTCGTGCTGGCGCTGATGATCCTGCCGTATATCTCGGCCGTCATGCGCGACGCGCTGGCGCAGGCGCCCGTCGCGCTCAGCGAGGCGGCGATGGGCGTGGGGTGCACGCGCTGGGAGGCGATGTGGCACATCGTGGTGCGCGCGCAGAAGCGCGGCATCGGCGGCGGCATCCTCATCGGCCTCGGGCGCGCCCTTGGCGAAACCATGGCCGTCCTTTTCGTCTGCGGTGGAATTGCGGAAATCCCGAAAAGCCTGTTCGACGGCTGCACGACCATCGCCGCAACGCTGGCCAACGACTTCGCCGAGGCGGAGAGCCTGCATAAGAGCGCGCTGTTCGCCCTCGGCATCGTGCTGCTCGGCATGGAGTTCGTCATCCAGATCATCGCCGAAAGGCTGCTCCGCGAAAGGAAGGGTTGAGATGAAAAGAAGACATGTCGGACCGCGAAAGGTCTGCGACGGACTGATCCGCGCCTTTTCGCTCCTGGCGACGGTCCTGGCGCTCGCACTGATGGCCTGGATCCTGTTCACCCTGGTCCGCGAGGGCGTTGGCGCCCTTTCGTGGGAGGTGCTGGTCAACCGGTCGCGGCCGTTCGGCGAAAGCGGCGGCGGCATCGCCAATGCGCTTCTCGGCACGCTGCTGATTACCGCCGGCGCCGGCGCACTGGCCATCCCTCCGGCGATTGCCGCCGGTATCGGACTGGCCGAGTTTGGCGGCGTGGGCCGTTTCGCGGCGGTCTGCCGGTCGGCCATCAACCTGATGATGGGCATTCCGAGCGTCATCGCGGGCCTGTTCGTCTATGGACTCGTCATCGTGCCGACGGGGCATTTCTCCGGCTTCGCCGGTTCGATCGCCCTGGCGATACTGATGTTCGCGGTCGTCGAGCGCACCACGGAAGACCAGCTCGCGCTGGTGGGCGTCGCCCTGCGGGAGTCGGCCCTGGCGCTGGGGATTTCCCGGACGCGCGTCACGTTGCAGATCGTCTGCCGCGCGGCGAAAGGCGGTATGCTGACCGGCATCCTCCTCGCGATTGCACGCGTCGCCGGCGAGACCGCCCCGCTGCTCTTCACCGCGCTTTTCGCCGACAGCTGGCCGACCGGCTATTTCAGCGGCCCAACCCCCTCCGTGTCGGTGCTCATCACCAACTACACGCTGGACTCGCCCTTCGAGTCGATGCAGCGCCTCGGATGGGGTGCCGCGCTGATCATGGCCGTCCTCATCCTGTCGCTCAATATCATCGTCCGCCGTACGGCAAGGACCAAGAACCTGTAGGACAATCAATCCATAATTATGCCTAAATACAAAATACAGACCGTCAGCCTCAACTTCTTCTACGGGGAGCACCAGGCCCTGTTCGACAACAACCTCAAGATAGAGGAGAATCGGATCACGGCGATAATCGGCCCCTCGGGCTGCGGAAAGTCGACGCATCTGCGGATCTACAACCGCATCTTCGAACTGCACCGCCAGCAGCGCGCCGAGGGCCAGGTCCTCATCGACGGGAAGAACATCCTGGACCGGGACGTCGACCTGCTCGAGCTGCGCCGCCGCATCGGCATGATCTTCCAGAAGCCCACGCCGTTCCCGATGAGCGTCTATGACAACATCGCCTACCCGCTTCGCCTGCACTTCCGCGCCACGCGAAAGGAGCTGGATGAACGCGTCGAAGCCGCCTTGCGCGGCGCGGCGCTCTGGGACGAGGTCAAGGACAAGCTCAAGGAGCCGGGCGGCGCCCTTTCCGGCGGGCAGCAGCAGCGCCTCTGCATTGCGCGGGCGATCGCCGCCGAGCCGGAGGTCTTGCTGATGGACGAGCCCACGAGCGCCATCGACCCCGTGGGCACCCTCAAGATCGAGGAACTGATGGACCGTCTGCGCAAACGCTTCACGATCGTCATCGTGACCCACAATATGCAGCAGGCGTCGCGCATATCGGACGTCACCGCCTTCTTCTACAAAGGCCGGATCGTCGAAGTCGGCCCGACGCGGCAGATATTCCAAAACCCCAAGAACAAACAAACCGAGGATTATGTATCCGGGAGGTTCGGCTGATCATGAAAATCCATTTTGAACTGGCTCTCGCCAAATTGAATCGACTGCTCGAAGAGAATGCCGCGCGTACGGAGGATGCGGTGAACGCGGCGGTCCGGGCCATGGAACGCGGCGAGTCCGATCTCGCCCAGCGCGTCATCGACGACGACGAAGCGATCGACCGGGCCGAGAACCAGATTGAAGAGGAATGTCTCGAAATACTGGCCCTCTACCAGCCGGTCGCCACGGATCTGCGCCGCGTCATGACGATATTCAAGGCGAACGGGGAGATCGAACGCGCGGGCGACCTGGCCGTGAACATCGCCAATCGCGTCGCCGATGCCACCGCCTACGGCATTGCCGACCGGTGGAACTTCGCCACGATCTCCGACAGGGCCACGCGGATGTTTTCGGATGCGTTGCTGTCCCTGCACAAAGGCGATGCCATGCTCGCCCGGCGGGTGATCGAGGCGGATGAAGAGGTGGACGCCCTGCATCGCGCATCCTATTCGAAAGTCGCCGAGGGCATCGTGTCCGAACCGGCGTCGGCGGGATACTATCTCGACGCCCTGACCGTCTCGCGCGCCCTGGAGCGCCTGGCCGACATCGCGACGAACATTGCGGAAGACGTGATCTACCTCGAGACGGCCGAAATCGTCCGCCACCGCTGAGGAAGCGCAGCTACACCCCCTTGCGATCCTTGCGTCCTTTGCGGCTAAAAACACCCTGATGAACTGGGAAGCTGCAAAGGACACAAATCAGGGGGCAGGGGGCATGGCAGAGAAAACTACGTTCTAGCCGCAAAAAGGGATATGTTTTAGCCGCAAAGAACGCAAAGGACGCAAAGGGTTCGAAAACGCAGAGAATGTGAAGGATTCAACGAAAGGAGGGTTGGCTACGAAGGTAAGTGGTTGTCCAGTGCGAAGCAGCGGAGCGGGACAGCCGAGCGGAGCGAGACAGCCGAAGGCCGCGGGAGCGCGAATCCTCGGTGTTAATTATACCCACTACCCCGCACACCCTCAAAAGCAAATGGTTGACCATCGCGAAGCTGCGGAGCGGTAGCGAGAGCACGAACCATCGGTGTTAATTATAAACAGGGTGGACAGCCCCGTTCCCCGCCTTTTGATTCAACTCCGATCCGTGCGGCTCTCGCTACCGCTCCGCCGAATACCTGGGGCTTCGCGTCCGGCATTCACCTTCGACGGTCGGTGATAGGGATGAGGGATGAGGGAGGAGGGATGAGGTTTGCGCTCCTTTGTTCCGGAATATGCGCAACCCCGACCCCCGAACATGCGCAACCTTTGGGGTGGATCCTGCGCACCATTTACCCCAAACCCTGCGCAGCCTTTGCCCCGGACCTGCGCACCTTTGCCCCAAACCCTGCGCACCGATTAGGTAACGGCTTACGCCCGACGGAGGTGGTTCGTGTTTTACTTGCCGCCTGTTGATTCAACTCCGATCCGTGCGGCTCTCGCGGCCTTCGGCTGTCTCGCTCCGCTCGGCTGTCCCGCTCCGCCGAATACCCGGGGCTTCGCGTCCCGCATTCACCTTCGACGGTCGGTGATGAGGATGTTTCAGACTGCGGCTTCGCCGCCGGGAAATAGGGTTGGCTCCCCGAGCCGATCACGAAGGTAAGTGGTTGTCCAGTGCGAAGCAGCGGAGCGGTAGCGAGAGCACGAACCATCGGGGTTTATAAATCGCGGGGACATACCCCACACGACCCGAACCATGGGAGTTTCTAAATTGTGGGGACGGAGCCCGATCATCCCGCCGCCGCTCCTAGGCGTCGAAGATTTCAAGTCCATGGTGCGGCTATTTTTGATACAATAGCGGAGATATGTTCAAAATTCTCGTTATGGTCGTGGCGGCGGCGATGGCATCGGGGGGGTATGCCTACGAATGGGATAACGTCGGCCCGGACAGACGTCTGGGCGGGCGCATGATTTCCGCCGGCTACCTGCGCGGCAAGGTGGTGCTGCTGGATCGGCGCGATTATACGGATCCGGCGAACGCGGAGGCCATTCGCCAGCTGCAGACCCTGTGGGCGACCTATAAATCGAAGCCGTTCATTCTGCTGGCGAGTCAGCACGGCGCGGTGAGCCGGGAGAAGATGGCGCAGGCGCTCAAGCAGCTGGGCGTGACCTATCCCGTCTACGCGGATGCGCGGCTGACGAAGCCCGACGCCACCGAAGAGGAGCTTGAGGCGATGGCGAAGGCCTTTGCGGACACGCGCCCGTCCCTCGTCATCCTCGATTCGACCTGCCGGCGCAAGCTTTACAGCGGGCGCGACATGCGTGTGGCGCAGGGCGTGGTCGGCGGGGCGATTCTCGCGGCGTCGGTCCCGACCTCGCCCAGACAGTACGACTTCCTCCTCGACTGGGAGCTCAGGAACCTGCCGGGCCGCGCCTATGTTCGCCTGAAGGAGTACCGCGCGCGGTTTCCGCAGGACGCCGCGAAGTATGCGGACGACTGGCAGACGCTCGCGGCGCGCGATGAAATCCGGCAGCTGGCGAAGCTCGTGGAGCTTTCGCGGATGATCAAGGACCGCGATGTCGCGAGCGCGTCCGCGCGGCGGCTGACGCCGGAGATCCTGGAGCGCGCGATGGAGAAATATGCGCCGCTCAAGCAGAGCGCGGATGCGTTCGTCGCGCAGGAGGCGAAGAATGCGCTCGCGGACATCCGGTTCAGCGAGGCGACGCTGGGGTCTTGAGGCCTTGGACACGAACAAACGGACAGGAAAAAGGAGTCGAACCGTGAAAAGACTGATGGTTGCGGTATGGGTCGCCGGTGGTGCGCTGGCGCTGCATGCGGATGCATGGAAGGGGTTGTCGGCCAATAACTATTACTCAGGGCCGGAGATCACCGAGGCGGATCTCGCGGGCAAGGTCGTCCTCGTCGATCTGTGGGGCGTGGGCTGCCCGCCCTGCCGTGCTCTGCTGCCGTCGATGCAGAAAACGTGGGACGCCTTCAAGTCCAAGCCGTTCATGCTCATCGGTTCGCACTGTCAGGGTCGTCGTCCCGAGCAGGTGAAGCAGCTTGTCGATGCGAACAAGCTCACCTACCCGATCTACGATTTCGCCGGTCTTGTCAACGAGCCGCCGGGCGGCGGGGGACTGCCGTTCATGTACGTCGTCAACCACCGCGGCCAGGTCGTCTACTCGGGGCGGTCCCATCAGGAGGCGACGGCGGCCGTGGTCAACGCCCTGGGCGAACTCAATGCGCCGCCGACGCTGACGCCCGGTTTCGTCTTCGGGAGGAAGAGCTACCACAAGGCGCTGGAGAAGAGCCTCGTCCTCGGCAAGCCCACGGCCGGCGTCATCCGGAAACTGGAAGGCGAGGTGAAGAAGGCCGGCTCGAAGACGGCATCGGCGCAGCAGAAGGAGGCGGCGGAGGAGGCCGAGGCCATTCTCAAGGCGATTGCCGAGGCGAAGGTCTGCCTGAAGGAGGACATCGCGCGCACGCGGAAGACCGATCCCGTCGAGTGCCTCAAGCTGGTCAAGGGCTATATGGGCTCCTTCCCCGAGGAGGGCGCGGCCTACAAGGCGGAGCTCCCCGATCTGACGGCGGCGGCGAAAGAGGCCGAGGCGGCGAAGAAAAAGGAAGCGGCGGAAGCCAGGAAGAACGGCGCGAAGGGCAAGAAGTAGACGATGGACACCACCGACGCGATGTTGGACAACATTACCGAAATCCTCGAACGCAACGCCCGGCAGTGGCCGGACGACGTCGCGCTCGTCGAAATCAACCCGCAGGAGCTCGAGTCGCGGCATACGACCTGGCGCGAGTATTCGCTCATCGAGAGTTCGCCAATCGAGAAGTTCCGCACCGAGCTGACCTGGTCGCAGTTCGAGAGGAAGGCCAACCGCTTCGCGAACTTCCTGCTCTCGCGCGGACTCACCAAGGGCGACAAGGTCGCCATCCTGCTCATGAACAGCCTGGAGTGGCTGCCGATCTACTTCGGTGCGCTCAAGGCGGGATGCCTCGCCGTGCCGCTCAACTTCCGCTACACGGCGGAGGAGATCCGGTACTGCCTGGAGCTCGCCGATGCGGACGTACTCGTGTTCGGCCCCGAATTCACGGGGCGCGTCGAGCAGATCGCGAATCGCATTCCGCGCGTGAAGACGCGCCTCTACGTAGGCGAGGACTGCCCGACGTTCGCGCAGAGCTATCTGAAGCTCGTGAAGTACGCCGCGTCGGATGCGCCCGGCTTCCACCACCGGCCCGAGGACGATGCCGCGATCTACTTCTCGTCCGGCACGACCGGCTTCCCGAAGGCGATCGTCCTCCAGCACAAGGCGCTCCTGCACAGCTGCCGCGTGGAGCAGAACCACCATGGACAGACGAAGGAGGACGTCTTCCTCTGCATTCCGCCGCTCTACCACACGGGCGCGAAGATGCACTGGTTCGGCAGTCTCCTCGTCGGCGGCAAAGCGGTGCTCCTCAAGGGCGTGAAGCCCGAATGGATCATCCGCTGCGTCAGCGAGGAGAAGTGCACGATCGTCTGGCTGCTCGTGCCGTGGGCGCAGGACATCCTCGATGCCATCGACCGCGGCGAAATCCGGCTGGACGACTACACGCTGTCGCAGTGGCGGCTCATGCACATCGGCGCCCAGCCCGTGCCGCCCGCGCTCATTCGTCGCTGGAAGACGGTCTTCCCGCACCACGACTACGATACGAACTACGGACTCTCCGAATCGACGGGGCCGGGTGCGGTCCACCTCGGCATCGCGAACATCGACCACGTCGGCGCCATCGGCATACCCGGCTTCGGCTGGGAGGCGAAGATCGTCGATCCCGATTTCAACGAGGTGAAGCCGGGCGCGGTCGGCGAGCTCGCGATCAGGGGCCCCGGCGTCATGAAGGAGTACTACCACAACCGGCAGGCGACGGAGGAGGTGCTGCGGCCGGGCGGTTGGCTGCTGACGGGCGACATGGCCGAACTGCGCGACGGCTTCATCTATCTCGTCGACCGGGCGAAGGACGTCATCATCTCCGGCGGCGAGAATCTCTATCCCGTCCAGATCGAGGACTTCCTGCGCGCCAATCCCGCCATCAAGGACGTGGCGGTGATCGGCCTTCCCGATCCGCGCCTCGGCGAAATCGCCGCGGCGATCATCTCCGTCAAGGAGGGGATGGCGCTCACGGAGCGGGATATCGCCGACTTCTGCCTCGACCTGCCGCGCTACAAGCGGCCGCGCAAGGTCATCTTCGCGGAGGTGCCGCGCAACCCGACCGGGAAGATCGAGAAACCGAAGCTCCGCCGGATATACGGCGCGGCGGATCTCATCGCCGCGCAGAACGGTCTCGCCTGATGCGCGCGATCGTCTCCCTCGGCTCCAACGTCGGCGCGCGCGCGGCCTATCTCGCGCAGGCGCTCGCCGCGCTGTCGGCGCTGCCCGGTACGCGGCGAATCGCCGCCAGCCCGGTGATCGAGACCGAGCCGGTGGGGGTGCCGGCGGAATTCGCCGCGCTCAGGTTCCTCAATCAGGTCGCGGTCTTCGAGACGGCGCTCACGCCCGAGGATTTCGCGCGGCGGATGCACGGCATCGAGGATGCGCTCGGGCGCGTGCGCACCGTCCGCAACGGACCGCGCACGATCGATCTCGACCTCATCGACTTCGGCGGTCTGGTCCGCCGCACGCCCGACCTCATCCTGCCGCACCCGAGGGCGAGGGCGCGCGCGTTCGTCATGGAACCCCTCAAAGAACTGCAAATTGAATTCTGATTCCACCCGACTCACCGGACGCTCCTCCCGGGCGTTTCCGGCATCATCAGGCACCTTCCCCCCTACCATGACCGATTTCATCGCCATCGAGCATCCGGACGCGGATGCGAACCGGTGCATCACCGAAGCGACTTTACCGGATGTCCGCCGCTGGCTGGCGGAGGGATGCCGCGTGCTGCTGCTCGTGCGGCACGCGGAGCGCCCGCGCATCGACTTCGAGGATACGAGCTTTGGCGAAAGCCTGCCGCTGACGGCGGCGGGCGAAAAGATGAGCGTCGACTTCGGTCGGCTGCTGGCCGGGGCCTCGGACGACGTGCAGTTTCGGGCGAGTCCGCTGCGGCGCACGGTGATGACCGCCGAACGCATCGCCGAAGGCATGGGGGTCGGATCCGTCGATATAACGGAGGACGCCCGGATCGGCAACGGGAGCGCCTTCGTCGCCTCCGAACGACAGGTCTGGGAGCTTTTCCGCGACGGCTCCTTCTTCGCGCGCATGGACGAATGGCTGCGGCAGGGGCGCCAATACGGCTTCAACGACCTTGCGCCCGCCTGCGATGCCTTTGAGGAATACGCGCTTTCGACCTTCACGGGCCGGCTCGGCATCTACACCTCGCACGACGTCTATCTGGTCGCCTACCTCCACGGCCGCGGCGTGAAGACCGATTTCCGCAAGGAGAACTGGCCGTGTTTCCTCGATGCGGCGGCAATCATCCTCGCTCCCGGCGGCGACCGCCGCTATGCGTTCGTCCGCGCCGGCCTTTCCGACAAATGCTGCGGCGTCTAGGCCGGACAAGGGATGGCGCCCGGCGTCGGCTAACTTCGTTGGGGCAAGTAGTCCAAACCCTGCCGCCCTCACCCCCAGCGAAGCGTACCCCTGCTGCGGGTTAGTCGGTTGCGCAGCTCGTTCCTCCCCGCGACAACCGACTAACTGAAAATCCCGTCTATGAAGCGGCGGAGAAAAATGGTATAATTGGCGGCGAAAGCGTTGAATTGCGTCCGGATGGCGGTAAGGCCGCCGGGAACGGTGCAGGATAACGCGGCGATATACCGGTCGTGCGGCAACGGCGGCCGGCTTCTCCACGGGGCAACCCGGAGCGAGAGGTGTGCGGGGTGGGTAACCTAACCCGTGCAACGTACGCAACTTGCGTATTTGGCTTTGTTGGAAAACGACCAATCTTCAAGCAAAGAGCCGGATATGTAAGGTGCGCTGCGTGTGATTCACGCGGCGTGTCTTTATGTTCGTTGTTTTTTGCAAGGCGCTTGGTCGTGCCTCCAACAGAACAGGATATGAAGGCACGCCCCTTTCTTTTTGCGCCCGGGATGCGCGTGCCTCGACCGGCGGGTGCAGGAAGGAAGACGGCGATAAGAACGCGTGGGTTCGATTGCAAGGCATTCGCGAGAGCGCTGAAAGACGGCGATCCGGAGGCTTGGATGGAGGCGAAGCGCCTTGCCGTGCTGCCGGTTTTCGCCGACGCCAGATTCATGGCCATGGCCGCCGCCAAATGCATCACCGAAGACGAAGCCCTGGCCGATTTGTTCGAGAAGATGATGGCCGGCGGCAAACTTGATTTGCTCAAGAACTGCCGCCAGATCGTCCCGTATCTTCAGATATACGTCAAGAAGTACATCCGGAGTTTTTATGCCGCCAAGGAGGACCGGATCGTCCCTCTGGCGGAGTTGAGCAGTCTGATCGACGACGACGGCGTCGACGGCGAAACCGCCGTCGTGCGGATAC
Source organism: Kiritimatiellia bacterium (assembly GCA_051884875.1). Lineage (GTDB taxonomy): Bacteria > Verrucomicrobiota > Kiritimatiellia > RFP12 > UBA1067 > UBA1067. Next base: position 105,113 of record JBJEWD010000025.1, read on the forward strand.
CCGGCGACGAGAGCGTCCTCCCGCATGGTCGGAGCGTCCCGGACGACGAGAAGCAGCTGATTCAGCGTTCTTTCCACAAGTTGTGGAAGAAGAATCCGATCCGGGCGTATGTGCTGATGTTCCGCATGAAGGAAAACATCTCGTCGAAGACGATCATGAAACTTTGCCATCTCGCCTCCGAGAACTACGTCAACAAGACGTTGGAGCGGGCGAAGCGCGACATGACGGAATTGCTGAAGGAAACGCTATGACGGCAGACAAAACCGACCGATCCGTAGCCATTGCGTACGAAGCGTACGACATCGCCGATGCCGACGATTATTGGCTCGCGCGCCTCGTCGTCGAAGATGCGACATCCCCCGGGCCGATTGCGAAAATCTCGGTGACGGATCGTGGCGGGAGTCTCATTCGCGGCGCCCGGTTCTCGTTGACGGGCGTGATGCTCGATTTGTCCGAAGGCGAGACGGTGGTGGAGTTCGGCCTATTCAGCCGCAATTTCTCCAATACCGAGGTGTTCCTTGTCCATCCCGGCGGGAAGCGCGTTGCCGGAACCTTGAAATTCGGAGATTCAGGTGTCACAAAATCGGGTTGAACAAGTCTATTTGGAAAATGGGTGTGAGAGTCCTCAAAACCGGCGGATTCGTCTCTTGCGCTCAGCAACGATACAAGAATCTGCCGGAAAACAGGGAAAAACAATGAATAAATTGAAAATGTCGGCAAAGGCGGGTGTAACGCTCGTCGAATTGCTCGTCGTCATCCTCATCGTGACCATTCTTTCGGTGGGCCTTCTCCCGCTGTTGAAGCCTTATATCGAGCAGTCTAAATATGCTGCCGAAGCACTTCCAACTCTCGGTAATATTCAGACGAAGATTAATCTTTACCAGTATGAGAAAGATAAACTTCCGTGCACGATAGAAACGACAGATAGCAATGGAGTTAAAACGGAGAGTGCGCAAGATAGCATAGCCTATACATGGGTGTTGGATACCACGAATTCAGACGGGAAAGCGCGTGTTTATAAATTAGCAACGGATGCCGGTCTAACGAGCGGGACGGCAAATGTGTCAGATTATGCAGGAAGTGCGCACTTAAAACATTTTGTTGATGTCGATTGGCAGGATTTGTCGGGTAAGCGCATTAATCCTTCTCAATTCAGCTATCATGTCATAAAAGGAAGCGGTGCCGCTAAGTATGGTTATGCGATTGGTATTTTTGGCGATGGCGATGGTATTGCCAAGGGTACAGGCTATGCAATCCTTGTTCTGGTCGATACAGCGAGTCAGAGAAAAGTTATTGCCACATGGGAACGCTATAAGCCCGTCAGTGATGAAACTGTTATGTTTAAGACAGTTGCTACTGCTTCTACACCATCGGAAGACAAATTTTGTAAGATTCCTACAATGAATATGCTTCTCTCCGCAACCGATTCTTCGAGTTGGAGTACTATACTTGAATGGCTGAAGGGTGAAGGCTGGTCATTCAATTTTGATGATATTACGTCGTCGGCGACTACGCCATAATCTATATGGGATAAATCACACCCATTCCGACTAAGGTGCGGAATGGGCGTGATTTATTCTCAAGTTATCTTGGAAGAGGAGATTTAGAATGGGCGCCAAAGCTTTATTCGTTTTGTTGGTTGGGTGTTTGGTTGAAATTAGTTTTGGTGCTATCACTTTCTCGTTTGAAGGCGGAGTTCCAGCCGATTGGGAAGCGACGTCACAATGGCGATCGTATGCTTTTGACGGTTCTACATATCTTCGCACCAGTATTGCTTCGTCGAACGCCGGGACGACGGGTCTCGTAAAATCGAATGTATCAGTTGAAGAGGAACTTCTGCCGACATGCAATAATGTTGTTGCGGAAGTTGTTCTGTCAAATACCAAGCCGGTGACCTCCGGATTGATTGATAGTTTTCAGGTTGTCATTTCAACCGACAACTGGCAGACGGAAATTCCCGTCGGAGAACCTTTTGAATATTATGATGCGAGTTCAAGCGACACTTGGGCGGTTCATAGGGTTGTCGCGCCAATAGACGGTCTGAGCGATTGCAGCCAGCTTTATGTTGGCTTGCGGGTCATAGCGGCAGGCTGGAGTTCAAACTATATTTATGTAAAATCAATTTCCTTTGATTTTCTGTCGGGCGCTACTTGCAGTGATGTCGGGTTTGCAAATGGAATAGAGCCGAAGATCGGGGATCGGTCTGTAATTGTCCAAGCAACTGTCAATAAAGAGCCTGAAGAGGCCATTTCCGAATTATCGGTTTGGGCGGTTGTCGACAGGAATGGTTTTATCTATACCAACCAAATGTTCGAGGCGGGGGCAAACGTCTATACCAACGACATTATCGGCGTTGATGCGACGAACAGCGGCAGTCAAGCAATGCCTGCATTGGACGCGGGCGATTGTGTGAGAGTCGAGGTGCTTACCCGATATGTTTCTTCAATGGGGGCTATCGGCACTCCTGATGAAATAAATCCCGGCGCATATATCGAAACATCGGCAAATACGATTGATTATCAAGTCGCACAGCAAGGAAGCGTCTGGATCAATGAGTTTACGTTGTCCAAGGTAGAGCTGTGCGGAACCACGAATCGTTATTATATGCCGGGGTGGAAACTGGTGTTGTTGGACGGTTCTTCTGCAATCGCAGCTGAAAAAGTCTTTGAAGAGGCGTTTGATTTCTCGGCAAACATGCCGAATAAAATGGTTGGTCTCTTGGTGTATGATCTTGCTTGGAAAATGGGAACCTTGAATAATCCATACTCCCTCCAGTTGGTCAATTCGGCGGGGATAGTGGAACATCGGTGTGATAATCTGATATTGTCCGGCGGTGACAGTATTTTCGGCATGACCGGCATTGCGGATTGGCCGGAAGAAGGCGAGGCTTATGATTGGAGCGGCACCGCCACCAATGGTACATTCAGATTTGCGGCTATTGGAAATGAGACGTTCGGGAAATTGAACGACGGTCAATATTTCGAGATAGAAAATACCGGTTGGTTCAGTGTCAATACGTATATACCGATAAAAGACGGAGTGACGCCGGGCTTTCAATATGCTAATGTGGATTATGCTCTGGATTTCTCGGGTGGAGCGATAAATGGTGCGTTGCAGACAGGCGAGAATGGTTCCACGCCAATTGTCGAATTTACCGGAACGCATACAAATTTGGAATCGGTAGTTGCGGAGTTTGACGTTTCGGCATTTGGTTGGTTGTCGGATCCTGTTACATATAATTTGAACTTCGGAATGACAAGCGACAGCAATAATGTGGTTTTGAGTCCGACAATTGCAAAGGATGATTTTTCGGATGGGAAACTGGGGATTTATTGGGAAAATACAGGAACCAGAACGTTCAAATATGGTAGTGCCGACGACAATGGGTTCGCAAGATTCGATTCAAGGACTGCCAACAATGGCAGCCATTACGCCGTGATTCGTTGCAGCAACCCCGTAATGACGAGAGGGAAGTCAAATGCATCTGTGTCATTTTCGGTGATGAATTATGTCTACGGTGACATGAATGCTATCGATTATGCTTATGTGCAGATAGCCACCAATATAGATTTTTCCACTGAATCGATAATTGTACAATCGGCATCGGTCTCGAATAAAATAACGGGGGTTGCAACGGGTGTTTGGAATAAAGGAAAAACAGTTGTAAAACTTCCCGGAGAAATCGATGAATCGATACCTCTGTATGTGAGAATAAGGGGTGAGGCTGGAGGCTGGAGTTCAGCGTATTTGGATGTTGACGATTTGAAAATAGCGTTTCAGGATGTGGCGATGCCGACCGATTTGAGGTTGACGGCAGACGAGTTGAAGCATGGAGGAATCACGGGATTCGAGTTGGATGTTCTGCCGCAAACCGCAGATAAAGTGGCGGATGTTTCGGCCGATTTGCATTTGACTTTGAATGGTGTGGAGCAGGTGATTCCCTTTGCGTTTCCGAATTCGGAGTGCGTGACGAATGACCTCTCGCTGGTGGAGGGTGAGGCGAAGCCCGTGACGCTGAGCATCTCCGGGGAGGCGCTGGCGGACGCCTTGGGCGGACCGTTCCTGTCGGGTGACGAAGTGTCGTACTACGCGGCCGTTCACTACGATGCCGCCAATGGCGCGACAGATCCGGCGGAGCGGTACGAGACGCGCTTCTTCCCGGATAACAGCACCACGAGCGAGATCGACGGGACCACCTACTGGGTGGTCGAAGGCGATTATGGAGTTGCCGCCGACCTGTCGGCCAACACGTTCACGGTTTCGGGGGCGCCGCTGAGCTGCATAGGCGAGCCGGTGGTGACCACCGATGGCGTGAGTTTCGATTTGCACGGCTATGCGGCGGCGGGAATTACCAATCTGACCGTTTCCCTCAACGGCAAAGACTACGCGCCCTTTGAGGGACTGGAGACCAACGCGCAGGTGCGGGTGACCGGCTCGTTTGCGCTGCCGGAGTCGGACAAGCTGGACGCGAATACGGAATATGTCGTCACAATTGCCGCGACCGACGCGAATGGCGAGGCAATCGAGCCGTCGGTGTTTACGATCGTCACCCTTCCGACGGTGACGGGAGCGACGATTACGGGACTGTCGGCGGACACGGTGAGGCTCACGGTGAGCGGCAACGCGGCGGGATTTGTGGCGCCGGCGGAATGGACGCAGACGGGCGCCCGCGCGTGGGAGCGTTCGGGCATTGCGCCCAATACGCGCGTCGAGGCGACGGTCTTCGCGACGAACCAGGTCGGCGCGGCGAGCGTCGGGTCGGTGACGGCTGCGGGCTACACGCTCGCGGCGGTTGCGACCAAGGCGCCGGTGATCGAAAAAGGCGTGACCACGGTGACGGTGGGCGCCGATCACACGGCTTCGGCCGACGGCAATCCCGAAGCGACCGAATACGCGGTTCGGGTGACGACGAGCGCGGGCGGCGAGGCGACCTCGGCGTGGAAGACGCTGACCCAATGGCGGGACGCGCCCGAAACCTTCGCCGCGCCGATGATCGATCTCACAGCGACGAACTTCTTCAGCTTTGTCACGCGCAATGCGGACGGCGCGGTGACGGCGAACCCGACGCCCGTGACCACCAACTGCTGGTTCGAGATGACGGCCCAGTTCGAGCCGGAGAGCGTCGTTCAGGTCGCCGAGCCGTATGGCACGGTTCGGCTGGGCCTCGCCTTCAGCGATCCCGCGCAGGGTGCGGATGCCACGGCGACCGTCGAGTACAAGCTTGGCGCGGAGGGCGCGTGGACGCCGCTGTGCGCCGACTTCGACGTCGTCTTCGACGAACAGCTGTCGATGACGACGAATCTCGCCTGGGACGCTTGGACGGCTGTCGGCGGGATTGCCGGCACCTACGCCTACACGCTCCGTACGCGCGTGGTTTCGGGTGCGCGCGCATCCGAATGGGCGGAGGTCGCCGACACGCTTGATTTTGCCGCCCCGACAGGCCTGGTCCTCTCCGGAACACCCGCCTCGGGCGCGGTGACGGCGGAGGCGGCGGTCAGCCTCGCGGCGACGGCGACGGATGCGGCGGCTGTGACGTATCACTGGACGTTCAACGGGGTCGAGTCGACGGGCGCGATGCTGACGGGCACGGCGCAGGAGGGCGCGAACGAGGTGCGCGTCTATGCGGTGGACGCGCTGGGCAACCGTGGTGAACCGGTTGTCTACACGTGGACGCTCGACACGACGGCGCCGACGGGTCTCACCATTTCCGGCACGCCCGCGCCGGGCGCGGTGACGGCGGAGGCGGCGGTCAGCCTCGCGGCGACGGCGACGGATGCGACGGCCGTGACGTATCACTGGACGTTCAACGGCGTCGAGTCGACGGGCGCGACGCTGACGGGTACGGCGCAGGAGGGCGCGAACGAGGCGAGCGTCTGCGCGGTGGACGCGGCGGGCAACACGTCGGCGACGGTGACGCGCACGTGGACGCTCGACACGACGGCCCCGACGGATCTCACCATTTCCGGCACGCCTGCGCCGGGCGCGCTCACCGCTGCGCCGGCGGTTGAACTGACGGCGGCGGCGACGGACGCGACGGCCGTGACGTATCACTGGACGTTCAACGGCGTCGAATCGACGGGCGAGACGCTGACGGGTACGGCGCGGGAGGGCGCGAACGAGGCGAGCGTCTGCGCGGTGGACGCGGCGGGCAACACATCGGCGGCGGTGACGCGCACGTGGACGCTCGACACGACGGCGCCGACGGGCCTCACCATCTCCGGCACGCCCGCGCCGGGCGCGGTGACGGCGGAGGCGGCGTTCAGCCTCGCGGCGACGGCGACGGACGCGACAGCCGTGACGTATCACTGGACGTTCAACGGCGTCGAGTCGACGGGCGCGACGCTGACGGGCACGGCGCGGGAGGGCGCGAACACGGCGAGCGTCTGCGCGGTGGACGCGGCGGGCAACACGTCGGCGGCGGTGACGCGCACGTGGACGCTCGACACGACGGCGCCGACGCGGCCGGTCATCGGCGGCGAACCGGCAGCAGACGGCACCACGAACGCAAAGGAGTTTCGCTTCTTCGCCGAATCGACGGACGCGACAGCCGTGACGTATCACTGGACGTTCGACGGGGTCGAGTCGACGGGCGCGACGCTGGCGGGTACGGCGCAGGAGGGCGCGAACACGGTGAGCGTCTACGCGGTGGATGCGGCGGGCAACACGTCGGAGACGGCGACGCGGAGCTGGACGGTGGATACGGTCGCGCCGACGGTGGTGCTCGCGAGCGCGTCGCCGGCGTATCTCAAGGAAGGGGAGACGCTGACGGTGACGGCGACGTTCAGCGAAGCGGTGACGGGCTTCACGGCGGCGGCGGTGACGGTCGTGAACGGCACGGCGCAGGTCTCCGGGTCCGGTGCGGTCTATGCGATTGTGGTTTCGCCGACGGCTGACGGCGCGGTCTCCGTGCGGATTGCCGCCGACGCGGTGACGGATTTGGCCGGCAACGGCAACGCGGCGTCGGCGATGCTCACGCGCACGTACGACACCACCGCGCCGGAGGTGACGCTCACGCGCGTGACGGCGGAGCGGTTCAACACGGCGCCGATGACGGTCTTGGTCGAGCTGAGCGAACGCGTGACGAACGATTTCACTCTGGCGGCGCTGGTGGTCGAGAACGGCACGATCGCGGCGATCGAAGCGGTGGCGGACACGCCCAATGCCTATCAGGTGGCGGTGACGCCGGTGGAAGAGGGCGAAGTCTCGGTCCAGGTGGCGGCGAACACGCTCTTCGACGTGGTGGGCCACGGCAACGCGGCTTCGGCGAAACTCGCGTGCATCTACGACGTGACGAAGCCCACGGTCGAGTTAGCGAGCGAAACGCCCGATCCGTTCAAGGCGGGCTCGGTGTTTACGCTGGTTGCGACGTTCAGCGAGGCGGTGACGAACTTCACGGCGGAGGCGGTGACGGTCGTGAACGGCACGGCGAAGGTCGCGGGCTCGGGGGCGGCCTATACCATCGCCGTCACGCCGGAGGAAGACGGCGAGGTCTCCGTGCGGATTGCCGCCGATGCGGTCGCCGACGCGGCGGGCAACGGCAACGAACCGTCGGAGGCGGTCGTGCGCGTGTATGATGCGACGCGGCCGTCCGTGACGCTCGCGAGCGAGACGCGCGATCCGTTCAACGGTACGGACGTCTTCACCGTCGTGGCGGCATTCAGCGAGGCGGTGACGAACTTCACGGCGGCGGCGGTGACGGCGGGCAATGGGACGGTCGGCGAGGTCGTGCCGTTGACTGGAGAGGACTACACGAACGCCTATTCCTTCGTGGTGACGCCGGAGCACGACGGCGAGGTGACGGTGGCGATCGCGGCCGATGCGGTGACGGATTTGGCCGGCAATGGCAATGCGGCGTCGGAAACGCTCGTGCGCACCTGCGACGTGACGCCGCCGACGGTGACCTTCACCTCGTCGACGACGGAATACTTCAACGCCGACAACACCACCTTGACCGTCACCGCCACGTTCTCCGAGCCGATTGCCGAAGAAGTTTCGGCGGACGCCTTCGACGTGAGGAACGGGAAGATCGACGTCTTCTCGGGCAGCGGAAAGGTCTATGCGCTGACGCTCGTTCCCGACGGCGAAGGCGAGATTGCGGTGCGGCTGAAGGCCGGTGTCGTGACGGACGCGGCGGATAATGCGAACGTCGAATCCGGAGAGTTCGTCAGGGTCAACGACACGACCAGTCCGACGGACCTTGCGGTCTCCGGCGTGCCGCAGGGCGAGACGAGCGAGCGGAGCTGCCGCCTCGTGGCGTCGGCGACGGACAAGAGTCCCGTGCGGTATCAATGGATGGTGCTCTTCAACGGTGTGCGCGTCGCCATGACCACGACGGCGGAGGGTGTCGCATTCGAACGCGAGTTTGATGGCGCGGGTACCGTTCGAATCGTTGTCCAGCCCATCGACGCGGCCAACAATTACGGCGAGCAGAAGAGCTTCACCTGGACGATTGCGGAGGGCGGCGAAAGCGAGTTCTCGGATGTCGCGTTTGGCGACGACGTCAGTCTCCCGGTCGATTCGGAGACGGGGGCGACGAACCGCGTGACGTTCACGTCCGTCGCGTTCAGGCCGGGCGCGGAGAGCACGTTCACCCTGCAGGGCTTTGCCGCCAAGCAGACCGAGATCGCCAATCTCAACATGTGGCTGGTCGTCAGGGAGACGTTGGCGGGACCGTCGTGGCGGGTCGCCCTCGAGGCGACGGCGACCTACGATGCGGCGGCGGGAACCCTGACGGTGACGCTGCCGGCGACGGCGCTGCAGCGCGCGGATGGCACGCCGTTTGGCTCGCTCTTCATCACGGGCATTGACAATCAGAATCAGGAATGACAAGGAAAGGGAACCGAAGCATGACGATCAAACGATTGACGATAGCGGGCCTCGCGCTGGCGCTGGCGCCATGTGCCGCCTGGGCCGATGGCGTGTCGCGGACGGTCGAGCCGATCGCGGGCGGATGCAGGGTGACGCTGGCCTGGAGTTTCACCGGGCATATCGAATCCGACCTGATCATTGAGGAACGGCTGGCGGCGGGATGGACCGTCGACGCGTCGACGGTTCCGCTCGATTCGCTGGACGCGAGTTGGTTCTCGGGTTCCGTGGCGCGTTTTGCCGTGAAGCCGACCGCGCTGGCTACGGCGGGGTCGATTGCGTTCACCGTGGTGGCGGGCGAAGGCGCCGGGACGGGCACCGTCAACGGCGACTGGAAGCTGTACATGGACGACGCGCTCCGGAAGGGTGGCGTGACGGGCGACGGGACTCTCGCGACGATCGCCGCGGCGGAGGATGGCGCGAACGGCACGGGCGGCACGGCTTCGGGCCAGGAGGGCGCGACGGTGACGGAGACGAAAGTCGCGATCGCCGCCTTCAAGCTGACGTCGGGCGGCGGCTGCGAGCTGTCGTACGCCGACCTCGCCAAGGCGGGGACGCTGGTGGTGGAAGGCTGCGAAGCCCTGGGCGGCGCGTGGCGCGAACTCAAGCGCACGGTCGTTGCGGATGCCGGCGGTACGGTGGTTCTTGAAACGGATGAAGTCGGCGCCTGCCGCTTCATGCGAATGAAACTGGTAACGGAGGAATAAGCGATGCGTGCGTTGGGTTGTGTTGTGTTGGTTTCGCTCGTCGGCGCGGCGTGGGCCGAAGAGAGCATGGAGAAGACGCTGGTTGAGGAGAACGCGGAAAAAGCCTGGCATTTCCGCATCGGTCCGGTGATGTCGCCGCGCGTGCGCACCCGCGTCCGGGGGCCGCGGCCGTCGTTGATCATACCTCCGGTTCCGGACTACTCGCAGTCCGGCGAGACGCTCGGGTCCATCGCGGCCGATCCGTCCGCCGGCTATGTCGATCGCACGTATGCGAACGGCTACGTCAGGCCGGACGAAGGCACGGCGGACGACAATTCCATGACGCCGGGCCTGACCTGGAACTGGGGTGCGGATGACGTCGGCGGACAGTATGCGAACGGTACGATGGAGTTCCGCACCGGCGTGACGCGCTGGACGGAAACGGTCTCGTCGTCCGCCTATGGCATGGACTCGTCCTCGGCGAGCGACCGCGACATCCTGCTGGGTGTGGAGGCGATGGGCGGCTGGACGTTCTTCGACGATGGCGCGTTCGACGCCGCCCTCGACGCCGGCTTCCGCTTCTACGGCAGCGGCGATCTGAGCACCTCGTCGCGATACGGCACGTCGGTGACGACGACCCGGGAGGAGTACCGTTACGTGGACAGTTACGACGCCTCGGGCTGGACGACGGTTCCGAGCGGGCCGCATAACGGTTCGGAAACGGGGCCGGATGCGTTGATCGGTGCAACGCCGACGCGGCGCGAGGAGCTGGCGGGCTACAGCACGGCGACCGAGCGCTACGATTACCGCGGACGTACGAAGCTTGACTACCGCATTTGGGATTTGCGGCTCGGCCCGACGGTGGGGTGGAAGGCGACGGATTGCCTGACGATCCGCGGCGGCGTCTACGGGCTTATCGGCCTCGTGGATGCGACACTGAAGACGGAATACCAGAGTGCGGACGGCATCTACCGCGCGAAGCATTCCAAGTGCTCGGCGGTCTTCGGCATGGCGGCGAGCCTTTCGGCGCAGGTCAACCTCACCGACTGCCTGTTCCTGCTGGGAGGAGTGGAATACGACTGGTGGACGGATTCGACGAGCCTGCATGCCGGCGGCGCGGACGCCAAGATCGAACTGAGCGACATGTCGGTGTCGCTCGCGGTGGGCATTGAGTTTTGAGCGTGAGGAGTGAAGACGATGAAACGTAACTGTCTACGCGGTGGGTTCGCCCTGGTCGTTTCGCTGGCCATGGCGATGGCGGCGTACGCGGAAAACTTCACGAAGACCTACGAGGTGACCGAGTGCCAGGACTACGATCTCATCACCCGGATGCTCGTGGGCGAGAGCGTGGCGTTGCAGCCCAGCGGCGTGAAGATTCCCCAGACCAGCAACGTCCAGATCGGCGTGTTCTCCAACCTGGTGGCGCAGGTCATACCTTCCTTCACCAATGGCGTGATTCTCTCCACGGGCAAGATTACGGACGGCCCTTCGACGAGCAATACGGATTCCGCTAAATCCTGGCCGGATGACGCGTTGCCGTCGCTCGGCTTCGATTCGGACATGAGCAATTACTTCGCGGAGGATCTCGCCGATCCGGCCGGCATCATCCTCTATGTCCAGCCGAAGAACAGGACGCTCAACATTCCGTTCGTGATGGCGTCGGAAGAATATTACTACTACTCGGATTCGGTCGATTCCCCGACGCTGGAAGAGTATGAGCTGTATTCCGACAAGTTCGCGTTCTTCATCAAGGAACTGGGCGATGCGTCGGATCCGACGCTGTTTGACGAAAACCACAATGTCATCGACGACGGGTCGCCGATGACGGAAAATCTCGCGAAGCTGCCGAACGGAGACGACGTGTCGATCGCTACCGTCAACCAGCATACCAATACGGAATACTTCGTCGCCAACGTCGTCTCGAACGCGGCGGGGAACCTGGAGTTCCCGGCGGAGGACATCAAGTTGCCGATGGAATTCAACGGCGCCATTGTCGGTCCCATAGCCGTGGTGAACAACCTGGATACGAACAAGGTCTACAAGCTCAAGATCGTAGTCGGCGACAGCTACGACAATACCGTCAATTCGGCGATCTTCCTGCGCGAGCGCGGGATTACCTCCGGCGCGGACCTGAAGATTGACGTCGCCGGCACGGACAGCCTGTCCGCTCCGGGCGCGGCCACGGTTGCCGACACCGTGTCGAATATCGGTCCGGTTGCGGCCGACGGTGTGTCGGTCCGGCACTATCTGCCGGTGGGGGTCGGCAAGGATGATGTTTCAATCAGCTGCAGCGCGGGCGTGGTCGATCCGGCGGGCTGGGGCGTCGACGGCGGCACGAACTACTTGCTCTGGGTGATTGGCGACGGCTTTGCGCCGGGCAGCAACGCGGTGATGACGGTGGAGTATCCGCTTGCCTCCGCCGGTACGCACACGAGCGTTGCCGCAGTCGAGACGACGACGGGCGACTATGACGAGTCGAACAACCGGGACGAGCAGACGACGGTGGTGGGTGCGCCGCCGCCGCTCGTCGTGACGGCAATTTGCACCAACAAGGTCTACGGGTCGGAACTCGCGATCGAAAACTTGGCGTATGTGTTTTCGATCGACGGCATGAATGCGGCGCAGACGGCAACGGGTATCGATGTCGCGTTCACCAATGCGCTCGGGCAGGCCGTCGATCCGACACGTGCCGACACGCCTGTCGGCACGTATGGAATCGTGTTAAGCAACCTGAGAGGAACGGGCTTGGACGGGTGTGACGTCATTTACCAGCCCGGCGTTCTGACGATCGAGAAGCGGGCGATCACGATCAAGGCGAGCGACCGGACGAAGACGTATGGACAGGAACTCTTTTTCTTCGGGACGGAGTTTTTCATCAGCGCTGGCTCGCTGGCGGACGGCGACAGCATTGACGAAGTGACGCTGGCGAGCGATGGTGCCGCGGCAACGGCGGCATACCGTGCCGATGGCTACCCGATTGAGGTGTCGGACGCCCAGGGTACGGGTCTGGGCAACTACGAAATCACGTACGCGGACGGTTTGCTGACGATTACGAAGCGGGCGATCACGATTACGGCGAACGACCGGGCGAAGACCTACGGCGAAGCGGTCGTTTTCGCGGGGACGGAGTTCACGATCACGTCGGGTGCGCTGGCGGACGGCGATGCGGTGACGGCGGTGACGCTGGCGAGCGATGGCGCGGCGGCGACGGCGGCGTACCGTGCCGACGGCTACCCGATTGAGGTATCGGCTGCCCAGGGTACGGGTCTCGATAACTACGAGATCACGTACGCGGACGGGTTGCTGACGGTCGAGAAGGTGTCGCTGACGATTACGGCGAACGACCGGACGAAGACCTACGGCGAGGCGGTCGTCTTCGCGGGGACGGAGTTCACGATTACGTCGGGTACGCTGGCGGATGGCGACAGCATTGACGCAGTGACGCTGGCGAGCGCGGGTGCGGCGGCGACGGCGGCGTACCGTGCCGACGGCTATCCGATTGTGGCGTCGGATGCTCAGGGCACGGGTCTTGCGAACTACGCGATCACGTACGCGGACGGGTTGCTGACGATTACGAAGCGGGCGATTACGATTACGGCGAACGACCGGACGAAGACCTACGGCGAAGCGGTCGTTTTCGAGGGGACGGAGTTCGCGATTACGTCGGGCTCGCTGGCGGACGGCGACAGCATTGACGCGGTGACGCTGGCGAGCGATGGCGCGGCGGCGACGGCGGCGTACCGTGCCGGCGGCTATCCGATCGAAGCGTCGGCTGCCCAGGGAACGGGTCTCGATAACTATGAGATCACGTACGAGGACGGGTTGCTGACGATTACGAAACGGGCGATCACGATTACGGCGAACGACCGGACGAAGACCTACGGCGAAGCGGTCGTTTTCGCGGGGACGGAGTTCGCGATTACGTCGGGTTCGCTGGCGGACGGCGACACGGTGACGGCGGTGACGCTGGCGAGCGCAGGCGCGGCGGCGACGGCGGCGTACCGTGCCGACGGCTACCCGATTGTGGTTTCGGACGCCCAGGGTACGGGCCTTGCGAACTACGCGATCACGTACGAGGACGGATTGCTGACGGTCGAGAAGCGGGCGATTACGATCAAGGCGAGCGACCGCACGAAGACGTATGGACAGGAACTTCTTTTCTTCGGGACGGAGTTCGCGATCACGTCGGGTACGCTGGCGGACGGCGACAGCATTGACGAAGTGACGCTGGCAAGCGATGGCGCGGCGGCGACGGCGGCGTACCGTGCCGGCGGCTATCCGATTGTGGTTTCGGACGCCCAGGGTACGGGTCTGGGCAACTACGAGATCACGTACGCGGACGGATTGCTGACGATTACCAAGTTGTCGCTGACGATTACGGCGAACGACCGGACGAAGACCTACGGCGACGCGGTTGTTTTCGCGGGGACGGAGTTCACGATTACGTCGGGTACGCTGCTTACCGGCGATACGGTGACGTCGGTGACGCTGGCGAGTGCTGGCGCGGCGGCGACGGCGGCGTACCGTGCCGACGGCTACCCGATTGTAGCGTCGGAAGCGCAGGGAACGGGTCTGGGCAACTACGAGATTACGTACGAGGACGGTTTGCTGACGGTCGAGAAACTGTCGCTGACGATTACGGCGAACGACCGGACGAAGACCTACGGCGACGCAGTCGTTTTCGCGGGCACGGAGTTCGCGATCACGTCGGGTTCGCTGGCGAACGGCGATGCGGTGACGGCGGTGACGCTGGCGAGCGATGGCGCGGCGGCGACGGCGGCGTACCGTGCCGACGGCTACCCGATCAAGGCGTCGGACGCCCAGGGCACGGGCCTTGCGAACTACGCGATCACGTACGCGGACGGGTTGCTGACGATTGAGAAGCGGGCGATCACGATTACGGCGAACGACCGGATGAAGACCTACGGCGAGGCGGTCGTCTTTGCGGGGACGGAGTTTACGATTACGTCGGGTTCGCTGGCGGTCGGCGATGCGGTGACGGCGGTGACGCTGGCGAGCGATGGCGCGGCGGCGACGGCGGCGTACCGTGCCGGCGGCTATCCGATCGAAGCGTCGGCTGCCCAGGGAACGGGTCTCGATAACTATGAGATCACGTACGAGGACGGGTTGCTGACGATTACGAAACGGGCGATCACGATTACGGCGAACGACCGGACGAAGACCTACGGCGAAGCGGTCGTTTTCGAGGGGACGGAGTTCGCGATTACGTCGGGCTCGCTGGCGGACGGCGACAGCATTGACGCAGTGACGCTGGCAAGCGATGGCGCGGCGGCGACGGCGCCGTACCGGACGGACGGTTATCCGATCGTGCCGTCGGCCGCGCGGGGCACGGGCCTGGGCAACTACGCAATCACCTACGCGGACGGGTTGCTGACGATTACGCGGCTGTCGCTGACGATTACGGCGAACGACCGGACGAAGACCTACGGCGAAGCGGTCGTCTTCGAAGGCACGAATTTCACGATCACGGCAGGTACACTGCTCACCGGCGACAAGGTGACTTCGGTGACGTTGGAAAGCGATGGCGCGGCGGCGACGGCCCCGTGCCGGGAGGGCGGCTACCCGATCAGGGCATCGGCCGCGCAGGGCGACGGCATCGAGAACTACTCCTTCACCTATATAGACGGTACGTTGACGGTTACGCAGGCGTTGCTGACGGTCACGGTCAAGGACGCGCGTTGGCCGATTGGGAAAGCGCGCCCCGCCAACGGGTTTGAGGACTTTACCCTCCAGCTGAAGGCCGGGGATACGGTTGCGGACGTCACCGGCGGCAGCGGGCTGGCATCGGATGTGATGTATACGAATGTTGTCTGGACCGAGGAGCGGGGCGAGCCGACGGATGCCGACGTGGGGATCTACACGGACGAAATCGGCATCGACATCGCCAGCTTGGACGGGCCGCGGGCGGGGAACTACCTCATCGCCGTTGAGCCGGGCGATCTGACCATCGATTCGGCTTCGGCGGAACTGCACACGACGATCGCGGGAACGCTGAACTGGAATACGGGCCTCATCGACCTCACGCTGACGATTGCCAACAAGGGCGACGGCGAGGTAGATCCGGAATACGACTACTGGGTGGAACTGAAGCCGGGTCCGGCGGCTGCGGGTACGACGACATCGGTGGAGAAATCGTATTACCTGGCGTCGCCTACCGGCACGATGCCGGACGGATTCAACTACGTGAATCTCACGGCGCGGGTGAAGGCGGCGCTCCGTACGGTCGGCAACCGCGACGAGATCTTCGATCCGGGCGAGACGGTGACGGTGAATGGCGTCAGCGTCTATCATTGGAAGCGGTGGCAGCCCTCGCTCTTTATCGATGCGGGAACGTTCTTCGTCGCCGGGCTGCTCTTCAATCCGGCGGACACGAATGGCGACTTCGTCGTTTCCGAAGCCGAGAAGGTGGCGGCGGAAGCGATGCTGGGGGCGAGCAGTTCGGACTATCTCGAAGTGACGCGTCTGGCGTTGCTGCCGTATTACCATTGGAATACGGAAGCGGAAACTTGGAAATAGGCGGGAAAGCCGGGAACAGGAAGGAACGAGAATGAAACAGAAGCTGATAGTCGGCGGATGCTGCGCCATGGCGATGGCGACGGCAATGCTCATGGCGGAGGAGTTGACCTCTCGGAAAATCAAGGTGGTCGGACTGCAGAGCGACGCGGACAATGCCGTCGTGTCCGCGCCCGCCGAATTGGGCGCCAAGCCCGAGCTGGCGGGAATCTCGGCAGATGCGCTGATTAAGAACTCGCAGGAAGCCAAGCAGGCGTCCGTCGTCGATACGGCCAACGTCAAGTCGCTGACGCTCGAAGGCATGGTCATTCCGCCTTCCTTGGAGCAAGCCAGGACGCTGGAAGAGGCGATCCGCAATATTCTCGCGCAGGCGGGCAAGCAGATCGGCACGGTGAGTTCCAACGGCATCGAGAATCTGACGATGCCGTACCAGCAGCTGGGCGACGGCAAAAGCTACGAGGTGGAATGGCGCAAGGCGCTGCGGCTGCTGCTGTCGCCGGTGGGATACAACTTCACGGAGGATGGTGAAATCGCCCTCTTCGGCCTGTCGGGCGAGGTCGACGCCAAGCACAAGCAGCTGGCGCAGGAGCGTCTGGCCGCGAACCGCACGCCGATTCTCTTCACGACTAACGAGTCCGAGGGTGGCGTGGAATTGCGCAATGCGATCCGGGACGTGTCGATCAAGGCCGGCGTGACGATTACCACCGACTACATGGATCCGGCCGATCTCTACGTGCCCATGCAGACGGCTGCCGTCGAAGGCGTGCTGACGGCGGATGACATCGGCAAGGCGAACGGCAAGGCGGCGCAGCAGCAGGTGAAAGTCAAGCGGACGACGTTCGACACCAACGGACAGCAGCTGGAGTGGCGCATCGTCCTGCGGGAGATTCTCAATCCGCTCGACTACGATTTCGTCGAAGTCGGCGGCGTCGTGCGCATCGCGAAGAGCGCCAGGATCAAGCAGTGGGCGCAGGATGAAATCGCCCAGAGACCGCTTACGGCCAAGGTTATCCGCCTCTATCACGCCGATCCCGAGCAGGTCGTGGAGCGGGTGATGAAGATCAAGGGGCTGCTGGTGCACCCGAGCGCCTCGCTGCAGGCGACACGGAAGAAAGACGACAATACCGAAGTCGTCAAGAACCTCAATTCTCGCATCCAGACCAGTTCCGGCCAGCAGTCGGGCCAGAGCGATACGACTTCGCAGGTGTTCGACAAGCTCGTGCGTCCCCGGACGGTGCCGGCGGTCATCGCCTACGATGTGGAAGAGAACATTCCGGCGATTGAGGCGAAGATCCGGCTTTTCGACATCAAGGAAAAGCAGATCCTGATTGAAGCCATCATCTTCCAGCTCGACGTCGATAACGGCCTTGGAGACATGGACGGCGTCCAGTGGGAAGGATTCGCGAACTTTGTTCCGCTGTACGGTTCGATCGGCAATGTCAAGAATGTTGCCTCGACCTTCGCCGACTTGACTACGCGCGATGGCTTCAAGATTCGCGATGGCGGGCAGGTGTGGATGCGGACGGACGGACTCGACTTCCAGGCGATGATTCAGCTTATCCGCGAGCGGAGCAATACGCGGTTGCTCTCCAGTCCGATGCTCGTCGTCGGCGACCACAGCGAAGCGGCGATTCAGGTTTCGGATGTCCTGCCGGTTCCGCAGATCGACGCGAGTACGGTTTCGAGCCTGCAGTCTTCTTCGGACAACGTCCAGAATTCGATCAACATCCAGTGGAATATGGTGCGCACGGGAATTCTCATGTGGGTGTCGCCTGAAATCACCGAAAACGGCGAGTCGGTGCGGCTGACGGTTCATCCGCAGGTGGTCACCAGAAATCCCGAACCCATTGACCTTTCCGAACTCGGCGGCATCTTCAAACAGTATCCCGTCTACAATTACGAGTTGAAGATGCACGAGATGGACACGCGCGCGACGGTTCCGAGCGGCGCGACGCTCATGTTCGGCGGTCTCGTGGACAATGTCGAGGAGGAGCGGGAGGACAAAGTGCGTTTCCTTGGCGACATTCCGGTTCTCGGCTGGTTCTTCCGCAGCAAGACGAAGGCCATTACGCAGAAGAATCTCGTCATCATGATTCGGCCGACGGTGCTCGAAGACGGCGAGCCGACCGGTTTCGAGGAGAATACGCACAAGGCAGTGGAGCCGCTGATGACGCATTCGGGACGAAATCTGAAAACAATGCCGCTTGAGGGGCCTTACGAATCGGTGGAGGAGTACAAGCGGGACATCGCGGAATTCTACGATGACCGTTTCGCCAAGCCGTTCAGGACAGAATCCCCCGAGGAGACTGCGACTCGGCAGTCGGCAGAGTCGGCGGACGTTTCGCCGCAGGCAGACAAGTAGAATGAGCCTGGTTTGCCGTTGCCATCCGTTCAAACGCAAGCGCGGGGGGCGTTCCCTCCGCGCGCGTGTGCGTTTGCATGCCCGGCGCGGCGTGACGCTGGTCGAACTGATGATCGCCATGTTGATTCTGGCAATCGTCTGCGTGGCGTGGCTGGAGATCATCGGCGTGCAGTCGGCGCGCAGGGAAGCCCGGCGCCGCGAAGCGGTTGAGCGACTGGCGGGGATGATGGATGCGTTTCTCTACGTGTACAAGTCAAAGAGCGTTTCCCCGGGTTGCTACCAGATGACCAGCGGCTCCACGCTTTTATTCGAGCAGGTTTCCACAGCAACGGCTTTTCCGCTTTACGAGTCGGATGTTTCGCCGATCGGCTACCGGCTCGATGTCGTCACGACGGCAAATCTGTCGGATGCGGCGCTTTTCACGGGCGACTGGACGAAGAAGTGGCTGGTCGGGAAGCTCTACGACCGGAGCGGAAGCGATGCGGGCGAACCGTTTTTCACGTTGCCGGTCTACATAGGTCTCTAGGGTTGGCGGTTGGAGATGCGGATTCGACATTGGATGTGGAGGCGCGGGGTGACGGTCGTCGAGCTGATGACCACGATCGTCATCGTATCCGTTCTGGCCGCCACGGTGGGCGTGTTGATTGCGCGGCTGTTCGGCATTCAGGAGCGCGAACGCGAGGAGGCGTACATCCGTGAAAAGCTGGCGGATGCGTGCGGGGTGGTCGCCGATTTCGTCTCGGTCGGTTCGTCCTTGGCGTGGAGCAATCGTCTGGCGGTCGTCCAATACCGCCAGGAGACCGGTGGCGTCTCGCTTGAGACGAGTCTCGTTTCGCGCGTCGCCTACCTCACATTCGGCACAAATTCAATGACGCATGCGCTGGATTTGAACGTCTTCGGCTCGGAGTCCGGCCAGATTGTCCGGAAGCTTTCGCGGACGATGCGCGGGGACGCCCATTTGCTGCCGCTGGCCGGCGAGATGATCGGCGTGCAGATTACGCCGCTGAATGCGGAGACGGATGCCGCCCTGGCCAATCTTGCGGTGGCGGCCAGGTATGAGAGCGAAGACGAATCCGGGCAACCGGCCGTAAGGACGGCAAAAGTCGAGAGGGTGGTGAGGCTGTGGAATCACGAATGACATATCCGCCTTCCCGACGGGGTTCCGTGCTGGTGTCGGTCTTGATCATTGCGGCGATCGGGCTGCTCTTCGGGTCCGGCGCACTGCTGCTCTTCCGCTATCAGTGCCAGTTGCGGATCGACCGGCAGCATGAGTTCGAGAAAGTCTACGCCGTCCGGTCGGTGCTCAATTATTTGCGCACCTTTACGGGGGAAATCGCGGGCGAGCGGGAATTTTCGTATCACACGTCGAGCGACCGCGATCTGAAGCTCGTCGTGAAGCCCGTCCGGTGGATCTTTCCGGATGAGGTGAAAAACCATCTCGCTATCGAATCCTCCGCCCGGGGCTTCCAGCCGGTCGCCGGGCAATATGATTCCTTCCGTGACTATGAGCATGGCGTGAGCGGCTGGACGAATCTTGCGGTCAAGGGGTCCTCCAACTCAGACGCCGCCAAGTTGGGCCTTTGCGTCGACGATTTGAACGCGACCAACAGTGTGAAGTGGTGGGTGAACATCGGCATGCGCGAAACCGGCGGCTGGCTGCAGGAGGACTATGGGCGACGATACTGCTTCCAGCCGTGTTCCTTTGTCGACGGAACGGACGTAAAGGACACGGTGCGGCTCTGCATCATCCGAAATGTGACCAACGAGGCGAATCGGGTCGGCGAGCGGCATGGCTGGCCGCTTTCGCAGAAAGGGGAGAAGGCTCTGGTGTTTAGGGTTACGCCGCTGAACGGCACGGACGGCGTCAACAGCAAGAATGCGGAAATGGTGTGCTCGGAATACGCGTACGAGGGCGGGGGCGTAACGGAGACGGTGTTGACGCGGATGACGGGCGTCCCGTCGCTCAGTCGCATGGGGCTGCAGCTTGCCGACGACAAGGTGTCCTTGTTCTACATTGACAACAAGGGCGTGAATAGTGCGGTGTCCGAGAACGCATCCCGCGGGTACTTTTTCTCGGATGCCGTGGCGATGAGCCAGGCGACCTACGCCTATTTCGCCCGGGAGCAGACGATCGGCGGAAAGTCGTATGCCGGAATGGTCACGAACAGCGACAATCGCGTCGAGGCGCCCGAGCTGCGCGCCGTATTCGAATTCGAGGCGACTTCGGACAAGCGCCGCAAGACGGAGTCGGAATCGCCGGGCATGGATGCGGCTCAGGAGAATTTCCTGACCGAGCTGCGGGTGACCCCGGCGTATCAATACGACGTTTTCATCGTTCATCCCGAGGGGGTCACCAATCGTGCCACGGTCGCCCAGAAGATCGGCGAGTATGTTCGCAACGGCTTGAACTATTCGATGATGACCTACGATACGCACGGAACGGACAACAAGGGGTTCCGAAAGGATGAGCGGCTGTGGGAAAGGACTCGTCAGGAGTGAACGATACGAGTTACAGAGGGGGCGGCAGGGATGCGACGGGCAGCGATGCGGTCGCCATACAATTGGCGGATAGGCGTCGGCGGCTGCTTTGGCGGTCTTTTGCCATTGTCGGCGTCATGGCGCTGTTGGCGTCGATCGCCGGCTGTCTGTTCATGTTTCGAACGCAGGGCCTGCGCGCCGATCTTGCCGCCATGCGCGAAGAGGTGGGGGAGGAATTGACGATGATGAGCTTCGGCGGCGCAAACGAGGCCGTCGCCCGCCATTTGCCGCAGCTCATTGACACGACGGTTCGCTGGAGGCGCAAATTCGAGACGAAACGGGAGCGTTTTCGCGGCATGGATGCGGAGATCGACCAGGTCCAGCAGATGCACCGGCTGGAGCTGGCGGCCAGGCGCTGGCTTTCGGACCTGGAGGCCGTTTCGCCGATGCAGCGCACCGAATGCTGGCGGAATCATCTCAAGGCGGCCGTCGAGGCGGAGCAGAAGAAATGGCCGAACCGCACGCGCCGGAGGACGGCTGCGGATTGCATCGCCGACTCGGCGAAAGAGATCTGGTATGGCGCGAAGCACAGCGGCATGTGGCCGATCGGCGTCTGTCAGCGCACGATGGAACTGGCGAAGGGCGGGAATGCCGTCACCAGCCTTTCGGCCGGCAAACGCCTGCGCTACATTCTCTTCCCCTACCACCTGTCGTCGTTTACCACGCTCCGTTTCGCAGCAATCGTGCTGACGACCGTTGCGCTCGGCTATCTGCTGTGCTGGCTCGGTCTCAAGTCGCGGTTCGGGTGGCTTTCGTACGCGGGGCTGTTCTATTTCCTGTATCTCCTGAACATCTCGTTCTTCATCGTCTGGCTGGAGGTGGCGAAATGATTGACTTGCTCGAGATAATGGCGCTGGCGGACGAGCGCGGCGCATCGGATATCCACATCGCCCCGTTGCGCCGGCCTTCGTTGCGTCTGCACGGCGAGATAATGCGGCTGGGCGAATACGAGCCGATAACCCCCGAGGAGAGCGAATCGATACTCTACGGCATTCTGCGCGACGACCAGCGCCTCGAACTCGACAAGAACTGGGAGATAGACTTCTCCTACGAAATGCGCCTGGCGACGCATCCGATCCGCTTTCGCGTGAACATGTTCCGGCAGAACCGCGGCATTGCGGCGGTGTTCCGCCTGATTCCCTACGAGATACTGTCTCCGCAGCAGATCGGTCTCGAGAACCAGATCGCGGAGCTCACCAAGCTGCCGCGCGGGCTGGTGCTGGTCACCGGGCCGACCGGTTCCGGCAAGACGACGACGCTGGCGACCATGCTCGACATGATCAACGCCCGCGACGCCTCCCACATACTGACGATCGAAGATCCGATCGAATTCGTCTACCAGGAAAAGAAATGCGTCATTTCGCAGCGCGAACTCTCGGCGCACACCAAATCGTTCTCGAACGCCCTGCGTTCGGCGCTCCGTGAAGATCCCGACGTGATTCTCGTCGGCGAAATGCGCGACCTGGAGACGATATCGCTCGCGCTTACGGCGGCCGAGACCGGCCATCTCGTCTTCGCGACGCTGCACACCACCGATGCGCCCCAGACCGTGGACCGCGTCATCGATGTCTTCCCGCCGCAGCAGCAGGCCATGGTGCGCACCCAGCTCGGCGGAGTGCTCGCGGCGGTGGTCTGCCAGACGCTCCTGCCGAAGATCGGCGGCAAGGGCCGCGTGGCCGCCCGTGAGATCATGATCTCCAATCCGGCCATCGCGCATCTGATCCGCGATAACCAGACCCATCAGCTCGCCGGCGCCATCGCGACGGGGATTACGAAAGGGATGTGCCCGCTGGAGCTGTCGCTCGCGACCAAGGTGATCGACGGCATAATCGAGGTGGAGGATGCGATGGCGGCGGCGAACCGGCCCCACATCCTTGAGGAATATCTGAAGACCAAAGGCGGCATCGCCTCCGTTTCGACGGCGGTGGACGCCGCGGCGGCGAAACCGGGCGCCGCGGGCGGCAATCCGCCGAAGCCGGCGGCCGCATCGGGGTTCATGTCATGGGGCAGGAAATGAAACACATCGACCGACTGTTGCTGAAGATGACCGAACGGAGGGCGTCCGACCTGCATATCAAGGTCGGACGGCGGCCGCTTTCGCGCGTGGACGGGCTGTTGGCGGAATTCGAGCAGGAAGCCGTGCTGACGGACGAGGCGGTGCGCGGACTCGTCGCGGAGATGGCGGGGCCGAGGCAGATCGCGCGGTTCGAGGAGGAACATGAACTCGATCTCTCCTACAAGCCCGACGACCAGCCGGACCGCTATCGCGTGAACCTTTTCATGCGCATGGGCCATCCGGGCATCGTCATGCGCCAGATTCCGCGCCACGTGAAGTCGCTCGACGAACTCGGCTTCAGCCCGACGCTCAAGCTGTTCGCGCACCAGTCGCAGGGGCTGGTTCTCCTGACCGGACCGACCGGTTCGGGCAAATCGACGACGCTCGCGGCCATGGTCCGGGAGATCAACGAGTCGGAGTCGAAGCACATCATCACGGTCGAGGATCCGATCGAGTTCGTGCACGACGACCTCAGGTGCCTCATCAACCAGCGCGAGATCGGCATCGATACCGCCAGCTTCGCCGAGGCGCTGCGCCGGGCGCTCCGCCAAGACCCGGACGTGATTCTCGTCGGCGAAATGCGCGATGCGGAGACGATGAAGATCGCCACCCAGGCGGCGGAAACCGGGCATCTCGTCCTTTCGACGCTGCACACGAACGACGCCAAGCAGAGCGTCGACCGCATCGTCAACACCTTCCCGCCGGAGGAGCAGGGGCAGGTCCGGCTGAAACTCGCCGTGACCCTGCGCGGCATCGTGAGCCAGAGCCTCGTGCGCAAGGCGGCGGGCAAGGGCCGCGTCTGCATCCAGGAGGTGCTGGTCAACACGCCGTTCATTTCCGAGCTGATCCGGAAGGGCGAAATCAGCCGCATCGACGATGCCATTCGCGAGGGGGCGGCGCACGGCATGATATCGAAGAACCAGTCGCTGTTCGACGCCTGGCGGCGCGGCGACATCAACGAGGAGGATGCGGTCGCCTTCAGCAACCGGCCCACCGATTTGAAACTGATGATCCGGACCGCAAAATTCGAAGAGAAGGACAAGGCTCGCCATGAAAATTCCATTTAGAAACCTGGACATGCGATTGAAGCGGGGCGTGGTCGGCTGCGGGATGCAGGGGCGCGACTGCCTCGCGCTCGGCCTGAAAACGGCCAAGCGCGGCAAATGGCTGGTCGAGTGGTCGCTCGCCGGCGCGCTCGACGACGGCGTTTTCGCGTCGGAACTCGCCAAACTCGTCGGCAAGAACCATTTCTGGGTGTCACCGCGCGAAGAAGGCGGTCTCCAGGTCGAGATCGCGCGCGCCATCGAAATCCCCGGCGCCAAAAGCATGACGCAGGGGGAGCGCATCGGCTTTTTCACCACCCAGATCAAGAACTGCTTCGTGAACGAAACGGTCGTCTACGGCGGCATCCGCGTGAAAGGCGCGCTCGCCAAGGACGGCGTGGTGGCGAACGGCGTCCACAATGTCGGCGCGGGGGCGATAAAGGACAACGTGAAGCGCGATTACCAGGACTGGTATTCCGGCATGAAGATACGCCGCCCGCACATCGCGTCGACGGCGCTCGCGCTCGCGAACGCCTATCTCGCGCTGTATCCGGAGGAGAAGCGCCGCGCCGAGCCGCTGCGGCTGGTGATTCTGAAGGGGCGCAGCGTCTACCGTGCGGTTCTGATGGACGACTGGCGGTATGTCGACGAGGTGCTGCTGCCGCGCATGGAAGGCGACGACGCCGGGCGTTTCGTCGTCGAGGGGCGCGTCAACAGCTGGATCGACTACCTGAAGGCGCAGCATCCCGCGCTGGTCGAGGGGCGCGAGATCAAACCGCTGGCGATCACCGTCGCGGAGACCTGGAAAAGCACCTACGAGCATTGGGATTTCTGGGGGGAATACGCGCAGGAACGAATCGAGATGACCGGCGAGACGGCGCAGGCGCTGCTCGAGAACCGCGACATCGCGCCGATCGCTTTCGGCATGGCTTTGCAGGGGGGATGCTGAGATGGCCTACGCGATAGATTTCACCGGTAAGAACTACAGGCGGAGGGCGTTCCGCAAACTGGCGCTCCGGCTGCTCGCCGTCGCGGCGGCGGGCGCTGCGGCGTATGGCGTCTACGACGTCTACGAAACCTACAACGAGCCGACGCTGAACATGCGGCTTGCCGAATTCGAAGCGGTCGCCCGGCCGATCGAGGAGATCGACGCGGTGTGGGATGCGGCCTCGAAGGAATACGATTCTCTGATCGGCTACTACCGGCTGCTGTGGTCCGAGAATCCGACGAACATCCTCGCCGCCGCGAGCTCGGGCGGATGGCCGTCGCTGCCGACCGCCTACCGTCCCGTCGCCTGGCGATTCGCGACCGGCGGACGGTGCGTCATGAACTACCGCTACGCCTTCGCTCCCGGGGACAAGGCGGAACAGGCGCGGGGCATCGAGGCGGCGCTGGTGAACGCCGTGACTTCGACCGTCTGGGAGGTCGAGGGGAAGGTCGAGGTGCGCGGCATCCAGTCGGAGAATCTGCTCAACGTGGACGGACTCGATCTGACGGTTTCCTTCACGCTCGGGGGCGTGAAGACGTTTCCCGCCAAGGATGCGGTGCTGTCGGAGTGCGTGAAGGAAATCGACGTCTGGCGCACGAAGATCCACACGACGAGAATCGAAAGCCCGTCCGCCGCAGCGGGTGGGACGATCGCGGTGAGCGAGCTGTTCATGAAGTATCTCGCCCTCGGCAAGGACAAGCCCGATTTCCCCGAATGGAAGAAAGCGGTCGGCGTCGCCGGCTGGCTCGATGCCGCCGACCGCTTCATCGCCAGGAACCGGATTCCCGGCGACGACCGCGACAGGAAACGGCTGAAAGAGGCGTGGAACCGGATTGGCGATGCGCGTTTCCCGTGGGAGCGCTACCGGGAACTGGACAATGCCGAGTTCGTGGAGCGTACCAGGGAGCTGGGGGCCGTCGCCGACGGCGTGCGGCGCTTCAGGCAGATCCTCGTCCAGCGCCGGGAGGACTGCCGCCGGAAGCTCGAACCTTTCGTCGAAGCCTACGACCGGCGCGACATCTTCAACAAGCCGCTCGTCGAGCACGATTTGCGCGAGCGCGCGGCGCTCCCGACCGGCCTTGGCCGTGTCGTGACGGCGTTCCAGGACGAACCCGCCGCGGGATCCGCCGTGCTGGACAAGGACGGCGAGCGGTTCACGTTCTCGTGGGTGCGGTGGACCTTGTCGGCCGGCGCAAGGCGCGAGGACGGACGGGATGCGGGGCCGGAGAATGCCGGCGCGGGCGACGAGGCGATTACGCTCGGGAAGATCGCCGCCTGCGCGG
Source organism: Kiritimatiellia bacterium (assembly GCA_051884875.1). Classification (GTDB taxonomy): domain Bacteria; phylum Verrucomicrobiota; class Kiritimatiellia; order RFP12; family UBA1067; genus UBA1067. The sequence continues at coordinate 131,468 of JBJEWD010000025.1, forward strand.
CGGAGACGCTCCTGCTCGGCCCGGGCTATGCGCTTGAGTCGATCGATATCGCGTTCGGGCCGGGCGGCGAGGTCGCCGGCGCGGTGATGACAGGGCTGCTGCCGGTGAAAAGAGTGGAAACGATCATGGAGAAGTAGGCAATGTCCGTCAGAGAATTCACCAAATCGAGCACCTTCGTCATTCTGATTCTGCTGCTTGTCGCCCTCTTGCTGCCGTTCGCGGCGGAGCAAATCGGCGAGGCGACGGGACTGTGGAGCGTGCACCCCGGGAAGTGGCTTTCCGGGCTCTTTTCGCCATCCGCCGGCGGTCCCGCGCCGCTGTCCAGACGGGTTGACTGGAACAAGCAGCTGGGCGATCTGGCGACGTTTTCCGACTGGGCGGCCGGCAAGAGCGAAGCCAAGATCTCCATCGTGCGCCCGGAAGTGTTCCAGATCGTCCGGGCCGATCCGAATCCGGCGACGGCGAAGCGGTTCTCCTGGAAATTGCAGTTGCTTTCGGAGCGGCTCGACGCGACCGCCGCCCAGGTGAGAAACAAGCTGTCGCTCATTTGCGATCCGGACGAGTCGGTCTCCGGCGAGATCGTCTCGGTGAAACCGCTCGCCGGCGGCGAGAAAGGGTTTCTCGTCACCGTCGACAATGTGCGCGGCGAAGGGAAGATAGGTCTTTCGTACGCCGGGCTACCTCCCGTCTACTACGACGTCAAGCTGCGCCGGATGTGGCTGGTTCCCGTCGCCGGCTGCCGCTCCGCCGTGAAAGGGCGCTGCGATGCTGCGGTTTTCTTTCCGGGAATCGAAATGGGACTGGGCGAGGGTTCGATCATTTCACCCGGCAGCGACAAGTGCGGATACCGCATCCTGAGCATCAGCGACAGCTGCGTGTGGTTCGAGGCGTTCTACGGCGCCGAACCGCTTCAGGAACAGCTGCCCCACAGCATATGGCCCGATTTTTCGCGGGTCGACACCATACCGCCGACGCCGCCGCCGGGACGCCTGGTGTTCGGCAAGAGCCGCTGCTTCTGGCCCGGCGACGCCATCAAGCTGCCGAACTCGGGCACGTATCTGATGGTTGACGACCTGCTGGACGGACGCGCCGCGGTCTTCCGCATGCTCGACAGCGAGATGCGTCCGGTCAGGGAACTGCTCTGCGTAATCGTCCGAGAGAAGAAATAATGGCCAAATTCAGCGTCATATACCGGGAGGGCGGCAACCCCAGGCCGAAGTCGGCGATCATGGAGAGCTTCGGCGAATCGTATCTCCGCGCGGAGTGCGAAGGCAAGGGCTACCACGTGCTGCTCATCCGCAGCGCCGAAGACCGGAGCCTCGGCGCGCGGTTGCATCGCATGCTCACGGGGAAATTGAAATTCCGCATCCGTCTGGGCGTTTCCACCGCCGAGCTGTGCATGTTCTGCGAGGTCATGCGTTCGTTGTACATGGCCGGCGTGCAGATGCTGCAGATTGTCGAAATGAGCATCGAGGAAGAGGGCAACGCGTGGTTCAAGAAGCGGCTGCTGGTCGTGCAGGAGCGGCTCAGGTGCGGCGACGATCTTTCCTCCGCGATGGGCGACCCCCGGTGCGTGAAGGCGTTTCCGCTCCTGATGCGCGAGACGATACGCATCGGCGAGGCGAACGGCCGGCTCGGCGACGCCCTGGCGCGGTTGATAACGACGTTCAAGCGCGCGGTCGAGACCAAGCGCGAAACCATCTCGGCGATGACGTATCCCGCCATCGCGCTGATCGTCTTCTTCGCCGTCGGGGCGGTGATCTCCATGAAGATCCCGCCGCTGCTGATGGAGATCGTCGGACCGAAGGATATCGGCAAGATCTACAGCCAGCTGCCGGTGGCGATCCGGATGCTGTTCTACATCTACGACCATCCCGCCTGTCTCATCTATCCGCCGGTGATGGTGGCCGGCATGGTCTTTCTGTGGAGGACGGGCATGAAGTATCACGCGACGCGGATCGCCTTGACGCGGTTGCAGCGGAGAGTCTGGATGATCGGGCCGCTCCTCTACCAGTTCGCGCTGGTCAGGTTTCTCGACATGCTCGCGGCGAACCACGAGACCGGCATCCAGATTTCGGATTCGCTTGCGCTGATCCAGGGCACGGTGGGCGATGCGATCGTCGCCGACAGCCTCGGGCGCATCCGCGAGCAGATCGTGACCCGTGGCGCGAGCCTGTCCTCGGCGATATCCGGCAAAAGCGAAAGCGAGATCTATCCGGGGCTGGTCCGGCAGATGATCCGCGCCGGCGAAGAATCCGGGAAACTGGCCGAGATGGTGCGGCCGATCGTCGACTTCTACGAGAACCAGGCCAAGGCGCTGCTGCGCCGCACCATGGACATGATGACGCCGGTGATGATCATTCTCCTGGGCGCGATGATCGGACCGGTCATCATCGGCGTGTACAAGACCCTGATCCTGCTGTCGAAGGCGGCGGCGAGTTGACGATGGAAGAGAAGGGCCTGGCCAAGAGCGGCGCGTTCGCCGCGATCGTTCTCCTGCTGGTCGCCGTGCTGCTGCCGTTCGCCGTCGAGCAGATCGGCGAGGCGACGGGGGCCTTCCGTTTCCCGGCGTCCGGATTCCTGCGGCGGGCGTTCACGCGCGGCGCGCCCGCGCCGCGCAAGGGGAGCGCGGCGCATCCGGCCGGTTGGGAGCGCTGCCGGCAGGCGCTCGAGGAGTTCGCGCGATGGGCCGAGGGATGCGACGCGGCGGCGATTTGCCTGCCGCCGGCCGTGGTGGAGCGGATCGCCGTGAAAGAGGAAGCGCCGCGGGAACGCGCCGTCTGGCTGCCGGCCGTCGCCGCCTGCACGCCGGGCGGCGGGGCGGGCGATGCCCGCGACCGCGGCTATTTGTTCCTGACGGGCTTCGAGCGCCCGTTTCCCGAGGGCGCGGTCATCGCGCCTTCGCAGGGACTCTGCGGTTACGAGATCCTCGATATCGGCGAGAGGACGATATGGCTGCGGGTCATCGGCGGCGAAGAGGACGCACATCCGGTCGGAGCCGTCCGGCTGCCTGAATTCACGCATATCGACGGCGAATCGCTCGTCAGGGGCACGCGGGTCTACGTCGCGCGCGACGCGTTCCCGATCCCGTCCGGCGGCTGGCTGCTGCTCGATTCGTTCATGCCGCCCTCCGGTGCTTTGTTCAAGATACTCGATCGAAACCGCCGCGTGGCCGCATCGCTGGTCTGCGTGGTCATCGGCGGGAAAGGCGGCAAGTGAAGGGCGGATGGATGAACAACTGGAGCAGGGCCAAGACGGCGGACGGCGAGGGCGCGCAATCCTTCAAGATCCTGCGCGTCAAGATCATGGACGGGGCGATCAATGCGGAGATGTTCAACCGGATCGATGCGTCGAAGAAGCGTCCGGAGCATCCGTTCGCCGCGGCGGACGCCAACGGCGACGAGCTGCTCAAGGCCGTCGTGGATCGCGGATTCATCGACAGCTTCGGCACGGGGGGCGGTGCGGCGGTCGCCGTGATGACGCGCTGCGGCTTCATCCCGCTCGGCATCGCCGCCGACGGCGCCGACCAAGGCAAAGAGACGCTGTACGTTCTCATCAACGAGCAGAAGTCGTCGCTGTCGGTGACGCCGTACGTGCCTGCCGAGATATACCGCAACATGACCGCCGTGATCGCGGAGAAGCTTTCGCGCCCGATCACCGTCCGGCTGGTCCGGGTCGAATCATCGGTCGTCAACCGGGTGATCGATTTCATCTACTACCGGATCGAGATCGCCGACGGCACCGATGATGCCGATGACGTGGCCAGGCCGCTTTCCGTCGATGTCCAGCCCGGGGAGACCGGCGTCATCATGCAGGCGCGCGCCTGGTTCCGCGAAGCACTGAACCGCGGCGCTTCGGACATCCACGTCGAGGCGCTCGACAACGGCGTCGGGCGCATCCGGCTCAGGGTGAACGGCGTGCTCGAAATCCTTCAGCGCCGGATCGCGCTCGGCGATCTCATGCAGATCATCACCTGGGTGAAGGCCCAGGCGCGAATGGACATCGCCGAACGCCGCAAGCCGCTGGACGGCAGCGTGCGCATCTCCTACACCGACGCCGGCGTCGAGCGTCTCGTCGACGTGCGCATTTCGACCATTCCGACGGCCTTCGGGCAGAAGATGGTGATGCGTCTGCTGGATCCGGGGCGGTTGCGCAAGCTGGCCAAGGCCGGTCTGGCCGGCACGATCTGGGACGATGCCCTGCGGCGGCAGTTCGAGACCGCGCTGGGCATGCGCGACGGCATCGTGCTCGTCACGGGGCCGACCGGTTCCGGCAAGACGTCGACCCTGAACGTCGCCCTGATGCACCTGCTCTCGGAGAACGTCTTCGGCGACCGCAAGAACATCGCGACCATCGAAGACCCGATCGAATACACGATTCCCGGCGCGAACCAGACCCAGACCAACGATGCGGCGGGCGTCACGTTCGCGAAGATGCTCCGCGCCCTGCTGCGCCAGGATCCGGACATCATCCTCGTGGGCGAGATCCGCGATCCCGAAACCGCCCAGATCGCGGTCCAGGCCGCCTTGACGGGCCATTTGATTCTCGCGACGCTGCACACCAACGACGCGCTCGGCGCCGTCGATCGTCTGAAAGACCTGGGGATTTCGCCTTTTCTCATCGGTTCGACCCTGCGCATGACCCAGGCGCAGCGTCTGATCCGCCGGCTTTGCAGCCGCTGCGGCAGGGAGCGCCGCCTGACGCACGAAGACATCGCGCGCAAGTTGACGCGATCGCAGGTCGGGAATTACGCCGATCGCCTGCTTGACGGCGCGGCCGAGGTCTACGAGCCGTCGCGCTGCGCGTACTGCAACTGGTCGGGATTCGACGGCAGACTCGCGGTTATGGAAATGGTGCCGACGAGCACTGCGCTCGTCAAGGCCATCGAACAGGATCTGGGCTCGCGGCAGCTCTACGACGCCGCGCGGCAGAGCGGCTTCAGGCCGATGCTGCAAAATGGCGTTGAAATGATCCGCGCCGGGCTGACCTCGATCGCCGAGGTGGAATCGATTTCGCTCACCTCGATTTCAGACGATTGACGGCCGCCGCCCGGCGCCGTGCCGTCCCCTCCCGCGCTTCTTGGCCGGGCCACTTGAACTTAGCGTGGGGATATGATAGAATAATACATCAATTTTAATCGAAAGGAATAGAAACCATGAAGATGACTTGGCAGCCGTCGAAGATCAAGCGGAAAAGGAAAATCGGATATCGTGCGCGCAAGGCGACCAAGGGCGGTCGCAAGATTCTCGCGGCCCGTCGCGCGAAGGGTCGCAAGCGCCTGACGCAGGTCTGAGGCTGTTGAATATGTCCACTCGACTCCCCGGCGCGAAGTACAGCCGTGTCTTCGACCGGGGGCGTTCCATCAAGGGGCGTCTCCTCGTCGCGTGGCGTTATTCGTCGCCCGACGCCGACCGCATGGCCGGCGTCATCGTTTCCAAGAAGACGTTTCACGATGCGGTCGATCGCAATCGTGCGAAGCGTCTGATGCGCGAGGCCTACCGTCTTTCGGTGAAGGAGGGTTTCGCGCCCGAGCATACGGAGTGGATCTACATCGCCCGTCGGGCGATCGGTGGAAAGACGTGCGCCGACGTCCAGCGCGAGATGAAGTGGGCCTTCGGGAAATGAGCCGTCTGCTCACGCTGCTGATTCGCGGCTATCAGGTGACGTTGAGTCCGCTTTTCCACGGCTGCTGCCGCTTCGAGCCGAGCTGCTCGAACTACATGATCGAGGCGATTCGCGTGCACGGGTCGCTGAAGGGCGTGGTGCTGGGGATGTGGCGGCTGCTGCGCTGCCATCCCTTCGGCCGGTGCGGCTACGATCCGGTGCCGCCGAAGGGGCGCTGGAAGAACGGGTTGGATGTGATGGCGTAGATTGATGCGAGGCAATCGACGGATTGCAAGGATTGAGAACGAAGATGAACAAGACGGAAAAACTGATCAGTTTTCTCATCGGCCTTCTGCTGGTGGGGTATCTTTTCCATTCCATGACCCAGAAGAGGCAGACGCCCGTCGCCTCTCCCGCCGCGCCCGCCGCGTCCGCGTCCGCATCGGCGCCGAGTGTCGCGCCGCCGCCCGCGCCCGTCGCGGCCGTGCCGTCGGCGCCCGCGCAGACGAACGTGCTTGAGAACGGCGAACTGCGCCTGGAGTTCACCAGCCGGGGTGCGGCGATCCAGAAGGCGACGCTGCTCGGCTACGGCACTCGGGCGGGCGAGGTGAACGCGGAAAATCCGCCCCTGACGCTGGATTTCACGGCGGCGCCGCTCGGCGCGCTCGAGCTGCCCGGTATCGCGAAAGACGCGGCCTACGAAGTCGTCCGCGTCTCGTCGAATGAGCTCGTCTACGCGAACGGCCCCGTGACGCGCACCTACCGGCTTGGCGCGGACTACCAGATCACGCTGGAGGAGAGCATCGCCGATGCCGCGCTGGCGGCGCAGCCGAGCAAGCTGTCGCTAGGCGTGCTGGCGCGGGACGAGAGCCGCCTCGGGATGCTCTCCGTCGACAGCTGGGATCCCGCCGGGAAGGGCGCGGTCCTCCACCACGACGAAGGCGATTCGCCGCTGAGGGACTATCTCGCATCCGGCGGTGCGGGCTGTTCGTGCTCGGGGGGCTCGGGCGGGGCGGCCAAGCCCGCGAGCACGACGATCGCCTACCCGGCGCCGCAGAAGTGGATCGCCCTCAAGAACCGTTTCTTCGTGACGGCGCTGGCGTCGACGACGCAGGGCGCGGGCGCGTCGGCGACCGCCGGCGCCGCGAGCTTCGAGGCGACGATCAACCGCGATCCGCGGCAGGCGACCTACGCGCCGGGCACGGGCAGCGTGCGCGCCGTGTTCGCGGGTGGGGCGGCGCAGCGCACGAGCGTGCTCTACGTCGGGCCGAAGAAGCTCTCGACGCTTGCGGATCTCGGCATGCGCGACGTGATGGAGTTCGGCATGTGGCGCGTTCTCTGCTATCCGCTCGTCTGGATTCTCAATGCCTTCCACTGGCTCATCCCGAACTTCGGCGTCGCCATTATCCTCCTGACGATTCTCGTGCGTCTCGTTTTCTGGCCGCTCACGCACCAGTCGACGGTCGGCATGAAGAAGATGCAGGAGCTTCAGCCCCGGATCAAGGAGCTTCAGACGAAGTTCAAGGACAATCCGCAGCGCCTGCAGCAGGAGACTTTCGCGCTCTACCGCGAATACAAGGTGAATCCCCTGAGCTCGTGCCTGCCGATGCTCATCCAGATCCCCGTGTTCGTCGCGCTCTTCAACGTGCTCCGGACGGCGGTCGAGCTGCGTTATGCGGGCTTCCTCTGGATTGCCGACCTTTCCGAGCCGGAAGGGCTCTTCGCGAGCTGGTTCCCGTTCGGCGGCCTGAACATCCTGCCGATCCTGATGGCGGGGACCATGGCGTTGCAGAGCTGGCTGACGCCGGGCGGTGGCGGCGATCCGTCGCAGCGGCGGATGATGATGATCATGATGCCGGCGATGATGCTGCTCATGTTCTACAGTTTCCCGGCGGCCCTGTCGCTCTACTGGTTCCTGTCGAATGTGATGAGCATTGTGCAGATGTGGGTTATCCGGCGGAAGACCGCCCGGGCGCAGCAGACCGTCCCGGCGATGGAGATCATCGATCCGCCCGTCACCCGCCAGATGCGGCGTCACCCGTAATCCCCCGCCGGAGGCGCGTATGGAGAGATTCGAACTCGATCCGAAGCTGAAGGGGGAACTCCGCGCGCGGGTGCTGGGCGAAGGCTTCATGAAGCTCGTCCAGACCGTGCGCCGCAACGGCAAGACGTTCAAGATCGCCATGCGCCCCGTGGCGATCGGCGGGGAGAGGAAGTTCCAGGCCGAGATGACGGAGGATGGCCGCGTCCAGGTCAGGAACCTCGACACGGTCGCCGCGGCCGAAGGTCTGGAGGAGATCATCGCGCAGCGCGGCGCGCGCGATCTGCACCTCATGACCGCGTCGGGCGACCTGCATATGCGCGTCACCAAGAAGGGGCGCGTGCTGGTTTCGCGATCGGCTGCGATGGATCGCGTCGCGGAGGTGAAGCCGCACGACCGGGTCAAGAAGCTGCCGCTGACGAGCTTTGACTCCACGTCGCTGCTGAAGGTCATCGGCATTGCGGACGGCGAGGGGAAGATTCGCGCGTCGATGCGCGGCAAATACGATCAGGTCAACGAATTCCTCAAAGTCGTGAAGGAGACGCTGACGAAGGACGGGTCCCCGGACGTCCCCGGTCTTGCGCCTTCGGAGGGGAGGCCCTTCACGGTTGTCGACTGCGGCTGCGGCAAGGCGTATCTGACGATCTGCCTCTGGTACTATCTCACGGCGGTGCTGAAGTATCCGCACGTGAAGGTCATCGGCATCGACCGCCGCAACGACGTCATCACCGCCGCGCGGAAGATGGCCGACCAGCTCGATCTCGGCGACCGGGTCGTCTTCGTCGAGTCCGGCCTTGAAGATTTCAACGGCGCCGCGCACCGGGAATCCGACGCCCGTCACCCGGCGCCCGGCGCTCCCTTCCTTGCCGACATGGTCGTCTCGCTGCACGCCTGCGATACGGCGACGGACGAGGCGCTGGCGAAAGGCGTGGAGTGGAAGGCGCGCTACATCCTTTCCGCGCCGTGCTGCCAGCACGAACTGCAGAAGCACGTCGGTGCGTTCGGGGGCAAGGCGGGTTTGCCCTCCGCGCCGTTTGCAGGGCTTTTGCGCCAGTCGATTCTGCGCGAGCGGCTCTGCGATCTGCTCACGGATGCGTACCGTGCGCTCATCCTGCGCATCCTGGGCTTCAAGGTGCAGGTCATCGAGTTCGTCTCCAGCGAGGCGACGGCGCGCAACCTCATGCTCAGATGCGAATATGCGGTGAAGCCGGGGCAGACGGGGCCCGTCAACGAATATCTCGCGCTCCGCGATTTCTGGGGCGTTACCCCGTGGCTGGAGACGCGTCTTCGGCAGCCTCTCGAACGGTATTTCGGGCGCTTCGAATGAATCTCGACCTGCTGGTGCGCCGCAGTGCGATCGTGAAGGCCGTCCGTGCGTTCTTCGAGGCGCGCGATTTCCTGGAGGTGGAGACACCCGTGCGCCTGGCCGCCCCGGCGCCCGAATGCCACATTGACTGTCCGCCGGTCGCGACGGGCGGCTACCTGCGCGCTTCGCCCGAACTGCAGATGAAGAAGCTGCTGGCGGCGGGGCTCGACCGCATTTACACGATCGGTCCGTGTTTCCGTGACGGCGAACGCGGGGCGCGGCACAATCCCGAATTCACCATGATCGAGTGGTACCGCCGCCACGCGACCTACCTCGACATCGCGGCGGATCTGAAGGCCCTGATGGCGGAGCTCGGACGGCGGGCGGGTCTTGCGGATCTGCCGTTCCGCGAAGTGAAGGTGCGGGATGCCTATCTTCAGTACGCGGGATGGGATCCGTGGACCGGTTGGGATCAGGATCGTTTCGACGTCGACATGGCGACGGTCATCGAACCGAAGCTGAAGGAACTGGGCGGCGGCGTCTTTCTCATGGACTATCCCGTGCATACCGCTGCGCTGGCCCGGATCGTCACGTCCGCCGGCACGACCTGCCGTCCGCCGCCTGCGGCCTATCTCCCCTATGCCGAGCGGTGGGAGTTCTACTGGAACGGCATGGAACTCGCCAATTGCTTCGGTGAGCTCTGCGATGCGGACGAGCAGCGTCGCCGCTTCATTGCGGCGAAGGCCGCGCGCCGGGCGCTCGATGAGGCGGATTATCCGCTCGACGAGGAGTTCTTCCGCGCCTTGCCGCAGATCGGCGCGGCCGCAGGCGTCGCCCTCGGAATCGATCGCCTCGTTATGGTTCTCACGGGCGCAAAGGACATCTCAGCCGTCCGCGTCGGATGCTGACGCGGCACACGCCATCCGGGACCACGCCCCGGGGACGGCCCCATGCGCCGCGTTCGGTACCGAACGCGCGCCAGGTGCTCCACCCCGTCGGCGTTCCCGATAGGAGGTCCCGGTTGGTCTGGAAGTGAGCCGGGGATAATCCAAACTGCGAGGGCTTGACCCATTGGCGCATAATTTGATAAACTACGGCAAATTATGGGAAAATAAGGTTCCTCCTAATGGCGAAAGAAGAAGATCAGGCGATTGAAGTGATGGGTACCGTCACGAAGGTTCTCCCGGCCACCATGTACAAGGTGCAGCTGGAAAACGGGCATGAAGTGCTCGCCCACATCTCGGGAAAGATGCGGAAATTCTTCATCAAGATCGCAATCGGCGACAAGGTCACCGTCGAGATCTCGCCGTATGATCTCGGCAAGGGCCGCATCACCTACCGTCACAAGGTTTAATCGTAACTTAAATCAACATAACTACAATAAGGACTCACCATGTCAGGTCACAGCCACTGGGCGACTATCAAGCGCGCGAAAGGCGCAGCGGATGCGAAGAAGGGTAAGATCTTCTCGAAACTCGGCAAGGAAATCACCATCGTCGTGAAGGCGAAGGGCGGCGATCCGGACAACAACCCGACGCTCCGCACGCTCATTGCGAAGGCGAAGGCCGCGCAGATGCCGAACGACAACATCGAGCGCGCCATCAAGAAGGGCACGGGTGAACTCGAATCCGCCGAAATGGTGGACGCCCAGTACGAAGGCATCAAGGGCGGCACCGCGATCGTCGTCCGCGTCCTTACCGACAACAAGAACCGCGCGGCGGCCGAAGTCTCCAACGTATTCAAGAAGAACGGCATCGAACTCGCCAAGCCGGGTTCCGCCAGCCGTCTTTTCGACAAGCTCGGCCAGATCATGATCCCGGTGGCCGACGGCCTCACCGAAGACAAGGTGATGGAAGTCGCGCTGGAGGCGGGCGCCGAGGACGTAATCGTCGAAGACGGCGGTTTCACCGTCAAGACCCAGCCCGCCGATTTCGTGGTGGTCACCGAGGCGATCAAGGCCGCCGGCATCGCGATCGACGAGGAGGAATCCAACATCGGGCTCGTGCCGAACATGACCAATCCGGTGAACGACGTGGCGACGGCGAAGGCGATCAACAAGTTCGTCGAGATGCTGGAAGACCTCGAGGATACGCAGGACGTCTACCACAACATGGAGACCTCCGACGAGGTCGACGCGGCGCTTGAAGCTGAAGGTTGATCGTCCGTGAAGCTCGAACACATTGCGTTTGACGTGCAGGAACCCGAGGCGTTCATCACCTGGTGGTGCGAGCACCTCGGGTTCCGCCGCTCCAGGCCCGGCTCCGCGTTCATTCTGGACGATTCGGGCATCATGGGCCTTGAGATCTACCGCACGGGCGAAACGCCCGCCGCGCCCGATTACCGGCGGCTCGATTCGATGACGCTGCACATCGCCTTCGTCTCCGAAGACGTCAGGGCCGATGTGGATCGTCTCGTCGCCGCCGGTGCGACGCTTGAGACGCTCAAGATCGAGGATCCCGCGTTTCACATGGCGATTCTCCGCGATCCCTGGGGCGTGGCGATTCAGCTCTGCAAGCGCGCGAATTCGATTTTCTTCAAGTAATTCAACTTCCCCCCTTGACGCATACGGCGGAGTTTTGGTAGACTACCCGCCATTCGTCGCTGGTGAGATACTCAAGCGGTCAACGAGGGCAGACTGTAAATCTGCTGGCTTACGCCTTCCAAGGTTCGAATCCTTGTCTCACCACCACAGTCGCAGGCTCGGTTCCCGCCGGGTTTTCGCTTTCAGGCGGTGCGTCGATTTAATCTGCCCGAATCGGTATGGATTTGCTATAATACCCGCTCCAGCATCATGGAGAAGAAGAACATCCAGATTCGCATGGGCCTGATGGGCGTTACGCTGGCTGCGCTGGTCGGCGGTTTCCACGCGCTTCTGTTCAATCATGCGCCGGGGCTTTTCCAGGCGCCGGATGCCGATATGTCGTATGCCTGGTTCGTGCCCGTCTACTCGGCCTACGTCCTCTGGGTCGAGCGGGCGCGCATCCGGGCGGCGGCGGGGGTGCCGAGTCTCCGGGGGCTCGTCTTCGCGCTGCCGTTCCTGGCGCTTGGCTTCATCGGCGTGCGCGGCGTCCAGATTCGCTTTGAGATGATCGCCTTCGTCGGGCTGCTCATTGCGGTGGCCTGGGCCATGTTCGGCGGGCGGCTGGCGAAAATCGTCCTGTTCCCGGCGCTTTTCCTTCTCTTCTGTCTGCCGCTCGGTTCGACGCTGGGGGATGCGACGGAGCGGTTGCAGGCGCTGGCGAGTGGCGTCTCGTACCACGTGCTGAAGGGGCTTGGGGCGGATGTCGTCCTGGAGGGGCATGTCGTCAGGTCGGCGGCGGCGGACGGTTTTGCGACCAACGTCGCCGTGCCGTGCAGCGGTCTGCGTTCCCTGTTCGCGCTGATGGCGCTCACGGCGGGCTACGGCTACTTCAACCAGCCGACGTGGCTGCGCCGCGGGCTGCTCTTCCTCTGTTCGATTCCGATTGCGATTCTCGGCAATGTCGTCCGCATCCTGACGGTGTGTCTCGTCTCCAACTACGTGTCGAAGGACTTCGGGGCGGGGACCTACCACGACGCCTCGGGCTTTATCGTCTTCCTCGTCGCCATCGCGCTGATGCTGGGCGTCGACAAGGGCATTACGTTCGTCTTCCGTCGGCTGCACGTGCCGCCGCCGGCGGCGGACGCCGCGCCGTCCGCCGCACCGGCGGTCCGCCATCCGTATCTCATCCCCGTGCTGACGGTCGTTCTGGTGGCGGGGATGATGCTGCTGCAGGCCGCGGCCCCCAAACCGGAAATCGTCCCCGAGCCCGCGCTCGCGCTGCGGGATGTGGAGGGCTACGTCAGCCAGGCGCTGGAACTGGACGAGGCCGACCGCTCCATTCCCGCGCGCGTCGAGAAGCGCATCTACGCCGACGGGCAGGGCGAGACGTTCACCGTCGTCCTCATCGTCAGCGGCGACAGCGTCAGCAACCGTGCGATCCATCGTCCCGAACAGTGCCTTGATGCCGCCAACGTCCGTTGGACGGACAAACGCATCGTCGAGGTGGACGGCAGGGACTGGTGCTTCGAGACGCTGCGCAACGCCGGGGGCGCCGTGACGGGCGGTTTCGCCTATACGCTGTTCAATCAGGCAGGCGTGCACACGGCCTCGTCGTTTCGCCACAAACTCGTCGACGCCTGGGACCGGTCGGTCCTGAACCGCGTCGACCGCTGGGTGCAGGTGCGCGTCTGGACGCACGCGACCGACGACGAATCCCTCCGCCGCGTCGTACGCAAGGTTCGGGAGGCGATCTGGTGATTCGGCTGATTCTGGAGAAATCGGTTCCGTATGCGATCGCCTTCTCCGGCGCGCTCGGCCTGACGCTGATCCTCACGCCGCTCGTCCGCGAGCTGAACCGCCGCCTGGGCATGGTCGACAAGCCCGATCCGCGGCGCATCAACAAGGTGCCGATTCCGCGCGGCGGCGGGCTGGCGCTTTTCCTCGGCGTCGGTGTCTCCTACATCCTCTTCGGGTGGCTTTCCGGGGCGGTGGTGCCGCTGAGCGGCCTTTTCTGGAAGATGTTCGCCCTGGGTGCGGGCATTGCCGCGCTGGGGCTGGCGGACGACCGTTTCAATCTGAATCCCCGCGTGAAACTGCTCGGGCAGGTCGTCATCGCGGTGCTGGTCTGGTCGTGGGCGGGGCTCGGGTTCGCGCGCCTTTGCCCGGCGCTGCCGGCGGGGCTGGACTGCGCGCTGACCGTCTTCTGGATCGTCGGCGCGGTCAATGCCTTCAATCTGATCGACGGCCTCGACGGCCTCGCCTCGGGGCTGGCGCTCATCGCGACGATCGGCATGGCGGGTTCGCTCTTCCTGGACGGGCAGCCGCATCAGACCCTTCCCCATTTCGCGTTCGCGGGCGGGCTCGTCGGTTTTCTGCGCTACAACTACAATCCGGCGAGCGTCTTTCTCGGCGACTGCGGTTCGATGTTCATCGGCTTCACCCTCTCGACCCTTCCGCTCGTCACCCAGACCCAGGACTCGTTCCTCGTCTCGGTCGGCGTGCCGCTGCTCGCGATGGGCGTTCCGATTTTCGACACCGCGCTCGCGATCCTGCGTCGTTCGCTCCGCAACCTTCTGCACCGCCGCAATGCGGACGAGAAGTCCAATGGCAAGGTAATGACCGCCGATTCGGACCATCTTCACCACCGCATCCTGCGGTCGGTGGGGCTCAACCAGCGCAAGGCCGCCTGGACGCTCTATGCCCTTGCCGCGTTCCTCATAGGCGCCGGGCTGGTCGGCGTACTGCTGCGTTCGCACGCGGCCGGGTTCTGGCTTTTCGCCCTGACGGTCGCCTCCGTCGTCGTCTTCCGGGATATGGCGCGCATCGAGCTTTTCGATGCGGGGCGGCTGCTGAGCGCCGTCGCCCGCGACCGGAGTACGCGTATCCGCCGCCGTTTCGCGTTCGTCCGCGTGCCGTTCTACGTCGCCTTTGACGTGTTCGCGCTCATCGCGGTCTACTTCTTCTGCGCCTGGGTGCTTCGGATACCGTTGAACCGGACCGTGCTGCGCGTCGGCTTCCCCGTCCAGATCATCGTCACCTTCTGCTGTCTCGTCCTCTTCCGGATCTACCGCGTCGACTGGTCGCGCGCGATGCTGTTCAACTACAGCCGTCTCCTCCAGGCGTGTTCCCTCGGGGCGATCGTGACGGCGGTGCTGGCCTATTACGCGCCGATGTATTTCAGCGGGCACGTCCTCGCGATGATGCTGGCCTATATGGCGCCGAGTTTCATGGCGCTCGCCGCCGTGCGCACCGTGCGCGGCATCGTCCGCGACCTCTTCTACACCATCGACTGCCGGCGGCTCCGGACGAGTCCGGAGGTTTCGCGGGTGCTCGTCTACGGGGTGGGGCTCCGCTACCGGGCGTTCCGCCGCGAGCTCGTCCGTTCGACGGGCGCCAACGCGCGCGTGATCGTCGGGCTCATCGACGACGACCTGCTGCTGCGCGGCGCGTACGTCGGCGGCGCGCGGGTCTACGGCACGCTGGTGCAGGCCCCCGGGATCATCCGCGCGACGGGGGCCGATGCCGTCGTCATCACCTTCGCGGTCTCGGACGAGTGGCTGGCGGTCATCCGCCAGATCCTGGCGCCGACCGGCGTGAAGGTGACGCTCTTCACCTTCAGCGAAAAGGAGATCGCATGAGTTCGTTCACCCGTGAGGATGTTCTCGAGTTCCATAAGGGCGGCAAGGTCGCCGTCACGCTCCCCAGACCCCTGAAGACGCAGGCCGACCTGACGCTCGCCTATACCCCCGGCGTCGCCACGGCCGTCCGGGAGATCGCGGCGAATCCCGCCGCCGTCTACGACGTCACCGCCAAGTCCAATCTCGTCGCCGTCGTGTCGGACGGCACGGCCATCCTCGGGCTGGGCGACCTGGGCGCCCGCGCGTCCATTCCCGTGATGGAGGGCAAGGCCGTCCTCTTCAAGTCCTTCGCCGACGTCGACGCCTGGCCGGTGCCGCTCGGCGCGTGCCGCATGGGCGGCAAGGATACGGGCCGGACCGACCCCGAGCGGGTCATCGCCGCCGTGAAGGCCATCGCCCCGCAGTACGCCGGCATCAACCTCGAGGACATCGCCTCGCCCGCGTGCTTTGAGATCGAGGACCGCCTCGACGCCGAGCTCGACATCCCCGTCTTCCACGACGACCAGTGGGGCACGGCGGTGATCGCGACGGCGGGCGTGATGAACTTCGCGTTCCTGAAGGGCCGGACGCTCGGCGAACTGAAGGTCGTCATCAACGGCGCGGGCGCGGCGGGCACGCGCATCGCCGACATGCTCAAGGCCGCCGGGGTGGCGGACATTACGATGTTCGATATCCGGGGCGTGCTGGCGAAGACGCGGACGGATCTCTCGAAGCAGAACGCCGTCCACGCCCGCGACGTGCCCGAGGGCTTCACGCGCCGCGCGGCGCTGACGGGGGCGGACGTCTTCATCGGCGTGTCGGCCGCGAACGTCCTCAGCGGCGACGACGTGCGGGCGATGGGCGAATTCCCCGCGATCTTCGCGATGGCGAACCCCGACCCCGAGATCACGCCTGAAGCCGTCGCCGAGGCGATGGCGGGCCGTCGCTACGTCATGGTCACGGGCCGCAGCGACTATCCGAACCAGATCAACAACGTCCTCGGCTTCCCCTATCTCTTCCGCGGCGCCATCGACGTGCGCGCGCGGACGATCAATACGGCGATGAAGGTCGCCGCCGCGCATGCGCTGGCGCAGCTCGCGCGCGCGCCGGTGACGGAACAGGTGAAGGCGCTCTATCCGAACGAACGGCTCGAATTCGGGGATGGCTACATCATCCCGAAGCCGTTCGACCGCCGCCTTTTCGTGGAGATTTCGTTTGCCGTCGCCAAGGCCGCCGTCGAATCGGGCGTCGCCCGTCTCGACGTCGATCTCGCCGCCTACCGCGCCGGGCTCGAGACGCGCAATGAGAACCGGACCTGAGCGTCCGTACGCACCGGGAGGGAGACCAATGAAGACACTGATGCTGGCGATGCTGGCGGCCGCAGGGACGTTTGCGGCGCACGCGAAGACGCCCGCCGTGCCGTTCCGCGGCGTGGTGGAGGGCTACTACGGCCGGCCGTGGGGAACCGAGGGGCGGCTTTCGCTCCTGAAGTTCATGGGCGAGCACGGCATGAACGTGTTCATCTACGGCCCGAAGGACGACCCGTACCACCACAGCAAGTGGCGCGAGGCGTATCCGGCGGCGGAGATGAAGGACTTCGACCGGCTTCTGAAGGTCGCGAAGGCCAACGGAATCAACTTCTACTGGGCGATCCATCTCGGCGGCGGCTTCCGCAAGGGCGTGGAGGACGACTACCGGGCGCTCTTCGCCAAGCTCGGCCGGATGTACGACGGCGGCTTCCGCAGCTTCGCCGTGTTCTTCGACGATTTCGGCGGCGCCGACGCGGAGTTCCATGCGGAAATCTGCAACCGCATCGTGGCGGAGTTCCTCGACCGGAAGAAGGACTGCGCCCCGCTCATCATGTGCCCCAACGTCTACTGGGGTTCGGGGCATCCCTACCAGAAGACGCTCGGTGCGAAACTCGACACGCGGGTGCACATCATGTGGACCGGCCGGGGAATCTGCTCGGACATCACCAAGGAGGCCGTCCGGCAGATCACGGAAGACTTCAGGCGTCCGCCCTACATCTGGTGGAACTGGCCGGTGAACGACTACTGCCGCAGCCACCTCCTGCTGGGCCGCACCTACGGGCTCGATACGGGCACCTACGCCGGATTCGTCTCCAACCCGATGGAGAACTGCGAGGCCAGCAAGATCGCGCTCTACGGCATTGCGAAGTGGTGCGCCGATCCCGACGGCTTCGATTCCGGGAAGTGCTGGGAGGAGTCGTTCGCGAAGCTGTACAAGGACCCCGAGGTCGCGCGCGCCATGCGCGTCTTTGCCGCGCACAACTCCGACCAGGGTCCGAACGGGCACGGCTACCGCCGCGAGGAGAGCGTCGAGGCCGCGCCGCTCTGTGCGCAGGCGCGCGCGGCGTTCAAGGCGTCGGGCGCACTGCCCGCCGCGACGGCGGGCGAGCTGCGAAAGCTCTTCCGGGAAGTCGGCAAGGCCGCGCGCACGCTTCAGAGGAAACTGCCGAAGGGACGCTACGACCTCGGCTGGGAGCTCGAGGGCTGGCTGGAGGCCGAGGGCTATCTGATGGCCGAGGGCCTCAAGGCGCTTGATCTCCTCGACGCGACCGACCGGGCGACGGAGGATGCGCTCATGAAGGAGGTGCGCGGAATCCGTCGTCAGGCCGACGCCGCGTGCAAGCGCCATCAGGAGAAATTCGCCGCCGCGACGTTTGCGAACGACAGGGGCTGGATGAAGCGTCCCGATCCGTCGGCGCGCGAGCTCGCGCCGGTCGTGAAGGAGCTGCTGGAAGGCACGCTGCGCAGGATCTACGCGACGCGCACCGGACAGTCGATCGATGCGGTCGGCGGATTTTCGGCGTTTTCGGAGGCGAAGTCCCTCCCGCAGCTTCTCGTGAGCCTCGACGACAACCGCTACGCCGGCATCGTCCGCGTTCTGGAGCCGAAGGAGATCAAGCCCGGCGAGAGCTTCGGCATCCGCGTCCCCGCCGGGTGGGAGACCGATTATTTCCACGCGAAGCTCGGCAGCGCCGCGCCCGCGCAGGCCGGCCTCATCGAAGTCTCCCGCGACGGCGCGACCTGGCGGAAGCTCGAGACGCGCAACGGCGGCGAGAACATGGAGACGCCGCTCAAGGTGCAGGACGGCTGGCGCTGGGCGCGCTACCGCAACACGTCCGACCGGCCCGTGTCCGTCAGGATCAATCAGTTCAAGTTCGACATCCGCGGCGCGGGCACCGTGGTGGACGACATCCTTGACGCGCTCGTCAAGTAGGCCTTCGGCAGTCTTCCCGGCGAATGCCCGGAAGCGGACGTCTATTTGGTATAATTCCGCCATGAGAAACGATTTGAATGAGCTGAAGGCCTTGGGCAGGACGGTCGCCGCGTCGCAGGACTACGATCCGGCGATGCTTGATGCGTTTGACAACAGGCATCCCGGGCGCGATTACTGGGTGACGTTCACGGCGGGCGAGTTCACGACCCTGTGTCCGAAGACGGGCCAGCCCGATTTCGCCACGCTGACGATTCGCTACATTCCCGCGAAGCGGCTGGTGGAATCGAAATCCCTGAAGCTCTACCTCTATGGCTTCCGCAACCACGGCGATTTCCACGAGGATGTGGTCAACGTCATCTACAACGACCTCTTCCGTCTTCTGAAGCCGAAATACATGGAGGTCTACGGTCGGTTCGCGCCGCGCGGCGGCATCTCGATCGATCCGTTCGTGAACGGTGCGACCGGCGCGAAGTACAGGAAGCTCGCGGCGGCGCGGTTCAACAGCTGGTCGGGGTGCCGCGATTGAGCGGCCGTCCCGGTTGTTCGCCATACCATGAAGATCTGGGGCATTACGGGTACGAACGGCAAGACCACCTGCACGTGGATCTTCGCCGAATTCCTCAACGCCACCTCCCGCCATCCCGGCCTCCCGCCATCCCAGGTCCGCACCTGCGGCTATCTTACGACCGTCGAGGCCTTTGACGGCCGAGACCGCTACAGCACGGGCTACACCACGCCGCCGCTCCGGCAGCTCAAGGGGATTTTCGCGAAGATGGAGGCGCACGGCTGCACCGACTGCGTGATGGAAGTCTCCTCGCACGCCATCCACCAGCGGCGGACGGGCGACACGGTTTTCGCGGGCGGGGCGTTCACCAACCTTTCCGAGGATCATCTCGACTACCACGGGACGATGGCGGAATACTTCCGGGTGAAGGCTTCGTTTGCCGCGCAGATCGCCGCCGCCATGCCGCCGCCGAAGCCGGATTGCGGGCGCAGGGACTTCCCGCCGTTCGTCGTCTGCCTGGATGGCGGCTATGGCGCGGAGATGCTTGAGGCGGTCGGCGGTCTGCCGCTGAACGTGATTCCCGTCAGCAACCGATCGCCGAGGTTCGCGCTTTCGGCGCTCCCGCTCGTCGGCGACTACAACCGGTCGAACGTACTGGTGGCCGCCGCGCTCGCCGAGGCCGCCGGCGTGCCGTCGGACGTCATCCGGCAGACGATTCCGAAGCTGACGCCGCGCTGGGGGCGCCTCGAACGCGTGGCCAATCCGCGGGTCAAGGCCGAGGTCTACGTCGATTTCGCCCACACGCCCGATGGGCTTGAGAAGGTCCTGACCGCCGTGCGTGCGGAAATGAATCGCCGGCCGGCGGCCGGGGGCGCGCTCTGGGTGGTCTTCGGCGCGGGGGGCGACCGCGACCCGCTGAAGCGTCCGCTGATGGGCGAGGCCTGCGCGAAGCTGGCCGACAGGCTCGTCGTCACGTCCGACAATCCGCGCCGCGAGGATCCGCTCGACATCATCGCGGCGATTGTCGCCCCCCTGGGCCATCTCGCCGGGGGGGAACGGCTGGTGATCGAACCCGACCGCGCCCGGGCGATCCGCTACGCCCTCGTGCACGCGGCGGCGGGCGATGTCGTGGTCATCGCGGGCAAGGGCCATGAGACCACGCAGGAGATCCAGGGCGTCAAATATCCTTTCGACGACCGCGCGACCGTCCGGGCCTTTGGCCTTTAGCGCCTCGGCGCGGGTCGCCGCAACCGCCGCTCCGCGCCCCCGTTCCGGCTGCGATTGATGTACACTGTGCGGATAATTTTGGTATTCTGGAAGAAAACGCTTTGCAATGGGGATAGGGATTCGTATGAGCAACGCCATTTCCGCTGGCTGCGTTGCGCTCGTCGTTGGCGGTTGGACCGTCTTCGCCGATGATGCCGTTGGCATCATGGAGGTGTCCGTTTCTGACGGCTCACCCGTTCCTTTCGCTCTGCCTTTCGAACCGTTGGGCGACGGACGTCCGAGCTCGTTTCTGTCCGGTCCGTTCGTTGGTGATGGGGATGACGCCCATTCGGATGTGCTTCTCCATCCCCCCCGCTGCCGTGACGGGTGCGGTCCGTATGGCGACAGGTTGGGTTGCCCCCGGCGACGGGATGCCGGAATCGGTGCTTCCGGCCGAACCGGGCGATGCATTTGTCCTGGATCCTGCGCCGTCATTCCGAACCATTTCGCTTTCGCGTCTTCGGGCGCGTCCCTTACACGGAATTCCTGTCCGATGAAATCTTTCCGGGGTTGAATCTTCTTTCCTTCGGCTATCCCTTTGACATTGCAACAAACTCCTTGCCATCCGGAATAACACTTGAATCGCCGATAGAGTCGTTCTCCTGGCGTTCCGCCCTCTGGGTATCTAATTCTACTCCAAATGTCGTGTCCTGGTTTCGCGAGCGTCCATACTGGCTACCGGCGGCCGGTTCACCGACAGTAACCAGTCTCTCGGTCGCCTCGGACGGATCGACGGCAGACCTCTCGGTTGATTCCGGAAACCGAACGACGGACATTTTGGGGCTTGCCTCGTCCAATGGCTTTGAGGCGGCAGGGTGGACGCATCTCATGCGCTTGCCTCCTGCTCTTGCATTCGCCTGGCGCGATTCGTCACTTGCCGACAGACTTGAAGGCATCGGGTCGGCGTTCTACCTGGTCGCGGACGCCTCGCGTGACAGTGATTCGGATGGCGTTTCCGATGCGCTCGAAACGCGTGTCTACGGCACGTCGCCACTTCTCGCGGACACGGACGGCGATGGTATCTCGGACGGGCTTGAGATGGCTTGGGGCTCGGATCCGCTTGTCCCAGACCAAGGCGTACCGTTTGCCTGGACGGAGGGGTTCGAGCTCCCGGCTATCAGTCCCGGCGCGATTGACGGACAGAACGGTTGGATGGTATCGGGTTCGGTGACGGCGAACGTCCAGACGGGAATTGTTCATACGGGGTTGCGGCCCTGCAGGTGAAGGGTTCGGAAGACTCGGGGAGCGTTGTCTCGCGGAATGTCTCGGTTGATGCCGATGCTCTTTGGGTGGATGTACATGTCCTCTCCGACTGCGCGGGCAGTCTGGATGCGGCGGATCCGGGTGCGGTTGCGTTTGCCATCGGCCATCGCGGCTCGGTCCTTGTCCGTGACGGAGACCGGATTCTGACCAACGAGCATTTTCACGTTGAAGAGGAGACGTGGACGCGGTGGACGTGCCGCCTCGATTACGGGACGCGTCGATGGGACTGCTACGTGAATGGCGTGCTGGCATTCGGCGATCTGTCCATGCACGGGTCTGCCGAACGCATCTCGCGTATCGAAATGCGCGGCGGGGGTGGAAACGTAGATGACATCAGGATCGCGACGGAGCGTCCGCTCGGGCTTTCCTCAGACGGTGACCCGCTTCCCGACGAATGGGAATTCGCCGCCTTCGGCTCACTCGACCGCGACGGCACAGGCGATGCCGACGGTGACGGCCTTACTGACGTCGAGGAGTGGCGCGCGGGAACGGATCCGTTTGCCGCAGACACGGACGGGGACGGCATGCCCGACAGCTGGGAGGTGCAGAACGGGCTCTCGCCGACCGATCCCTCCGATGACTGCGGCGATTCCGATGGCGACGGACTTGAGAATGAGCTGGAGTATCGGCTGGGGACGGATCCGCATTTCTTCGAACCCGATCCGAGGCGCGCACGACCTGGACTCCGCGCCGAGTTCCGGAAGACTGCCGGGAGCCTGCAGGCCATGCCGGATTTTGATGCGCTCGAGCCGTTCTGCGTGTCCGTTGCGGAGACCGTCGATTTCGGCAACACCACCTGGCCGGAGGCCGTGGTCCGCAGGGCGGACAACTTCATGTGCCGGATGACGGGATTCATTCGAATCCCGGAGTCTGGTCGTTATACCTTCTTCGTGACTTCGGATGATGGATGTGAATTGGTTATTGATGGGGTGGTCGTGACGGCGGATACATCTCCCCATTCGGCGCGTGAAACCTCTGGGAGCTTGGTCTTGTCGGCGGGTTGGCATCCGATGGTGATTCGATACTACGAGAATGGCGGAAATGCCGTCCTCTCCCTGAGCTGGAGCGGTCCCGGCATCACGAAGAAACCCGTTCCTGCAGCAGCGCTCTGTCATTACCCCGAGAACTTGGTGCCGAAAGTCTCGCTATCCGTAGAGGATGGTGGCTGGATGGCAGGGGAGGCGGTGAATGTCACTGCGGAGGCATCGGATGTCGATGGCGAGATTGTCTCCCTCGATTTCTATGACGGGACTGTGTTGGTCGATCATGTCGAATCATCCTCGGGATCGTTCAGTCTCGTGGATGCAACAGCAGGAGAGCATCGCATACTGGTTGTTGCGACGGATGACTGCGGGGCACGTGCAGAAGTCGCGCGCACGGTTTCTGTCGAGCCCTGGCCGACTGGCTATGTGCCGGGACTCTCCGCATCGTATTACGCATTCTCGAATGAATTGTCTCGCCTGCCGGATGTCTCGGAAGTTGCAGTCGTTGCCTCTGGCGTGGTTGATCGCGTCGTGTTCGCGAAGACGACGTCCGCCTGGGAAGGTATGCCAGATGACCTGACTATTGCTCCGGCGACAAATTATTGTGAGTCGGCCGCATAGGAAACGTGCTTGTCCTTGAAGTACGATTTCA